>AP026064.1 GCA_024349725.1 Arsenophonus endosymbiont of Ceratovacuna japonica
GTGTTAGCGTCACTTTGGCAGAAATGTTTTATCCAATTGCAGGATAAGTTACCTGTCACAGAATTTAATATGTGGATACGCCCTTTACAGGCAGCATTAAATGGTAATATATTAGAACTTTATGCTCCTAATATTTTTGTATTAAATTGGGTAAAGGATAAATATATGAATAATATTAATGCATTAATAAATGATTTTTGTGGTTCTGAAAGTCCTATATTAAAATTTAAAATAGGTAATAAATCAAAAATAAAATCAAATGGAAATTCAATAACGAATCCTACAATAAATAAAATAATTTTAGTACCAATAAATTCAATTTTACGAAGTAGTTTAGATAAAATACAGGTTCAAAATAAAATTTCTTATTATTCAAATATAAATCCTAAACATACTTTTAGTAACTTTATTGAAGGAAAGTCAAATCAACTAGCTCGTGCTGCTGCTAGCCAAGTATCGGATAATAATGGAGAATCTTATAATCCTCTATTTCTTTATGGAGGAACAGGATTAGGCAAAACACATCTACTTCATGCAGTAGGTAATAATATTATTATACGAAAAACAAATGCAAAAATAGTTTATATGCATTCTGAACGTTTTGTTCAAAATATGGTAAAAGCATTGCAAAATAATGCAATTGAAGATTTTAAACGTTATTATCGATCAGTAGATGCATTATTAATTGATGATATTCAATTTTTTGCTAATAAAGAACGTTCTCAAGAAGAATTTTTTCATACTTTTAATGCATTATTAGAAGGTAACCAACAAATTATTTTAACTTCAGATAGATATCCTAAAGAAATTAATGGCGTCGAAGATCGACTAAAATCTCGTTTTGGATGGGGATTAACAGTTGCAATTGAACCACCAGAATTAGAGACTAGAGTTGCTATTTTAATGAAAAAAGCAGATGAAAACCAAATCCAATTACCTAATGAGATTGCTTTTTTTATTGCAAAACACTTAAGATCAAATGTTAGAGAATTAGAGGGTGCTTTAAATCGAGTTATTGCTAATTCTAATTTTACAGGTCGTTCAATTACAATTGATTTTGTTCGTGAAGCATTACGAGATCTTCTATCATTACAGGAAAAATTAATCACTATTGATAACATTCAAAAAACCGTTGTTGAATATTATAAAATTAAAGTTTCTGATTTATTATCAAAGCGTCGTTCACGATCTGTAACACGTCCTAGACAAATAGCAATGGCATTAGTAAAAAAACTAACAAATCATAGTTTACCAGAAATTGGAGATGCTTTTGGTGGAAGAGATCATACAACAGTGCTTCATGCATGTAGAAAAATAGAACAATTACGTGAAGAAAGTTATGATATTAAAGAAGATTTTTCTAACTTAATTAGAACATTATCATAATAATACTATGAAATTTATAATTAAACGTGAACAATTACTAAAACCACTTCAACAAGTAAGTAATTTACTTATTGGGCGTCCTATATTTCCAATTTTAGGTAATTTATTACTACAAGTTCACAAAAAAACACTTTCTTTAACAAGTACTAATTTAGAAGTAGAAATGATAGCATTAATAATATTAATATTACCATCTGAAGATGGATCTATTACAGTTCCTGCACATAAATTCTTAAATATATGTCGAGAATTATCTGATAATTCAGAAATTCAAGTAATTCTTAAAGAAAACTATTTACTAATATGCTCTGGACGTAGTAATTTTTTACTTTCAACTCTTCCAGTTGACGATTTTCCAAATATACATAATTGGAAAAATAAAATTGAATTTAATCTTCCACAATCAACATTAAAATACTTAATTGAGACTACTAAATTCTCAATGGCACATGAAGATGTACGATATTATCTTAATGGTATGTTATTTGAAATTAAAAATAAAAAATTACAAACTGTTGCTACTAATGGTCATCGTTTAGCCATATGTTCACTTAATATTAATTATAATTTACCAAATTACTCAGTAATTATTCCTCGTAAAGGTATAATAGAATTTATTAAATTACTAGATAATAACAACGAGTCTATTAAATTACAAATTGGCAATAACAATATAAGAGCTTATGTTAATAATTTTATTTTTACTTCAAAATTAATTGATGGTAGTTTTCCAGATTATAGTCGCGTTTTAATTAAAAATTCAAATAAAATATTAACTGCTGATTGTAATAAACTAAAACAAGCATTTTCACGTGCAGCTATTTTATCAAATGATAAATTTCATAGTGTTTGCTTACATATAAGTAAAAATCAACTTAAAATTACTACTAATAATCTAAATAAAGATAAATCAGAAGAAATTATTGATGTTAATTATCAAAATCAAATAATAGAAATTAGTTTTAATGTTAATTATATTCTTGATGTATTATATGCATTAAAATGTGAACAAGTTAATTTATTACTAACTGATTCGAATTCAAGCATACAAATTACAGATATAAATAATAATTCAGTAATTTATGTTATTATGCCAATACGTTTATAATATTAAATTATATAATATTTTAAATTAAATTATTATAAATTTTTTAATATTAAAATATTAATATAATATTAATAATATAATTTTTTATTTTTAATTGATTTACATAATATTATATATATATTTTAAAACAATTTATATATTATGATATAATTAAAAATTTATAATAATTTTTAATTATATTAATAAATAAATTTAAAATAAAATAAATTTATTTTATTATTATCTAAATAATAATAAAATAAATTAAAAATATATTAAATGATAATAAAATAATTTAAATAAAAAATAAAACTAAAATTCAACTATAATATTAGAAATTAGCGAGAAACGTTAATGTCGAATACATATAATTCTTCAAATATAAAGGTATTAAAAGGTTTAGATGCAGTACGTAAACGTCCAGGAATGTATATAGGTAATACAGATGATGGTACAGGACTGCATCATATGGTTTTTGAAATTGTAGATAATTCTATTGATGAAACTTTAGCTGGATATTGTACAAATATTAACGTTACTATACATGATGATAATTCTATTTCTATTTTTGATAATGGACGAGGAATTCCAACTGAAATTCATGAAGGAGAAGGAATATCTGCTGCAGAAGTAATAATGACAATTTTACATGCAGGCGGTAAATTTGATAATAATTCTTATAAAGTTTCTGGAGGATTACATGGCGTTGGTGTTTCTGTGGTTAATGCTTTATCTGAAAAATTAAAATTAACAATATATCGCAATGGCAAAATTTATGAACAAATTTATAAATTAGGTATTCCACAAGAACCTTTAAAAATTATCGGGGAAACTAATAATCATGGAACATGTATCCACTTTTGGCCAAACTTAAAAATATTTAAAACTATTATTAAATTTGAATATAATATTTTAGAAAAGCGTTTAAAAGAATTATCTTTTCTTAATTCAGGTGTTTCTATTAATTTATTAGATAAACGTGATAATAAAAAAGACTATTTTCATTATAAAGGTGGAATTAAAGCTTTTTTAAAATACTTAAGTAAAAATAAAACTCCAATCCATCCTAATATCTTCTATTTTTCAGCTAAAAAAGATGAAATAAATGTAGAAATGTCAATGCAATGGAATAATGGTTTTCAAGAAAATACTTATTGCTTTACTAATAACATTCCACAAATAGATGGAGGAACTCATTTAATTGGTTTTCGTACTGCTATGACACGTACATTAAACAATTATATAGATAAAGAAGGTTATCATAAAAAAACTAAAATTAGTGCTACTGGTGACGATACTCGTGAAGGTTTAATTGCTATTATTTCTGTTAAAGTTCCAGATCCAAAATTTTCTTCACAAACAAAAGATAAACTAGTTTCTTCAGAGGTAAAAACTATTGTTGAAACATTAATAAATGAAAAATTAATTGAATATTTATTAGAAAATCCTAATGATGCTAAAATTATTGTTAGTAAAATTATTGATGCCTCAAGAGCGCGTGAAGCAGCTCGTAAAGCACGTGAAATGACTCGCCGTAAAGGAGTTTTAGATTCAACAGGATTACCAGGTAAATTAGCTGACTGTCAAGAACGTAATCCATCTCTATCAGAGCTTTATTTAGTAGAAGGTGATTCTGCAGGAGGATCCGCTAAACAAGGACGTAATAGAAAAAATCAAGCTATATTACCATTAAAGGGTAAAATTCTTAATGTTGAAAAAGCTAGTTTTGATAAAATGCTTTCTTCACAAGAAATTGTTTCTTTAATAACTGCTTTAGGATGCGGCATTGGCCGTAATGAATATAATCCTGATAAATTACGATATCATAGTATTATTATTATGACTGATGCTGATGTCGATGGTTCTCATATTAGAACATTATTATTAACTTTTTTTTATCGTCAAATGATAGAAATTATTGAACGAGGTCATATATATATTGCCCAACCGCCTTTATATAAAGTGAAAAAAGGAAAACAAGAACAATATATTAAAGATGATGAAGATATGAATAAATATTTAATTTCAATTGCATTAGATAACGCTGCACTTTATAGTAATCCTTATGCTACAGCATTAAAAGGTGATTTATTAAAAAAATTAATAATTGAATATAACAATGCTAAAAAACTTATTAAATGTTTAAAACATATTTATCCAATTACTTTGTTAAATAATCTTATTTATCAACCTATTTTAATTAAGGATGATTTAAGAGATAAAATAAAAATAAAAAATTGGATTGATATGTTAGTTAAACGTCTATCTAATAATGAAAAATATGGCAGTGATTACAGTTATCATATTCATGAAAACATTAAAAATAAATTATTTGAACCAATTTTACACATTAGAACATATGGTATTAATAATAACTATAATATTAATTTAGATTTCATAAATAGTATTGAATATGTACATATTACTAAAATAAATAAACTCATAGGAGGGATTATTGAAGATGGAGCATATGTAGAAAGAAAAGATCGTCGTCAAAATATTTCTTCTTTTGAAGAGGCATTTAATTGGTTATTAAAAGAATCATACCGAGGTTTAACAGTACAACGTTATAAAGGATTAGGTGAAATGAACCCAGAACAATTATGGGAAACAACAATGAATCCTGATACACGTAGTATGATGCGTGTTACTATTAAAAATTCTATTACAACTAATCAATTGCTAATAACACTTATGGGTGATGAAGTAGAACCACGTAGAAATTTTATTGAAAAAAATGCATTAAAAGCAGAAAATATAGATATATAATTATATATAATTAATTTGTATATTTTAATTTTTTTATATTTTTTTTAAATATTTAAAATTAATAATTAAAATCAATTTTAAAATTAAAATTTTAATTAATATATTAATAAATATTTTATAATATATTATATTATAAAATATTTATTTAAGTCTTAAAAAATTATGTTACAAACAATAATAAAATTATATATTAAAAAATAAAATAGTAAAATAATATAATTTAAATTATAATAATATATTTTATTTATTATTTTTATATTTAATATATTTTATATAATTTCTAATAACGTACTTTATAAAAAATATTATCATTAATATTTTAAGATAAAATATACTAAATAAATTATACTTAATTTATATAAATTATTGATATTTATATTATCTTAATTATTATATATATATCTTTATATAAATTTTTATTATTATTTATATTATAATGAAATTATTTAACTTAAAAAATTTTAATATTTTACTTAAAGTAATTTATTATAATATATTAAATATTAACTCAAATTTAAAAAAATTTATAAGACAATAAACAAGTTTTTTACTTTTTTTAATATTTAAATATTTTATTTATTAAAGTTCTTATTTTATTAATTTACATATAATTATATTGCTATAAATGTTTTATAATAAATTAATTTATTTTTTATTTTAACTAATAAATAAATTATATATTTAAATAATTAGTAAATTCATTGAATATAAAAATATTTAATTTTAAATTTATTTTATTTTTAATTAATTAATTAATAATAATTAATATATATTAAAATTATATCAAAATTTATCAAAATTTATCAAAAAAAAATAAAATAATAACTATTTATAACATAAATAATTATTATAAAAATTAATACATAAACAAATTAATTAACTATAATATATTTTATACTATATAATTTATAATTAAAATAAAAATTTATATAAAATATTCATATATTATTTTATTCAAACTATTAAATTTATTAATATCAATATAAAAAAATAAATATTAAATATAAATAATTAATTATTTATATTTAAGTAAAAATTTAATTATTATAAAAGTAGAATTTTATAATTATAAATTATTTATTTTGTTAAAATATTTAATATTCTTACTTATTATTTATTAAAATTAATAAAGATTAAATATGAATTAATATAATATATAAATATATTAAACATAAATATATTAATAATTATTTATTAAACTATTATTATATATTACTTTAATAATTAATTTATATAATTTAATATATTATAAATTATAAATAAATAATTATATATTTTACAATAATTATTTTAATAAATTTATCTATAAAATAGATACATTTATTAAGATTTTTAAATAAATTATAAAAATAATTATAGTTATTAGTAATTTTTTACAAAAATTAAATTCACAGTTAATAAAAAAATAATTATATCTATATTTAAATATTATTATTTTTTATAAATGCTTTAAATTACCAATTAAAATAATAATAATTTTATATATGATATTATTTTCTTATTTTATTTTTAATTTATTTATTATTTATAAGATATTCAGTAATTATTAAACTGATAATTTATATATTATATTAGTATCTATAAATTTTATTTACTAAATAAAATTATTTAAATATAATTAATTAATTTTTAAATAAAAACAAATATTAAATACAATATAGTATAATATTTAATTTAATATTTTTTTTTACAAAATGAAAAAATTTATTATTTAATAATTTTAACGAATATCTTTGCTATATAAATAATAATAGTATTTAAAAAATAATAATTATAATTTTAATAATATTAACTATCATTAAACTTATAATTATTAGAAATATTATATAATAAAATATAAATATTATTAATTTAAAACATTATAAAAAAAATTTAAACTATACTTATTAAGTAAGATATTTATTATTAATTAATTATATATAATAATATAATATTCATATATATTAATTATTAATTAATTTTACTACATAATATTTAATATAGAAAAAATTAAAATACAAATAAACTATATTAATAAATATATTTATATTAATAATCATATTTAATTTTATTTATTACAATAAAAACTTAAATATAATATTATTAATTTATTTTAATTTTAAAAAAATAACATTATTAAAATATAATAATATAATAATTAATTATATTATATATTATAAAATTAATTTATATAACAATATTTAATATATTAATTAATATATTATTAATAATTAATTATGAAAATATATTATTTCATTGACTGATTAATTACATTATAAAAAAATTATAATTAATAATTATATAGTAATTATTGATTATAATTAATAATTACTATTAATATAAATATATAAAAATTAAGTAAAATATATACTTTATTACTTTTAATTTATTAAAATATTAAGTATTAATTTATTATATATATAAGTAATAATAAACTATAATTAAAAAGAAATAATATTTAAAAATTAAATTTAATAAATTACTAGTATAATAATCTAATAAATATTTATATTAAAATTAATAAAAAATATTTTTTATAATTTAAACAATTAATTTTATTTTTATTTATTTTACATATATAATTACTTGTAATTAAAATTAAAATTTCATAATAATATTTAATTATAATCAAAAATATTATAATTTTATAAAAATTAAAATATATTATATTAATAATATATTCATAATAATAACATATTAAATATATTTAATGTTTTAAATATAAATAAATTAATAAAATATTTAAAATTTATTATTTTTTAATATTAAAATGCTAGTAAATTAAATTGCTTAATAGAAAAAATTTAATAATATGATTATATTTAAATTATAAAAATTATTATTTATAATATTATTTTTTATTAGATGCAGATAACATATTAATTATATCATTAATATTAATACGTTGAAATAAAGTTTTAAAAGGTACAATTTTATGATTTAATAAAGGATTATTAATATCATCCCAATTAAGTGAAATATTTAAAAAATTTTCTATTCGTTGAGTAAGTCCAGGTAATATTGGTTTTAAATAAGTCATTATCACACGAAATAAATTAATACCCATAGAACATACATCATGTAAATCTTGTTCTCGACCATATTGTTTAGCAATTAACCAAGGTGATTCATTATCAATATAACGATTAGCTAAATCAGCTAGCAATATAATTTCACGAATTACTTTATTATATTCTTGTTTACAAAACTGTTTGCCAATTTTGTCTGATTTTGAAATAAAATGTTGGTAAAGTTTAGGATATGAAAGACGTGATGATAAATTACTGTTAAAATGTTTATTAATAAATCCTATATTACGTGCTGCTAAATTAATAATTTTATTAACAATATCTCCATTTACTCGTTGAACAAAATCTTTTAAATTAAGATTAATATCATTAATATTAGAAGAAAGTTTAGTAGCATAATAATAACGTAAACAATCAGCATCAAGATAATCTAAATAATTTCGTGCAGTAATAAAAGTTCCTCTTGATTTTGACATTTTTGCATTATTTACTGTAATATAACCGTGAACAAAAATATTAGTAGGCTTACGATAACCAATACATTCTAATATTGCTGGCCAAAATAAACTATGAAAATAAATAATATCTTTACCTATAAAATGATATAAATCAATAGTAGAATCTTTATTCCAATAACTATCAAAATCAATATTAGGTTTCTTTTTACAAAGATTTTTAAATGTTCCTATATAACCAATAGTGGCATCTAACCAAACATAAAAATATTTACTAGGTGCATTAGGTATTTCAAAACCAAAATAAGGAGCATCACGAGTAATATCCCATTGTTGTAAACCAGAATTAAACCATTCCTTTATTTTATTTACTACTTGTGGCTGTAATGTTCCAGATTGCACCCAAATTTCTAACATATTACTAAATAATGGTAAATCAAAGAAAAAATGTTGTGTTTTGCGCATTTCAGGAATTACACCAGAAATTACAGAACATGGATTAATTAATTCTGTTAAATTATAGGTTGCACCGCAAACTTCACAATTATCACCATATTGATTAGCTGACTGACATTTTGGACAATGACCTTTAACAAAACGATCAGGAAGAAATATTCCATTTTTATGATCATAAAATTGTAATATAGTTTTACTTTTAATATAACCATTTTTTTTCATTTTTAAATAAATTTGTTCAGATAATATTTTATTTTCAATGCTATGAGTTGAATAATAATTGTCATAACTAATAAAAAAATCAGCAAAATCATGTTGATGTTCCTTATGTATTTTATTAATCATTTCCTCTGGAGTTATACCTAATTTCTGAGCTTTTAACATAATAGGTGTACCATGGGCATCATCCGCGCAAATAAAATAAACTTGTTTACCACGCATTCTTTGATAACGAACCCAAATATCTGCTTGGATATGTTCTAACATGTGACCTAAATGAATTGAACCATTAGCATATGGCAATGCGCAAGTTACTAAAAGTTTTTTAGAAATTTGAGTCATAATTAATATTTAACTCCTACAAATTAAACAATGATTTAATATTAACTAATTATATTTATTTAAATAAATATTAAAATAATTAATTCATTATTATTTATTATAATTTTATTCAATAAATATAATGATTTATTTTATTAATATTACTAAAATTATTATTTAGTATAATATTAAGATTAATTATTAATAATTAATACTAAATAAAAAGAATTATTAATAAATTTAAAATTATTTAAATAAATAAAAGTAAGAACTATTAATTTAATAAGTTATTAATATTTTATGAAAATTCAATAATTTAACATTATAAAAAATTAATATATTAAAAATATTATATGATTATATATGATATAATCATATAATATTTTGAATTAATGATAATATTTACTTATAAATACCTTTTAAATGTTTAATTAAAAAATATTAAAATTATAAAAACTAATAAGATCAAAAATAATAAAATAAAAATTATGTTATAATATAAATATATCATTTATAATAAATAATTTATCTAATATAAATAGTATACATAATATTATTATTATTATTTTAAAAAAAATAAAAATATTAATAAATCATATATAATTTGGTAAAAATAGATGTTTGAGATTCTAATATTTATATACTATAAATACAAATTATATTAAAAAATTACAAATAAATATCCTATATAAATTAATAATAATTATATATTTTTTGTAATTGCAAATGAATTAAATATTAATTGGATTATTTATTTAGTAAATGGTAATAATGTAAATATTAGTCGAAATTAAATAGTCAGTAAATCTATAATACAAATATTATAAAAAACTAAATTAATAAATTTAAATTATTTAGTAATTTATTCACTACTTAAAATTGATAATATTCAATTAATATTATTATAAATATATCAATTATTATAATAATTATTATAATTCTACAATAAAATATTTATTTAATTAAATAAAAGTTCTAATGTTATAGATTATTAAAGATATAAGTTTATATTTTTATAATAATTATAGTTATTTAAAACTTATTTTTAAATCTAATATAAATCAAAAATAATTAAAAAATTAATATAAATTATTAAGTAAAAATATATTATATACTTACTTTTGTATAATTTAAATAAAATTTAATAAATAATTATTAGATATCCAAACAAAAAATTCTAATATATATAAAAATCGCATATACTATTTTATTTTAATAAATTGATTATAATAAAAAATTATAATAAAATTTCTTTTATAAAAAATATAAATAAATTAATCTTATTTATTTAATAATTAAAATAAAACAAATAATAACAATTATTAAAATTTTATTATAAATATTATGTTAATGTATTTGATATATTAAAATATAATAAAATAATTATTTAGTATTATAATTTTATATTATATAAAACTATAAATTATTTTTTAAATTAAAATTATTTAATAAAATTTTTATAAAGTATTTATTATTAATTATATACTAAATAATATTTATATCTTCATTAAAAATTATTTCTTTAAATATTAAAACTAAATAAATAATAACTTATTTTAATTTTAAATTATTATATTTAAATAATTATTTAAACAATATTTAACTATTATAAAGTATTATATTAAATAATAATATAAATTATATTATTTTATCTTTAAATAATATTAAACACTTAATCAATAAAAAATATTAATAATATATGAATTAATTTTAAATTTTATAATTAAATAATAAAATGAATAATTTTTTAATATTTATTTAATTTATTAAACTAATTACATAATATTATTATTATAAGGAAATAAAATGAGACTATGTGATAGAGATATAATTAAATGGCTTAATAAAAAAAAAATAATTATTGAACCTCGACCATCAATAAAGCGAATTAATGGAGTAACAGTTGATATTTGTTTAGGAAATAAATTTTGTATATTTCAAGGTTATACTGTACCTTATATTGATGTTAGTGATTTAAAAAATGAAATTAATACTGAATTAGATAAAGTAATAAGTAATGAAATTATTTTAAAATATAATGATGTATTTTTTTTACATCCTAATGAATTAGTATTAGCTATTACTTTAGAATCAGTAACATTACCTAATAATATAGTTGGTTGGCTTGATGGTCGTTCTTCGCTTGCTAGGATAGGATTAATGGTACATATAACTGCTCATAGAATTGATCCAGGTTGGTGTGGTCATATTGTATTAGAGTTTTATAATTCAGGAAAACTACCATTAGCATTACGTCCTGGTATGATTATTGGTGCATTAAGTTTTGAAACATTATCTGGTTCAGCTGAACGTCCTTATAATATTCGTCAAAATGCAAAATATAAAAATCAGAAAAATGTAATAAAAAATAAAGTTAATAAAAATAATAAAAATAATTATAAATTATAATATTTTATATTAATTAATTATATTATAAAATATTTAAAATCATAAAATATCATGTAAATTGATATTTAATAAATAATTATATTAATTAAATATATTTATATTATAGTATATATTTAATATAAACATTTAATATATATTAAATTTAAGTTTTAATTATAAAAAATAAAATTTATATAATTTTTTAATTTAATATATTTTGTATTCAATTAGTAAAATTTATATTTTATGAAATATTCGTTAAAAAATTTAATATACTATATTAAATATAAATAATATTATGTTAATTAATAATTAATTATAGAGTGGAGTAATTAATACTTTTTTAATTCTATGGCTAGTTACTTCTAATAATTCAAAAATCCAATTTTCAATTTTAATACGTTCTCCAACAATTGGCATTCTTTGTAAATGTTCCATTAATAATCCGGCAATTGTCTCATATTCACGTTTTTCATCAAGATTAATAGGCACATAAATAATTAAATCTTCTAAAGGCATAAAACCGTTAGCAACCCATCGGCTATCTTCTAATTGTTGAATATCATAACGAGAATCTACCTCTTCTTCACTAATTGGCATATTACCAGAAATAGTTTCCATAATATCGGTTAACGTAACAATTCCTTCAACTGAACCAAATTCATCAACAACAAAAGCAAAATGTGTATGTGCTTTTCGAAATTGCTCTAATGCTTGAAATAATGGTAAAACTTCTGGAAAGATTAATGGTTGAGTAACTAAAGACCGTAAATTAAGTTTTTGTTTTTTTAATTGCTGATTTAATATATCGATAACATTTATAATTCCAATAGGTTCATAACTTATTGATTCATCAGTAACAACTAATCTTGTATGAGGAATTTTTTCTAAAAATATTAATAATTTATCCGTTAATTTATTTATATCAATATATTTAATATCATGACGTGAAGTCATAATACTACTTACGTTTCTTTGAGCAAATCCTAATAAACGAACTATCATTTGTCTCTCTTGTGTATGAAAAATGATATTATTATTAGCTATTAAATTAGAGTTATGATGATCTAATTCAGTATGTTCATGTTGTGCATCTAAAATACGTAATATTGCTTCAGCAGTTCTTTCTCTCAAAGATTTAGTAATTTTTAAAAAACGACGACGATTAAACGATGCAAATTGATTAAGAGATTCTATTATAATAGAGAAACCAATAGCAGCATATAAATATCCTTTTGGTATTATATAATTAAAACCTTCAGCTACTAAACTAAATCCAATCATAAGTAAAAAACTTAAACAAAGAATGGCGATAGTTGGATGGCTATTAACAAATGTAGCTAATGTTTTGCTAGCTATTATCATTAATATAATAGCAATTGTAACTGATGCAATCATAATTCCAATATGTTCAACCATTCCAATAGAAGTAATTACTGAATCAAGTGAAAAAATAGCATCTAATATAATAATTTGTACTACAACAGCCCAAAATTTAACTGTTTTTCTTTGTTTATTAGATTTATTATCTTTACCTTCTAATCGTTCATTAAGTTCCATAGTGGCTTTAAAAAGTAAGAAAAATCCACCACTAATTATCAAAATATCTCTTGCGCTAAATTCGTGACTATAAATATTAATAATAGGACTAGTTAATGAAACAAGTAATGTTAAACTAAATAATAAAATAATACGCATAAATAATGCACATGTTAAACCTGTTATCCTTGCTTTATTACGTAATTTAGTTGGCAATTTATCTACTAAAATAGTAATAAAAACTAAATTATCAATACCAAGTACAATTTCTAGTATGATAAGAGTAACTAGTCCAATCCACATTGTAGGATCAGCGATCCATTCCATAAAATTTATTTTACCTTATAATATGTAAGATATACTAAATATAATTAAAATCATTGATATTTTAACTAAAAATTTCAATATAATAATATTTTTAATATTTTTAATTTAAATATTATATTTTAAAAACATAAAATTGCTATCACAAACTTATATAGTAAGTTATTATATAAATATATAAAATTATTATTCACTAATAAATACAAGTGATAAATGATAAAAAGGAGTTTTTAGTGTTAAAACAACAAATTGGTATTATTGGTATGTCTATTATGGGGCATAATTTAGCGCTAAATATTGAAAGCCGTGGTTATGCAGTATCTATTTTTAATCGCTCTAAAGAAAAAACTAATAAAATAATTTTAGAAAATCCAGGAAAAAAATTAACTCCTTGCTATACAATTAAAGAATTTGTTAATTCATTAGAAAAACCACGTTTTATTTTATTAATAATAAAAGCTGGTGAGGCAACGGATAAAATGATAGATTCATTAATATCTTATATAGATAAAGGTGATATTCTAATAGATTGTGGTAATTCTTACTTTCAGGATACCATACGACGAAATAAAGAGCTTTCAACGAAAGGATTTAATTTTATTGGAGCAGGAGTCTCTGGTGGTAAAGAAGGAGCATTAAAAGGACTTTCTATTATGCCTGGTGGACCAAAACAAGCATATTATTTAATAGAACCTTTTTTAAAAAAAATTACAGCTAAAGTCGATGGACAATCTTGTGTAAGCTATATTGGCCCCAATGGATCTGGTCATTATGTAAAAATAGTACATAATGGAATTGAGTATAGTGATATGCAACTTATTTCTGAAGTTTATGCAATACTAAAAAATGCATTAAAATTATCCAATGAAGAATTAGCAAATATTTTTACAAAATGGAATAAAGGTGAATTAAATAGTTATTTAATTAAAATTACAGCAGATATTTTTAGAAAAAAAGAAGATAAAACAGATAATTATTTAATTGATGTTATATTAGATGAAGCAGATAATAAAGAAACTGGTAAATGGAGTAGTCAAAGTGCATTAGACTTAGGCGTTCCAGTTACTCTTATTACTGAATCTGTATTTGCACGTTATCTATCTTTTTTAAAAAAACAAAGAATAATAGCATCAAAGATACTAACTGGGCCAGTTATTAACTTATTTAAAGGCAATAAAGAAATATTTATTGAAAAAATACGTTGTGCACTTTATTTAGGAAAAATAATTTCATATGCACAAGGTTTTCAACAATTAAAAGCAGCATCAGATAAATACCAATGGCATTTAAATTATGGTGAAATTGCTAGAATTTTTCGTGCTGGTTGTATTATTCAAGCAAAATTTTTACAAAAAATTACTGATGCTTATAATTATGATCCATTTTTATCAAACTTAATATTTTCTCCTTATTTTAAAAATATTGCTGATAAATATCAGCAATCGTTAAGAGATGTTGCTTCTTTTGGAATACAAAATGGTATTACATTACCAACATTTACAGCAGCAATTTCTTATTATGATAGTTATCGATCTGCTTTTTTACCAGCTAATTTAATTCAAGCACAACGTGATTATTTTGGAGCTCATACTTATAAGAGAATTGATAAAGATGGAATTTTTCATACTGAATGGTTATAAACATTATAATAATATATAGAATAATTTAATATATAAATAATCTTTATAAAAATATTTTATTTTTGTAAATATTCTTATTATATATAATTTAAAATTATTATTTGTAATAACTAATTATTTACTTAAGTAAATTTTTTAAAATATATTAATAATTAATTTTTTAATTTATATATAAATAATATATTTTATTTTAATTATTATTATGATATTTTAAATTAATAATAAATATATAATATATAAGTATTTTTATTTATAAATATAATATAAAATATAATTTATTTATAATAATTTACATTATTAATAATATAAATTAATAATTATATTTAAATCAAATATAATATTAATAATATTATTTGATTATAAAAATAGTAATATTTAGAAAAAAAATTAATTAACTATTTTATAATTAAATAATTATTATAGGGTTATTTAACAAAATTTATAATTTATTATGCATTAATAATGTTATTAAAATTTATATAAATAATATATAAAATATAATAAATTTTATAATTAACTTAATAAATATTAAATTTATATAGTCAAATTATTATAATATAATAATAATTAATTAATAATTAATTTAATGATAATATTTAAATTAACATAAAATCATATTAAGTATTTTTGCTATTATTAATATTTAAATTATTTAATTATATTTTAGATAATTTATATAAATATATTTATTACTATTTCATAATTTAATTCTTTAATTATATAAATAAAAAAATAAATTATATTTAAATTCTATAATATTTATATAAAATTAAAATTTTATATATATTAATTTTATATTAAATAAAATTTATTAATATAATAATATTACATGATTTTTAAAAATATTATATATAATAAAATTTATAATTTTATTATTAATAAAATTTAATATAATAACAATTATATATAATATTTTCATTATTTTATATATTTTTTTAAATATTAATTCATTTTTATATATTATTTTACACTTATATATTAATTTAAGAATAATATTTTAAAAATTAAAAATATATATATAATTATTTTTATTTTTTTTACATTTATTAAATATAATTGAATAAAATTAAAATTAATTAATTATTGTACTTAAAATAAGTATTAGTATTATTATTTATGTATAAATAAATTAAATTATTAATATATTATTATTTATTAAATTATATTTACATTAATATTATTTTTTATTATTAAATAATATTAAATATATTATTAAATTTTTACTTTAATTGTATATTTTTACTATAATTAATAATTTATTAACTTATAATATTATATATTCTATATAAATTATTTGTAGTATAAATTACTTAATTTTAATTTAATAATATAAAAATATATTTATTATTCAATTTAATTATTTTTTTATTTATA
Organism: Arsenophonus endosymbiont of Ceratovacuna japonica; assembly: GCA_024349725.1. Taxonomy (GTDB): domain Bacteria; phylum Pseudomonadota; class Gammaproteobacteria; order Enterobacterales; family Enterobacteriaceae; genus Arsenophonus. The sequence continues at coordinate 16,967 of AP026064.1, forward strand.
ATAACATTATATATATTGTTAATAATTAATAATTTACAAATTAAATTTATTATTATATGTTTAAATTATATAATAGATAATATTTAAAAAATTAATTTTTAATATAAAATAAAATTAAATATATAATTTAAGTTTAATTTACTTTATAATTTATTAATTATTTTATTAATAAAATAATTAATTATCAATTATTAATAAAAAATTTTATTATACTTGATATTTTATATAATAATTTATATATAATTTATCAAATAATAATAATTTATTAAAACTAATATTTATATTAAATCCATTTATTATTTAAATATTTTACGATAAGTATTAATTTATTTATAATACAAAATAAAATTTTAAATAAAATTAAATTAAAAATAAACATTACATATAACTATATAATAACAATTTTTACAAACCATACTTATAAATAATGTTTAATTAAATTATTAAATAAATAATAATTTATAAAAATTAAATTATCAAATATTTAAAACTTTTACACATTTTAATATAAAATATATTATTTATTAAAAATATATTATTTTAATAATTAAATTATATATTTAATTTTTTAATAAAAAAATTATTATTTAATATAATTAAATAAATTCATTATAATATATAAATAATATAAAATTATATTTTTATTTAATAAATAAAAATTTTATTATTAATATATATTTATAATAAATTTAAGCATACTTTAATTAATAAAATTAACTATTAAAGTAAAAACTATTCATATTTTATAATTAATTATAAAATATGAATATAATAAAAAAATACATATTAAATATTTTTTTTTAAAAATCTATCAATATATAAAATAAAATTTATTTTATATAAAAATAAATGTTAAATTTAATAAATAATAACTAAATATAATATATTATATTATTTAAAAATAACAATTAATTAAATATTAATAACATATAATTAGTAGTAAATATTTTTATTAAATATAAAATAATTTTATTTATAAAGTTTATTTTATCTTACTTAAATTATAATATATATTATAATATATTAATATTAATTAATTTAATATACTTTTATTTGATTAAATAATAAATATTAATTAACTAGTTATAAAACGAGAAATATTACATAAAAATTCCTGATTAGTATTTTTACTAGATTTAAATAAACCACCTAATGAAGTTGTCATTGTACTACTACTCATATCATGAACTCCTCTAGCTTTTACACAATAGTGAACAGCATTTATTGAAACAGCAACATTATTAGTACCTAATAAAGTTTGTAAAGCAATTAAAATTTGTTGAGTTAAACGTTCCTGAACTTGTGGTCGTTGAGAAAAAAAATTCACAATACGATTTATCTTAGATAAACCAATTACTTTATCTTTTGGAATATAGGAAACAGTAGCTTTACCATCAATAGTAATAAAATGATGTTCACAGATACTTGTTAAAGAAATGTCACTAACAGTAATTATTTCATCAAAAGACATTTTATTTTTAATTAAAGTAATTTTAGGAAAATTATTATAATCTAATCCTGAGAAAATTTCATCAATATACATTTTAGCAACTCGTTTAGGTGTTTTAGATAAACTATCATCATTTATATCTAAATTTAATAAACACATAATTTTACTTATATATACTTCAATTTGTTTTTTACGATCATTTAATGAAAGAGATTGACTGCAAAGTGGATTTTCAAGACCTCTATCTTCTAATTCTTTGCGAACAAAATACGCTTCTTGACTTATCGACGACATTAGTTTCTCCAATAATAGATCAAATATTTATTTTATTGTATTTATTAATTAAAAATTATTAAATAAATAAATTATTTTAATTTTTTTTTAAAATAATATTTTATTTTAAATAATTATTTAAATATACTTAAATGATTAAATATATATTTATATTAAATAATTCTTATATAAATATTTTATCTATTTTGAAATTTTATATTTTAAAATTAAAATTATATAAAATATCATTAACTTATTTTTATATATAAAAATGTTTATTATAATATTATTATTTTTGATAGTAATAATATGCTTAAGAAAAAATAATAAAGTTTATATTATATTAAAACGTATTTTTAATTAAATACTTGTTAACATATAATTTAATTATTTATTTTATTATTTTTTATTATTATAAATAAATATATTATTATTTTTTATTATTATAAATAAATATATTATTATTTATTTATAATTTATATTATTTATATTATTAGTATATACTATATTAATATATCATAATTAAATATGAATTTAATATAGTTAAATATAAGATAAAATTAATTTTTATATAATCAAAATTAATATTTTTATTTTTATTTAAAAAATATAAAATAATAATATTATTATTTATTTTACAGTTTATTGCAATTAAATATATAATATAATTTATAATTAATTCAATTTATTAAATTATTTTTAAAATATATTAATAAATATTTATTATTAATAAATATTTAAATAAAAATATTGATTTTAATATTAAGTATATATTTTTTTATTTTATAAAAATATTATATAAAATAATATATTTAAAATAGTAAAATAAAAAGTTTAAATATATTTTTTATATTAATTTATTTTATTTTATAATATAATATATTAATATATATATATTTTTTTATTAAAATTTTATATATTAAACAAAATATATTTAAAAATAATTAATATATTTATAAAATAAATATAATTGATATTTTATATATAATTAAAATATTATAATATTATTAAAGTAATTACATTATTAAATTATAAAATTTTTTAAAAAAAAATAAAGAATATGATCACTAATAATTAATTATTATTAATAATAAATACTATATATTTTCTATTAAATTATTATTAAAGTAAAAATTAATAACAATAATATATTAATTAACTTATAAAATATAAAATTATATTTTATAAGTTAAAAAAAATAAAAATTATTATATATATAAATTATTACATAATTATATTATTAATATAATATAAATATAAAATATAAATATTATTATTAATAATAAAAAAATAATTATATATTAAAGTATAACATAATAAAATATTTTCATAATTACAAAATAATAATTTATTATAATATAAAATTTATTTATAAATAAATAATTCATGTTAAATATTATTTTATCAATATTATTATTTTTATTTATTATAACACTAATTAATAATATTAATGTAATTATTAATTTTAAACTAATTATTATAATACTTATATATAATAATAAATAAATTAAATAACTAATATTAATTTATTATTAAATTTATAATTATATTTTTTGCATAAAAAATTATAATTTTATTATAATAATTTATTAATAATATTATATTTTAATTTATTAAATAATATACTAATATAATTAAAATAATTATTATTTATACATCATAATATTTAATATTTTAATTATTAATTCATTCTTTAAAAATATTTTACTATAATAATATTTAATATATTTATTAAAATAAATATTAAAATATATTATTTTAAATATTAAATAGTTAATATAATAATATTATTAATATAATAGTTTATTATTTTAATAATTTTATATTATAATTAATTATATTTAATTTTAAATTTTAAAACAATATAACTATATAAATGTACTTTAACGAATATTAATATAGGAATTTAAATTATGATAATAAATAAAGTAGTCTTAATAAGACATGGAGAAAGTGAATGGAATAAAGAAAATAAATTTACTGGCTGGACTGATGTTAAACTTTCAGATAAAGGCAAAGAAGAAGCAATAAATGCAGGTCAACTTTTAAAAAAAGAAGGTTTTATTTTTGATTATGCTTATACATCAGTTTTAAAACGAGCTATTCATACATTGTGGATTATTTTAGATCAAATAGATCAACAATGGATTACTGTTGAAAAAAACTGGAAACTTAATGAACGTCATTACGGTGCATTACAAGGTTTAAATAAAATAGAAATAATAAAAAAATATGGTGATAATCAAGTAAAATTATGGAGACGTAGTTTTGAAATTGCACCGCCAAAATTAAATAAAAATGATTTTCGTTATCCAGGTAATGATCCTAAATATATAAATTTACAACCTTCAGAAATTCCTTTAACTGAAAGTCTAGAAGATACAATTAAACGTGTTTCTAATTATTGGGAAAAAATAATTAAAACTAAAATTAATAAAAATAAAAAAATTATTATTGTTGCTCATGGTAACTCATTACGAGCATTGATTAAATATTTGTATAAAATGAACGAAAATGAAATAGTTGAATTTAATATTCCAACTGCTGTACCATTAATTTGTGAATTTAATAAAAATATACAATTTACAAAATACTATTATCTTTATAATAAACCTAAAATATATAATAAATAATAATTTTAATTAATTGAAATTAAATTAAACATATTATTTAAAAAATATTAAATTATATTATATATATAAATAATATAGTTAAAATATTTTATAAAAAATATAATATTGTAATTATTTAAATTATTAATTTTATATATTTTATTAAATATTTTTAATAAAAAATAAAAAAAATTTTAATAAATATTTAAAATAAGAATTAAAATTTAAATAAATAAAATATATATATTTACTTAAATTAAAATAATTATTTTAAATTAAAATCTTTTCTTTTTTTATATATTAATTTAATTAATATAATTGGTAGGTCGTACAGGATTCGAACCTGTGACCAATTGATTAAAAGTCAACTGCTCTACCAGCTGAGCTAACGACCCATATAAATTTACTATAATAAATTAATATATTACTCATTTTTATTAATGGTGCAATTGTTTTTTACTAAAAAATTAAATTATAATATATAATTAAATATAATTTTAAATTATTATCATAATAATGATAATTTTTTTTCTGCTAATCTAGCACTATACTTATCAAAATATAATTTAATAACCTGTTTATAAAAAATACGTGCTTTATCATTTTGTCCGCTTTCTTGCATTAATAAACCTATTTTATAAAGTGATTCTGCCATTTTTTGTGAATGAGGGTAATTTTTAACAACTTTAGCAAAATAAAACATAGCATCAGATTTATTTCCATTATTATAATTTAATTGTCCAAGCCAATAATAAACATTAGATTTATAATTAGAATTAGGATAAATTTTAAGAAAACGATAAAAAGTATTAATTGCCTGTATAAATTGTTGTTTAGATTTGCTTTTTATTGCAAGTAATACTGCTATATTATATTCAGTTTTTTCATTTACTTTTTTATTTATAATAATATTTTTATTAATTTTATTATTGCTTAAATTAATTTTATTTATATTAGATCTTAATAAATAAAATTGCATATAAAGATTTTTTTGACTTTCAAATATTTTAATTAGTTGATGTTGATTTTCTTCAATCTTTCCACGTAAATTATTAATATCTTGTTGAGAATTTAATAACTTCTGTTGAATTTTATATAATAATTGACCTTGAGCAGATATTACCATTTCTATTTGTGTAAAACGATCGCTTGTAGAATTTAAATTAACATTAACAATAGGAACTTTAGCAATAGCGACTACTAATGTCGCTATGCCAATAAATAATAATAAACTTAGATAAAGATATCTAAAATTTTTGTTCATATAATATTTAATATACAATTATCGCACGACGATTTTTAGCATAAGCTGATTCATCATTACCTTGTATATCAGGCTTTTCTTTACCATAAGAAATAATAGCAACTTGATCACTACTTACACCTTTACTCTGTAAATACATTTTTACAGAATTGGCTCTAAGTTCACCTAAAGCTATATTATATTCTGATGTACCTTTTTCATCAGTATGCCCTTCCACAGTAATTTTAATAGAAGGATTATTACGTAAAAATACTGCATGTTGATCTATTATATGTTCATATTCTGAAGTAATATTTGATTTATCAAATCCAAAATAAATAATATTATTACTTTGTAATTCTTGCATCTTCTGACTAACTGTTTGATCAGATGTTAAAATTGTATTTGTATTATTATCTATTATATTATTTTCAGAATCTATCTGATTATTACCTTTTTTTGAGTTACATGCTACAAAAGTTAACATAAATAATATTAATGATAAACCTTTAAACATTTTATTTAATTGCATCTTAATTTTATCCTTTAATAATTATTACTATACTTAGTATATATTATAAATGCGACGACCAAGAAGGAAATTTAACATTTCCATCAATCACTGGTAAACGCGATTTAAAACGCCCATCTATTGATGTTAATTGTAATACAGTACCTAATCCTTGCAATGTACTATAAATTACCATAGTACCATTAGGTGCAATACTTGGTGTTTCGTCCAAAAATGTATTAGTTAAATATTCAACATTACCAGTAACTAAATCTTGTTTAGCTATATGCTGTTTATTATTACTTGATGTCACCATTACTATAAATTTACCATTAGAACTCACGACAGCATTTTGATTTTGATTACCTTCCCAAGTAATACGTTCTGGAATGCCACCATTAATATTTAATTTATATATTTGTGGACGTCCAGATTGATCAGAAGTATAAATAATAGTCTTATTATCTGGCATCCAACTAGGCTCAGTATTATTACTAGAACTATCTGTTACTTGATTAATTTTACTACTATACAAATCCATTATATAAATATTTAAACTCCCTGTTTTTGATAATACAAAAGCTATTTTATTACCATCTGGTGAAAAAATTGGTGCTCCATTATGATTTGGAAAAGCAGTAATTTGATGAATCTCTCCTGTAGATATAGTTTGCACAACTAATGATGAGTTACCATTTTCAAAAGTTACATAAGCTATTTTTTTACCATCAGAAGACCAAGAAGGAGACATTAATGGCTCAGGAGATCTATGAATAGTACATTGATTATAACCATCATAATCAGAAACTCTTAATTCATAAGGTAATTTTTTATGATTAGTTTTTACTACATATGAAATACGATTTCGAAATACACCACTAATATTAGTTAATTTTTCAAAAATTTCATCACTAATAGTATGTGCTGCATATCTTAACAATTTATGTGATACTTTTATTTTTTTTTGTATTAATATTTTATTAGGAATACTTACCACGTCAACTAATTGATAATTAATGATATATTGATTATTAGAAGTTAATTGTATAGAACCAATAACAATAATATTAATGCCTAATGATATCCAAACATTAGGTATAATTTCTGATATAACAGTTGGTTGTTGAGGTAATTTTATTGGATTAATAGGATTAAATTTACCACTATTACGTAAATCAGAGGCAATAATTCCTCCTATATCATCTAATAAAATATCTGTTCTATTTGATTTAAAAGGCACAATAGCAATAGGTTTTGCATTATTAATGCCTTGTGTAATCTCAATACGAATTTCAGCATCAACACATGCTATATAAAATATAAAAAAACCTAATAATGATTGAAATATTTGTTTCATTTTTTCTCCATCATCACAGATTTATATATATAATAATTAATTTAATACTAATAAAAATTATTATATATTAAAAAATAAATAATTAAAATTTTATTTATATTCTAACTTTATATTACAAATAAATCTTATTAATTATAACTTAAATATTAAAGTATTTTCTTGTTTATTAAATGCATCATAAATACTATTATCTGGTGGTTTTGGCATTATCGCTGTTTTAGCTGCACTTATAGCTGCATCACATAAAAATTGATTATTTACTTTATTATTTTTAGGCATAATACTAATTAACATCCCATTAGAATCTAATTTTATACTTAATTCACATATTTTACCATGATAAATATTATCATCATAAAACTTATTAATAATTGCAATTTTAATTTTATTAATATAATCATCTATACTATCATTAAATTCTTTATTTTTTATATTTTTTATATTATTAATTGTTGATGAAAATCCAATTTGTTTAATAGAATATTGTTGATTTAATATTTTATCAATTAAAGATTTAATTATATCAGATTGTTTTGGTATATTTATTTTTTTTTTCAATAATTTTAAATCTTTTTCTAAAATATGCTCATTTACTGTATGATCTTGTATTATTTTATATTTATCTACCACTATTTTTGATATTTTATATTGTTTATTATCTGTATAATATGATTTTCCCATTTGTTTATATTTTTCATTAGGTTTTTGTGCTATTTTTATTATTTTTTTTTGAATTATTTTAAAATTATTTTGTTCATTTTTATTTTTTTCTAATAATTTTTCTTGTTGTTGATTATATTTTTTGGGTATAATTATATTTTGTTTTATAATATTTTTATTATAATGTAATTTTTTATATCCCTCAGTTATTATATTTGGATTAACCATAATTACATTAACTTTTTCATTAATTTGAGTATTGTTATTAAATTTAATAAATTTATTAAAAGAACCTAAAATAATAAAACTAAGTAATATAATATGAAAGATAATAGATAATATTATAGAGCGATGTAATTTATTTTTTTGCTCTTTTATCATTCTCACATACATTTCCAAATAAATAATTATATATTTATAATTATATAGCCTTAGTCATAAAACCAACTGATTTAATACCAACTTTATGAAGTATGTTTAGTATTTTTATAATTTCTTCATAAGGAATATTCTTAGATCCACCAATAAAAAAAATAGTATTAGGTTTTTTTATATAAATATCTTTTGCAAATATTTCAATTTGTCTTGGTAATAAAAGTTCTTTACGATGACCATTTACAATTATATTATATTTACCTATTCCAAAAATTTCAATGATAATGAATGAATTATCATTGAATGATATATTTTGTGATTTTATTGTATTTGGTAACTCCACTTTTATACTTTGAAAAATAATTGGTGAAGTTGATATAAATATTAATAATAAAACTAATAATACATCTAATAAAGGAACTATATTAATTTCACATCTTAATTTACGTTTATTTTTATTTTTATATACCATTTTATTCTTAATAATTATTATTTTTTATATATATAAGTTTGACGATATAAAATAGCTAAAAACTCTTCTATAAAATTATTATAACCTTGTTCTAATTTATTAATTCGTTGATTTAATTGATTATAAGCTATAACAGCTGGAATAGCAGTAAATAAACTAATTGCTGTTGCAATTAATGATTCAGCAATACCTGGAGCGATCATTTGTAATGTTACTTGTTTAACTGAACCAATAGAAATAAAAGCGCGCATAATTCCCCAAATAGTACCACATAACCCAATATAAGGACTTATTGAACCAATTGTGCCTAAAAATGCAATATAATCATCTAACGTTTCTAATAATTCTAACTCTCTATTTATTGATATCATCATAGCTCTAGATGTACTATCCATAATAATTTCTGGTGTATACATATTATTTTGACATAAGCTATAAAACTCTTTAAAACCAATATAAAAAATCTGTTCTAACCCCATTAATGAATTATTACGTACTTGAATTTTTTTATATAAACTAGATATTTCAATTCCAGACTCAAAAAGATTTCTAAATACTTCCATTTTATGAATTGCTATATTTAACATCTTAGTTTTTTGAAAAATAATAGCCCAAGAAATAATAGAAAATACTATTAAAATAAATATAATTAATTGAACTAAAAAACTGGTTTTTAAGAATAAATTAATAATGTTCATATAATTATCATTTAAACTCCATAAATAATAAACTTGTATATTTTAATTAATTTTATATTAATTATTAATAAAATAATAATTATTTATAATATCTAAAATTTTATTAATTAATTAAATATTAAATATTAAAAAATCAATAATATAATTTAATAAAATAATTTTTAATAATTAATAAATTAACTAATTTATATTAATATTGTTAATTAATTATTGTTTATATAATAAATAATAATCAAAATTATTATATTTATTTTTTATTATTAATAAATTATTTATCAATATATATAATAATTTATTTAATAAAAAATTATAAAAATAAAATAATAATATATAAAATAATATTAAAATTTTATTTTAAATAATATATTTAATATTATTAATTAATACTTTTACTAATTAATATATCTATTTATAATTATAATTTATTAATATTTTTAGTTTTATTAATAATATTATTCTCAAAAAACTCGATTGCAAGAGCTACAATAATAGTAAAACAACAAGCAAATAATGTCCCTAAAATCCAAATAATATACCACATATTATTTACTCCTTAATATAATGATTGCTCATTACTTTCGATATATATTTTATCAATTTTACCAAACATTTTATAATAACACCAAATAGTATAAGATAATATAATTGGTATAAAAATAATTGCAATAACTGTTATTACTTGCAAAGTAAATAAGCTAGAACTAGAATCCCAAATCGTTAAACTAACATTAGGTTGTATACTTGAAGGCATTATAAATGGAAACATACTAATACCAAAAGTTAAAATAATAGAAATAATTGTTAATGATGAAAATAAAAATGACAATTTTACTTTATTTAATTTAGTAAATAAAATATTGAAAATTGGAAAAATTAAACTACAAAATGGAAATATCCATAATATTGGATATTTATTAAAATTAATTAACCATGAACCAAATTCTCTTATTACTTCTTTATGCATAGGATTGGAATCTGCATTAGTATCAATTATGCTTTTAATAACATAACCATTAATTCTATATATTAACCATATACTAGCAATAGCAAAAATAATTAAATTTAAAAAGGCTGTAATATAAATAATATTACGTGAACGTAAATATAATTTACCTACAGTTCTCATTTGTAAGTAATTCGCACCTTGAGTCATTAGCATAATAATTGCAAATATCCCAAATAATAAACTATAAAAATTAAATAAACTAAAAAAAGAACCAGTATAATTTAAATATAATTGTTCATTAATTGTAAAAGGAACCCCTTGTAATAAATTACCAAAAATAATACCAATAATTAATGGAGGAAAAAAACTACCAATAAATATACCACAATCCCATATCTTACGCCATTTAGGATTTTCAAGTTTAGAACGATAATCAAAACTAATTGGTCTAAACAATAATAAAGCTAAAACTAATATCATAGCAATATAAAAACCAGAAAATGCCGCTGCATAAACTATTGGCCAAGCTGCAAAAATTGCACCAGCAGCTGTTACTAACCAAACTTGATTACCATCCCAATGAGGTGCAATTGTATTAATCATAATTCTACGTTCTATATCTGTTTTACCTATAAATAATAATAAAATACCAACACCCATATCAAAACCATCAGTTACAACAAAACCAATAAACAATATACTAATTAACAACCATGATATAAACCTTAATATCTCATAATCAAACATAAACAAGCCTCTATTAACTATCTTGGGATAAAATATTTTGTTGTTCATCATAGTAACGACCTGTTTTAAAAATACTTGGTCCTTGACGTACAAATTTAAACATTAAAAATAACTCAATAATTAAAAATAAAGTATATAAACCACATATTAATATAATAGAAAAAATTAAATCAGTACTTGTTAATGATGAATGTGCAACATCTGTAGGCAAAATCTCACTAATTGCCCATGGTTGTCTACCATACTCAGAAACAAACCAACCGGATTCAACCGCAATCCATGGTAATGGTATGCTAAACATAACTAAATATAAAAAACATTTTTTTTCACTAATACAATTACGAATAACATTCCAAAATGATAAACTAAAAATAAATAACATAATAAAACCACAAACTACCATAATACGAAATAACCAAAATATAGGCCATACTTTAGGAATGCTATATTTAACAGCTAATTTAATATATTTTTCACTAGCATCAATAATATTAGGAGTATAATGTTTTAATAATAATCCATAACCAAGATCTTTTTTATTTTTTTCAAATTCGTTTCTTATAAAAGTATCATTATTATTGATTTGTAATTTTTTTAATAAAGCATAAGCTTTTATACCATTACGAATACGAACTTCATTTTGTATCATTAAATCTTTTAAACCTAAAACTGGAGTATTAATAGAACGAGTAGTAATAATTCCCATTAACCATGGAATTTTTACTGTAAATTCATTCTTCATTTTATCATTATTTGGTATAGCAATAAGATTAAATGAAGCTGGTGGTGTTTTAGTTTCCCATTCTGCTTCAATAGCAGCTAACTTAGTTTTTTGAATTTTATTTATTTCATAACCAGACTCATCACCTAATATAATAACTAATAATATTGAAATAACGCCAAAACTTGATGCTATTGCAAAGGATCGTTTAGCAAAAGATTTATTACGACCTCTAAGTAAATAATAAGCACTAATACCTAAAATAAACATAGCCCCAGTACAATAACCAGCTGTAACTGTATGAACAAATTTAACTTGTGCCACTGGATTTAAAAATAATTCTAAAAAACTAATCATTTCCATTCTCATAGTTTTAAAATTAAAATTAGAAGAAATAGGATTTTGCATCCAACTATTAGCAATTAATATCCATAAAGCAGAAAAATTAGATCCTATTGCAACTAACCACGTGCTCATTAAATGTTGTATTTTATTTAAACGTTCCCAACCAAAAATAAATAAACCAACAAATGTTGACTCTAAGAAAAATGCCATTAATCCTTCAATTGCCAATGGAGCGCCAAAAATATCACCAACATAATGAGAATAATATGACCAATTAGTTCCAAATTGAAATTCCATAGTCAAACCTGTTGCAATACCTAAGGCAAAATTAATAGAAAATAATTTACCCCAAAACTTAGTCATATCTTTATATATATGCTTTCCTGAGATAACATATACTGTTTCCATAATAGCTAATAAAAATGACATACCAAGTGTTAATGGTACAAACAAAAAATGATACATTGCAGTTAATGCAAATTGTAACCTAGACAGCTCAACAATATCAAACATCTTAAGCCCTTATTCTTAACAGAAAATATCAATTTATAATCATTTTATTTTTATAATTTAAATATCTACTAAAATTTATTAAAATAAAATATAATATTATTATAATATATATTAAATCAAATTTTATTTAATAATTGTTTAACAATTTTACCAACTTTAACTAAATTACGAACTATTTTTACTCCAGCCGATTCTAAAATATCAAATTTTTTATTTGCAGTATCTCTGTCTTTAATAATAAAAGCACCTGCATGCCCCATACATTTTCCTTTTGGTGCCATTACACCAGCGATATAAGCAATAACTGGTTTTGTAATATATTGTTTAATGTAAAATGCTGCATCTTCTTCATATGTACCACCAACTTCACCAATCATAACAATAACTTCAGTTTGTGGATCTTCTTGAAATAATTTTAATATATAAATAAAATTTATTCCAATAATAGGATCACCACCAATACCAACACAAGTAGATTGTCCTAATCCTATATCTGTTATCTGTTTAACAACTTCATAAGTTAACGTACCAGAACGTGATACAATGCCAATTTTACCTTGTTTATAAATATGTTCTGGTTGAATACCTATTTTACATTCACCAGGAGTAATGATGCCAGGAGAATTAGGACCAATCATTAATACCCCAACTTCATCTAATTTTGCTTTTACTATTAACATATCTAATATAGGAATTCCTTCTGTAATAGTAACTATTAATTTAATTCCACTATTAATAGCTTCAAGAATTGAATCTTTACAAAATTCAGCTGGAACATAAATTACCGATACTATTGCACCTGTTGCTTTTACTGCTTCAAGAACAGTATTAAAAACAGGTAATCCTAAATGAGTAATACCACCTTTACCTGGAGTTACCCCACCAACTATTTTTGTTCTATAAGCAATTGCTTTCCTAGAATGAAATGTTCCCTGTTTACCTGTAAATCCCTGGCAGATAACTTTAGTATTTTTATTAATTAAAATAGACATTATTAATCTACATATCCACTGATACTAATATTGCTTTTTTTACTGCATCTATTAAACTATTTGCAATAGTGATATTTAATTTATTATAAGATAATCTTTTTATACCTAATTTAGCATTATTTCCTTCAAAACGAACAATAACTGGAACTTTTATTATAACTTCTTTAACTGCTTCAATAATACCATCGGCAATTAAATTGCAGCAAACAATGCCACCAAAAATATTAATTAATATAGATTTAATATTTTTGTCAAATAAAATAATTTTAAATGCTTCTATTATTTGTTTTTTAGTCACACTTCCACCTACATCAAGAAAATTAGCTGGAATTCCTCCATATAATTTTATAATATCAATAGTTCCCATAGCTAAACCAGCACCATTAGCCATACAGCCAATATTACCATTTAAAGAAACATAATTTAATTTATACTTTGATGCATAAAATTCACTAGGATCTTCTTGAGAAACATCTCGCATTTTTTGTAATTCTATTTGTCTATAAAGTGCATTATTATCAACATTAATCTTACTATCTAAAAAAATTAAATCTCCCTGTTTAGTTATAACTAATGGGTTAATTTCAATCAAAGTCAAATCAAATTTCATAAAAATTGTCACTAATCTAATAAATATTTTAATAAACTGTTTTACTTGTTTATTATTTAAGCCTAACTTATAAGCAAGTTCACGAGCTTGATAAGGTATGGGACCAATCAAAGTATCAATAATTACTTTACAAATTAATTCTGGTTTTTGTTTTAAAGTTTCTTCAATATTAATACCACCTTTCATAGATATTATAAAAATTATTCGACAAATAGAATAATCTATCATTACACTTAAATAAAGTTCTTTATAAATATCTATTACTGTTTCTAATAAAATTTGATTAACAAGTTGTCCATTAGAATTACTTTGATTAGTCACCAAGTATTTTCCTAACCAATTATTAGCAAAAAACAAAACTTCATCATAATTATTAACAATTTTTATACCATAAGATTTACCTCGGCTACCAGAATGTATTTGACATTTTATAATCCAAGGACTTTTACCTAATTTTGTTATAGCATCTTCCATTTCTTTTACTGTTTTACAAACATAACCTGTAGGTACTGGTAAACCATAACGTTTAAATAATTGTTTTGCTTGATATTCATGTAAATTCATAATATTCTATCCATAATTTAATATAATAAGAAATAATATATTTCTATACTATATATTTTATTTTAATATTAATTATAAAGTGTATTTATAGTTATAAATTAAATAAAATATTTTATTAGGAATTATTTGTTAATTAATGAATATATATAAATATAAATATAATATTAATATAAAATAATTATAATAAAATATATTTAAATTTTTAATTAATATATTTATATTAAAATAATATTTAAAAATTTAATAATAAATTTATTATTAAAAATATAATATTAATAATTATTTAAATTAAAATAATAAATAAAATATAAATTCAATTTTAAATATTTATAAATAAATAATTATAATTATTTATTTGTAATATAATTTAAATAATTTATAATAAATTTATTAATAAAAATATTTAATTTAAATAATATGATAAACAAATTAATAAATAAATATTTAAATTTTAAAATAAAAAATTAATTTTATTATAATTTAATAATAATATTTTATATTTTAATTTATTAAAATTTATTTAAAATAAATTAAATAATAATAAATAATAAATATATAATAATTGATATAAAAATATAAATTATTATATATTTATAATATTTAAGTAAATAAAAAAATTATTAAATTTTACTTTAATATGTAAATTAAATTATATTTTATATTATTAATATTCATTATAAATAATTATAAAAAATAAATTTAAAATTTAATAAATTATTATGCATTAATATTTATTAATAATAAAAAATAAAATTTATTTAATGTTAAAATAATTTATATAATGTAATGACTAAATTTAATAAATAAATATATTTATAAATAAATTATTTATAGAAATAAAAAATTAAAATAATATAAATAAATATATAATATTTATACATTATTAAATTATTTATTTTATAATTTATATATTTATAAATTATAAATAGTATATATTTAGTTATAAATAAAATATATAAAATATTTTTAATTAAAACATTTTATATAAAATTAAATATATTATAATAAATAATTTATATTTTATAAATTTTAATAAAAATTAAATAATAAGATATAAAAATATGTTTGAAATTAATATAATAAATAATAAAATTCAAAATTTATATAATAGAATAAAAATATTAAAAAATATTTTTAACTATAATAATAAAAAAAAACGTTTGAAAGAAATAAACATAAAACTTAATAAATATAATATATGGAATGATTCTAAACAAGCACAATCATTAATTAAGGAATGCTCTGATATTGAATTAATAGTAAAAAATATTGAAACTTTAATACAAAATTTAAATAATATATCAAATTTAGTTCATTTATTAATTAAAACTAATGATATAGAAAATTTTAATAAAATAATAATGAAATTAACACAATTAGAAAAAAAAATAAAGCAATTAGAATTTAATCACATTTTTTCAGGACAATATGATTATGCTAATTGTTATCTTGATTTACAAGCAGGATCTGGAGGTATTGATGCTCAAGATTGGACAAATATGTTAATGCGTATGTATTTACGTTGGTCTTATTCCAAAGGTTTTAAAACAGATATCATTGAAATATCAGATGGTTGTGTAGCTGGATTAAAATCTGCTACTATACAAATTATTGGTGATTATGCTTATGGTTGGTTAAGAACTGAAACTGGTATACACCGATTAGTACGTAAAAGTCCTTTTAATTCAAATAGTCGTCGACATACATCATTTAGTTCAGCTTTCGTTTATCCAAAAGTAAATGATAATGACATAAATATTAAAATTAATTTTACTGATTTACGAATTGATGTTTATCGAGCATCTGGAGCAGGTGGTCAACATGTAAATAAAACTGAATCAGCAGTACGTATAACTCACATACCAACTGGTATTGTTACGCAATGTCAAAATAATCGATCTCAACATAAAAATAAAGATCAAGCTTTAAATCAACTAAGATCAAAATTATATAAGTTAGAAATACAAAAAAAAAATATTAATAAACAAGAATTAGAAAAAAATAAATCTGATATAGGATGGGGCAGTCAAATTCGTTCTTATGTACTAGATGATTCTAGAATTAAAGATTTACGTACAGGTGTTGAAAGTCGAAATACTCAAGCTGTATTAGATGGTGATTTAGATAAATTCATTAAAAAAAGTTTAAAATCTGGTCTATAAGGAAAAATATGTCTAAAAAACAACAGAGTATTAATAAATATATTATTTTAGACGATAAATTAAAACCATATCAAAAAAAAACAAATAAATTATATAGTAATAATATTACGTTTCCTAATGATTTTCGACGTAAATATTTATCTAGTGATTTACATAATAAATATAAAGATTTTAATGCACTAAAGCTTACTACATTAAATATTAATGTATCTGTTGCTGGGCGAATGATAACACGTCGTATTATGGGTAAAGCTTCTTTTGCTACTTTACAAGATATGGGTGGTCGAATTCAAATTTATATTTCTCGCAATAAATTACCTAAAGATGTTTACAATGAACAATTTAAAAAATGGGATATTGGTGATATAATTGGTATTAAAGGAAAATTATTTAAAACTAAAACGGGAGAATTAACTATTTATAGTAATGAAATTTATTTATTAACTAAATCATTGCATCCTTTACCGGATAAATTTCATGGTTTAGCAAATAAAGAAATTTGTTATCGTCAACGTTATCTTGATCTTATTGTTAACAAAAAAACACAAAAAACTTTTATTATGCGTTCACGCATAATATCTTCTATACGTAACTTTATGAAAAGTAGAAACTTTATAGAAGTTGAAACACCAATGATGCATATAATTCCTGGTGGCGCCACAGCTCGTCCATTTATTACTCATCATAATACATTAAATATTGATATGTATTTACGTATTGCGCCAGAACTTTATTTAAAGCGTTTAGTTATTGGTGGATTTGAGAGAGTATTTGAAATTAATCGTAATTTTCGTAATGAAGGTATTTCATCAAAACATAATCCAGAATTTACTATGATGGAACTTTATATAGCTTATGCTGATTATAAAGATCTTATTATATTCACTGAAGAATTATTTAGAACAGTAACTCAAGAAGTATTAAATACAACTAAAATACAATATGGTGAATATTTATTTGATTTTGAACAACCTTTTATTAAAATGACTATGAAAGAAGCAATAGTTAAATATCAAAATAAAATAAAATTAACTGATCTAGATGATATCATTAAAATAACAGAAATCGCAAAATCATTAAATATTGAAATAAAAAAAAATTGGGGATTAGGTAGATTACAATATACAATTTTTGAAGAGGTAGTAGAAAATAATTTAATCCAACCAACATTTATTACTGAATATCCTACAGAAGTTTCTCCTTTAGCTAGGCTAAATGACAATAATCCATTAATTACTGATCGATTTGAATTCTTTACAGCTGGATGTGAAATTGGTAATGGTTTTTCTGAAATTAATGATTCAGAAAATCAAGCTAATAGATTTTCTGAACAAGTTAACCAAAGAGATAAAAGTGATAATGAATCTATGTTTTATGATCAAGATTATATAATAGCATTAGAATATGGATTACCACCAACAGCTGGATTAGGTATTGGTATTGATCGAATGATTATGTTATTAACAAATAGTCATACAATTCGTGATGTTATTTTATTTCCAACATTACGTCCTGATAAATAATATATTAATTATGTAAAATATATAATAATATTTATACTTTTAACAATTATAAATAACTATATATTAATAAATAATTAATAAAATTATCTGGTTAATTATTTAAATTTTTATTATACTCAGGAAAATCCATTTTATTATAATGTACGAAATGAGTTTTTTTAATTATTTTATAACCTAACCAAATACTTAAAAATAAAGGAATACTAATATAAGTAGCAATAACACTATACCAATCAATACTATTAGATAAAAATGCTTGATAATTTTGTCCTAATGTAATAATTAAACAAAGAATAAAAGCAAAAATAGAACTAAATGGAAAAAAATTTGAACGATATGGTAATTTATTTAAATCATAACCTTGCAATATATAACCTTTACGAAAACGATAATGACTAATGGCTATCCCTAACCAAGCAATAAATCCAGTCATACCTGAAGTATTTAGTAACCATAAATAAACAATCTTATTACTAAACATTGAACTTAAAAAGCATAACATTGCAACTAAAGTAGTTGCAACTAATGTATAACGAGGAACTCCTCCAGATGATAATCGATTAAAAATTTTTGGTGCTTTCCTTTCTTTAGATAAAGTATATAACATACGAGTAGAAGCATACATACCTGAATTACCTGCTGATAGTACTGCTATTAAAATAACCGCATTCATAATAGCAGCTGCATATAATAATCCAGCATTTTCAAAAACTAAAGTAAAAGGACTAACACTAATATTATTTACATTATTAAGAAGTAAACGTGGATCAATATAAGGGATAATTAAACTAATAATTAATATAGTAAGAATATAAAATACTAAAATTCTCCAAAATACTTGACGTGTTACTTTAGGAATATTTTTACTTGGGTCTTTAGATTCACCAGCGGCAATACCAATTAATTCAGTGCCTTGAAAAGAAAAACCTACAATCATAGAAACCCCAAGCATTGCTGAAAATCCACCGGCAAAAGGCGCTTCACCAATCTTCCAATTATACCACCCAAAATTTTCTGCACCATGAAGAATACCAATAATCATTAATATACCAATTACAATAAAAATAATCACAGTAATGATTTTAATTAAAGAAAACCAATATTCTGCCTCACCAAATCCTTTAACAGATATATAATTAAGCATAAAAATAATAAATAAAAAAAATGCACTCCAAATCCAACCGTAAATATTAGGAAACCAATACTCCATAATTAATTGAGCTGCAACTAAATCAACAGCTATAGTAATCGCCCAATTATACCAATAATTCCAACCAAGTGCAAAACCAAAACCTTCATCAACATATTTAGAACCATAAGTAGAAAATGAACCAGAAACTGGTAAATAAGAAGCTATTTCACCTAAGCTAGTCATTAAAAAATAAACCATTAAGCCTATAATTATATAAGATATTAAAGCACCACCTGGTCCAGCTTGAGCTAATGTTGTACCAGAAGCAATAAATAATCCAGTTCCAATAGATCCACCAATAGCTATCATTGTTAAATGACGTGATTTTAATTCTCGTCGTAATTTTATGGTATTATTATGTAATATATCTGTTGATTGTTCTAACATTACTTTCCTTTTATTTTTCTATTAATCTTAATATTAGATACTATAATAAATAGTATTATTAAATAAATAAGATATTATTAATTATCAAATATTTTAATAATTAATAATAATTTTTTAATTTAATATTATATAATATTAAATTAAATATAATATTTATAATAAATATATTTTATAAATATTTAATACAATATAAATATTATTATAATAATATTTTTAATAATTTAATAATTACTAATTTTAATTAAATATTATATTTAATTAATATATTTTATTAATTATTAAATTAAAATATATAAATTAATTAACTAATTTTATATAAATTAAAGTATATATTTTAAATTATATCATTTTAATTATTTAAATAATAATATATTTATTTATATTATTATTTATATTAAATATTATTTAAAAATATAAAATAATTAATTATAATTATAAATTTTATAACAACTAATTATTATTAGTTATTATAAGAAAATAAAACCAATAATATTAAATATATATTTTATTTTACAATAAAAATCATTTTAAATAAAATTAGGAGAAAAAATGAAATTTATTGGAGCTCATGTAAGTTCATCTGGTGGCATTGATAAATCAATATTTCGTGCTCATGAAATTAATGCTACATCATTCGCATTTTTTACAAAAAATCAAAGACAATGGCAAACTACACCACTAAAACTAGAAGTAATTAAAAAATTTAAAATAAATTGTAAAAAATATGATTTTAAACCTAATCAAATTTTATCACATAACAGTTATTTAATTAATTTAGGTCACCCTGAAAATGAAGAACTTAAAAAATCAAGATCTGCTTTTCTAGATGAAATGCAACGTTGTGAGCAATTAGGGATTAGTTTACTTAATTTTCATCCTGGTAGTCATTTAAATAAAATAAGCATTGATGAATGTTTAGAGAGAATTACTGAATCAATTAATATTAATTTAGCATTAACTAAAAATGTAATTGCAGTAATTGAAAACACAGCAGGTCAAGGATCTAATTTAGGATTTAAATTTGAACACTTAGCAACTATAATTAAAGGAATTAAAAATAAAAAAAGAATTGGTGTTTGCTTAGATACATGTCATGCTTTTGCAGCAGGTTATGATTTAAGAACAAATGAAGCTTGTAATGATACATTTATTAAATTTAATAAAATTATTGGTTTTAAATATATACGAGCAATGCATTTAAATGATGCAAAAAGCCAATTTGCTAGCCATATTGATCGTCATCAAAGTTTAGGCAATGGTAATATAGGATATACAGCTTTTACATACATTATGAAAGATAATAGATTTAATAATATACCTTTAATATTAGAAACTATTAATCCTAAAATCTGGACACAAGAAATTTCTTGGTTAAAATCTCAGCAATAATTAAATTTATTTTAATATACTTAAATAATAAATAAAAAATTATTAAATATTTTAATATTAATTAAATTTTAATAAACATTAAATTAAATTATTTATTAAAAATAAATTATCAATAAAATAATATTTCTTAATATTATAGTTAATTAAAACTAATTAAAAAATATTAATTTCTTTAAATAAATTACTAAATATTTTATTAACTTAATACATACAATAATAATATTTCATTTATATAATTATTAATTAATAATTATATAAATATAAATAAAATAACTTATTTATTTAAAATAAATATATATATTATTTAGTTAATAAAATAAATTAATTAAAATATTTTTTCTTTATAAGATTATTTGAAAAAATATACTTTTAATTAATATTATATAATTTAATAATAACTTATAATTAACAAAATTATATATAATTAAATTATTAAAAATAAAAATATTTATAAAAATTGTTTTTAAATTATTATTTAATTATTTTTATTAAATATAATGTTTATATTATATATTTATAAAATTATTAATTTAATATTAATAATAATTTTATTATAATAATAAATAATAATATCTAAAAAATAAAATTTTTAAACTATTATTAAATAATAAATATTTCATATAAATAAAATTTTACTAAATAAACAAAAAATCAATATGAGTTAATTTAGGCTTAAATGGATGATATTGAATATCTTGTATTTTTACTTTAGTTTTTTTTCCATTAATTAATAATGTTAATATTTTATAAAGATATATGTTAATTTCTTTATTAAGAATTTCATAATTATTAAGTTCAATAAGAATTGGTTTTTGATTATTTCCATAAATAATAGCTGGTAATTTATAATTTTTACGTAAACGACGGCTTACAGCTTTACCTTTTTTTTTACGAATTTTTGCATTAATAATTAACATAATTTTCTCATAAAATAAAATATATAAAATAAATCTAATAATAGATCAGTAAATACAAAACTTATTAATAATTACTAATTAAAGAATATAATCTTAATAAAATAAAATGATTATAATAAATAAAAAATAATTAATTTTAAAATATTTATTTTATCATATTGCACTTTACAAAAACAGCTAAATAATAAATAAAATATAAAAAATTATTTTAATATATATTATATGTTAATTTATCTTTTAATAATCAAAAATTAAATTATATAATAAATTTATTATATTTATATAATATATAATTTAATTTTTAAATTAAATATAATTCAATATTATTAATAATTATAATTAATATATAGTTATAATAAATAATTATATATTTTAATTTCACTATTATTGATAATATATAATATTATTAATTAATTAAAATTAATAATAAATATATTTAAAGTATTTTTTATTTAATATAATTAATGATAATTATATAAATATATAATAATATTTTATAAAAAAAAAATTAAATATAAAATGTAATATTAAAATTAAAGAAATATTTATAGTTTATTATATTTTAATAAAAATAATTTTATTTTTATTAAATTTAAAATTAAATAAATTACTAATTAATTAGTATGTATATATTATTTGTTATAATAATATAATTTAATAAAATTAATATAAA
Source organism: Arsenophonus endosymbiont of Ceratovacuna japonica (assembly GCA_024349725.1). Taxonomy (GTDB): domain Bacteria; phylum Pseudomonadota; class Gammaproteobacteria; order Enterobacterales; family Enterobacteriaceae; genus Arsenophonus. Next base: position 40,299 of record AP026064.1, read on the forward strand.
TATTAATTAATATGTTAAATAATAAATAACTATTAATATAAATTTATATTAAATTAATATATATTAAAAATATAATTTATTATAATAATGTATATTTTTTTATAATAAATAAATGATATAATTATTTATATTATTTATTATTTCATTTGCATTTAATGTCATTATTTTATAGATTATTATAATTAATATATATTTTAATTTTCTTTATTCAAAATAAAAATTTATCATACAACTTAATAAATTTTTTCAATAATTATCAATTAATTATAAAGTTAATTATAGTAAATTATAAATAATAAATATTACTAAAATAAATAAAATATAAACTTTTATTCAATTAAATTTATAATATAAATCAATAATTTAAATGATTTATATAATAAATTATATTATAAAATTATTTTTATTAATGATAATTTTATTATATAAATCATAAATTATTATAATTGCATTAGAGGATAAATTTTTTATTTAAATAAATATTATTATCTCCAAATTAAATACAGAACACATTAATAACTATTATTTTTATACGCTTAATTATAAATACATAATGATATTTATTTTATTTTAATATTAAAACTAATAAATATTATTTTTTAATAAAAAATCAAAATTATTTAAATTATATTTCACTTTATCAATTTGGAGTATATTTATATGCAACATGATAATTACTCTTATCTTAGACTAATTATAATTTTAGGTCTTATATCTATGTTAATGCCATTATCTATTGATATGTATTTACCTAGTTTGCCATCTATTGCAAAAAGCTTTAATGTTAATACTGGTCAAGCACAAATGACTTTAAATAGTTATATTTTAGGTTTTTCAATTAGTCAATTATTTTATGGACCTATGTCAGATAGTATAGGCCGTAAACCAGTAATATTAGGTGGAGTAATTATTTTTTCAATTACTTCATGGATGTCTACATTAGCTAATAATATTGAACAATTTATTTTTATCCGTTTTTTACAAGGATTATCAGCAGCAGCAGCAAGTGTTGTTATTACGGCCTTAATGAGGGATATGTTTTGTAGTAATGAGTTTTCACGTAGTATGTCTTTTGTTTTATTAGTTATGACTATAGCACCATTATTAGCACCTATATTAGGTGGTATGGTTATGATTTGGTTTTCTTGGCGCGCTATTTTTTGGATTATTTCTTTAGTAGCAATTATAGTATCTTTATTAATTATTTTTTTTGTTCAAGAAACTTTACCAAAAGAAAAAAGACAAAAATTTAATTTACAAAATACTATAAAACAATTAATTACTTTATTTCGTGATAAAAAAGTTTTTTGCTATATACTTTCTAGTGGTTTCTCATTTGCTGGATTATTTTCATTTCTAAATACTGGACCTTTTGTATATATTGAATTATATAATGTTTTACCACAAAATTTTGGTTATTATTTTGCTTTGAATATTATTTTTTTATTTTTATTAACAATACTTAATAGTTATTATGTACGTCGTTTTGGTGCATTAAAAATGTTACATATAGGATTAACATTGCAATTTATTATGGGAATGTTATTAATTCTTAATACTATATTAAATTTAGGATTTATTACTATGATATTTGGAATTGCTATTTATGTTGGAAGTATTGCTATGATATCTTCTAATGCAATGTCTGTTATTTTAGATAATTATCCACATATTGCTGGTACAGTATCATCTTTAGTTGGTACAGTACGTTTTAGTATTGGTGCTTTTTTTGGTTATTTAATTTCTTGTTTTAAAGCAACTACTGCTTGGTCTATGGTAGGATTTATGGGATTAAGTGTTTGTCTTGCAATGGGGTTTATTTTATTATCTAATAATAAACTAATATAATTAATATTATTTATAATATTATTAATAATAATTATATTTTATAATAAATTATATTTCATAAAGTTATTTTTATTATTACTATTTATTATTTAATAAATAACTTAGTAATAATTTATAAATATTTTATAAATATATTTTTATTTTTTAATATAATTTTAATATCAAATATAATATTATAATAAATAATAAATAAATTTTATATTAATAATATATTATATAATAATTTTAAGATAATAAATAAATAAATTTAATTTTAATAATTATTAAACTATAAAATAATTATTATTTTTAATAATATACAATAAATTACTATATAATATTCATTATTATAATAAAAATAAAATATAATAATAAAATATATTTTTTATATTATATCTTATGAGGTAACTAATGAAGCAAGTAGTATATGTTTCTAGTACAGAAAGTAAACAAATTCATGTTTGGCTAATGGATGAAAATGGTAAATTAACATTACTACAACAATTAACATTACCATATGAAGTACAGCCAATGAAAATACATTGTAATGGTCGTTATTTATATGTTGGGATTCGTCCATATTTTGCAATTATTACTTATCTAATATCAGATGAAGGAAAATTAACCCAACAAAAAATTACTAATTTACCATCTACTCCAACACATATAGAAATTGAAAAACAAGGTCGTTATTTATTTATTCCATCATACCATCAAGGAAATTTACTAGTATTATCTATTGATCAATATGGCAATGCACAATCACCAATTCAAATTATTAAAAATTTAAAATGTCCACATGCTTCTGGAGTAAATTTTGATAATTCACGATTATTTGTTACATGCTTAGGTGAAGATCGCATTCGTGTTTATATAATTAGTAATAATGGACATTTAATAGAACGTTCTGCAGATAAACTTATAACTAATAAAGGCTCAGGACCGCGTCATTTAGCATTTTCACCTAATAATAATGTTTTATATTGTTTAAATGAATTAAATGCAACAATTAATGTTTATTCTATATTTAAACCTTATCATAATAAGCAAAATTATACTATTTTACCTTATAATATAATTAAAAAACCTTGGGCTGCTGATATACACATAACACCAAATGGCAATCATTTATATGCAAGTGAACGTTCTACTAGTATTATTCGTCATTTTAAAGTGGAAAAAAATGGATTAACATTATTACCAATGGATATTTATTCCACTGAAAATCAACCTCGTGGCTTTAATGTTGATCAAAGTGGTCATTTTTTACTAGTAGCTGGTCAAAAATCTAATTATATTTCTGTCTATAAAATAAATATAATTACTGGTATACTACAAAAATTAAATAGTTATCTTGTTGGTAAAGGACCTACATGTATTACAACAAAATATTTAATTAAATATTAAATTATATAATTTGTTTATTTGTAACTATTTTTTTTATGGCTTGAGTTAATTTAGTTAATTGCTCTTTATTAATAATATAAGGTGGCATAATATAAATTATTTTACCAAATGGTCTAATCCAAACTCCTTCAGAAACAAAATAATGTTGTAATTTAGCTACATTAACTATTTTTTTCATTTCAACTACACCAATTGCTCCTAAAACACGTACATCAGATACTTGAGGATGATTTATTAATGGTAACAGTTCAGTCATTAATTGAACCTCAATATCTTTTACTAATTTTTCCCATGAACTATTTCTTAACAAAGTAATATTAGCATTAGCTATCGCACAAGCCAATGGATTTCCCATAAAAGTAGATCCATGCATAAAATAATTTACTTTATCTTTACTAATAATATTTGCAATACTACGACTAGTTATAGTAGCTGATAGAGTAATATAACCACCTGTTAATGCTTTGCCTAAACATAAAATATCTGGAACAATAGAGCTATGTTGGTAAGCAAATAATTTACCAGTACGACCAAATCCAGTAGCTATTTCATCCACAATAAGTAAAATATTATATTGATTACATAATTCTCTTACTTCATTTAAATAATTTGGATGATAAATTCTCATACCACCAGCTCCTTGAACAATAGGTTCAAGAATAATAGCAGCAATTTTATTAGATTGCTCTTTTAATAATTTTTGCAATGGCATCAATTCTTCTGTTTTCCATGGTTCATAAAAGCCACATTTAGGGGCTGGAATAAAAAAAGATACAGGAAAATAACTATTATAAATTTTATGTATTGAATTTTTGGGATCACAAACTAACATAGCACCAAAAGTATCGCCATGATATCCATATTGTAATGAAACAAATGTATGACGTTTTTCACCTTTAGCTTGCCAATATTGCAATGCCATTTTTAATGCTATTTCTATTGCAACTGAACCAGAATCAGCAAGAAAGATGCATTCTAACTTATTATCAATTATTTCAATTAATTGTAGGCATAAAGAAATAGCTGCCGGATGAGTAATTCCACCAAACATAACATGAGACATATTTGATAATTGTTGTATAGCTGCTTGATTTAATATTGGATGGTTATAACCATGAATAGCTGCCCACCAAGAAGACATACCATCAATTAATTTTCTTCCATCAGATAATTCAAGTTCAACACCTGATGCTCGTATAATAGGATAAGTTGGCATTGGTTTCATAATTGAAGTATATGGATGCCAAATATGTTTAGCATCAAAAGTAATATCATTAAATTGCATAATATATAATAAAACTCAATTTATTTATTTATTTTAGTTGACATGATAACGTACTTATTTAAACTGGCAAGACTTTTTATTTTATAAAGGAGAATAGTATAATGAAAAAACCATGGACACTCAATAAAGCAGAAAATTTATTTGATTTACCTTTTTTTACATTACTTTTTAAAGCTCAAAAAATTCATCGTAAACATTTTGATCCACAACAGATTCAAATTAGTACACTACTATCTGTTAAAACAGGAGCTTGTCCAGAAGATTGTAAATATTGTCCACAAAGTGCTCGATATAAAACTGGATTAAAAACAGAAAGATTACTAGAAGTACAAAAAGTAATAGAATCTGCGAAGCAAGCTAAAAAATCTGGTTCAACACGTTTTTGTATGGGTGCTGCATGGAGAAATCCACATGAACGAGATATGTTACATTTAGAAACTATGATAAAAGAAGTTAAATTATTAGGCATGGAAACTTGTATGACATTAGGTACACTAAATAACCAACAAGCACAACGATTAGCAAATGCGGGACTTGATTATTATAATCATAATTTAGATACTTCACCAGAGTTTTATAGTTCTATTATTACTACCAGAACTTATCAGGATCGTCTTGATACAATTGATAAAGTTCGTAAAGCTGGCATGAAAGTTTGTTCTGGTGGTATTATTGGTTTAGGTGAAAAAGTTACTGATCGAGCTGCACTATTAGTTCAGTTAGCTAATTTACCTAAAGCTCCAGAAAGTGTTCCAATAAATATGTTAATCAAAATAAAAGGTACTCCACTGGAAAATAATGAAGATATAGATCCATTTAATTTTATTCGAACTATTGCAGTTGCACGAATTATGATGCCAACTTCATTTGTACGACTCTCTGCTGGTCGTGAAAAAATGAATGAGCAAATGCAAGCACTTTGTTTTATAGCTGGAGCTAATTCTATTTTCTATGGTTGTAAATTATTAACTGCTTCTAACCCTGAAAAAGATAAAGATCAACAACTTTTTCGTAAGTTAAATATTAATCCACAAAATACTGAAATAACATTAAATAATTGGAAAAAAATAAAATATCAAGAAGATGCTATAAACCAAATAGATACAGAACAATTTTATAATGCATCATCATAATAAAATAATTTAATTTATTAATTTAATATGCATAAATAATATATATTTTAGAAATAAAAATAAATCTTAAAATAAAACTTATAACTTAATGCTAAATTAATAGTAATAATTTATATTATTAATAATAATTATATTTATAATTAAATAAATAATTTATAAATTAACTAATTTTTTTATAAATGATTATATTAATTACTTATTATTATAATAATAAATTAATATATAATTATAATATTAATAAATTAATATCACAGTATGGCTAAAAATTTTTAGCCATACATTAATTACTAATAATATAATATATCTTACTAATAAATATTATAATATTTTATTAATATTTAATTTAAAATATTATATTATTTTAATTGCTTAATATATTATTAAATTTTAATTATTATTGAAATTTCATTTAACATAGAAATAATTAATTTATAAAATCAAATAATAATAAAATAGTATAATTTTAATTATTAATAAAAATTAAAAAAATATAAATAATATTTAATATATAATAAATAATTATTTATATAATATATTTATTATTAAATATATATTATAATATTATTATAAACTTAAAATTGTGATTTAAATTTAAGATAATTAAATAAATTATTAATAATTATATTTAAATTAATATATATTATTAATTATTAAGTTTGTAAAATACACATTTTATATAAATAAATTAATAATATAATATTATAAATATATATATATTATATTAATAAAAGTATATAGTTTATAAAATGATTTTTTCTATTATAATTAAATATTAATTATTAAAAATTATCATTAACAATAAAAATAATAATATAGTAATTAATGTATTAATTACTATATTAATAATATAATAAATATATAATATTAATATAATTTATATATTAAATAAAAAATTAATATTATATATGTCAATAATGAAATTTATTAACTAAATTATTTAATATATTAATTTATGGAATTTTACATTGTGAATAAATGTTTTTTTCTTACGGGTACAGACACAAATGTTGGCAAAACAGTAACTAGTTGTTTATTATTGCAAGCTGCTTCAAAATTAGGTTATAAAACAGCAGGTTATAAACCAATATCCTCAGGTAATGAACAATCAACTGTTAGTTTAAAAAACTTAGATGCTAAATTACTAAAAATAAATAGTAATATTAAACTAAATTATTATGATATAAATCCTATTAGTTTTATGCAAAAAACATCTCCACATATTGCAAGTCAACTATCTGAAAAAATTATAGATTGGCAAATTATGTCATCTGGATTAAACAAATTAAAACAATTAGCAAATTGGATTATTGTTGAAGGAATTGGAGGATGGTATACACCTATTTGTAATAAACAAACTTTAGCCGATTGGGTTATACAACAACAATTACCAGTAATATTAGTAGTTGGTATTAAGTTAGGATGTATTAATCATGCTATATTAACATTAGAAGCTATTGAAAAAAGTGGTTTATTACTTTCAGGTTGGATAGCTAATGAAATTATTTCTCCTGATCAATATAAAAAATATTATTTACAAATATTACAACAAAAGATTTCGGCACCACTTTTAGGGATTATACCATATTTACCTAATTGCAAATCTTATATAATTAACAATTTTATTGATTTAAATAAATTATTATAATAATTATAATTTTATTATAACTTAATATTATATGAATTAAATTATTAAAATAAAAATATATACAATAAAATATAAATAAATTATAATTATTAATATATATATTAATAATTAATTAATTGATAAAATTTTAATTTTTATTTAATATATAAATATTTATTTGTTAAAAAAATTAACTAAAATTTATTTAATAAAATTATATTTAAATAATATAATTTTATTATAATTTAATAATATATTATGTATATTTATATTACTATTAAATAAGATATTATAATATTATAATTTTAATAATTAATTAAAAGTAAAAATAAATACTATTTTTAATAAAAAAATATAAAAATTTGTTTTAAATATTTAAAATAATTATTTTATATAATATATAATTAATATTTTTTAATGTAAAATATTAGTTATTTTATTCAAACTTATTTATATTAATAATATTAACTAATATGATTTATACTTATATATAAAATAATTATTATTATATTTTATATAATTACAATAATTTTAACTATTTATTACAATAAAAATTATTATAGTAATATATTAAATTTAATAAAAATTATTATAATAAATATAATCATTATTAATTTATTATTTATCTTTTATAAATATATTTTATTTAAAAATAATTTATTTATACTTTTTTAAAATAAATTATTAATTATATCAATTGAATATTATTAATAATTTATAATAATAATTATATATATGATATTGATTTTTTTTTTAGATATTCAAATTAAATAATTTAATTTGAATATTAATTTTAATATATATAATAATAAACATATATAGTAATTATATTTAACATAATAATTATATATAATTAAAAATTACTTTAAAATTATCATATTGCAATGAATAATAATTTATTAATTTATTTATAATGTTACTTTATTTACTAAATATGATAATTTATATATTATTAATATTTTATTATTCATAAATAAAATATTTTTTTGTTTTTAAAATTTTATATTTAATATATATTTATATTTATTTAAAATTAAAAATTATTTTTATATATAAATTATTTTATTTATTAAATTTTAAAATTATTAATTATAATTACTTAATTGTCTTATTATTATAATAGTAATTTTTATAATAAATATTCTAATATTTAAATATTAGAATTTATAAATAAAACTATAATATAATTTATTTTTATTTTAAGTGTTTATTAAATAGTTTTATTATTTTATTAATTAATAATATCTTTATATAATATTTTATAATTTATTTATTATAAAAATAAATTATAAACTTTATTGATATATTAATTATATAATAATTTTATTAAATATTTTATTTTAATGCAACTATTAATTATTTAATATAATTATTTGTATATTTATAATTAGAAAATAAATATTAAAATTAAATATATAATTAATAAAAGAATAAAATAATTACTATTTAAAAATAATTATATAAATTAATTAATATATATTAATTAATTTATATTATATTTATACATAACAATATTATATATAGATAATTTATTTTTATATAAAAACTAAACTCAAATATTAAAAAAAATTAACAATTTTGATATTATACTTTAATAAATTAATTTTATTTAAAAATTTATTATATATATTTATAGTAACAATAATTACATTTATTTAATAAATAATATTTAAAAAAATTATAACTTAGTAATTAATATTTATTATTTAATTAAATTAACATTAATAATAAATTTAATAATAAATATTTTCATTTAAAATATAATATTTAATTATCAATAATTAATAATAAAATAGTGTATTAAATATCATTTAAGTATTAAAATATATTATAAAATAATAAAATTATTTATAATAAAATTTATTTTTATATTATATTTAAATATTATTAAATTTATAAAATTATTTTATTGTATTTAATTTTAATAAATAATATTATTAAATAATTATAATATTAAATAATATTTACTATATTAAATAGTAATAATTAACTATTATTAAAATTTAAGTGATATTCTAAATTTAATTTAATTTAATATAATAATAAAAGTGTAATTATTACAGGTGTATTTTAAATAATAAAAATATTTACTAATTTTTTGTTTATAAAAAACTATAATTACTTTTATTTAAAAAATTAATTAATTCATTTTATATTTAAAATATTATAAATATATTTAATTATTATTGTAAAAAATCTTATTTAAATATATTATAAACAATAATTATTATTTATTAATATTATTAATAATTTAATATTTATATAGAAAACATACTATATTTAATTATTTATATCATAAATTATTTATAAATATAATTATTAAAATTATAATATATTTTAAGATATAAAATATAACAATTAGTTATTATTAAAATAATAACTAATTGTTAATTTATTACTTAAAATATAATTTAATTAAATATTTATAATAATTAATATATAAAAATATTAAAATTATTTATATAAAAATTAAAAAAATATATAAATATTTTATTTTAAATTATTAAAATATATATATTTTAATAATATTCATTATATATTATATTAATAAATACATTATTTTATCTTAAATTAATATTATTACTTTATTATTATATAATTATATTTAATATAACTTTATATTAGTTAAAATTTTTATTAAAAAAATTAATAAAACTATATATTTAATATAAATTTATAATTATAATAACAAATATTTTAATTATTTATTAAATTTAATTAATTATTATTAATTAATAAAATATTATTTTTATAAAAATTAAAATAATAAAAATTAATTTTAAATAATAAAAAATTTATATTTATTTTATTTTATATAATTAAAAAATTTATATTATAATTATTTTTATTTAACTTTAGTAGTAAAATTAATAAACTCAATATAAGCCATTGGTGCATTATCACCTACACGAAAACCACATTTTATAATACGAGTATAACCACCAGCACAATTAATGAAACGCGGTCCTAGTTCATTAAATAATTTTGCTATAATTTCATTATTACGAATACTAGTAAAAACTAGTCTACGATTAGCTACGCTGTCGGTCTTGGCAAGAGTAATTAATGGTTCAATGAAACAACGCAATTCTTTTGCCTTTGGTAAAGTTGTTTTAATTATCTCATAACGAATTAAAGAGATAGTAATATTACGAAACATAGCTTTGCGATGACTACAATTGCGGTTTAATTGACGACCACTCTTACGATGGCGCATGACCTTATCCTTTTTATGTAAAAAATTAACTTATATATAATATTATTCATCAACAATACTTGCAGGAGGCCAATTTTCTAAACGAATTCCTAGTGACAAACCTCTTGATGCTAAAACATCTTTAATTTCAGTAAGTGATTTTTTACCAAGATTTGGTGTTTTAAGCAATTCAACTTCAGTACGCTGAACCAAATCACCTATATAATGAATAGCTTCTGCTTTTAAACAATTAGCAGAACGAACAGTTAACTCTAAATCATCAACTACACGTAATAAAATTGGATCAAACTCTGGTTTCTCATCTTTAACTTCAACTTTAGAAATATCACGTAAATCAACAAAAGCTTCTAATTGTTCAACCAATATTGTTGCTGCACGACGTATTGCTTCTTCTGGATCAATTGTACCATTAGTCTCCATTTCAATAATTAATTTATCTAAATCAGTTCTTTGCTCCACACGAGTAGCTTCAACATTATAAATTATACGCTCTATTGGACTATAGCATGCATCAATTAATAAACGCCCAATTGGACGCTCATATTCTTCCAAATGCATACGTGTTGAAGCCGGTACATATCCACGACCACGTTGTACTTTAATACGCATATTAATGATAGCATTATCATCAGTTAAATGACAAATTACATACTTAGGATTAACAATTTCAATATCATTATTAATGGTAATATCAGAAGCAAATACAGGACCAATTCCAGATTTATTTAAAGTCAATATAACTTCATTTTTACCATGAACTTTTATTGCTAATCCTTTTATATTAAGTAAAATTTCTAGAATATCTTCTTGTATACCTTCTTTAGTACTATACTCATGTGGTACACCATCAATTTCAACTTCAGTAACAGCATATCCAGGCATAGAAGAAAGCAAAATACGACGTAGTGCATTACCAAGAGTATGACCAAAACCACGTTCTAATGGTTCAAGAATTACTTTAGCATGCGTTGAACTAATTTGTTCTATATTAACTAAACGAGGTTTGAGAAAATCTACTACAAAATCATGCATTATATCCTCTCTTCAATATTAAGTATTACTTAGAATAAAGCTCAACAATTAAATGTTCATTAATATTAGCAGATAAATCAATACGTTCAGGTATACGTTTAAATATACCCTCCATTTTAATTATATCAACTTCCAACCAATTTGGTTTTTCTCTCTGTTCAATAAGTTCTAAAGAAGCTTTAATACGAGAGTGTTTTTTTGCTTTTTCACGAACACTGATAATATCATTCGGAGAAAGTTGATAAGAAGCAATATTAACTACTTTATTATTTACCATAATAGTTTTATGACCAACCATTTGACGCGCTTCTGCACGTGTTGTACCAAAACACATACGATAAACAATATTATCTAATCGTCTTTCAAGTAAATTCAACAAATTTGCACCTGTATTACCTTTTAATCGCGTTGCTTTTTTATAATAATTACGAAATTGACGTTCTAAAATACCATAAATACGACGCACTTTTTGTTTCTCACGTAATTGAATTCCATAATCAGATATACGTTGTCTACGCGCACCATGATGACCTGGTGCTTGTTCTAATTTACACTTAGTATCAATTGCACGAACACCAGAATTAAGAAAAAGATCTGTACCCTCACGGCGGCTTAGTTTAAGTTTAGGACCTAAATATCTAGCCATTTATTTCTCCAACAATTATAAAACAATGTTTTTAAACACGACGTTTCTTTGGTGGGCGGCAACCATTATGAGGAATCGGAGTCATATCAGTAATATTAGTAATACGAAAACCAGCTGCATTTAATGCACGTATAGTTGATTCACGACCAGGACCAGGTCCTTTAATCATAATTTCTAAATTTTTGATTCCATATTCTTTTACTAATTCAGCGCAACGTTCAGCTGCAACTTGAGCAGCAAAAGGAGTTGACTTACGAGATCCACGAAAACCAGAACCACCTGCAGTTGCCCAACCTAATGCATTACCCTGACGATCAGTAATAGTAACAATTGTATTATTAAAAGAAGCATGTATATGAGCCACACCGTCTAAAATTTGTTTTTTTATATTCTTACGTGTACGAATAGATGTTTTTACCATTATTATTGCCCTCAATTATTTCTTAATCAATTTACGTGGTCCTTTTCTAGTACGTGCATTAGTTTTAGTACGCTGACCGCGTACAGGAAGACCACGACGATGACGTAAACCACGATAACAACTAAGATCTATTAAGCGCTTGATACTTAGAGTAAATTCACGACGTAAATCACCTTCAACAACATATTTAGATACTTCATCACGTAATTTATCAATTTTTTCTTCAGACAGTTCGCTGATTTTAACATATTCAGAAATACCACTTGCTGCACAGATTAATTGTGAGCGAGTTTTACCAATTCCGTAAATTGCTTTTAATGCAATTACGGTATGTTTATGATCAGGAATATTAATGCCTGCTATACGAGCCACTATACACTCCTAAAATTAAATATTAAATAACTGTAATAAAAACCCGTTTTTTAAGGATACTTAAACAGTTATATATTTTAATAAAAATTTATTGATTAAATTAACCAATTAAACTCAATTTGAAAAAAATATATTATTAACCTTGACGTTGTTTATGTCTTGGTTTAATTCTGCAAATCACACGAACACTACCATTACGTTTAATGATTTTACAGTTACGGCATAACTTCTTAACTGAAGTACAAACTTTCACTTTTATTCTCCGTAACTTTTAAAATAAATTAATTTTAAATAACTATCTACCTTTTAGATTAGCTTTTTTTAATGCAAACTCATATTGACTAGACATCATAATAGTTTGCACTTGAGATATAAATTCCATAATAACAACAACAACAATTAAAAGCGAAGTTCCACCAAAATAAAATGAAACTTTCATTGCATCACGCATGAACTCTGGAATTAAACAAATAAAAGTAATATATAATGCACCTACTAATGTTAATCTTATAGTTACTTTATCAATATATTTTGCTGTTTGTTCTCCAGGTCTAATTCCTGGTACAAATGCACCAGATTTTTTTAAATTATCTGCTGTTTCTTTTGAATTAAAAACTAATGCTGTATAAAAAAAACAAAAAAATATAATCGCAGATGAATAAAATAATACATAAAGTGGTTGACCTGGTTGTAAATAAAATGAAATGGCACTTAACCAATTCCAACCTATTCCATTACCAAACCAAGAAGCTATTGTGCTTGGAAATAATATAATACTAGAAGCAAAAATTGCAGGAATAACACCTGCCATATTTACTTTTAATGGTAAATGTGTACTTTGTGAAGCATAAATTCGATTTCCTTGTTGACGTTTTGCATAATTAACGACTATACGTCGTTGACCTCGCTCCATAAATACAACAAAATAAGTAACAGAAAATACTAAAATTGCAATTAATAATAACAAAAAGAAATGTAAATCTCCTTGCCTAGTTTGTTCAATAATATGACCAATAGCTGGAGGAAGTCCAGCAACAATTCCTGCAAAAATAATAATAGAAATACCATTACCAATACCTCTTTCAGTAATTTGTTCTCCTAACCACATTAAAAACATTGTTCCTGTTACTAAACTAACAACAGCAGTAAAATAAAATGGAAAACCAGGATTAATTACTAATCCCTTCATTCCACTCATATTAGGCAAACCAATTGAAATACCAATAGATTGAAATATTGCTAATACTAAAGTTCCATAATGAGTATATTTATTAATTTTACGTCGACCAATTTCACCTTCTTTTTTAATTTCTGCTAATCTTGGATTCATTACAGTTAATAACTGAATAATAATTGATACTGAAATATATGGCATAATTCCTAACGCAAAAATAGATGCACGACTAAGGGCGCCACCAGAAAACATATTAAACATTTCAATTATAGTACCTCTTTGTTGTTCTAATAATTTATTAAGTATTGTAATATCAATGCCTGGAATAGGAATAAAAGAACCAATACGAAAAATAATAAGAGCACCAATAACAAACAAAAGTTTGCGTTTAAGTTCTCTTATGCCACCTTTAGCACTTTGAAAATCTAACATTACTGATTTCTTAATCATATATCATTTAATTCTCTATTTTACCGCCAGAATTTTCAATAGCATTCTGTGCGCCTTTTGTTACACGAAGACCTCGTACAATCACTGAACGATTAATTTTACCAGAAAGAATAACTTTTACATATTTTATATGAATTCCAATTATATTAGATTTTTTTAAAGTATTAAGATCAATAATATCACCTTTAACTTTTACAAAATCTGATAAACGTACTTCTGTAGTAATAATTGATTTACGTGAAGTAAAACCAAATTTTGGTAAACGACGATATAAAGGCATTTGTCCACCCTCAAAATTACAACGCACACTACTACCAGTACGAGATTTTTGACCTTTATGTCCTCGACCACAAGTTTTACCTAAACCAGAACCTATGCCACGACCTACACGTTTAAATGAACGCTTAGAACCATTAGCTGGAGATAAAGTATTTAAGCGCATATGCTACTCCGTAACTTTAACCATATATAAAATCAAATTAATCATACCACGTATATCTGGTGTATCTCGACGTTCTACAGTATGACCAATATGACGCAATCCTAAACCAATTAATGTTGCTTTATGTTTTGGTAAACATCCAATAGAACTTCGAACTTGTGTAATTTTAATATTTCTAGTCATAGTTCAATTTATCCTAAAATTTCTTTAATAGATTTACCACGCTTAATTGCAATCATTTCTGGAGACCTAATACTACTTAAAGCATGTAATGTTGCACGAACAACATTAATTGGATTTGTAGAACCATAAGTTTTAGCTAATACATTATGAATTCCAGCAACTTCTAATACAGCACGCATTGCACCACCTGCAATAATACCAGTACCTTCATGAGCAGGTTTCATGAATATACGAGAACCTGTGTGAACTCCTCTAATAGGATAATATAAAGTTCCATTATTAAGAATAACATTTTTTATATTAAGACGAGCTTTTTCCATAGCTTTTTGAATTGCTGCAGGAACTTCTCGTGCCTTACCATAACCAAAACCAATGCGACCATTACAATTGCCAACAACAGTTAGCGCAGTAAAACTAAAAATCCGACCACCTTTAACAGTTTTAGTTACACGATTTACTGCAATTAATTTTTCCTGTAATTCTCCAGGTTGTTTTTCAATATGAACCATGAGCTATACTTACACCTCTGTTTTAGAACTGAAGACCAGCTTTACGGGCAGCATTTGCTAATTCTTGAACTCGACCATGATATTTAAAACCAGATCGATCAAAAGAAACTTCTTTAATTCCTTTTTTTAATGCACGTTTAGCAATTAATTCGCCAACTATTGCTGCAGATTCCTTATTTCCTGTATATTTTACTTTCTTATTTATAACTTTTTCTGTAGTAGAAGCAGCTATTATAGTTTTAGAACCATTTAATATAATAACTTGTGCATAAATATGACGAGAAGTACGATGTACTACTAAACTAGTTGCTCCAAGTTCATGAAATTTTTTACGTGCACAAGTTGCGCGACGAATACGAGCTAATTTTTTATTCATAATATAACCTTATTTCTTTTTAGCTTCTTTAGTACGCACAATTTCACCAGCATAATGAATACCTTTACCTTTATAGGGTTCTGGTGGGCGATAAGCACGTAATTTTGCTGCTACTTGACCAATTAACTGTTTATCCGATCCTTCTAACACAATCTCAGTTTGTGATGGACATTTAGCAAAAATACTTTTTGGTAATATATACTCGATTGTGTGAGAAAAACCTAAAAATAAACTTATAATATTATCTTTAATAGATACACGATACCCAACACCAATCAAGTTAAGTTTTTTAGTAAAACCTTGAGTAACTCCAATAACCATTGCATTTAATAAAGAACGAGTTGTACCAGCTTGCATCCATGAATCAACAAAACCTAAACGAGGTATAAATATTAATTTATTATCAATATATTTAACTTTAACAGATTTATGAATTTTGCGAAATAACTTACTATTCTTACTTTTTATAGTTATATCCTGACCATTTAATTTTATTTCTACATTAGTAGGAATAATAATAGGTAATTTTGCCACGCGAGACATTTTCAACTCCTAATTTAAGCTACGTAACAAAGAATTTCACCACCTAAACCTATTTGTCGGGCTACACGATCAGTTATAACACCTTGAGAAGTAGAAATAATAGCAATACCTAAACCAGACATAACTTGTGGTAATTTATCTTTTTTCTTATAAATACGCAAACTTGGACGACTAATACGTTGAATATTTTCTATTACAGGTTTACCTTGAAAATACTTCAATGAAATTTTTAATATTGGCTTAATATTTCCTTCAATTTTATAATCCTCAATATAACCCTCTTTCTTTAAAACTTTAGCAATATCTACTTTTAACTTGGAAGATGGCATATTAACGATAATTTTATTGGCTGCTTGACCATTTCGGATACATGTTAACATATCTGCAACAGAATCTTGCATACTCATATATTTTACTCCGGTGATTTAATTAATTATAGTTACCAACTAGCCTTTTTTAATCCAGGAATTTCACCATTCATAGCTAATTCACGAACTTTAATTCGGCTCAATCCAAATTTACGTAAAAAACCATGAGGTCGTCCAGTTTGACGACAGCGATTATGCTGACGAGAAGGACTAGAATCACGTGGTAATGTTTGTAATTTTAAAACAGCATTCCAACGAATTTCATTAGATGTATTTATATCCGAAATAATGGTTTTTAATTTTGAACGCTTTATAAAAAATTTTTTAACTAATTTTGCACGCTTAACATCACGAGCTTTCATTGATTGTTTAGCCATAAATATACTAAGCCTTATTTGCGAAATGGAAAATTAAATGCCATTAATAAAGCAAGACCTTCATTATTTGTTTTAGCAGTAGTAGTAATACTAATATCTAAACCACGTATACGATCTACTTTATCATAATCTATTTCAGGAAAAATAATTTGCTCACGTATACCCATATTATAATTACCATGATTATCAAATGATTTAATAGATAAACCACGAAAATCACGAATACGTGGTATAGCAATAAAAATTAAACGCTCTAAAAATTCCCACATACGTTCACCACGCAAAGTAACTTTACAACCAATTGAATTACCCTGACGAATTTTAAAACCTGCAATAGATTTTCGTGCTTTAGTTATAAGTGGTTTTTGTCCTGTTATTGCCATTAAATTAGCAAATGCATTATCAAGTAATTTTTTATCAGTAACAGATTCACCAACTCCCATATTTAAAGTTATCTTCACAATCCGAGGAACTTGCATAATAGAATTATAATTAAACTTAATCATTAACTTTTTAACTACTTTGTTTTTATAATAATCATGCAACTTCGACATCACAATTACTCCAAAAATTACTTAATAATTTTATTATTAGATTTAAAAAAACGCACTTTTTTACCATTTTCAATTTTAAAACCTACTCTATCCATTTTATTAGTCATTATATTAAAAATGGCAACATTAGAAATGTTAATTGCTGCTTCTTTTTTTATTATACCACATGGTTTATTTAAAGATGAAACAGATTTTTGATGTTTTTTAATTAAATTAATACCATCAATAATAACTTTTCCAGAAGAAAAAATATGTTTTACTTTACCACGTTTACCTTTATCTTTACCAGTTAATATAATAACTTCATCATTATAACGTATTTTTGATGCCATTTTAAATAGCTCCTTTAAAGTACTTCTGGTGCCAAAGAAATAATTTTCATAAACTTCTCAGTACGAAGTTCACGAGTAACAGGTCCAAAAATACGTGTACCAATAACTTGTTCATTTATATTGTTTAATAATACACAAGCATTATTATCAAATCTAATAATAGATCCATCAGATCGACGGATACCTTTTTTAGTACGTACTACTACTGCTTTTAATACATCACCTTTTTTTACTTTACCACGTGGAATTGCTTCTTTAATAGTAATTTTAATTATATCACTTATACCTGCATAACGACGACGTGAACCACCTAAAACCTTAATACACATTACATAACGTGCGCCAGAATTATCAGCTACGCTCAACATAGTCTGTTCTTGGATCATATTTAGTGCTCCAATAAATATTTATTATAATTAAAATTATTTTTTATTATAAATTAAAAATAATAAAATTATTTATACATAATAAAATATTATAATACAATATTATTAATATGAACAGAAAAAAATAAACAATTACTTTATTAAAAAAGTATTATTTTATTAATAAATGTATAATTTTATTATAAAATAGATTTTTCTATAATACGCATAAATGTCCATGATTTTGTTTTAGACAATGGACGAGTTTCACGTATTTCTACTAAATCACCAATGACGCATTCATTATTTTCATCATGTACATGTAATTTTACTGTACGTCGAATAAATTTTCCATATAAAGAATGTTTTACCATACGATCAATAGCAACAACAATAGATTTTTCCATTTTATCACTAGTTACGCGACCTTGCAAAGTACGAATTTTATAATTCATCGCGTACCTCCTTAGACTTTTTAGTTAATAAAGTCTTAATACGAGCAATATTACGACGTACTCGTTTTAACAAATGAGACTGTTGTAATCGCCCATTTGACGATTGCATATTTAAATTAAATTGCTCACGTAATAAAATAAATAATTTAGTATTTAATTCTTCTATATTTTTTTTGTGTAGCTCTTTAATTTTCATTACATTACCATCTTAGTTATAAAAGTAGTTTTAATAGGTAGTTTTGCTGTTGCTAATTTAAATGCTTCACGAGCTAATTCTTCTGTAACACCATCTATTTCATAAATAACTTTACCAGGCTGAATTAAAGTAACCCAATACTCTACATTACCTTTACCTTTACCCATACGTACTTCAAGTGGTTTTTTAGTAATAGGTTTATCTGGAAATACTCTAATCCAAAGTTTACCTTGACGTTTAACTGCACGAGTTATAACACGACGTGCTGATTCAATTTGACGTGCTGTCAAACGCCCACGACTAACTGCTTTTAAACCAAAATCACCAAAACTAATATTTGTACCTGACGCTAAACCACGGTTACGACCTTTATGTGTTTTACGAAATTTAGTTCGCTTTGGTTGCAACATTAATTATTCTCCTTTCGTCCTTTATTTCGTTGCTGTTTTTTAGGTTGAATAATTGGTTTTTCTACTAGTTTCATGACCTTTATAGTGTCTAAAATTTCGCCTTTAAAAATCCATACTTTAACACCTAATACACCATAAGTAGTATATGCTTCTGCAGCATTATAATCAATATTAGCACGTAAAGTATGTAATGGAACTCGTCCTTCACGATACCATTCAGTACGTGCAATTTCAGCACCACCTAAACGACCACTTACTTTTACCTTTATACCTTTAGCACCCAAACGCATAGCATTTTGTACTGCACGTTTCATAGCACGACGAAACATAATACGACGTTTTAATTGTGAAGCAATACTATCAGCAACTAATTTAGCATCTAGCTCAGGTTTACGTATTTCAGTAATATTAATTTGTGTAGGCACACCAGTAATATTTGCCACTATTTTACGTAATTTTTCAACATCTTCACCTTTTTTACCAATAACAATACCAGGACGAGAAGTATGAAGAGTTACACGAATACTTTTTGCAGGACGTTCTATACTAATACATGAAATAGATGCTTTTATTAATTCTTTGTTTAAATATTGACGTACTTTAAAATCACTATCTAAATTATCAGCAAATTCTTTTGTATTTGCATACCAATTAGAATTCCAAGATTTTACAATACCTAAACGGATACCATTAGGATGTACTTTTTGACCCATTGCTAGTCTCCAGATTTTTAGCGTTCAGACACAACTATAGTAATATGACTGGTGCGCTTTAAAATACGATCTGCACGACCTTTAGCACGAGGTATAATGCGCTTCATAGTTGAACCTTCATCAACGAAAATTTTTTTTACTTTTAAATTATCAATATCAGCTCCATCATTATGTTCAGCATTAGCTATAGCAGACTTAAGTACTTTTTTTACTAAACCAGCAGATTTTTTATTAACATAATTTAAAACCTCTAGAGCTTGCGATACCTTTTTACCGCGAATTAAATCAGCTACTAAACGAATCTTCTGAGCAGAAGAGTGAGCATAGCGATGTATAGCGATAGTTTCCATCTATTCCTCTTACTTTAATGTTTTTTTAATCTTTTTATCTGATATATGACTGCGATAAGTACGAGTCGGAGAAAATTCACCTAATTTATGACCAACCATTTCTTCAGTAATATAAATTGGAGTATGATGACGACCATTATGGATAGCAATAGTCAAACCAATCATATTAGGAAATATTGTTGAACGACGAGACCAAGTCTTCAGAGGTTTTTTATCTCCGTTTTTTACCGCTTTTTCTACCTTATTCAGCAAGTGTAGGTCAATAAATGGACCCTTCTTGAGAGAACGTGGCATGATTTATCCTCTAATTATTTTTAGAACGGTGACGTACTATATATTTATCAGTACGCTTATTACTACGAGTTTTTTTACCTTTAGTTTGAACTCCCCATGGTGTAACTGGATGTTTACCAAAATTACGACCTTCACCACCACCATGTGGATGATCTACTGGATTCATTGCAGTACCACGAACAGTAGGACGTATTCCACGCCATCTACTAGCACCAGCTTTACCAAGAATGCGTAACATATGTTCTGAATTACCAACTTCACCTAATGTAGCGCGACAATCAGAGTGCACCTTACGTATTTCACCAGATCTTAAACGAATAGTTACATAACTATTATCACGTGCAATTATTTGTACATAAGCTCCAGCTGAACGAGCTAATTGACCACCTTTACCTGGTTTAAGTTCAACATTATGCACTGTAGAACCAATAGGAATATTACTCATAGGTAAAGTATTACCTAACTTAATTTCTGCATTTACACCAGATTGGATTTGATCACCAATTTTTAAATTTTTTGTTGCTAAAATATAACGTCGTTCTCCATCTTTATAAAGAATTAATGCAATATTTGCAGAACGATTTGGGTCGTATTCTAAACGCTCAACAGTAGCAATAACTATATCTTTATTACGTTTAAAATCAATCAAACGATAATGTTGTTTATGACCACCACCAATATGACGAGTAGTGATGCAACCATTATTATTACGACCACCAGTTTTATTATTTTTTTCAATTAACCTTTCATAAGATTTACCCTTATGCAAATCATTATTAATTATTTTAATTACATGACGACGGCCTGGAGACGTAGGTTTACATTTAATAACTGCCATTATTATTTATTCCTCTAATTTTACTCTACACCACCAATAATATCTAAACTTTGATTTTTTCTTAAAAATACATAAGCTTTTTTCCAATCATTGCGATAACCAATTCGCTGACCATATCGTTTAGTTTTACCTTTAACTAATAAAGTGTTAATATTTTTAACTTTAACTTTAAATAATTTCTGTATAGCATCTTTAATATCTATTTTAGTTGCATGTTTTGCAACTTTAAATACTATAACATTATTTTTCTCCATTACTAAAGAAGATTTTTCTGATACATGTGATGCACGTAATACTTTTATTAAATTTTCTTTAGTAATCATAGTAGTATTTCCTCAATTTTTTTAACAGCGTTAATAGTTATAACTACTTTATTAAATGAAATTAAATTAATAGGATTTATATTCATTACGTTACAAATATTGACTTTATATAAATTACGAGCTGCTAAAGATAAATTTTTACTTACATCATTAGTAATAATTAAAACATCATTTAATATCATTTTTTTTAATTTTTGTATTAAAATTTTAGTTTTTGGTACTTCTAATACAAATTCTGTAACAATAATTAAACGATCTTGTCGTATTAATTCTGACAAAATACTTTTTAAAGCACCACGATACATCTTTTTATTTATTTTTTGATTATGATCTTGAGGTTTTGATGCAAAAGTAACACCACCAGATCTCCAAATTGGACTTTTCAATGAACCAGATCGTGCACGACCAGTACCTTTTTGACGCCATGGTTTTTTACCAGAACCCGATACTTGAGCACGATTTTTCTGGGCACGAGTACCTTGACGAGCACCAGATGCATATGCAGTAATTACTTGATGTATTAAAGCTTCATTAAAATCTCGTTTGAATACATTTTCAGAAACAGTAAGAGTATTTTGAGTATCATTTATTACTAATTCCATTTCCATCTCCTAAATATTATACTTTAATAGCTGGTTTTATAATTAAGTTATTTCCAGTTGCACCTGGTACAGAACCCTTAACTAATAATAAATTACGTTCAATATCAATACGTATTATATCCAAACTTTGAATAGTTACACGTTCATTACCTAATTGACCTGCCATTTTTTTCCCTTTAAATACTCTACCAGGAGTTTGATTTTGACCAATAGAACCAGGAACACGATGTGATAAAGAATTACCATGAGTAGCATCTTGAGTACTAAAATTCCAACGTTTTACTGTCCCAGAAAAACCTTTTCCTTTAGAAATACCAGTAACATCAACTTTTTTTATATCAATAAAAATTTTAAGATTAATATTTTGACCTATTATAAATTTTTCATCTTCATTAAAACGAAACTCACGCAAAATGCAACCAACTTTAACATTAGATTTAGTAAAATGACCTATTTCAGATTTTTTTATATATTTTGTTTTTTTACTACCAGTAGTAACTTGAATTGCATTATAACCATCTGTTTTTAATAATTTAACTTGAATTATTCGATTGTCTTCAATTTCAATAATAGTTACAGGTATAGAAACACCATTTTCACTAAAAATACAAGTCATTCCTACTTTCTTCCCGATTAAACCTATCACTATTTTAACCTCTTAATCATATAACGTTCTAATTTAACCAAGACTAATCTGAACATCTACACCTGCAGCTAGATCCAAACGCATCAAGGCATCAACAGTTTTCTCAGTTGGCTCAACAATATCAACCAAACGTTTATGAGTACGAATTTCATATTGATCACGAGCATCTTTATTAACATGTGGTGAAATAAGAACAGTAAAACGTTCTTTTCGTGTAGGCAATGGAATAGGACCACGTACTTGAGCACCAGTACGCTTAGCCGTTTCAACAATTTCTGCAGTTGATTGGTCAATTAAACGATGATCAAAAGCTTTTAAACGAATACGAATTCTTTGGTTCTGCATGATAACAGAGCTCCAATTATTTATAAATGTAAATACTCCTATAAATTTATTAAAATTAATAAAGGAGTATAATAATAATTATTACAAAATTAAAAATATTACTTTAATATAATTAATTGTATTTAATATTTAAAATTAAGTTTTAAATTAAAAAAAAAATTTTAAATATTATAAATATTTTTAAAATAAAAGCAAGCTATAGACAAAAATTAAATAAAATTTATTATAAATTTTATATATTTAATATAAAATTAAAAATATATTTTATTTTAAAATATTATTATTTAATAAAATTAAATATTATTATAATTTTTTATTATTAATAATAATTATAATTAAAATTATATAATTTATTAATATTAAATATAATTTAATTTTAAATAATATTTATTTATTATTTTATATCATATTAATTTAATAACAACAATTATATATTTATTATTTATTATTTATTTTGTAATAAATTTAATTAACAATTTATTATATATTTATAAAGAAATATGCTAATAGGCAGATTTGAACTGCCGACCTCACCCTTACCAAGGGTGTGCTCTACCAACTGAGCTATACCAGCACATTTGGAGCGGATAACGAGAATCGAACTCGTATCATCAGCTTGGAAGACTGAGGTAATAACCATTATACAATATCCGCAATAAATTATTTAATTTTTATAATTTATGGTGGTGGGAGAAGGATTCGAACCTTCGAAGTCCATGACGACAGATTTACAGTCTGCTCCCTTTAGCCACTCGGGAATCCCACCTTTTATTAATATTTAAATTTTATGGTGCCGGCACCAAGAATTGAACTCGGGACATACTGATTACAAGTCAGTTGCTCTACCAACTGAGCTATACCGGCATTAATATAAATTATATATTTTAAATATATAATAAATATGTTATATTAAACAATAAAATATTTTTATTTATAAATATTTTATTTTAATTTTTTTTATTTTTATAAAAAAAAATTAAATTTTAATAAAATGTTAATATTAAATTAATATAAAAATATATTATATATAATACAATATATTTATTTATAATACAGTAATTAATATAAAATAAAAATATTTTTTATTTTAAAATATTAATTGTTTTAAAATTTTACATTTTAATATAAAATTTTATTAATTGTAAATAACAATAATATTTATATTTATAACTATTAACTTATGCAAAAACAACAAAAATTATTATTTACTCATTATTTAGAATATAATGCTAAGTATTTTACAACATTATGTGACTCTATATCTTTAAAGTTAACAAATGAAAAATTATTGAAATTAAAAGATATTAATAACAAAATTTCTATATATGAAATAAATAAAATTTATTTACCAATTTCACAATTACTTAATTTTTATATTAGTTCAAGTTTACATAGACAAATTATTTTAAATAAATTTTTAAACACAAAAGATACTAAAGTACCTTATATTATCGGAATTACAGGAGGTATTTCTGCCGGAAAAAGTACAATATCTCGTATATTACAAATTTTATTAAATAGTTGGTCAGAACATCAAAAAATTGATATTATTACAACAGATAGTTTTTTATATCCAAATAAAATTTTAAATAAACATGGAATAATAAATAAAAAAGGATTTCCTCAATCATATGATATGTATAATTTAATAAAATTTATTTCTAATATAAAATCAGGAATTAAGGAAATTACCGCTCCAATATACTCTCATTTGACTTATGATATTATTTCAAATAAAAAACAATTAATTAAAAAACCCGATATTCTTATTATAGAAGGTTTAAATATTTTACAAAGTAACATTAATTGCTTATATAATTCGCATAATATTTTTATATCTGATTTAATTGATTTCTCTATTTATATTGATGCACCTGAAATTTTATTAAGAACATGGTATATTGATAGATTTTTAAAATTCTGCAAAGATTCTTTTTACAATCCTTATTCTTATTTTTATCATTATTCTAAATTAAATAAAAAAGAAAAAATTAAAATAGCTAAAACAATATGGAAAAAAATTAATAAAATAAATTTAAATAAAAATATAATACCAACTAAAGAAAGAGCTAATTTAATTATAACTAAAGAACTTAATCATTCAATAATAAACATTAAATTAAGAAAATAATTTTAAATATTTAATTCATAATTATACTTAAATCAAATAATTATAATTATCTTCTGATTTTAATGAAATTTCAACTCCAATATAAGAAATAATTTTACCATTTTGTTCTAATAAAATAGCACCATATTCATTAATTCCTTTCATAATTCCTATCTCAATATGATTTCCAATATGTAATATTATTTTTTTATTTAAAAAATTATCTAATACTAACCATCGCTTAATAAAATGAATAAGACCATATTTTTCAAATTGCAATAATTCATATCTTAATGCCAAAATAATATGACCAGCGATTATATTTTTTTCTATTTTAATGCCAGCTTGTTCAAGATTAATCCATCTTTGATTAACATTTGTTTTATAATTGTAATTCATTGCAATATTAAGCCCTATACCAATTACAATATGAGATTCATTACTATTTCTACTTACTGTTTCAATTAAAATTCCAGCAAGTTTTTTTTCATTAAGATAAAGATCATTAGGCCATTTAACTTTTATGTTATTAGTACCACTTAATTTATTAATAGTTTCAGCTATCACAATTCCAATTACCAAACTTAATCCCATAATATTAGATGATCTTTGCTTTAAATGCCAATATATTGATAAATAAAGATTATACCCAAAAGGAGAATGCCAATATCTATTTCGCCTCCCTCTGCCATGAGTTTGATATTCTGCAATACAAACGTCACCAATACTTAATTTATCAATATAATTAAGTAAAAATTGATTAGTAGAATCAATAATAGGTTTTACAATTAAATTTCCATATTTCATTAAATTATAAATTTGATTATAATTTAATAAATCTATTTTTTTAGTAAGTTTATAATTATGACCAATAATATCACTATTAAATTCAATACCATATTTATGTAATATATTAATATATTTATTAATACTACTTTGACAAATACTGACTAACTTACTTAATTTCTTAACAGAATATATATTACCATCAGAAAGTATTTTAATAAGTTTTAAAATAATAATTTTATCTTTCATAAAACAGAATTAATAGAATTTATTTCACCATATTTACCAATAAATCGCACTTCTGATTCTAATATAATTTTAAATTTCTCATTAACTTTTTTTTTAATATAACGTGCTAAATATAAAATATCTTTTCCAGTTGCATTATTATTATTAATTAAAACTAATGCTTGATTTATATGTACGGCTGCACCACCATATTTATAACCTTTCAAATTACATTGTTCAATTAACCATCCAGCAGATATTTTTATTGTTCCATCAACTTGAAGATATTTAGGACATAAAGGATAAATAGATTTTATTTTTTTTGCAGTTGTATTAGAAATAATTGGATTTTTAAAAAAACTACCTGCATTACCTATTAAACATGGATCAGGTAATTTACTTTTTCGTATTTTACAAATAATATCAAAAATAGTTTTTGCTGTTACTTTTTTCTCTATTAAATATTTTAAATCAGTATATGTTATTACTGGTTTCCATAATTTTTTAAGTTTTAAACCAACTGAAATAATAGCAAAATTTTGACGATATTTATTTTTAAAAACACTATCTCTATAACCAAATTGACATTCAGTTACATCTAAACAACGTTTATTACCATTATTCATATCAATAATATTCACATAATGACATACATCTTTGAATTCCATACCATAAGCACCAATATTTTGTATTGGTGCAGCTCCTACAGATCCAGGTATTAATGCCATATTTTCTAAACCATAAATATCATTTTTTATAAGATATTTAACTAATTGATGCCAATTATTTCCTG
Organism: Arsenophonus endosymbiont of Ceratovacuna japonica; assembly: GCA_024349725.1. GTDB lineage: Bacteria > Pseudomonadota > Gammaproteobacteria > Enterobacterales > Enterobacteriaceae > Arsenophonus. The sequence continues at coordinate 68,025 of AP026064.1, forward strand.
AACCAACATGAATAAACCATTCTTTAGATGATTCAGTTATTATTAAAGATCTAATTTTATTTAAAATAATTAGACCATAAAAATTACTAATAAATAGAACATTACTTCCACCACCTAATAATAAAACAGGCCACCCTTTTAATTTTGCATACTTCCATAAGATAAATAATTCTTCTACTGATTTAACTGAACATATTCTTTTTACTTTAGTATCAATATTAAAAGTAATATAATTTTTTAATGTTTCATAATTATTGAAATACATATATCAAAACTCATGTATATAATATTTTATATTAAAGTATAAATTATAATATATCTAAAATAATATTTAATTTATAATAAAATAATATATATTTTAATAATTTAAATATTTTTTATAAATTTATTTAAAAATATTAAATTAAATAAAATAATAAAAGCCACTATAAATTAGTGGCTTTTTATAGATATAATTAAAGTCTGGCAGTTCCCTACTCTTACATGAGGAGACCTCACACTACCATCGGCACTACAGCATTTCACTTCTGAGTTCAGTATGGATTCAGGTGGTACTACTGCGCTATTTCCGCCAGACAAATTTTATATGTTTATTTTATTAAAATATGGAGTTAAGCGGGATCGAACCGCTAACCTCCTGCGTGCAAAACAGGTGCTCTCCCAATTGAGCTATAACCCCAAATATTAAAAATAATTAATATTATTATTTATTTTTTTAAAAACTTATTAGCAATGTTGGTAGGCCTGAGTGGAATTGAACCACCGACCTCACCCTTATCAGGGGTGCGCTCTAACCAACTGAGCTACAAGCCTATGCTCAATGTTTATTAGAGAATCTGTGTGAGTACTCACTTTACTTAACATCTATTTATGTAAGGAGGTGATCCAACCGCAGGTTCCCCTACGGTTACCTTGTTACGACTTCACCCCAGTCATGAATCATAAAGTGGTAAGCGTCATCCAAAAGGTTAAACTACCTACTTCTTTTACAACCCACTCCCATGGTGTGACGGGCGGTGTGTACAAGGCCCGGGAACGTATTCACCGCGACATGCTGATTCGCGATTACTAGCGATTCCGACTTCATGGAGTCGAGTTGCAGACTCCAATCCGAACTTCGACGTACTTTCTGAGTTCCGCTTCCCTTTGCAGGCTTGCCTCTCTCTGTATACGCCATTGTAGCACGTGTGTAGCCCTACTCGTAAGGGCCATGATGACTTGACGTCATCCCTACCTTCCTCCGGTTTATCACCGGCAGTCTCCTTTGAGTTCCCGACCGAATCGATGGCAACAAAGGATAAGGGTTGCGCTCGTTGCGGGACTTAACCCAACATTTCACAACACGAGCTGACGACAGCCATGCAGCACCTGTATCAAAGTTCCCGAAGGCACTCTTCTATTTCTAAAAGATTCTTTGAGTGTCAAGAGTAGGTAAGGTTCTTCGCGTTGCATCGAATTAAACCACATGCTCCACCGCTTGTGCGGGCCCCCGTCAATTCATTTGAGTTTTAACCTTGCGGCCGTACTCCCCAGACGGTCGATTTAACGCGTTAGCTCCGGAGGCTACAATTCAAGACCACAACCTCCAAATCGACATAGTTTACAGCATGGACTACCAGGGTATCTAATCCTGTTTGCTCCCCACGCTTTCGCACATGAGCGTCAGTATTTGTCCAGGGGGCCGCCTTCGCCACTGGTATTCCTCCACATATCTACGCATTTCACCGCTACACATGGAATTCTACCCCCCTCTACAAAACTCTAGCTAACCAGTTTTGAATGCCATTCCCAGGTTAAGCCCGGGGATTTCACATCCAACTTAATTAACCGCCTGCGTGCCCTTTACGCCCAGTAATTCCGATTAACGCTCGCACCCTCCGTATTACCGCGGCTGCTGGCACGGAGTTAGCCGGTGCTTCTTTTGTTGCTAACGTCAATTAATTAAATTATTAATTTAATTAATTTCTTCACAACTGAAAGTACTTTACAACCCTAAGGCCTTCTTCATACACGCGACATAGCTGCATCAGGCTTTCGCCCATTGTGCAATATTCCCCACTGCTGCCTCCCGTAGGAGTCTGGGCCGTGTCTCAGTCCCAGTGTGGCTGACCATCCTCTCAGACCAGCTAGAGATTGTTGCCTAGGTAAGCTTTTACCTTACCTACTAGCTAATCTCATATGGGTTCATCTAAAGGTGTAAGGCCATAAAGGTCCCCTACTTTGCTCCTTAGAGATTATGCGGTATTAGCTATCGTTTCCAATAGTTGTCCCCCTCCTTTAGGTAGATCCCCATACATTACTCACCCGTCCGCCGCTCGCCGACAAAAAAGTAAACTTTCTTTCGATGCCGCTCGACTTGCATGTGTTAGACCTGCCGCCAGCGTTCAATCTGAGCCATGATCAAACTCTTCAATTAAAAATTTAAAACTATCTTAATTTAGTTATAATATTTTTATAAAAATTACTTTAGTTTTTTATCACTTTTAGTAATTAATTAATATATATTAATATTCATTAATTAATAAATAAATTAATAAATCATAACTTTTTTAAGATTTTAAAATCAAATACTTTGATGATATAGTAAATGAGTACCCACACAGATTATCTAATTTAATTGTTAAAGAGCTTTTATTTAAATATTAAATATAATATATTTATTATAATTAATAATTATTAATTATATTTAAACATTATATATAGTTTTTTAAAATTAACAACTAAAATTTATATTTTTTTATTTAAGTGTTCATTTATTAAGCTAATTATTAATTAATAATATTATTATTAATTATAAAATAACAAATTTGCTTAAAAATTATTAAATTTATAAAAAATATTATAAAAATAAAATAATATCATTTAATAAATTTAAATAAATTAAATTTAAATTATTAATATATACAATAAAATTTTTAATATTTAAGATATTAAAAATTTACTTTACTATAACTTTGTTTGATAATATTAATTTATGTAATATTATTTTATAATATTACATTTCTTATATTTTTATATAAAATATTAATTATTTAATAATTTGTAATTAAAATATTATAATATTAAAATATATTTTTATTTTATTTAAATAAAATAACATCAATATTAAATATAAACTAAATATTATATAATATCTATTAATGTTAAAATATTATATTTTATATAAATTTAAAATAATAATTTATACAATTTAATAATTATTATAAAATAAAAATATATTAATAATTTACATAATGATATTTTATTAATTTAAAAACTTAAAATAAATTAATTTATTAAATTTTATAAATTTATATAATTATAATAAATAACATTACATGTTATATGAATGAATTAATTTTTACTAATGATATTTTTATAAAAATTTTATAAATATAAATTAGTTTTTAAGTTCTATTTTTTTATTATAATAATTATAATATTTATATTATCATTTTAATTATTTATCAATTATAATATAAATTATTTTATAAAATATTTATTTTTTTAATTTAGTTATTTTACTATATTTTAATTATAATATTTAATTTAAATTATAATTACAATAAATGAAATTTAAAATTATATCTATAATATTTTATAATTTAATTTTATATAAAATTAAATATATATTATATTTTAATAGATTTTATTTTCACTATTTAAATTTATATTTTAGATATAAATATTTTATTTTTTATTTAATAATTTTTTTTAAAATTTTAATAAAATTTTATTAAAATTAGAAATTTTTTAATTTTTAGCATTTAAATTTTAATTACATAATTCTCAATTTAAATAATATAATTTTTATAATTTAAATAAATTTTTATCAATAAACTATTTCTTTATTTATTTATTAAATTTATTATTTTATCTAATAAAATATAATCAAATATCATCATTAAATAAACTATAAATATAAATGATAATATAATTATTTATTAATATATTATGATATATTTTATAATATTATTTAATTAATAAATTAAATAATATAAATATTAATATTTTATTATAATATGTTTTATTATTTTTCATATTTACTTTATTTATTTTAATATTTTAAATATAATTTTATACAATTTTAAAATCAAAATTGTATAAATAAATAATTTTAAAAAATAAATAAATTATTTAACTACTAATAAATTTATTATATAAATTTAAATTATTAATAAATAATTTAAATTAAAAATTATTATGAATACATATTTTAAATTATTTATTTATAAATTTATTTTATTTTTATATGTTATTTTATCAGATTTAAGTAAATTAATCAACATAATCATATCTGTAGGAATATCTATATGCCATTTCATTTTTATACCTGTACGAGGATGATATAAACTCAATGTAGTTGCATGTAATGCTTGACGATTAAAATTATTTATAACGCAATTAAATTCTTTTGAAAAATTTTTTAATAATTTTAAACGATGACCATATACCAAATCACCAACTAAAGGATGATTAATATATGCCATATGAACTCTAATTTGATGTGTTCTACCCGTCTCCAATTTTACTTTAAGTCTAGTATGAGCACGAAAACATTCTATTACTTTATAATGTGTAATTGCTGGTTTACCCATTAAATTAATAGCCATACATGTTCGTTTAATTGGATGACGAGAAATTGGCATATCTATTATTCCATCAGTACTTATACAACCATTTATTATTGCTTCATATATACGTATAATTTTTCTTAATTTTAAATCTTTTACTAAAGACATTTGAGCAAAAATTGTTTTTGTAATAACCATTAATCCAGTAGTATTTTTATCCAGTCTATGAACTATTCCTGCACGTGGCACATGAATAATTTTAGGATAATAATATAATAGTGCATTTAACACAGTTCCATCTAAATTACCGGCTCCTGGATGAACTACTAAATTTTGTGGTTTATTTATAACTAATATTTCATCATCTTCATAAATTATATCTAATGGAATTTTTTGAGGTCTCGAATGTATATTTACTTCATTAAAAATATGAATTACAATTTGTTCACATCCAAACATTTTTTTTTTAGGTTCATTTATAATTTTATTATTTATTTCTACTTTATTATTTAAAATTAATTTTTTTATATAAGAACGAGAATAATTAGGAAATAATTCAACTAATGCTTTATCTAAACGTTGTCCAAATTGAGATTTTAATATTTTAGATTTAAGTTGTAATAATGGAGTCATAATATTATATAATAAAATTTACATTTTATTAAAGTGTTATTTATAATTAAAATATATAATTTTATAATTTATCATTAAGTTAAAATCATTTAAAAATTTTATTTTTAATAAAAAATTTTAAAAAATATAATTATAAAAAAATAAGTTAAATTATTAAAAATTATTGATAATTATTATTTATTTAAACTTTATAAATAAAATTAAATAAACAAGATATAATTAATTACAAATTAATTATAACTGAAATTATAAATAATAAATATTAATAAATTTATTTACTTAAATATAATTTATATTAATTATTAATAATTTTTATAGTATAAATAAAATTTATAATAAAAAAAATAAATAATAACAAATTATAATAATTTTTAATATTAATATTTTATATAATAATATAAAATATTATATTTTTATTGATTCATCATACTAATTTAAATTTTAAAAAAATTATTAAGATATTATATCAACATAAAATTTATTAAAATATATAAAAATAATTTATAATAAATTAAATTTTATATGAAAATTTATAATTATACATTTATTTTAATAAATAAATATTAAATGTAATTAAACTAATTTAGTTATTTATTAAATTAAATATTGATAATACAATAATAAATTAATTATTATAATATATTTAATTAAATATTAAAATTTATAAATTAAATAATTTATAAATTAAATATAAATAATTTAAATAAAATATATATAATAATTTAATAAATATTTTCTTTATTAAAATATTATATATAAATATAATTTTATAAAAAATTATAAATAAAATTATTGCATTAATATAATTATTAATAATATAATTATTATATGAATTATATTATTTATTATAATAAATAATTAATATATCGATTATATTATTACCATGTTATAATATAAAAATTAATATAAAATCTATTTTACAAAATTGAGTTAAACATATGTTTGATAATTTAACTAGTAAATTTTCACGTACTATACATAATATTATTAATCGAGGAAAATTAACTGATAATAATATTAAAGATGCATTATATGAAGTTCGAATAGCATTATTGGAAGCTGATGTTGCTTTACCAGTTATAAATGATTTTATTAAATCTATAAAAGAAAATATAATAGGAAAAAGTATAAATAAAAGCTTAACTCCAGGTCAAGAATTTATTAAAATTGTGCAAAATGAACTTACCAAATCAATGGGTAAGGAAAATAGTATTTTAAATTTAACTACAAATCTTCCATCTGTTCTTCTTATAGTTGGTTCACAAGGCGTAGGAAAAACTACTACTGTAGTAAAATTAGCTAAATTATTAAAAGAAAAACATAAGAAAAAAGTATTAGTTGTTTCTACTGATGTTAATCGTCCTGCAGCTATTACACAATTAGAAACACTTTCTAAAACTATTACGATTGATTTTTTTCCATCAACTATAAATGAAAAACCAATAGAAATTGCAATTAATGCATTAAAACATGCAAAATTAAAAATTTATGACGTATTAATTATAGATACTGCTGGGTGTTTACATACTAATAAATCTGTAATGAAAGAAATTAATGAAATATATTATGCTATTCATCCTATTGAAACTTTATTTATTGTAGACGCAATGACAGGACAAGATGCAGTTAATACTGCTAAATCTTTTAATAATATATTATCATTAACAGGAATTATATTAACTAAAGTTGATGGAGATTCTCGTGGTGGAGCTGCTTTATCAATGCGATATATTACTGGAAAACCAATTAAATTTTTAGGAGTAGGTGAAAAAATTGATGATTTAGAATATTTTTATCCTGATAGAATTGCTTCTCGAATTCTTGGTATGGGTGATATTTTATCTATAATTGAAGAAATAGAAGATAAAATTGATTATAAAAAAGAAGAAAAATTTTCCTATATACTTAAAAAAGGAAATAATTTTAATTTAAATGATTTTCTTAATCAATTAAAAAGTATGAGAAATATGGGAGGGATAGAAAAAATTTTAAGTAAAATGCCTAATATATCACAAACTCCTAATAAAATTAAATCAAAAATAGATGATAAAATATTAATTAAAATGGAATCTATTATTAATTCAATGACTATTAAAGAAAGACAAAAACCAGAAATTATTAAAGGATCTCGTAAAAAGAGAATTGCAATTGGTTCAGGAACACAAATACATGATATTAATCAACTATTAAAACAATTTAATGATATGCAGCATATGATGGAAAAAATGAAAAAAATAGGATTAACTAAAATGATACGAGAACTAAAACATATGATGCCACCTAATTTTCGTGGTCAATAAATAATTATTAAAAAATTTATTTTATATTTAAACTTATTTATAATATAAAATATTTAAATTTTTATTTAAAAAATTAAATTTTATATATTAATATAATTTAATTATTATATTAAATAATGAGGATATTATGGTAATAATCCGTCTATCTCGTGGTGGTATAAAGAAACGCCCTTTTTATCAAATTATTGTTACAGATAAGCGTAATGCACGTGATGGTAAATTCATTGAACGCATAGGTTTTTTTAACCCTCTTGCATCAGATAATACAGAAGAATTACGTATAAATTTAGATCGTGTTAATTATTGGATTAAATTAGGTGCAATAATTTCTAATCGTGTTTCAACATTAATTAAAAAACAAAAAAATAATTCATTACATTAATGATAATCAATAAAAATATTTACTTTAATATCCCTATTAATTATGTTATTTTAGGTAAATTAGGTACTGCTTATGGGATTCATGGTTGGATTAAAGTTTTTTCATTTACTAAATATAATGAAGATATTTTTAAATACCAACCTTGGTTTATTCAACATTTAAAACAGTGGAAAAAATTAAAAATAGAAAAATGGAAAAATCATAATAATAATTTTATTATTAAAATAAATAATATTAATGATAGAAATGATGCTAATTTAATAACTAATTGTAAAATTATTATTAATTCATTACAATTACCTAAACTTAAAAATAATGAATATTATTGGAAAGATTTAATTGGTTATAAAGTTATAACTGTTAAAGGTTATAATTTAGGTTATGTACAAAATTTAATGGAAACTGTTTCAAATGATGTATTAATAATTAAATCAAATAAAAAAGATACATTTAATATAAATAAAAGATTAATACCATTTATTGATAAACAAGTAATTAAAAATATTAATATTTGTACTAAAATAATTAAAGTAGATTGGGATCCTAGTTTTTAATTATTAATTACAATTTTTTATTAATGGAATATAATATGAAAATTGGGATTATTAGCTTGTTTCCAGAAATTTTTTGTGCAATAACTAAATATGGTATAATAAGTAATGCAATTAAAAATAATTTATTAAATATACAATATTGGAATCCAAGAGATTATACTAATAATAAACGTCGTACTGTAGATAATCGTCCTTATGGCGGTGGTCCAGGTATGTTAATGATGGCACAACCTATTGTAGATGCTATTAATGCAGCAAAATATAAAATAGGTAAAAAAGTTAAAGTAATTTATCTTTCACCACAAGGTCGTAAACTTGATCAACAATGTATATATCAATTAATAAAAAATAATAAACTTATTTTAGTATGTGGTAGATATAAAGGCATAGATGAAAGAGTTATTCAAACTGAAATTGATGAAGAATTGTCCATTGGTGATTATGTTCTTAGTGGTGGAGAATTACCAGCAATGGTAATGATAGATGCTATTTCTAGATTTATTCCAGGAGTATTAGGAAATACAGAATCAGCAAAACAAGATTCTTTTATAACAGGATTACTTGATTATCCACACTATACTAGACCTAAATTATCAAAAAACATAGAAGTTCCAAATATATTATTATCTGGCAATCATTCTGCAATAAAACGTTGGAGAGAAAAACAATCATTAGGTCAAACTTGGCTTAAAAGGCCTGAACTTTTAATAAATTTAAGTTTAACTAATGAACAAAATATATTATTAAAAGAATTTCAACAAGAATATAAACAAAATAATATATTATGCATTAGTATGTCTAAGGTAAAATAATTATTATGAACAATATTATTAAATATATTGAACAAAAACAAATAAAAAAAAATATTCCTTTATTTAGCGTAGGTGATACCATAGAAGTTAAAGTATGGGTAGTTGAAGGTTCTAAAAAACGTTTACAAGCATTTGAAGGTTTAATTATAGCTATTCGTAATAGAGGTTTGCATTCATCATTTACTGTACGAAAAATTTCTAATGGGGAAGGTATTGAACGAGTATTTAAAACACATTCACCAATCATTGATGATATTAAAATTAAACGTCATGGTGTTGTTCGTAGAGCTAAATTATATTACTTACGAAATCGTTATGGAAAATCAGCTCGTATTAAAGAGCGTTTAAATATAAAATAATTTATTTTTATTAAATTTTATATATTAAATAATTATAATATAAATATAATTATAATTTAATTACAAATTATATAATTGTAATTATATTTAAATATTATAAAATATTTTATTATGTTGTGCATCCAGAAGGATTCGAACCTCCGACCGCTCGGTTCGTAGCCGAGTACTCTATCCATCTGAGCTATGGATGCATTTTTAAATTACGATGAGAGAGGGATTTGAACCCTCGATGTAGTTATTAACTTCATACTCCCTTAGCAGAGGAGCGCCTTAAACCTCTCGGCCATCTCACCATTAAATAAAATATTATTATATATTACTTATATTACTTTCTTAAATTTATAAGTCAAATAAATTTTAATATTTTATATTATTTCATTAATTTTTTACATTTTATAGTAAAAATAAATAATTTAATAAATATATTCATAATAATATTATTAATATACTAAATTTTATTGAGTCATATTAATTAATTATTTATGAATATATTGATAATTATTTAATATACATTTATATTAAATAATTACAATATAATATTTTATTTATAATTATAAAATGTTTAAAATATTTTTATAATTTATATTATAAATTTTATAAAGATATTGAAATATAATTATGAATTTTAAATTAATAAATATATTACTATAAAAATGTTTTAAACATATATTTTATTTAAGAAATTATTTAAATACAAATAAATTATTAAATATTAATTATATATTAAAAATTTTATATATAAATATCATTTTTAGTTATTTTTATATTTTATTTTTTATAATAAAAATAAATGATAATTATAAAATAAATAACAAAAAATAATACTTATTATAAATAATATAATTAACATATCTCTAAAAAAATCTAATAAAAATTACTAATTATTTTAATTACTTTTTTCTATTTGAATACGTTGATAAATTTCTTCACGATGAACAGAAATCTCTTTAGGTGCATTAACTCCTATACGTACCTGGTTACCTTTTATGCCTAATATAGTTACTGATATATTATCTCCTATAATTAGAGTTTCACTAACTCTACGAGTTAGAATAAGCATTTTTTTACTCCTTAAAATTAAAAATAATTAATTATCTAAATTTCCTCGCTATTATTTATTATACACTATAAACATAAATTAATTATATTTACCTAAAATAGTTATGATAATAATTAAATATATACTTTAACTAAGTTATTTAAAAACATAATAATTTAAAATATGCATATCTTAATTGTAAAAATTATTATAATTAACTTACACTAAATGTGAATAAATCCATTCATAAACTGATTCTAATGCACTAGGTAATTTTATTATATTATAACCTCCAGCTTGAGCCATATCAGGACGACCACCTCCTTTACCTCCTATTTGATTAGAAATAAATGAAATTAAATCACAAGCATTTATTTTATTAGTTAAATTATTAGTTACACCAACAATTAAACTAATTTTATTATTATTTATAGTAGAAAGTACAATAATTGCTGATTTTAATTTATTTTTTAAAACATCAACAATAATACGTAGTTGATTAAAATTAGTATTGTTTAAATTAGTAACTAAAATATTAATACCATTAACTTTTTTTATTTGTTGACTTAAAAAAATACTATCCTTATAAGCTTGTTGTTGTTGTAATTGATTTAATGATTTTTCTAAAAATTTAGATTGATCTAAAATAGATTTAATCTTTTTTATTAAATTATTTGTATCACTTTTTATTAATTGATTTATTTCTACTAATATATTAAATTGTTTATGAATACTATCTATAGCATTTTGTCCAGTTATTGCTTCAATGCGATGAATTCCAGATGAAACACTGAATTCACTATTAATTAAAAATAATCCTATATCTCCAGTCCTATTAGTATGAGTTCCTACACATAATTCTATAGAAAAACCACCAATATTAATAACTCGTACTTGACTATCATATTTTTCATAAAAAAAAGCTATTATACCTTTTTCTTTCGCTAATTCTAAATCCATTAAACTAGTTATAATAATATTATTTTTACGAATTTGATGATTAATAATATTTTCAATTTGAGATATTTGTATTGATGTTATCTCATTAAAATGAGTAAAATCAAAACGCAAATATTTCTCATTAACCATAGATCCTTTTTGTATTATATGATTTCCTAATACTTTACGTAAAGTAGCATGTAATAAATGAGTAGCAGAATGATTAAGACAAATAGCATTACGACGTTTAATATCAATTCTTGCTTCAACTATGTCATTTAACATAAATGAACCATTTATAACCTTACCAATATGTCCAATTGTTTTAACATATTTCTGAGTATCATATACAATAAATTTATAATTGTTAGAATTAATAATAGTACCTATATCACCAACTTGACCACCAGATTCAGCATAAAATGGTGTTTTTTTAAGAATAATAATTCCTTCTTCACCTTGATTTAATTTATTGATAGATTTACCATTATAAAAAATAGCTATTATTATAGTTTGTTGATTATTATTTTGATATCCTACAAAATTAGTATTATTATTCATTTTAATAATATCATTATAATTATTTTTAAATCTATTAAATTTTATAGCACGGCATTTTTGTTGTGTCATAGCAAAATTAAAACCAAATTCATCAATTTTAATATTACGTTCTCGACAAATATCAGCGGTTAAATCAAATGGAAAACCATAAGTATCATAAAGAAGAAATACAATTTCACCAGATAAAATATTATTTTTTAATTGAGATAATTTATCATCTAATAATTTTAATCCTCGTATTAAAGTTCGAGTAAATTGTTCTTCTTCATTTTTTAATGTTTTTTCAATCATTTCTTGTTTAATCTTTAAACTATTAGCCACATAACCCATTGTATCAATTAATGGTAATACTAATTTATGAAAAAATATATCTTGTACTCCTAACATATATCCATGACGTATTGCTCGACGAATAATACGACGTAATACATAACCACGTCCTTCATTAGAAGGAAATACACCATCACCAATAAGAAAAACACTTGATCTAATATGATCAGCAATTACACATAATGATTTATTATGTATATTAATACTAGATAAAGAAATTATTTTAGCAATGGATTTAATTAATTTACTAAATAAATCAATTTTATAATTTGAATTAACATGTTGTAATATAGAAGAAATACGTTCAAGACCCATACCTGTATCTACAGAAGGAATTGGTAATTCTTTTAAACTACCATTAGATTGACGATTAAATTGTATAAAAACAATATTCCATATTTCAATATAACGATTACTAATATTTTTAGATAAATCTAATATTTCTCCCAAAATATGTTTACCATTATCATAGAAAATTTCTGTACAAGGACCACAAGGACCAGTGTCTCCCATTTGCCAAAAGTTATCAGAAGCATAAAGATCTCCTTTATTATCCCCTATTTTAATAATACGATTAGTCGGCATACCAATTTTTTGTTTCCAAATATTATAAGATTCCTCATCAGTATGATAAACAGTAACCCAAAATAAATCTTTTGATAAATTAAACCACTGCTTACTTGTAAGCAATTCCCATGCATATTTAATTGCATCTTCTTTAAAATAATCACCAAAGCTAAAATTACCTAACATTTCAAAAAAAGTATGATGAGTATTAGTATAACCAACATTCTCTAAATCATTATGTTTTCCTCCGGCTCGGATACAACGTTGGGCAGTTGTTGCTTTAGAATAAGATCTTTTATCTAATTCTAAGAATACATCTTTAAATTGATTCATACCTGAATTAGTAAATAGTAATGTCTTATCATTATTTGGTACTAATGAACTACTATGTACAATTTTATGCCCTTTAGTATTAAAAAAATTAAGAAACATTTGACGAATTTCATCAGTACTTTTACTACTCATAATTATCCTAAAATTAAATTATAAAATAAATGTAGATAAAATATATTTTATTATGAATCATAATTACAGATAATATTTTATATTATAAATTGAAAACACTTAAATATTTATAATTAAATTAATAAAATATATATTAAGTAATATATATTTTATATATTACTAATATATATAAAATTTATAAATATCTTTTTTTTAATATATTATTTATAATTAACATTTTAATATTTAATTTTTTTTAAAATAAAAATATTTAATTACTAAATATTTTATTAATAATATATTATTAATATTTTAATATATATTCTTTATAATATTATAAGTAAAAATAATGTTTATATTTCTATATATTTAGACATATAATTTTTTAATAAATAATTATTTAATAATTAATTTTATACTTATATATAAATATTAATACAATTACTTATAATTAATTTATTTAATTTATTAAACATTTTTTAGCAACTGATATGAAATTTATTTTAATTTATTTTATTATTCAAAATATTTATTAATATTTTTAACATATATTTTATGTGAGTAATTAAATAATATAAATAAAATAATTATTTTATTATTAATTCTTATATTTTAAATATAAATATTATTTATATAAAATATATTTTATAATATATTTATCTATAAATTTTACATTTTAATAATTAAAATATTTCATATAATAAAATACTTAATATAATTTTTATTAAAATATTATACATAAACATATAAATAATATATATTTAAAATATACAATATTAATATTAATTTAAATATTAATAACTTATATAAATTATTTTAATATTATAATATTTTATTAGTATTTCTTAAATAAAATATTAAAACTAATTATAAAATAAATATATAAATTATAATTAAAAATTAATTTACTTAAAGTGAATTAAATATATTATATAATATAATTTTAAAAATATTATTATATTATATAATAACAATTATTAATATTAAAATTAATATTTAAAAAACTTATTAATAAAATAAAATTATATTATTAAATAAATCTTTATTTATATAATATTATTATTATAATTATCACTAAATAATTATAATGATATTATTAAATTAATGATAAAATATTTTATTTTAATAAAAATTAAATTAACATATGAATGAATAATAGTCAAATAAATGACATATTTTATAATTTTAATAAAATATATATATTAATAATTTATAAAATTATTATTAATATAATTAAAATTATATAATAAAACATTAATACTCATTAATGCTTATTAAGTTATACTATTTTCTATAAAATTAATATTAAATAATAATATAATAAATAATAATTATAACAATAAATATTAAAGTTTATGAATTTTAAAAAATATATAAATAAAATTTTAAATAAAATATTAAATAATATATAAACAATTTATTTTATATATTATTTTTGTTTTTAATTCGTTGATAAATTGTTTTAATTATAGAATGTAATCCTTGACTTCTTAATGGAGTTAAATATTTATCTAATGATAATTTTTGAAAAAATATTTTAATATCTGTATCTAAAATTTCTTGTCTAGTTTTATTTTGAAAAACAATTATTACTAATGCAATTAAACCTTTAACTATAGCTGCATCACTAAAACCATTTAACTGAATCTTATTTTCATTATTAAACTCAATAACAATCCATACTAAACTTTGGCAGCCAGATATCTGATTTTTTTTTTGCTTTTGATGGTCATTTAAAGGTGATAATTTATCACCTAATTCAATCAAATAAAGATATCTCTCTTCCCAGTTTTGACAACGTAAAAAATTACATAATAATTTATTTTCATTAGGTAAATATGACATTATTATACCCTTATATATTTTAAAATAGATTAAATTATAAATTTTTACTATAAGATTTTAAATAATAAAATATTATTTATATTATGAAATCTTTTATATATATTTTAATATATTTTGATATTAAAATATATTAAATAAAATTTAAAATAATTTATTTATTAATGTAAAATTTACTTAACCTAATAATTTTTTAATATATTGAAGTTTTTTAACTAAAAAATCAATTTCTTCTTTTGTATTATAAATTGCTATTGAAATTCTACACATTGATGATACTTTATAAAAATTCATTAATAGTGATGCACAATGATGCCCTGTTCTTATTGCAATAGCATAATTATTTAAAAAACTACCAACATCATAAGCATGATGATTTCCTAAATTAAATGCAATAATACCTTGTCGATCTTCTGAACCATAAAAATGCAAAGAATTTATTGTACTTAAATGATAATTAGCATATTTCATTAATTCATTCTCATGAATACATATTTGTTTATAACCAATATTATCAATATAATTCAATGCTTCACTTAAGCCAATAATGCCAATAATATTTAATGTACCTGCTTCAAATTTCCAAGGTGCTTTTTCATAAGTAATATCAATTATAAATGATTTAGATAATGTTATATTAATTTTATCAATCATTCCTCCTCCACCTTGCCAAGGAGGTAAAGAGTTTAATAATGATTTTTTGCCATATAAAATTCCAATACCAGTAGGTCCATATAATTTATGACCAGAAAAAACATAAAAATCACAATCTAAATCTTGTACATTAACCTTTTGATGCATAATACTTTGAGCGCCATCAAGTAAAATATATAATTGTATTGCTATTTTTTTTGCACATTGACGAGCATAAGAAATAATATCTTTTACTGGATTAACTGTTCCTAAAACATTAGACATATGAGTAAAAGATAACAATTTAGTACGTGAATCAATTAATTTATCTAATTGTTCAAAAATTAATTTACCATTATTATTAATAGGTAATATACGAATATTAAATCCAATTTGTTTAGAAAGTAAATACCAAGGAACTATATTGGCATGATGCTCCATTTGGCTAATAATAATATTATCACCTAATTTAATAAAATTTCGTCCATAACTGTTAGCAATTAAATTTATACCTTCCGTTGTATTTTTAACAAAAATAATTTCTTCAGTATTTTTTGCATTAATAAAACAAGCAACTTGTTGTCTAACTTTTTCTACTATCATAGTTGCTTCAATACTTAAACTATGAACACCTCTATGTATTGCTGCATATTTATTATATATAAATTCTTTTTCTTTTTCAATTACTTGTAATGGCTTTTGTGTACTAGCTGCACTATCTAAATATACTAATGACTGTCCATTAATTTTTTTTTCTAAAATAGGAAAATCCTTGCGAATGGAATACACTGAAAATGTCATATTAAACATCCATTAATCTTTGTTGAATGATATCCATTACATAGTTACTTATATTTTTATTATCAATAATTTCAATAATTTCAGATGCAAAAGCAATTATAATTATATACTTTGCATCATTAATATAAATACCACGTGAACATAAATAAAACAACTGTTCATAATTAATTTTTCCTACTGTAGCACCATGACTACATTTAACATCATTGGTATAAATTTCTAATTGAGGTTTAATATTAATTTCTGCTTGTTTTCCTAATAATAAATTATTATTAGTCATTTTACCATCTGTTTTAAATGCTTTTATTGCAACTTTAATAATACCATTAAAAATGGCTTTACTTTTGTCTTGTGCTATTATTTTATGTAATTGATTACTCTTACAAAATGATTGATTATGTTCAAGATATGTTTTAATATTAATAATTTCCATATTTTTTGGCAGTGATAAACTATTGAGAATTAATTTACTACCAGATCCATTTAATTTTATATTATCATTATGATTTAATAACATTGAACCAATAAAAATACCACTACTTATTATTTCACTATTCTCTTCTGCTAAAATATCATTATAAGAAAAGTGTTTACTTTGATTATTTTCAAGAATAAGTTTAATATGATTAAATTTACTATTTTTACCAATATTAACAGTTAATCTACTTCCTGTTAAATGAGGATTATTATCAATAGATATAAAATGCTCAATAACTTGAGATTTACAATTAGAACCAATATCTAAATGATATCGATAATGACTAGTATTCATTAAAATATTATTATTTATACCAGAAGTAATATTTAATATATATAATGGTTTTTTTGTTTCATTATTAGATGGTAATTTAATTAAAATAGGTTTAATAGCTAAACTTTCAATTAAATATAAAAATATTTCATCATTTATAATTGGAGTTGGAAATTCTATTGAAATATTTGTTGTTTGAATTTTATAAGGACCAAAATTATTACTATTTAAATTTGGAAGAAAATATCCATCAAATAAAATAATTTTCCACCCATCAATAGGGATAGCTAATTTTTTTAATTGTTCTAAAGTAATCATATTAAAATAATTATTATTTATTTGATATTTAGTATCAAGAATTTTTTTTATTGATTCATAATCATAATCTTTGTTAAATAATGAAAAAAAACCATTTTTTTCTACTTGCTTCCAGTATTTTTGTGCTTGTTTTTCATGTGCTCTTTTACTATTATAAAAAATATTAGATAAATTTCTTAATGCTTTCTGATTTAAAATAGTAATTTTATCATTATCTTTTATTTTTTTATTATTAGTTAATAAGCCAACCATAACCTTTTTCCCCTATTTTTTTTGATAATGTAAAATCACCTGATTTAATTATTTTACCTTTATAAATAACATGAATAAAATCAGGCTTAACATAATCTAAAATACGTTCATAATGAGTAATTATAATAAAAGACCTATTAATTGTGCGTAATGAATTTATACAATTAGTTACTATTTTTAAAGCATCAATATCAAGACCAGAATCTATTTCATCTAAAATACATAATTTAGGTTCTAATACAGCCATTTGTAAAATATCATTACATTTTTTTTCTCCACCAGAAAAACCAACATTAACTGAACGACTTAATAAATCTTTAGGCATATTAAGTAATTTAATTTTATCTTCAATAAAATCATAAAAATCACATTTATCAAGTGGTAACTGCTTGCGATAACGTCTTATAGCATTAACAGAAGTTTGTAAAAAAAATTGATTACTTACGCCAGGAATTTCCACTGGATATTGAAAAGCTAAAAATATACCTTCACCTGCACGCTCTTCTGGAGATAATTTAAGTAAATCTTTTTTTTCAAATATGATCTTACCATAATCTATTTTATATTCTTTTCGTCCTGCTAATGTTGCTGATAATGTGCTTTTACCTGATCCATTAGGTCCCATAATTGCATGTACTTCTCCAGATTTTATTTCTAAGTTTAATCCATTAATAACTTTATTGTTTTCAATACTTACATTTAAATTTTTAATACTTAACATTTTATTAACCTTTAAATACAATAGTATTTTTTAATAAAAATATTAACCTACGCTATGTTTTAAGCTAATTGCTAATAATTTTTGAGCTTCAACAGCAAATTCTAATGGTAATTCAGAAAAAATATCTTTACAAAAACCATTTACAATCATTGAAATAGCATTATCTTCACTAATGCAACGTTGTAAACAATAAAAAAGTTGATCTTTACCAATACGAGATGTTGTAGCTTCATGCTCTACTTGTGAACTATTATTTTTTACTTCAATACAAGGAAATGTATGTGCACTGCATTTAGTACCAATTAGCATAGAATCACATTGAGTATAATTTCTAGCATTTTTTGCCATAGGTAAAATCTTTACTAAACCACGATAACTATTTTTACTAAAACCTGCTGATATTCCTTTAGAAATAATAGTAGAATGTGTATTTTCTCCGACATGAATTATCTTAGTACCAGTATCAGCTTGTTGATTATTATTAGTTAATGCTACAGAAAAAAATTCTCCAACTGAATTATCTCCTTGTAAAATAATACTTGGATACTTCCAAGTAATTGCAGATCCTGTTTCAGATTGAATCCATGACATTTTAGCATTCTCACCATCACATAAAGCACGTTTAGTTACAAAATTTAAAATGCCACCAGTTTTATTTTTACCTCCAGAAAACCAATTTTGAACTGTAGAATATTTTACTTCAGCATTCTTATAAATAATAATTTCAACTACAGCAGCATGTAATTGATAATTATCTTGTATTGGGGCAGAACATCCTTCAATATAACTAACATAACTGCCTTCATCAGCAATTAATATAGTGCGTTCAAACTGACCTGTTTTAGTTGCATTAATACGAAAATAAGTTGATAATTCTATTGGACAACGAATACCTTTTGGTATATAAACAAATGTACCATCAGAAGCAACAGCAGAATTTAAAGAAGCAAAAAAATTATCATTATTAGAAACCACTGTTCCAATATATTTTTTTACTAATTCAGGATATTCTTGAATTGCTTTGCTAAAAGAGCAGAAAATAATACCAATTTTTTTTAATTCACTATGATAAGTTGTTGAAACAGAAACTGAATCAAAAATAGCATCTACCGCAACTGATGTTCCCTCATGAACTGGTACTCCAAGTTTATTAAATGCTTCTTCAACTTCTACAGTTAAATAATTATTTTTGTGTATATATGTAGATTTTGTTAATGAATTAACTTCACTATTACAATTAGAATCACAACTATTGGAATATGATGGTGCTGCATAATAACTATATTCCTGATAATCTAAATTAGGATAATAACCATTAAGCCAATGAGGTTCTTCCATATCTAACCAATATTGATAAGCTTCTAAACGAAATTGTAACATCCAATTAGGTTCATTACGTTTAGATGAAATGGCTTTAATAACTTCTTTATTAATACCTTTATTTAATTTATCAGTTGTAACTTGAGTAAAAAAACCTTCTTTATAATGATTCTCTGTTAACCATGATTGAATATCATTATCAATTTTTATAT
This sequence comes from Arsenophonus endosymbiont of Ceratovacuna japonica, assembly GCA_024349725.1. GTDB lineage: Bacteria > Pseudomonadota > Gammaproteobacteria > Enterobacterales > Enterobacteriaceae > Arsenophonus. The sequence continues at coordinate 88,348 of AP026064.1, forward strand.
TTCGTTGTGACATAGTTTAATTCACTTAAATACTAAAGCTTTCACCACAACCACAAGCATGTTGAGCTTTAGGATTATTAAATTTAAATATATGATTAAGTCCTTCACGAACATAATCAATTTCGGTTCCATCAATAAATGGCATTATTTTTAATGGTACAAAAAGTTTAGCTCCATTGTTTTTAAATAATAAATATTCAATATTTGGTTTATTTATTAATGTAATAACATAACTAAATCCTGCACATCCTGATTTTTTAATATTAAGAATTAATCCTTGACTAAATGGATTTTTTTTTATTAAATGAAGAATTTGAATAGCTGCTTTATCAGTTATAGTAATACCATTCCAGTTTTTTTTATTTAAAAAAAAAGTATTAATATTTTCTATCATTATTAACCTCACTAAAATAATATTTTTATTATAAATGTAATTATATGTGTTTATTTTAAAAATTTTCATTTTATAATTATATTAATTTAATAAAATATACAAAAAATATAATATAATAATTTATTAATTTATTTAAAGTAAAAAATATATTAAATAATTTTTTATTATTAAGTTATAAATAATTAAATTTTATTATTATTAAATAAATAATTAATGATAAATTTTAAAATATAATGATAAATTTTAAAATATTTATATTATATATACTTTAAATTTATAAATAAATATTATATTAATTAATAATAAAATAAATTAATTATTTTAAAAAATCTTAAATATTAAAATAAATACTTTATAATAAAAATATTTTTTTAATTAATAGTAAAATTATAAAAAAATTATTTAATTTAAATATATAAAATATATTATATAATATTTACTATTAATTAAAAAAATATTTTTATTATAATTATATAATAATTTTTAATTAATTACAATAATATTAATTATAATTAATTATTTAATAAATTTTAAAAAAAAGGATTAATTTTAATATAATATTATATTAAAATTATTATAAAATAACTAATTTATTATTTTTATTTTAAATCATATTTTATATTAATTCGTATTATTTATATATTTAATAAATTATTAAAATATATATTTTAATAATTTATAATATACATTATTTTAATATTAAAATTATTTAATTTAATAAAAAATTATTAATTGTTTTTTTATAAAATATTTATTAATTTTAAACATCAATATAATAATATAAGTATAAATTAAATATTATATTTAATAATAAAATTATCAAATATTATAATTTATTTATTTAATTTTATTATATTAATTTATAATTATTTTATTATAAAATATAATATTTAATAAATATAATATAAATAATTAATTAAAAATTATTAATTAATTGTTATTAATTTTTTATAAAATAAATAATATTACATAAATGAAATTATAAATAATATTATATTTTATTATTAATAAATATTTTTTATTAATTGATTTAATTATTATATTAAATATAATAATTAAACAACTTTTCAATTAATTATATTTTATATTTTATAACATTTAAATCAAATAAATAAAAAAATATATATTATAAATATAAAATAATTTTATTAATTATATATATGATTAATTATAATAATTAATAATTATCATTATTTTTATAATCAGGTTAATATATGGAAAATTTGCAGTCTAAAAATGATTTACCTAAGTTTATTTTTAGTACTATTGCTATTTTATTAATAATAACAATATGTTTTTGGATATTAAAACCATTTATATTTGGTTTTCTTTGGGCAAGCATGGTTGTTATCGCAACTTGGCCATTATTTAAAAAAATTGAAAATAAATTATGGCATAAAAAATGGCTAGCTACAATAATAATGACATTATTAGTAATATTGTTATTTGTTATTCCTTTTGCAATACTAATTGGTAGTATTATACAAAATATTAGCCCTTTTATTGAATGGGCTAAATCACCAACTGAAATTAGATTACCAGAATTATTATGGCTAAAAAACACACCATTAATAGGAAATAAATTATTTTATGGTTGGAATTCATTAGTTTCTAATGGAGGAAATACATTAATTACTAAACTACAACCTTATATTGGAAAAGCAACTAGTTGGTTTTTAGCTCAAGCTATTAATATTGGTCATTTTATATTTCATATTATAGTAATGTTGCTTTTTAATATATTATTATATTTAACAGGAGAAAGTGTTATATTAAGTATTAGACACTTTGCTATTCGTTTAGCAGGAACACGTGGTGATATATCTGTTATAATTGCTGGTCAATCAATTCGTGCAGTTGCATTAGGTGTAGTTATTACTGCATTAGTTCAAGCTATAATAAGTGGAATTGGTTTATCTTTAGCAGATATTCCTTATACTTCAATATTAACAGTTCTTATATTTATTTGTTGTATTGCACAAATTGGACCATTATTAATTATAGTACCATACATAATATGGTTATTTTGGTCAGGAAAAACTAATTATGGTGTTATTATGATTATATGGGGAATAATTATTACAATTATGGATGGTATATTACGACCTATGTTAATAAAAAAAAATACTAACTTATCAATGATACTTATTTTAATTGGAGTTATTGGGGGAATTTTATCATTTGGTATTATTGGTCTTTTTATTGGTCCAGTTATTTTAGCTGTATCACATAATTTATTAACTGCTTGGATATATGAGTCACCAAAACCAATTAAATTATTAAATAATAAAATAAAATAAATTAATATAAAAATATTAAATGGTTTAAATATAAATTCATATAAAAATATATTTAAATTATTAATTTTATGTTTAATTATATTATAAATAATAAATATAAATATTATTTAATTATTTTTATAAAAAAATTTTATTAATTAACTTTATTAATCAATAAAATTTTACTTTCAATCCAACCATCTTGTAATCGAGTTTTTATTTTTTCACCAATATATACTTGTTGTATTTTAGTTAAAATTTGACCATTATATGATTTACTAATGCTATAACCACGTGCTAATGTTGATAATGGACTAATTGCTTCTAAATGTGAACAACTAATACTAAATTTTTCTCTATATTGACTTAAAATTTGATTAATTAATTGTTTTAATTGAAATTTTTGTTTAATACAATGTTTAAAAAAATATTGTAATTGTGATCGTAAATCACATAACATTAAACGTTGTTCTAAACGATATTGATTTCGATTAATTTTTTGTAAATATTGTTGATTAATAGTAATAAGTTTTTGTTGTAATTGATTAAAATAATTTTGTTGACGTGCTATTCGTAATTCAGGATGTTGTTGTTGTAATTTATATTTTAATTTATTAAACAAACCTGATTTATATGCTAAAAAATAATCCATCCCCATTTCTAATCGTTGTTTTTGTTTAAGTAGTTGTCGTAATAATTCTTGTTTATTACGACTTACTAGTTCAGCAGCTGCTGATGGTGTAGGAGCACGCAAATCAGCAACAAAATCTGCAATAGTTACATCAGTTTCATGACCAATTGCAGATATAATAGGTAATTTACTAGTAAAAATTGCTCTAGCAATAATTTCATTATTAAAAATCCATAAATCTTCCAATGAACCACCACCTCTGCAAATAATCAATACGTCACATTCTTTACGATTATTAGCTAATGAAATAGCATCAACAATTTGTTGTATCGAATCTACCCCTTGTACAGAAGTAGGATAAATAATAATAGGTAATAAAGGATCTCGACGCTTCAATATGTTTAAAATATCATATAATGCTGCACCAGTAACTGAAGTAATTATGCCTAAACATCTTGTTGTGGTAGGTAATATTTTTTTATTGCATTTATCAAATAATCCTTCAGCTAAAAGTTTTTGTTTTAATATTTCAAATTGTTGTTGTAATAACCCATCACCAGTAAGCTGTATATTTTCAATAATTAATTGATATTCTCCTCTTGGTTCATATAAAGTTACTATCGCTTTAACTAATACTTGTTGACCATTTTGCGGATTAAAATTTATTTTACTATTTTGTCCACGAAACATGGCTGCATGTACTTGAGCTTTTTTATCTTTTAAAGTAAAATACCAATGACCAGAAATTGGTTTAGAAAAATTAGAAATTTCTGCATTTAACCAAATTTTATTAATATTAAGTTCAAGTAATTGTCGAACTAATTGATTAAGTTTACTTACTGAATAAATTTCATTATTATTTATAGTTAACATATTAATTTACCAAATACTTTGTAAATAAATTTTATTAATTATTATTAATATTATTTTAATATAATAATTTTTATTATCTCATATTATTTAATAAATAAAATAATAATATTAATTTATTTTATATTAAATTATATAAATAATATTAATTTCATTACAAAATAAATTTTATATTAATAAATATATTATATTAAATTTTATTTAATAAATAAAATTTTATTATTATAAAATTAATAATATAATATATATACACAATTATAATTAATTAAAATAATTAAAATTTTATATAAATGAATATATTGATTAATATTATTATTAATATATAATAAATATTTTATTTTTTAACTACTAAAAATAATGAATATATTATTTATAAATAACATTATTTTATTAATATTAATTTTATTAATTTTTACAGTAATTATAAACTTTTAAAATTTATAAATTAATTAAATAAAGTAAAGTAAAATATTTAATTTTAATATAATAATAAAATAATAATTTTAATTATATATAATATAATTGCAATGTTTTTATTTTTCTAAATTATGCTAAACGAGATATTACTATGCTACGAATAAAAAAAGATGCACTAACATTCGATGATGTATTATTAGTCCCAGCATATTCAGATGTATTGCCAAGTGACACTAATTTATCAACTAGGCTAACTACATCAATTAACTTAAATATTCCAATAATTTCTGCGGCCATGGATACTGTAACGGAATCATCTTTAGCTATTGCGTTAGCACAAGAAGGTGGAATTGGTTTTATTCATAAAAATATGTCAATTAAGCTTCAAATAGAAGAAGTTCGACGAGTTAAAAAGTATGAAAGTGGTATTATTATAGATCCTATTACTGTTACGCCAAAAACTACTATTCGCGAAGTTTATGCGATGGCTGAACATAATGGTTTTTCTTGTTATCCTGTTGTTAATAATAAAGAATTAATTGGTATAATTACAGGTCGTGATATACGTTTTGTAATGGATTTAGATCAACCTGTTACAGCAGTAATGACATCTAAACCTAATTTAGTAACAGTTAAAGAAGGTGAATCTAGAGATAGAATTTTACAAAAATTACATGAAAGACGAATTGAAAAAGCATTAGTAGTTGATAATAAATTTCACTTATTTGGTATGATTACAGTAAAAGATTTTCAGAAAGCAGAACAAAAACCAAATGCATGTAAAGATGAACAAGGTCGTTTACGAGTTGGGGCAGCAGTAAGTGTTGTTGAAAATAATAAACAACGTATTGAATCTCTAGTAGAAGCCGGTATTGATGTATTACTTATTGAATCTTCTCATGGACATTCATCTAAAGTTTTAAAGCATATTTATGAAACTAGAACAAAGTATCCTAATTTATCTATTATAGGTGGCAACATAGCAACTGGTATAGGAGCTAAAGCATTAGTTGAAGCAGGTGCTAATGCAGTAAAAGTTGGTATAGGTCCTGGTTCTATTTGTACAACACGAATTGTTACTGGTGTTGGTGTGCCTCAAATTACTGCTATTTCTGATGCAGTTGAAGCACTTAAAGGAATGGATATTCCAGTTATTGCCGATGGTGGAATTCGTTTTTCTGGAGATATTGCTAAAGCAATTGCAGCTGGTGCATCATGTGTTATGGTTGGTTCAATGTTTGCTGGTACTGAAGAATCATCAGGTGAAACTATTTTATTTCAAGGAAGGGCTTATAAAACTTATAGAGGAATGGGGTCATTGGGTGCAATGTCTAAAGGGTCTGCTGATCGTTATTTTCAAACTAACAATATATCATGTAAATTAGTTCCTGAAGGAATAGAGGGTCGAGTAGCATATAAGGGATTATTAAAAAATATTGTTCATCAACAAATGGGAGGACTTCGCTCTTGTATGGGGCTAACAGGTTGTACTACTATTGATGAATTAAGAAATAAAGCAGAATTTGTTAGAATTAGTAGTGCTGGGATGAAGGAAAGTCATATTCATGATATTATAATTACCAAAGAATCACCTAATTATCATTTAGATTAATATCTAATTATAAATTTTTATTATAAACTTATAATTCTTATTTAATATCAATAGGGGGGTTATTTTAAATGATAGCCAACGTTCATGAATATAAAATTTTAATCATTAATTTTGGATCTCAATATGCACAATTAATTGCTCGTCGAATTCGTGAAATTGGTGTTTATTGTGAACTTTTTTCTTCAAATATTTCTGAAGAACAAATTCGTAAATTTAATCCTAATGGTATTATTCTTTCTGGTAGTCCAGAAAGTACTATTAAACAAAATAGTCCATATGTAGTAGAATATATTTTTCAAGCTGGAGTTCCAATATTAGGAATTTGTTATGGAATGCAAATTATGTCTATACAATTAGGTGGACAAGTTGAAATTTCAAATAAACGTGAATTTGGTTATGCTAAAGTATATATTAAACAATCTTGTAAATTGTTGAATAATATTTATGATACCTTAAGTTCCAATAATGAGCCAGTACTTAATGTATGGATGAGTCATAACGATAAAGTAACGTCAATTCCAAATAATTTTAAGATTATAGCTAGTACTGATAATTGTCAATTTGCTATTATAGCTAATGAAAAAAAACGTTTTTATGGTGTACAATTTCATCCTGAAGTAACTCATACTTATCAAGGAGTAAATATTTTACGACGATTTACATTAAATATTTGTTGTTGCAAATCTAACTGGACTTCAGAAAAAATAATTGAATATTCAGTTCAATATTTAAAAACACAAATTGGTAGTGATAAAATTATTTTAGCATTATCTGGTGGCATTGATTCTTCTGTTACAGCATTATTGCTTAATCGTGCAGTTGGTAAACAATTGACTTGTATATTTGTTAATAATGGTTTATTACGTTTAAATGAATCACAGCAAATTATAAATATGTTTTCTAAGAAATTTAATCTTAATATTATTCATGTATCAGCTCAAGATAGATTTCTTAAAGCATTATCTGGAATTTATGATCCAGAGTTAAAGCGTAAAATAATAGGGAATATTTTTATTGAAATCTTCAATGAACAAGCAATTAAACAAACACAAGTAAAATGGTTAGCACAAGGGACTATTTATCCAGATATCATTGAATCAGCAATTTCATCTTCAAATAAAGCTCATATTATTAAATCTCATCATAATGTGGGAGGCTTACCAATAAAAATGAAACTAAAATTAATTGAACCATTAAAAGAATTATTTAAAGATGAAGTGCGTCAAATGGGACATGAATTAGGTTTACCTTATGATATATTATATCGTCATCCGTTTCCTGGTCCAGGTTTAGGTGTCCGAGTTCTTGGTGAAGTAAAAAAAGAATATTGTGATTTATTGCATAAAGCTGATTCAATATTTATTGAAGAATTACATATTGCTAATCTTTATTATAAAGTTAGTCAAGCTTTTACAGTTTTTTTACCAATACAAACTGTTAGTGTTATGGGAGATAATAGAAAATATGATTGGGTAATATCATTGAGGGCTATTGAAACTATTGATTTTATGACTGCTAATTGGGTATATTTACCATATGATTTTCTTAATAAAGTATCAAATAGAATTATTAATGAAGTAAAAGGTATTTCTAGAGTAGTTTACGATATTAGTAATAAGCCACCTTCAACAATTGAATGGGAATAAAATAATTAATATAATAAATAAAATATATTTATTATTTATTTTAAATAATATATTAATAATTAAATATCATATTTATAAAGTTAATAAAATATATTAAAATTGTTTATATTATATTTTAAAATAATACTATTTAATTATTTTTGTAGTTTTGTATTTTTATAAAATTTATATTAATAATAAATAATTATTTAATATGCTATTAATATAAATAAAAATAAATAATCATATAAGTAATTTTTAACTATAATTTATTTAATAATTTTACTTAAAATTTATATTATAATTTTAATAAATTATTACTATTTAGTATTTTGTAAATATTTATTATAAATAAATCATTATTATATAATCTTTATAAATAACTATTATAATTTACTTTTTAATTTATTTAATAATAATTAAAAAAATAATGATAAATTACTACTTATAAATACATTAAAAGATTAATTAACAACTAATTTAGGTAAATTTTTATTATTAATTTTAATAAATAATTTAGATATTAATAAACTAGCATTAATTTAATTTACATTTTTTATTATCGTAATAATAAATATTTACTTAAATTCATCTAAAATAGAAAAAAATTAATATATTTTCAATAATATCAATTTTTTATCAAAAAATACTATTTATATTTTTTATATTTTATAAATATAATACTTGACAATTATTACATTCGAATAAAATATTTTTAATTTAATAAGTTATTTTAATAATTTAAATACATTAAAGAAATAAATTTAATTTATTAATGGCTTTTTAATATCAAATATTAATATTTTTAATTATAAATTTAAAAAATAATTATATAATTAAAATACAATATATTTATAATATTAAATTATTTTTAATTAAGAATTTAATGTAAAATTTATTTATATAATAATTATTTCATTAATAAATTATTTATAATAAAATATATTAATAATTAAATTTATATATAAAGTTAATATTAAATAAATTTTAATATATTATTAAAAAATTTATAATAATTTTAAATTACATATTTTTTAAACTATCAATATTATATTATAATATTTTATTTAAAAATATCAAAATATTTTAAAATAATATATTACTATTTATTCTTTATAATTATTAAATTTAAATTAATATTTACTATTATAAATATTTAATAATAATTAACTATTTATTTTATATATATTAATTATAATTTAATATTGATTTTAAATATTAATATTAAATATTATAATGAAGAAAATACTAAAAATATAATAATTTAATAAAATTTATAAAAAATATTTATTTTATTAAAGTAAAATTAATAGTACCTATATAATAAATATTTTATATTAATTATAATCATAATATTATTATACTATAAAAAATAAAATACTTAAAAATTATATTTTTTTAAATTTTAAGATATTTATTAAAAATAAAATATATTTTATTTCTATAAAATTATTATATTTATAAAAATATTTATTATTATTAACATACATATAATATAAAAATAATTAATAAGTTTTATATTAAATTATTAATTATAAATTAATATTATTTTATTTAAAAAATAACAAAATTTATTAATTATTTTAAATAATATTAAAAATTTCTGTAATTAATAATTTAGATATCATTACTTAATAAAATATAATAAATTATTTTATTTTTTTATAATTTTAATAAATTTAATAATTTTATATATAATTATTAAATAAAAATTAAAATTTCTATTTTATTTATTATTAATTAAACATTTTATGTCATTATATTCTTCACATGCTTGTAAAGTATTTTGCATAAGAGTTACTACTGTCATTGGGCCAACACCACCAGGTACAGTAGTAATCCAACTAGCACGTTGTTTTACTTCTTGATAACAAATATCACCAGTAATTTTACCATTTATTTTCCAATTAATTCCTACATCTATCACAATTGCACCAAGCTTTACCCATTCTCCAGGAATAAAGTTTGCTTTACCAATAGCTACAATTAATAAATCAGCTTGTTCTACATAATAACGTAGATTTTTAGTAAAACGATGAACTACTGTAGTAGTGCAACCTGCAAGTAATAATTCTAAATTCATAGGACGACCTACAATATTTGAAGCACCAATAATAACAGCATTTAAGCCAATTAAATTAATTTTATATTGTTCAAGTAATGTAATAATCCCATAAGAAGTACAAGGACGTAGTCTAGGTATACGTTGACAAAGAGATCCTATATTATAAGGATGAAATCCATCAACATCTTTATCTGGATGTATATGATTTATTATTTTAACATAATCAATTGACTTATGTAGTGGTAATTGAACTAAAATACCGTCAATTATTTTATTATTATTAAGTTTGGTAATTAAATTTAAAAGTTTATATTCAGTAATATTTTCTGTTAAATTATACAAATAAGAAATAAAACCAACATCTTTACAAGCACGACACTTATTATTAACATAAATTTGTGAAGCAGGATTGTTACCAACTAAAATAACTGCAAGTCCTGGAGCTCTTTTACCAAATAAAAGTCTTAATTTAACCTTTTCAGCTATTTTTTCTTTAATTATTTCAGAAACCATTTTTCCATTAATAATTTTTGCTGACATATATTTAGTTAATCCATAAAATTATAATTTATAATATTTTATTAAAAATAAATTAGACTATCAATTTTATTATTTAATATAAGTTATCTTATATTAAAATATTGACTTAAATACTAAGAAATTATATAATATTATTTATTATTAAATTAATATTTTAAGCGCCCTTAGCTCAAATGGATAGAGCAACGACCTTCTAAGTCGTAGGTCATAGGTTCGAATCCTGTAGGGCGCAAATAAAAAATTAAATAAATTTTTTTAATATTTTAAAATAAAATAAATTACATTTAAATTTTTATTAAACTTATTAAATTATTATTAATATATTTAAATAACACTTAATATAAAATGAATATTATTTCATATTAATATAACATAATAAAAATTATTAATAATTAATATAGTTTTAAATAATTTATTATTTGATTTATTTATTATATTATAAATATTTTATTATAACATTTTCTATTATAAATAATTACTATAAAATAAATAATATTAATTAATTATAATTTTAATATATATACTTTATATAATACATTAATTTTTATAAATTATTACTTAATTATAAAAATAATTTATATCTAAATATTAATTATTTATTATTAAATGTAATATATTATATTTAATAAATATTATATTAATTTTAATTATTTTTTGTTAGTAATTAATGTTATTTATTTATATATATTTTTTTAAATATTTTATTTATAATAATTATTTATATAAATATATTTTAAAAAAATTATTCTATTTTATAATATAGAAAATATAAATTAATTTTAAATATATTTTTTTATTTTATATTTAATTAAAATAATTGATATATAAATTTATAAATAATTTTAATTATAATAATAATTATTACAATATATATAATAATTATTATTATAATTAAAATTTCAAAATATTATTAACCATTTATTATTAATTTATAATAACTAATATTAATAAATTATATTTATAATATTAATTATAGTTTATTAAATATATATTGTATTATTTTAAAATTCAATATATTATAAATAATAATATATAATTATTTATAAATTATAAAAATAAATATTAATTATATAAATAAAAGATATATTATTTATCATATCTATAATATAATGTAATATAATTTATATTATTTAATATTTTTTTTTAAAAAATATTCATAACTTAATTGAATATATTTTTTATGTAATTTTAATATTATATTATCAAGTTTTAATTTAATGTTATTATTATCAATTATATCATCAGCTTTTTTCAACCTTTTTATTCTTTTAACTTGATTAAATAAAATATTTTTTACTTCTAATTTATTAATTTTATCTCGTTTAATTATACGAGAAATTTGCTCTTTTCTTGTTATATCAATAACAAGTATACGATTGGCTAAATGATCTAATCTATTCTCAATTAATAATGGAATAACCCATATTAAATAAGGAGAATTAAATAACATTAATTGACGTTGCGTTTCTTCATGTATTAAAGGATGAAGTAAATTATTTAACCATTTTTTTTCTTTTTGTTCACTAAATATTTTTTTTCTTAACTTAGCACGATTTAAAGAACCATCATTATTAAGAATAGTTAAACCAAAATGCTGTATTATAATATTAAAAATTTTAGTATTTGATATAATAATTTTTCGTGAGATAATGTCTGCATCAATAATTGGTATACCTAATGATTTAAATTTATCTGAAACTGTACTTTTACCACTTCCAATTCCACCTGTAAGAGCAATAATATAACTCATACGTCCTCTTTTTTAATAAAATCAAATAATAAATTTAAAAAAAATAGTTAATAATTATTTTATTAATTAAAATTAATAAATATGTAATATATTATATATATTAATTACTATTGAGATAATAATATCTTTTCTAAAAATATTAATTCATATATAGAAAAATTATAATATTTTATAAATATTATTATTTAATATATACATTAATATTATTAACAAATATACTTATTTAAACTATAAAATAATATACTTATATATTATTATATTTATACTATTTATATATATTATAGTAGTTTTAATAATAATTAATTATTTTATTAAAATAATATTTGATAAAATCTTAATTTTAAAAACAATTATTAAATTAGTTTATAAATAGTTAAGTATTATTAAATTTTATAATATAAAATAAATAAAATATTAATATATTTTATAATTTAAAAAAATATATATATAATTATAAATATAATAATTATTTTATATATAATAATTATTATTAATAATATAATAAAAATATTAAAATTTTAATTTTAAAATTCTTTAATAAGGGTATATTATTATTTTCAAAAAAAAATTAAATAATTTATTTATTATATCAATAAATTTATATAAATATTGTATATATATATTTAAAAAAATAATAAATATTATTAAATATTTAAAAAATAATGACAATATATTATAAATATATTTTATCTATATTATTTAATTAATTAAAATATAATAAAATAAACTAATTATTACTTTATTACATAAATAAGTTATTAACTAATTAATTATTTTAATTATTTATATATAAATAAATTTTATTAATAAATAAATATACTAATTAATCATAGTATATAAATACTATATTTTTATATATTATTATATAAATTAATAAAACAACTTTTATAGTAAAATTATTATTATATTTGATTAATTAATATAATTATATTAATTAATAATTAATTTTTATTCATTTTTTTAATATATATAAAAATAATTTACTATTTTTATCTATTAATTTTTCTAAATTAGATAAATTAGATGTTAATGGATTAATTGCATGATTATTAAATAATAATTCATAATGAAGATGAGGACCAGTAGTCCTACCAGTATTTCCTGATAATGCAATACATTCACCTTTTTTTACTTTTTGCCCTAATTTAACTAATAATTTATGTAGATGCATATAACGAGTAGTATATTGTTGATCATGTTTAATAACAATAAAATTACCAGCTACTTTGCTATATTTAACTACAATAACTTTACCATCATTAACTGATAATATAGGAGTTCCAATAGGAATGGAAAAATCTATACCTTTATGAGGCAATAAATATCCAGTTACAGGATTTATACGATGCATACTAAAATTCGAGGAAATTCTAAAAAATTTATTTATTGGGTAACGTAAAAAACTTTTTTTTAAAAAATTAGACTTTCTATTATAAAAATGAATTTTTTCTACTAAAAAAATATAATAATTTTTATTATTAATTAATAAATAAACTCTTAATAATTTACTTTGTTTATTATTACTATTAAGTATATTATTATTTAATAAAATTGAAAATTTATTATTTGATTTTAATTCAAGTAAATTAATTTTATATTGTAATATTTTGTATATTTCAAAAACTTCATTATAAATTAATTTAAAGTTAATCTTACTAATAATAAAATTACTATTTATTTTTCTTCCAATAATATTATATATATAAATATCTTTGATTTTTTTTTTTTCTTTATTAAAAATATTAAAAATTTTTTTATGATTATAAATATGTATTTTATATGTTGAAATAATATATATAAATATTTGTAATTCTTTTTTTTTATTTAAATCCCATATTAATATTTTTGATATTTTTGAATTATGTAATTCTTTATTTTGATTAAAAATCAATGCTATATTTATAGCATTTAAACTATGTTTATTTAATATATTATTTAAATTATTTTTTTTGAAAATAATATGTTCATTAAATATATTAAGATCTTGTTTATATATTATTAATTTATTTAATAAATATTTGCTATTATAAATAATAATATTATTAATATTTAAATTATTTATTTTGTTAATATTAATTTTATTATTTTTTTTAACAATAAATACAATGCTTAATTTTATTGGCGATTTTTGTAAAATATTATTTACAATATCATTTGATTGAATAGCAATAGATTTAAAAATTATAATAACTAATATTATAATTTTTAATGTACATAATATAATTTTATATATTTTAAACAAATTGCCATATACCTTAAAATTAGTATTCAATATCTTCTGCACGTATTTAACTTCCTTCTAGTGTTTATCTAAACAATTTTTAAATTGATTAGATAATGATATTAAAAATTTTATATAATTATCCTTACTTAATTTAATATTACTTCCTAATGGGTCTAATATACCTATTTGTACATTTGTATTTTTTATCATAGTTTTAATAACTGCTGGTTTAAATTGTGGCTCTACAAAAACACAAATTACTTTTTTTTGTATTAATATTTTTTTTATTTGATATAATCGTTTAGCACCAGGTTGAATTATAGGGTTAATAGTAAAATACCCTAATGAAGATAAATGGTAATGATTTTCAAAATAACTATATGCATCATGAAAAACAAAATATTGCTTTTTCCTGATAAAAAACAACATATTAGTAATATTTTTATCAGCTTGTGTCAATTTATTATTGAATATATGAAAATTTATATCTAATTGTTTTTTATAATTGGGATATAAAATTATTAATCTATTATATATAATGTTAGCTATGATTCGTACAATATCTGGTGATAACCAAATGTGCATATTATATTTATAATGTGAATAATATGGATAATTAATCTTATTATAATATTTATTAATATTTTTATTATTTATTAATGTAGAATTATAATTATTTTTTAATAAATATAATTTTATTTCTGGATCTTCTAATAATGTAATTAAATGTTTATTAGATAATTTTGTTAATGGTTTAGTTAAAAAAGTTTCTAAATCTGATGAAACCCAAATAAATAAATTAGCATTTTTAATTTTTTTTAAATCAGAAGGCTTTAAAATATAATTATGAGGCGAAATACCATTAGGTAATAATATTTGCACATTTGTGATACCATGAGCAATATCTGAAGCAATAAAACCCAACGGTCGAATTGAAGTAACTATATTAGCATAACTAGTAAATAAAAAACTAATTAACAACATAGAAATAATGTATTTTTTTTCTATTAATTTTTGAATATTTTTTTTTATTTTATGTAGCATATAATAATTTCCATAAATTAATTTTAAAAGTTATATTATAACAATTTAATTATTTAATAAGAATTATTTACTATGAAAACAGTATTAAAATTAAAAAATATAAGTGTAAATTTTGGTTCACACCAAATTATTAAAAATATTTCTTTTGATTTACATTCTGGAGAAATATTAACATTATTAGGTCCAAATGGTGCAGGTAAATCAACGCTAGCTAAAATAATTCTTGGTTTAATTATTCCTAATCAAGGTAAAGTCATTTATCAAACTAAATTACGCGTAGGTTATGTTCCACAAAAATTATCAATAGATACAACAATACCTTTAATAGTTAAACGTTTTATGACATTAAAATCTAAAATAAAAATTAAAAATGTTATTCAGGTTTTAATACGTGTTGACGCTGAGCATCTTCTTGAACAAAAAATGCAAAAATTATCTGGTGGTGAAACTCAACGTATTCTACTAGCTAGAGCATTACTTAATAAACCACAATTACTTGTTTTAGATGAACCAACACAAGGTATAGATATTAATGGTCAACTTACTTTATATAATTTAATTGATAATATTCGTACTGAATTAAATTGTGCTATTTTTATAATTTCACATGATCTAGATTTAGTAATGGCAAAAACTGATAAAGTTATATATATTAACAAACAAATATGCTGTTCTGGAAAGCCTAAAGATATAGCTTTAGATCCTAAATTTATTGCTATGTTTGGTTATAATTGGACAAAACAAGTATGTATTTATCAACATAATCATTGTAAATATAAATATAATTTAAATAATAATAAATCTATAAATAGTTACTATAATGATTGAATTATTATTACCTGGGTGGCTAGCTGGAATATTATTAGCAATTGCTGCTGGTCCTTTAGGATCTTTTATTGTTTGGCGACGTATGTCATATTTTGGTGACACTCTTGCACATGCTTCATTACTAGGAATAGTTTTTGGTTTGTTTTTTAATATCAATTTATTTTATTCAGTTATTATTATCACTTTTATAATTGCAATTTTATTATCATGGCTTGAAAAAAATTCTAAATTAGAGATGGATACATTATTAGGAATAATTACCCATAGTTTCTTATCACTTGGTTTAATAATAGTAAGTTTAATGACCAATATTCGTATGGATTTAATGATTTATCTATTTGGTGATTTATTATCAGTAACTAATGAAGATATTATTTTAATTATGATAAGTGTTATTATTGTTTGTTTAATTATTATTTGGCAATGGCGTAATTTATTATCAATAACAATTAATCAAGACTTAGCTTTTATTGATGGAGTAAAAATACAACAACTAAAAATATTATTAATTCTATTAACTGCACTTACTATAGGAATTGCTATGAAATTTGTTGGTGCTTTAATTATTACATCATTATTAATTATTCCTGCCTCTACTAGTAGACAATTTACTAAAACACCAGAACAAATGGCAGTAATAGCTACTATTATAGGTATATTTTCTGTAACTACTGGTCTTATTTTATCAGCTTATTATAATACACCTGCAGGACCTTCTGTAGTAATTTGTGAAAGTATTTTATTTATATTAAGTTTGCTTATTAAAATAAAATAATATTATATATAATTTAAATACAATTAAATATATAAATAATAATTACTTAAAATTATTTTATTATAATAAATTTTAATTATATTTATTTTGTTTTTTATTTATTATATTATAATTTAATTTATCATTAATCCAAGATATAGTATTTTTATATTCATTAGGGAGTAATGTTTGTATTATATTTAATGATTCATTTAACATAATATAATTATTACTGCATAAATTTAAATGACCTACTTTACGATTTGGATAAATATCTTTTTCATACCAATGTAAATGAATTAAAGGTAATGATAACCATTCAATATTTAATGATATACCTATTAAATTAATCATAATAGATGTCATTTCTATATATGGAGTAAATATTGGTAAATTTAAAATAGATCGTAAATGAAGCTCAAATTGACTAATAGAAGCACCATTTTGTGTCCAATGACCACTATTATGCACTCGTGGTGCTAATTCATTAATTAATATTTTATTATTAATAATAAAACATTCCATTACCATTACTCCTATATAATTTAATGTAGTCATAATAGTTGATAACATTGATTCTGCTTGAGTTTGCAATTTTTTATTAAGTTTTGGAAAAATAATGCTAGCTCGTAATATACCATTTTGATGTAAATTGTATGTTAAAGGATAAAAAACACATTGGTTATATATATTACGTGCACCGATAAGTGAAACTTCATCTGTAAATGGAATAACTTTTTCAACAATTGCATTACCATAAATTTCATTTGGCAAAATAGATAATTTATCAGGTGTAATATATAATTGTTTATAACCATTATAACCACCAGTGCGATATTTAATAATAATCAAATTACCAAACTTAATAAATAACTGTAACCATTGATCTTTATTAATAAGATAATACCAAGGAGTAACATCTAAAAATAATGAATCTAATAGTTGTTTTTGTAATAATCTATCAACTAATTGTGGAAAAATATCTCGATTAATAAAGTTAGGTTTACTAATTAATTTATAAGTAAATTTTATTTTTGACCAATGCTCTATTTCTGATGTTATTATACTATGTTGATATGGAATAGTTTCTAATTTATCATTAATACCAATAAGATGAACATTAATACCTAATGGTTCTCCAGCTTGACGTAACATGCGTCCTAACTGACCATTACCAAGAACGCAAACATGTTTCATTTAAACTCTCCTATATTGGATTATGATTTATTAAAACATCATTAGTTTGTTTTGATCTCCATATTAATAAATCTTCATAAAGATTATTATCTGTATTAGCAAGAAGTTGTATTACTAATAATGCTGCATTAGCTGCTCCAGATTTACCAATTGCAAAAGTAGCAACTGGAATTCCTTTTGGCATTTGCACAATAGAATAAAGACTATCAATACCATTTAATGTTTCTGTAATAATAGGAACACCAAAAACAGGTACTAATGTTTTAGATGCTATCATTCCTGGTAAATGTGCGGCACCACCAGCACCAGCGATAATAAACCTTAATCCTTTTTCCTTTGCTTGTTCTGCAAAAATAAATAATTTATCCGGTGTACGATGAGCAGAAATTATTTCTATATGATATGATAATGAAAATTCACAAAATATATCTACTGCATATTTCATTGTATTCCAATCACTTTTAGAACCCATAATTATTGCAATTTTACTATTATAATGTGATATTTTTTTAGTATCAAATGAAGAAGTCATTAAATTGTTATTCCTAATTTAAATTATTTTTTAAAAATAAATAAAATAATAACATGATTAATAAAAAAATAAAATATTTGTATAAATTTTTACTTTATAAATAAAATAAATAATATTAATAAATAGGAAAATATAGTAATTCAATAATTGTCAATTTATTTTAATTACTGAACCAATTTTATATCAAGCACCTAATACAACTAAATATAATATTTTATCATTAAAATTAATTTTATAAATACTAAATAGATGAGTATAACCATTAATCATGCAAAATACTTTTATATTTTTTAAACTTTTCAATAACTATGTTTTATTAACATATGTAATATATTTTAATTTAAATTGAGTATAATATAAATTATTATTACATATTTTTTAGTAATAAAATAACTCATAGATAAAGAAAAAAGTAAAAATAAACATTATAATCAATAATTGTATACTATTTTCTATAATATATATAAGAAATATCAAATTAGTACAAAGTACACCTTAATGTAAAATAAAGATATCATTACTATAATAAGGTTAATACTTTTTCTTCTAGCAATAAAATTATGCATTTTTTTAGAAAAACTTTTACCTAGTAAAAATCACAATTACCATGAATAAAATAACATAAAAAATTTTTATTTTGTAATTTTTTAAATTTTATAGTTATTAATTCATATAATAAACTTTTATTATTATCACCTATCCAATAATCAAAAAATTACCTAAAATATATAAAGCCTTGGCTTTAATTAATTTCTTACGTAAAAAATTTAAAAAGCCAATAATAGCAATTTATTCTTTTTCATTTAAATGAAAATCAGAAATAAATAAGATTGTCATAATTTATAACTTTATTATTTAACTATTGTATATTTAATAATAATATCTATATAATTTTATTATTATTAACTAAAATTTAAATTATATTTATCATTGATTAATAATAAATATAATTTTAAATATTGTTATTATATTTATATTTTTTATTTATTTAAAGTTTTAATTTAATATTAAATAATTTTAGTATATTAAAAAATTAAAATAATTATAAAAAAATTATTAATAATATATAAAATGTAATTTTAGATAATATAAAATATTAATATTTATTATTAAAAATTAATTTTATAAGAATTATTAATAATATTAATTAATTAATATATTAACAAATATTATTTATTTTATTAACAAAATTATTCACTATTATATTAATTAATTTTAAATTAACCAAAATTTTAATATAGTATGAATACTAAATATATTTATTTATATTATAAATTATTTTATTATTAAAATTATATTTATTATATTAAAATAAATAATATTATTAACATTATATAATTAAATTATATTAATATAATATTATAAAATTAAAAATAATATATTATAATTAACAATTTATAAAAATAATAATTTAATAATTAATTTATATGTATAATTTTTTATTGTATTAAATATATAATATTAATTAATAATTAATATTTATTATAAAATTTAAATTATATTATTTAATAACTGTAATTAATATTAAAATATAATTCAAATATTAATAAAATAATAATTAAGATATGTAACTTTCAAAAAGTTAAAATACTTTAGAAAAATTATTATTTAAAAATTAATAATTATTAAATAATTTTATATTTACAAAATAATAAATATAAAATTATTTATTATATAAATATATTATTAATTATTTATAATTTTAATAAAACTTTATGTTATAGAAATATATTTATTATTAATAAAATAATTATAAAATTTTAAACATTAATATAATAAAATTTATTTTTAATAATGAATAATATATCATTACTATATTAAAAAATACAATGTAAATCATATTTTTTTATTTACTAATAATAAAAATATAAAATATATTTTATATATTATTATAATATATAAAATAATACTCAAAATATTAATGTAAATATATTGTATTTTAATTAAAATATATATAAATTAATTTAAAAGATATTTATTTTGCATTTTACTTAAATTACTTTTTAATAAAAAATACCAATTAAATATTTATTATATAATTTTGTTTGTTATAAAATATAATTCTTTATATTTTATAAATATATTTTAAATTTAAAAATTAAAAATATAAATAAAATATTTAAATTAATTATTTTACTATTTAATATATTATAATAAAATTATATTAATATTAATAATATATTATAAATAATTAATTATATTTTAATTAATATTATTACAATTATTTTTTTTAAATTACAATAAAAATTAGTATATATATTCATTATGTAAATTGTAATATTTTAATAAATAAATTATTTATTAAAATTTTATATATTTATTTATTAATGTTATTAAAATTTATATAATTTATCTTAAACATATAGATATTATTGTAATTAAATTTTAAAACTTATGTTAAATATTTTTTAACTAAAATATATAATGTTATATATTTAAACAAATTATTTATTTAATAAATATTAATAATAATAAAAAATTAATATTAAATACTAATATTAAAATTAAATTATATATTATATAAATAAAACGATATAATCATTAAATTTTAATAAAACTAAATTGTAATATATATTATTATATTAAATAATATTATTAATTATATTTAATTTTTAGATAAATAATTTTCCTAAAATATATTTTATATAATATATTTATAATAAATTTAATTATATAATAATATTAAAAATTATTTTAATTAAAAATTTTAAAAAATACTATTAAATTTATTCACTTAAATATAAATTAAAATATTATATATCATATAATAATAATTTTCCTTAAAATTAAAATTTTAATAAGTATACATATTTAATATTTATGTTTATCATTATAAAATTTATATAAAAATTTTATAATGATATTAATTAACTTATAAAATTATTTTATTGTAACTAAAGATTAAAATATAAATTAATAATATATTTTAAGTAAAAATAAAAAAATTAAATAAAATAAATATAATTTATAAAATATTTTATTAAAAGTATTAATTTAAAATATTTAATATATATTAAATAATAATTTATTATATTTATAATAAATTTTATATTTTAAAATATTATCATATAATATATTAATATAAGTAAATTTAATTTATTAAAAATCATAAATAAAATTATAATTTTTGTATTTTAAAATATTTTAAATAGAGGTAATTGTGAACAAAAAAGAAATAAAAAAAATTGGCGTTTTAACTAGTGGCGGCGATGCTCCAGGAATGAATGCAGCTATTCGTAGCATTGTACGAATGGGACTTTCTGAAAATTTAGAAATTTACGGTGTTTATGATGGATATATAGGTCTTTATGAAAATAAAATAAAAAAACTTAATCATTTTAGTGTTTCTGATATTATTAATCGTGGTGGAACTTTTTTAGGTTCTTCTCGTTTTCCTGAATTTCGTTATAATGAAAAAATAAGAAATCAATCTATTAATAATATGAAAAATTATGATATTGATGCTTTAGTTGTTATTGGAGGAGATGGTTCTTATCGTGGTGCAAAAAAAATTGCCGAAACAGGTTTTTTATGTATAAGTATACCTGGAACTATTGATAATGATATCGCCGGTACTGATTATACCATTGGTTATTTTACTGCTTTAGATACTATTGTTGAAGCAATTGATCGTTTACGTGATACTTCTACTTCTCATAAAAGAATTTCAATAGTTGAAATAATGGGACGTAATTGTGGTGATTTAACTTTATCCGCAGCTATAGCTGGAGGGTGTGAATTTATAGTATTACCTGAAATACCTTTTAATAAAGAAGAATTATTAATTGAAATTAAGAATGGCTTATCAAAAGGAAAACGCCATGCGATTGTTGCTATAACTGAACATGTTTATGATGTAAATAAATTAGCAAAATATATTGAAAATGAAACTGGTCATGAAACTAGAGCAACTGTTTTAGGTCATATCCAACGAGGAGGAAGCCCTGTAGCTAATGATCGTGTTTTAGCATCTCGTATGGGAGCTTATTCAATTCAATTACTTTTGCAAAAATATAATGGTTTTTGTATTGGTATACAAAATGATAAATTGATTCATTATAATATTATTGATGCAGTCAAAAATATGCGTCGTAAATTTAAACAAGATTGGTTAGATATAGCTAAGAAACTTTATTAATTATTTTATTAATAAAGTAATTAAATAATTATATTATAAAAATAATCAATAAATTATTATTAAAATTTTTTAAAAAAAATTTTTTTATTTATGTATATATATTTTATTATTAATATTAAATAATATATTTAATTTAATATTAATATTATAAAAATATACAATATATTAATTTTTAATTAAATTAATATATTGTATATAAATAAAATATAAAAAATTAAAATATATAATTTTTAAATGGTTAAAATATATAAAATAATTATTATGTAATATATATATAATTTATAATACTAAATTAAATTTTATAATAATGAATATTTTTATAATGTTATTTAACATTTTATAATAAATAAAATAATATCAAATATTTATTAATTTTATAAATAATTATAAATATTATTAAATATTTTAAATTTATTTACGTATTTATTCTATTAAAATTTTTAATTTAACTTTAGAATTAATTATTTTACTGCTAATATATTTTAAAGATAAAAACATTTTTTTATTAAATTCTTACATAATAAATTTTAATTTTTGTTTTTTTAATTTTAATTACAAACATTTATGTTGCTATTTTAAAATTTAAAAAAATTTAATTATAAATTATTTTAATTTCTTGATAAATAACGTTTAATCTTTACTTAATTATTTTTTTAACGTCTTACATTCATTTTCCCCATCAATATAAAATTATCTAAAGAAACTTTTAATTCATTAATTAAATTTATATAAATAAAATATAAATTGAAATTATAATATGAAATAATATTAGACTAAAGAAAAATTTCTAATATATTAATTTTATATTTATCGCATCTATTTTTTACCAAATTGACTATTATAATCAATTATTTAATTAATTTTATATTTATAATTAATTTACCATTTTGGTATATACAATCATTTTATAATTTAAATATTAATTAATAATTTGTTATATGCTTTTAAATTATTTTGATATTTGAATATATATTCAAGATACTACTTATTAAGATAATATATCTTCAAAAGTAACATTTTTAATTTATTTTCTTTAATATCTTTACATACAAAAATATTATTCTATAAATTATATTAAATCCCTATAATAAAATAGAATGTATTTTTTAAAAAAATAAAAAAAAAATATAAATTTAATATTTAAAAACTTATGATATAATATAAATATTTTAATTATTTAAAGTAAAATCATATATTTATAAATAAAAAATTTAATATATTTCATATTATTTTAAATATATTAATAATTTTTATATTAATAAAGTATTATTGAAAGAAATTTTTAAATATATTACTTATATAATTTATTATATATAATATATTTTAATTATTTTAAAGTATTATTTTTAGTGTAAAATTATATTAAAATACTATTAAAGAGAAAAATTTAATGAAAGATTATCAACGTGAATTTATCAAATATTCTATAAAAAAGAAAGTATTAAAATTTGGTGAATTTACATTAAAATCTGGTCGTAAAAGCCCTTATTTTTTTAATATTAGTCTTTTTAATAATGGAAAAGATTTAGATGCTCTTGGTTATTTTTATTCTAAAGCATTTATAGATCATAATCCAGAATGTGATATTATTTTTGGACCATCATATAAAGGAATTCCAATTGCAACAGCAATAACTATTACACTATATAAATATTACTATTTTAATAAATTTTACTGTTTTAATCGTAAAGAAATTAAAAATTATGGAGAATGTGGAAAATTAATTGGTAGCCCATTAAAAGGAAATGTTGTAATTGTTGATGATGTTATTACAGCTGGAACTACAATTAAAGAATCTGCAGAGATTATCAAACAAAATAAAGCTAAACTTACTGCTATTATATTAAGTTTAGATCGCCAAGAAAAAGGTGAAAAAGATATATCAGCTATACAAGAAATTGAAACAATATTTAAATGTCAAATATTTTCTATTATTACTTTAAATGATTTAATTAATTATTTAAGTGAAAATATTAATATGTCTAAATATTTATCTAAAATAAAAATATATCGTGATCATTATGGTATTAATTATTAATGAATATAAAATTTTATTTATAATATTAAAATTATATTTTTAAAATTTAAATTAATCTTATAAATTTCTTTAAATTTTATTATAAATATATATTATAAATTAAATATATTTATTTTTATAATAAAATTAATACAAATATAATTTTTAAAATATTATATACAATATATTAATATAATATAAATATTTAAATTTACTTATAAATAAATAATTAAAAATTATTTATTAACTTTATTAAAATAATAAATTTAATTTTTATTTATTTAAAATAAATATGTATACTAAAGAATAGTGCTAATTATTATTAATGTATATTTATTTAATTTGTATTTATATTTGCTAAATATTTAATAATATAATAATTATATTATTAAATATTTATTTATATAATAATAAAATAAATTTATAAAAATTAAAATAATAATAAAATTAATATTAATAAATTTTACTTTATATTATTATTTATAGATAAAAAATATTATTTTTTTAATTTAATATTTTATTAAATAATTAATATAATTATTACTAATAATTACTAAATAAATATATTATATTTTTATTAATTAAATTATTTTAATCATTAATCATTAAATAATATATTCATAAATTTATTCATAAATTAAAATAATTAAATATGTATTTATAATATTTATTTTAAATTTTGTTTTTATATAAAAAATAAT
Organism: Arsenophonus endosymbiont of Ceratovacuna japonica; assembly: GCA_024349725.1. Classification (GTDB taxonomy): domain Bacteria; phylum Pseudomonadota; class Gammaproteobacteria; order Enterobacterales; family Enterobacteriaceae; genus Arsenophonus. The sequence continues at coordinate 113,966 of AP026064.1, forward strand.
TTAATAATATAATAAAATAATAATTTTAATAAATATAATTATTTTACTATATTACTAATATTACTTACATTATTAATAAATAACTATTAGTAAAAATAAATATTATTATATAAAAATATTTTTACTAAAATTACATCAATAATGATTACTTATAATTTTATTAATAATTATTATTATTTATTTTATAATATAAAACGTTAAATGAAATAAATAATTTAATTAATTTTTACTTATATAAAATTATAAATTATTTATATATTAAATTTTAATTTAATAATTATATAATATTAATATATACATTATAATAATATATTTTTTTAAAATTTATATAAATTATATTAAAATAAATCTTAAATTTAATTAAATGAATTTAATTAAGTATAAATATATATATTTAATTATTTATATTAATTAATATTTTTTCTATAAAAAATAAATAATAATAATTATTAATAAATTAAATATTATTACTAACTGTATATTTTATCTTATAAAATTATATTAATATATATATTGAACACTTTAAAAAAATAAAAATATTATTAAATATTTTTTTAATAAAATTTTTATTATTTTATTAATACCCTGAATGTCCAAAGCTGCCACTATTACGTTTTGTTGTTTTAAAATCTTGTACTATATTAAAATTAACTTTAATAATTGGTATAAAAACTATTTGAGCAATACGATCACTAGGTGAAATAATAAAATTTATATTACTACGATTCCAAATTGAAATTTTTAATTCACCTTGATAATCAGAATCAATTAAACCAACTAAATTTCCTAATACTATACCATGATTATGTCCTAAACCTGAACGAGGAAGAATAATTGCAGCTAATTTTTGATCTGCAATATGTATTGATAATCCTGTAGGTAATAACTTTATTTCACCTGATTTTAATTGAATATCTTTATCTAAACAAGCTCGTAAATCTAATCCAGCAGATCCTTCTGTTGCATAAGTTGGCAAAGGAAATTCTTTTCCTATACGAAAATCAAGAATTTTAATATCTATTTTTTTTTTCATAATAATTGATTATCTCATAAAATAAAATATGAATTAAATTTAATTTATAACTACTTAATAATATATTTATTTATTCTACTAAAATAAATTTAGTATATTATTTTAAAAATTAAATACATAATAATATAATTAAATGTTATTTATAAAATAATATTTAATTTTTAAATATATTTACTATAAATATATTTTAGATTTTCTATCTATATTGAAAATTTAATAATATAAATATAATTTTTTGTTAATTTACTTATACTTACTATAATATTTTCATTTTTATTAATTTAATAATTATTTTATTTATTTAATTTCTTATTTTATAAATAATTTTAGTTTATAATTATTAACTATAATAAATATAAAAAATTTTTATTTATTAATTAAATTTAATACTTTATTATATGTTTATAATATACTAATAATATTAATATATTTAATTTTTACTAATATTAATAATCAATTAATAATAAATATTACTTATGATTATTTTTGTAAAAATATATTATATTATAAAATTATAGTTAATAATAAATTAAATTATATTAATTTTTTATCTTAGATTAAGTAATAATTACTAAATCTAAATTAGCATATTTAATTTAGATTGAAAAATATTTATCTAATTTAATAATATTTAATGAATTTAATATTATATTATAATTAATATTACCATATTTTTATTTCATATTATTAATATCAAATACTAAAAATTATATTATTTAAACATAATATAATTTTATTTAACAATATTATTATGATATATTTAATTTTAATTATTTATAAAAAATATTTTATTGATAAATGTAAATGATTTATTTATTAATACTAATAAATAAATTATTTAGTAAATTTATGTATATTAGCACTAAAATATTAAATTTTCTTATTTATATAATTAAATATTTATATTATTATTATATTTTAAATAATATTAAATGATATAATAAAAAATATAAATAAGATTTATAATTAAATATATAATTTAATAATATTATTAAAAAAATAAATTAATTAATATATAAATAATATTACTAATATTAATAATAATATATGTAACTATAAGTTAAATAATTATATATATTTAAATTTAAATAATATATTTACTTAAATTACTAAATTACTATAAATTAAAATTTATATAACATATGATTAATTTTATTTATAAAAATTTTAATGAATATTTATTATATATAAATAAATTATTAATATTATAAATAAATAAATAAAATATATAAATAAAATAAATGATTTTATTTAATTAAAAATATTTATATTAAAAATATAATAATTAAATAAAAATTTGTAACTATTTTTTATATATAATCAATATAATTTATAATTATAATATTAATAAATAAGTTAAAAAATTAATTATATCAATTATAAATTATTAAATACATAAATAATAATTTTTTAATATAAATAATTAAAAATTTATAATTATTAATAATAATTAAATATTAAATTTAGAAATAAAATGATTTATTATAAAATATAATTATATTATTTATATATAAATAATATAATTATTAATTATATAATATAAACATTTTATAATATTATTATGATAATAAATATATTAATTTAAAATATCATATTCTATTAAAAATAATTTAATTAGTAATTAATGATATTTGTTTTAAATAATAATTTTATTAATTATATGCTTGAGTAAAAATATTATATAATTTATATTATATAATATTTTTAAATATATAAAATTTAATAAAATAATATATATTAATAAATTTAAATATTATATATTTAAATTTATTAATATAAACTTTAAAATTTAATAATATTTTTATTTATTATTTAAAATAATAACTAATTATACTTTGGAGGACAATATGTCACGAATATGTCAAATTACCGGTAAGCGACCAATGAGTGGTAATAATCGTTCACATGCAATGAATGCAACAAAACGTCGTTTTTTACCAAATTTACATTATCATCGTTTTTGGATTGAATCTGAAAAACGTTTTGTAAAACTTCGATTATCAACAAAAGGTATGCGTATAATTGATAAAAGAGGAATAGATACAGTACTTTCTGAACTAAAAGATCGTAATAAATAAATGCTAAGGATTTGAATCATGGCTAAAAGTATTCGAGAAAAAATTAAACTTATTTCTACTAAAGGTACTGGGCATTTTTATACAACAACAAAAAATAAACGTTCTATGACAGAAAAATTAGAAATAAAAAAATTTGACCCAACTATTCATAAACATGTAATTTATAAAGAAAGTAAAATTAAATAATTGTTTAACAATATCTAAATTTATATTAATTATAAATATAATAAATTATATAATAAGAAATAAATATTTTTAATATATAAATAAATATTATTTATATATAAATAATATTTATTTATTAATTTTTTATTTAAAATATTATTTAACATATTAATAAAGAAATTTCAATGTTAAAAATTTATAATACATTAAGTCACCAAAAAGAAGAGTTTAAATCAATTACTCCAGGTAAAATTAGTATGTATGTGTGTGGTATTACTATTTATGATTTATGTCATATTGGTCACGGAAGAACTTTTGTTGTTTTTGATACAATTAATCGTTATTTACGTTATATTGGTTATAATGTAATTTATGTACGTAATATTACTGATGTAGATGATAAGATAATAAATAAAGCAAATAAAAATAATGAATTACGTGAAACCTTAATATCACGAATGTTAATTGAAATGTATAAAGATTTTGATTCATTAAATATTTTACGACCAGATTTTGAACCTAGGGTAACTAATCATATTAAAGATATTATTATTTTAATTGAACGATTAATTAATCGTGGTTATGCTTATATTGCAAATAATGGTGATGTTATGTTTAATGTCAATAATTATTCCAATTATGGACTTTTGTCGCATCAAAATATTAATAATTTACAAATAGGATCACGAATTAAAATTACTAATTCTAAACTTAATCCATCAGATTTTGTATTATGGAAAATATTTAAACATAATGAAACAAGTTGGAGTTCTCCATGGGGACATGGCAGACCTGGTTGGCATATTGAATGCTCTGCCATGAATACTAAGCAATTAGGTAAACATTTTGATATTCATGGTGGTGGAATGGATTTAATATTTCCTCATCATGAAAATGAAATAGCTCAATCAATATGTGCTTATGATAATTTTTATGTAAATTATTGGATACATACTGGAATGATTACAATTAATCATAATAAAGTATCAAAGTCATTAAATAATTTTTTTACTATTCGTGATATATTAACGAACTATGATTCTGAAACGATACGTTATTTTTTATTATCAACACATTATCGAAATTTATTAAACTATAATGAAAAAAAATTAAAACAATCTCGTATTGCACTAGAGCGTCTTTATACTGCTTTAAGAGGTACTGATACTAATAATGTTAAATTTACCAATAGTAATGAAATATTTAAATTACGTTTTATGGAAGCAATGAATGATGATTTTAATACTCCTGAAGCTTATGCAGTATTATTTGATTTAGCAAAGGAAATAAATAAATTAAAATCTCATAATATATCAATAGCTAATGAATTAGCTATACAATTACGTCAATTAGCTAATATATTGGGATTTTTAACACAAGATCCAGAACAATTTTTACAAAAAAAAACACAAATGTATTACAATAACAAAATAAAAGAAATTAATATATTAATTAAACAAAGAAATAATGCACGTAAAAAAAAGTTATGGTCTCAAGCTGATTTAGCTCGTGATAAACTTACAAAAATGGGTATTATATTAGAAGATAATAAACAAAAAACATTATGGCGTTATAAATAAATAATATAAATAAATTAATATACTATTATATAAAATTATTATACTTAATATAATTATTATATTAATTAATATATAATTTTAATAATAATTAAAAATAAAGAATAATAATTAATTAAATAAATTAAAAATATTTATATTTTATAAAAAAATTAATATAAAATAATTTTATTATTTTATTAAAATAAATATTATTTAAATCTATTTAATTTTAAATTAATTTTTAATATTTATTATTGTTTAGTATTTGTTTTAGTTAAATTTAAAATTAATAATGCAAACTGAAGATTAATATTTACAGGAATAGTTAGATAAACTATATAACCATTACCTGGTGCAACTTTTATTGGTAATTTTTCTTTATTAAATAAATTAGTTAAAGTAAATTGAATATTTCCCTCAGGTGTCATTAACTCCAAATTATCACCTAAATTAAATTTATTTTTTACTTCCAATTCAGCTAAACCATTTTTACGTTTTCCTGTAAATTCTCCAATAAATTGTTGCTTATAAGAAATAGAATGACCATATTTATAATTTTGGTAATTAAAATGCTTATGTCGACGTAAAAATCCTTCAGTATAACCTCTATTAGATAATCCTTCTAATTGAGTTAATAACGTTATATCAAATGGTTTACCAGAAATAGCATCATTAATAGCTCGTCGATAAATTTGAGCAGTTCTAGCGCAATAATAAAAAGATTTAGTACGTCCTTCAATTTTAAATGAATTAACTCCTATTTTAATTAAATGTTCAATATATTCTATTGCTCGTAAATCTTTTGAATTCATAATATAAGTACCATGTTCATCTTCAAAAGTAGTCATATATTCATTAGAATTATTAGATTCTTTAATTAAAAAAACTTTATTAGTTGATTGTATGTTATCAAATATTGGTTTAATATTTTTTATTTTTATAGATTCCTGATGAATAATATTTCCTATTATATCTTCCTTTCCTTCTTCTACTTTATATTTCCATCTACAAACATTAGTACAAGCACCTTGATTAGAATCTCGTTTATTTATATAAGAAGATAATAAACATCGTCCAGAATAAGCCATACAAAGTGCACCATGTACAAATATTTCTAATTCAATATCAGGTACTTTTTGACGAATTTCATATATTTCTTCAAAAGATAATTCACGAGATAAAATAATTCTACTTAATCCAATTTGCTTCCAAAATTTTACTGTAGCCCAATTAACAGCATTTGCTTGAACAGAAAGATGAATTTCTATTGTTGGAAAAGTTTCTTTTACTAACATAATTAATCCTGGATCTGACATAATTAAAGCATCTGGTTTCATTTCAATAATTGGTTTAAGATCTTGAATAAAAGTTTTTACTTTAGAATTATGTGGAGTTATATTAACTACTACATAAAAACGTTTTCCAATTTTATGAGCTTCTTTAATACCTTTATTTAAATTTTCATGATTAAATTCATTATTTCGGACACGAAGACTATAACGAGGCTGACCAGCATAAACAGAATCAGCACCATAAGCAAAAGAATAACGCATATTTTTTATAGAACCTGCAGGAGAAAGTAATTCTGGTATAAACATTTTAATTCTCATTTTTATAATAAAGTAATGTTTATTATTAACTAAATAATTTCTACTTTATTAAGGATAAATTAAATTATTTATATTATTATTAATAATTAAATTATTAATAATAATATAAAAATTATATTAATAACATAATTTATTTTAATATGGAAAATTTTATAAAGTATATTATTAAATTTTTATTTTAAATATTATAACAATTTTTAATAATTATAAAATATTTAAATTTTATATTTATAACTATATAATATATAATAATTAATTAATTTTATTAAAATAATATACATTAATAATAATTATTGAATTAAATTAAAATAATATTTAATATAACATTATTTTTAGATATTAATATATTAACTAATATTGATTTTAATATAAAATATATACTAAAAATTATATATTTAATTAATTAAAAAATCTTTATTTTATTATTCAATATAAAATATTATAATATTTAAAATAAGTAGTAATAATAATAAACTCAAATATTTTAATAAAATTAAATTAATAAAAATTAATTAATATATAAATAATAAATATTTAATTAAAATTTTTAACTTTGATATAATTAAAATGAATAATTTTTACTTTTTAAAAAATAATAAAAATTTAGTATTAATTTTAAATTATAATAAAAAATAAAATTTATACTAACTTTAGTAAAATTATTTATTTTTTTTAAATTTTTGTTTATTTATTAAAATTAAAATATAATTTTATATTTATAATAATTTTATTATTATCAATATTATAAAATTATATATTTAAATTATTAACTAAAATTACATTAAACAAAATTATTGATTTAATAAAATTTAATTTTATAGAATTTTAAATAAAAATTATTAATAAAAAATTAAATATTTATCTAAATTAATAATTTTTATTTTTAGTTTTATTTTATAACTTATGTAAATTTAATTAAATTTATATTTTTATATTAATTAATATTTATTATTTAAATTCTTTTATATTATATAATAAATTTTTAAAAATAGAATATATTTAATTAACAAATTATTTTATTTATTTTTTATATTATATTTCATTATTGATATTATTATTTAATAATAAATAATATTACAATTAATAATTATTTAAATGATAAAATCATATTTATTATTATGAAATTTATAAACAATAATATTAATTTTATTTTAATAAAAAATGCTTTATTGTATTTATATTATTGAATTTATATATTTTAATTTACTAAAAAATTAATATTAACATTTAATATTAATAATTAATAAAAAATAATATATTTTATTTATAGTTAAATATAAGGAATATATATAAAATATTAATATTAAAATTATAATATTATTATATAATAAAATAATATTATTTATTATTTAAATAACCATATTTAGGTAATTTACAACCATCCAAAAAAACTAAATTATTAATAATTGTTAATCTATCCTTTATAAACCAATTAATAACTAATGGATAAATAATATGTTCTTGTGTTTTAACACGAGTAATAATATCTTGTATTTTATCATTAGGAAAAATAGGAACTTTAGATTGTAAAATAATTGGACCTGAATCTAATTGATTAGTAACGAAATGAATAGAAGTACCGTGTTCTTCATCGCCATTTAATAATGCTTTTTGATGAGTATTTAGACCAGGATATTTAGGTAAAAGAGAAGGATGAATATTAATTATTTTACCTAAATAATTATTAACAAAATATGGTGTAAGAATACGCATATAACCTGCTAACACAATTAAATCTGGCTGATATTTATCTAACTTCATCATAAGAAAAATATCATAAGAATATTTATCTATATATGTTTTTGGTATTATAATAATTGGGATAGAAGCTTTTTGGGCTAATTTTAAACCATAAGCAGAAGGATTATCACTGAAAACTGCACTAATTTTTGCAAAAATTTTTTGTTTTTTACAAGCATTAATAATAGCCTGTAAATTACTTCCATCTCCAGAAATTAATACTACTATTTTTTTCATTTTCTAATTATTACCTGTGGTTTGTTTATATTACTTGAAATAATTTTACCAATTTTCCAAGCTTTTTCACCTAATTGATTAAGTAATTTTAATGCATCAGACACTTCTTCTTTTGGAAGTATAATTATCATACCAACACCACAATTAAAAGTACTATACATATCATGAGTAGTTATATTACCAGTTTGTTGTAACCAATTAAAAATTACTGGCCATTTCCAGCTAGATTCATCAATAATAGCTTTAGTATTTGATGGTAAAACTCGTGGAATATTTTCCCAAAAACCACCACCAGTTATATGAGCAATGGCATGAATATTATTTTTTTTAATTAGTTTTAGTATATTTTTAACATAAATTCTTGTTGGCATTAATAAAATATCTATTAATAATTTATTTTTTAATAGTATTAAAGTTGGATCTATTTTTTTTAATTGTAGAATTTTTCTAATTAATGAATAACCATTAGAATGAGGCCCACTAGATCCTAAAGCTATTAAAATATCACCAACTTTAACTTTACTACCATCGATAATTTTAGTTTTTTCTACTACTCCAACACAAAATCCAACTATATCATAATTTGCATTTTGATATATGTCAGGCATCTCTGCTATTTCACCTCCTATTAAAGCACACTTTGATTGTATACATCCTACTGCAATACTTTTAATTACGCTAGATGCTATATTAAACTCAAGATTACCAGAAGCATAATAATCAAGAAAAAATAATGGTTTTGCACCTTTAACAATAATATCATTAACACACATAGCAACTAAATCAATACCAATTGTATTATATTTTTTAAAATCTATTGTTAATCGTAATTTAGTTCCTACACCATCTGTACTTGAAACTAATATTGGTTCATGATATTTTTGTTGTAAAGAATATAATGCACTAAATTCACCTAAGTCACTTATTACTTCTTTACAATATGTTTTTTCAATTGTATTTTTAATACATTTAATTAAATTATTGCTTTTATTAATATTAACACCAGAATCTTTATAATTAAGAAAAATTTTCTTTATCATGTAAAACTCCAAAATGATTATATTTATTATATATTATTAATAATTATATTAATTCTAATAATATTTTATAATGTTAATATTTTATTTAATTTAAAATAAAATAATTTTTAATAAAATTTTCATAATTAATAAGTAAATTATTATTTAAATTCTATTAAAAATAATATTCACTTAATAAATAATTATTAAATTTTTATATTTGTATAAATATTAATAAATTATAAAATAATGTTTAATTAAAATATTATTTATATACTATTTTAATATAATTAAATTACAACTTATAGTAAAATATTTAAAATATTTATGTAATTAAATTACATAAATATTATATGTAGTTTATGTAAGACAAAATTATTTTATATTAATAATATATTGTAATTAATATTATTAATATAATTTAATTAAATGAAATAAATGTAATTTTTATTAATAAAAATTCTTACTGAATAAATTTTAGTAAAATATAATATATAATAATTACATTTATTATTAAATTTAATAAAAATTATTAAAATATAATAAATGTTTTATAAAAATAATATAAAATTTAATTATTTTAATAATAACTTTATTATTTTATGAAAATAATTTTATTGATATTATAAATATTTAAAATATTTATATTTTATTTTTTTTATTTATTATAATGTTTAATTTTAATAATTAAATAAAAAATTTAATATTAATTATTATAAAATAATAAATTAAACATAATTATTATTTTTAATAAAAATAAAATTATTAAAAAATAAATTGAAATATTTATATTATAATTAGTATTATATTTATTTTATTTACGATATATTTATAATTCATTTATCTATTAAAAAATTAATTCATTAAATTATTTAATTATCATATTTAAACAATTACTATATATGTATATATTGATAAATAATTTTATTAAAATAATTATTAAATATTATATTTGTAATATCTATTTTAAGTATATGTAATGATTTATATTATATAAATTTATAATTTAATCTAATTTAAAATATATTTATATGTTATATAATTAATATAATTATTTATACATATATAAAAAAATTTTTATAAAAATTTATATTATATAAATACTTATTTTCTTATAATACTATTTGTATTATATAATTTTATTATTAATATTAATTATATATAAAATATATGTATTAATTTAAAAAAATTACTAATATCAATTAATATTAACTAATATAAAAAATTATATTTTAATATTGTAATATGAAATGTAAAATTTATTATAATATTTTGTTTATACAAACTTAAATAAATTAATTTATTTTTTTTAATTTATATTTATAAGTATAAATTAAATATATATTATTAAAATACTTATAATTTAAATTTATAAAATTTACTTTAATAATTTCAATTAATAAAAAAATTAACATTTATCTACTAAATAAAATTTTTATAAAAAATATTACATAATTTTTATATTTTTATTTTTTGAATTTTGTATAAATATTATTTTATAATATAAATATAATTATATTAAATGATAATAATATATATAGTAAAATACTTTATATATTATTTTTAATTATTATAAATATTAAATTATGATAATTTTTAAAATAAATAGTAATAATATTATTAAAAAATTATTTAATATAAAATAATTAATTAAATATTTATAATTTTATTTATATATATAATAACCAATATCATTATAAATAATTAAATTAATAAAAAATATATATATAATTTATAAATTAATATATTTTATTAATTTATTAAAAATTATATTTATATCAAATAATTATATTATTAAATATAAATAAAATATATTAATTTATATAAAACATTATTAAAAATAATAATTTATTTAATTATATTAAAAATACTTTTATTAATTATATTATATATTTTATTTTAATATAAAAAAATAAATTTATTATTAATTAAAAACATTTTATTTATATTATGAATATTTTATTAAAATTATATAAATAAAATATTAATATTGATAAATTAATTAATTAATATTATATAATTAATATTATATATATTATGATAATCATATAATAATTTATTAAAAATAAAACTAATTTAGTAATTATAAATTATGTAATATTATTTTATGATTATAAAAAAATTATAATAATTTATATAAATAATTTAATATAAATTAATTTATTATATAAAATATATAATATTAATTATACAAATTTAATTTTATTATATATACAGGAATATTTTTATATGAATAAAACTCTTAATGTTGCAATAGCACAATTAAATTGGTTAGTAGGTGATATTGAAGGTAATTGTAATCGTATGTTAAAAGAGACTAAAGATCAACAATTACAAGGAGCAGATATTATTTTATTTTCAGAATTAGCTTTAACTGGATATCCACCAGAAGATTTACTTTTTAGATCAGATTTTCATCAATGCTGTAACAAATATCTTTATAACTTAAAAAATGCTACTCAAAATATAGCCATTGTAGTTGGTCATCCATGGAAACAAGGTGGAAAGTGCTATAATGCATTATCATTTTTTTGGAAAAAAAAAATTATAGGTCGTTATTTTAAACAAAAATTACCTAATTATGGTGTTTTTGATGAAAAAAGATATTTTTATGCTGGACATGAAAATTGTGTATTATCTTTTAATAAATATAAATTAGGTTTTTTAATTTGTGAAGATGTTTGGTTTGATGAACCTATTAATGCAATTAAAAAACTAGGTGCTAATATTATTATTATTATTAATGCTTCCCCATATAATTATAAAAAACCATATATAAGAATAAAATTATTAAAATATCATAGTAAAAGAACTAATTTACCTATTATTTATTTAAATCAAATTGGAGGACAAGATGAACTTGTATTTGATGGTGGATCATTAGTATTAAATAATAATGGTAAAATAACACATCATTTAGCACAATTTACCGAACAAATTATACAATGTAAATTTAATTATTATCAACCATTGCCAATAACTAATTTATCTAAAATTATGTCATCTACTGCTCAAATATATAAAGCATTAGTTATGGCTACATATGATTATATTAATAAAAATAAATCATTTGGAGTTATTATAGGATTATCAGGAGGAATTGACTCAGCTTTAACTTTATCTATTGCAGTAGATGCTTTAGGAAAAGATAAAGTTCAAGCAATTATGATGCCTTTTAAATATACATCAGAAACAAGTATTTATGATGCTAAAGAACAAGCAGTATTATTAGGAATTAAATTTAATATTATTTCAATTGAATCCATATATAATTCTTTTATAACTAGTTTATTTCCATTGTTTGGTAATAAAATTCCTGATATAACTGAAGAAAACTTGCAAGCTCGTTGTAGGGCTATCATTTTAATGGCAATATCTAATAATAGTGGTAATTTAGTATTAACTACTGGTAATAAAAGTGAATATTCTGTCGGTTATACTACTCTTTATGGTGATATGGCAGGTGGTTTTGCAGTTCTTAAGGATATATCGAAAACATTAGTATTTAAATTAGCAAGATATCGTAATACAATTTCACCAATTATTCCCCAACGTGTAATAAATCGACCTGCTTCTGCTGAATTAGCACCAGGACAATTAGATCAAGATAATTTACCACCATATGATTTATTAGATAAAATTTTAAAAGGCTATATTGAATATGATAAATCTATTATTGAATTAGTGAAAGATGGATTTAATGAAATAATTGTACGTAAAATAATTAAATTAGTTAATATTAATGAATATAAAAGACGTCAAGCACCTATTGGACCTAGAATAACAATTAAAAATTTTAATAAAGATAGACGTTATCCAATTACCTCAGATTTTAATAATAAAAAATCGTAATAATATTAATTTATTAAATTATTATAATTGATAAATATTTAAAATACGTAAAATAATTTTTAACTAAAAAAATAAAATATAAATTATAATTATTATATTTTAATATTTCTATATTAATTAAACTAATATAAAATTTTATTATAAAATATAATATATAATTATTTTATAAATTAAATTTTAAATTATTAAAAATAATATAAATTTTAATTTAATATTATTTATATTTATTTAATTTAAACTTATAAATAAATAAATAAATAATATTTCATTATAATAAATAACTATTAATTCAAAAATAAAAAATAATTTAAATTTATACTTTAATTAATAAATTTAATTTTTAATATTATTAAATATAATAGTAATAAATTTATATTAATATTTAAAATTTTAATTATTATATAAAATGTATATTATTTTATATAATAAATGTGCAAATAATAATTATTAATTATTATTTATATATAATACATTTATATAAATTAAAATATTTAATTTATTTACTTATTTTCTATATTTTCATGAAACAACTTAAATATAACATTATAAAAATATCTTATTAAATTAATTTTATTTTTTATATTTAAGAATGTTAAATTATCTTTAATTAATTTTACTTATTTTATATTTTCAAATAAACCATATTGTACTATTAATTGTTTTATTATTAATAATAGTTTTAATTATAAATATAAATTCATAGATTTATTATTAGCAATAATAAAAAATTATAAATATTATTATATATTATATTTATATAATTAGAATTATTATATTTATTTATATTTATTTATTTAATTTATTATTGTTAATTAAATATATTTAATCATTGATATTTAATTTACTTGGATTGTATAAATTTTGTAAATTAGTATTTATTTTTTTTAACATTTTTATATATCTCCATCTTTCATATGGTTTAGATGGTAAATTACTAAATAATAATTTATTATTAGAATATATTATTTTATTTAATGTATAAATACTTTTATTTTGTATAAAAAAATACAAATAACTAATAAAGATAATAATAATAATAATAAAAATTAACTTTAATAAAGTTTGATTTATTTTTTTTATATTTAAACATTTATTTTTATAAGATGTTATATTTTTTAATTTTACATAATCTTTTTGTTGCATTTTTAATTCACTAATTAACAAAAAATTATATTAATTTATTAAATATTATTTAACTTAATTACATTTAAATATTTATTATTATATATAATAATAAATATAAATAAAAATGTATGTAAAGATTAAATATAATATTAATTTATATATAAATTAATATTATATTATAATTATTATTAAATGTATATAAATAATATATATTATATATTATTTATAATTATTTAAATGTAATTAAGTTAAATAATATTATTAATATTCTTACTATAATATTATATATAAATATTGATTTTAATTACTAATTATATTATATATAATACTATTTTATAAAATAAAAATAATATAAATTAATTATTTAATTAAGATAATATATTTAATTATATTTATTTTTTTATTTAATTAAAATTAAAAAATTAAATATAATTTTAAAATGAAATTAATTTTATTCATAAATTAAATACTTAGAATAATATTTTAAAAAAATTATTTTTTTATTAAAAATAAATAATTAATACAATAATATTTATTATTAATTAATATATTTATATTAATTATATAATTATATTATATTATATTAATTTTACTTAACATTTTAGCATTTAAATGATATTATGATAAATGAATATATACATAAAATATATTAATATTGTAATTAATAATTTTATTTAATAAATTATATTCAATATATTAAATTAATATAATTAAAATTATATAATATATATAATATATAAATATAAAATTTATTATATTATTTATTAATTATTTATCTAAAATAATTATTCTACAGTTACAGATTTAGCTAAATTTCTTGGTTGATCAATATTAGTACCTTTAATTAAAGCTATATAATAAGATAGCAATTGTAATGGAACAATATAAAAAATTGGTGCAGTAAATTCTTCAATATTCGGCAATACAATAATTTTCATGTTTTTAGAATTAATAAATCCTGCATTTTTATCAGTAAAAATATAAATTAATCCACCTCTTGTATGTATTTCCTCAATATTAGATTTTAATTTTTCTAATAATTTATTATTTGGGGCAATAATAATTACTGGCATATTAGTGTCAACTAATGCTAATGGACCATGTTTTAATTCACCAGCAGGATAAGCTTCAGCATGAATATAAGAAATTTCTTTTAGTTTTAATGCCCCTTCAACTGCTATTGGAAATTGATCACCACGACCTATGAAAAGAACATTATTTATACTAGAAAAATCTTTTGCTAAAGATTTAATATTTTTTTCTTGTAAAAAAATATTTTCTATATGAAAAGGTAAATTATATAACGCTTTTACAATATTTCTCTCAAATAAAATATTTTTATTTTGTAATCTAATTAAATAAGCAACTAATAATAACAAAACCGTTAATTGAGTTGTGAATGCTTTAGTGGATGCTACACTAATTTCAATTCCTGCTTTAGTCATTAATGAAAAATCTGATTCTCTAATTAAAGATGATCCTAAAACATTACATATCGCTAATGATGCTAAATAATTAAGATTTTTAGATAATCGCAATGCAGCTAAAGTATCAGCTGTTTCACCAGATTGACAAATAGTAAGTAATAAACTATTTTTTCGTCTTATTGGCTTACGATAACGATATTCTGAAGCAATTTCTACATCACATGAAATAATTGCTAAAGATTCAAACCAATAACGAGCAACCATACCAGCATTATATGAAGTACCACAAGCAATAATTTGAATATGCTCAACTTTTGATAATATATTTTGTGCTTTTTTATCTAATTCGGTGAAAATAACATTATTATTTTGATCAAATCGCCCATGTAAAGTATTTTTTATTGCTAAAGGTTGTTCATGTATTTCTTTTTGCATATAATGATTATATATACCTTTATTATCAAAATTATATTGAATATCAACTTTTATTGGTTTCCGTTCAACATTTATACCTTGTTTATCAACAATATTAACCTTTTTACAAGTTATTTCAGCAATATCACCTTCATTTAAATAAATAAAATGATGAGTAACATGTAAAAGTGCTAATTGATCTGATGCAAGAAAATTTTCACCAATACCTAAACCTATAATTAAAGGACTACCATAACGTACTGCTACTAATAAATCTGGAGTACGTCTATCCATAATAACAATTCCATAAGCTCCTTTTAATTTAGGGATAATAAGTTTTACTACTTCTATAAGTGTATAGCCTTCTTTAAATTCACTATGTATTAAATGTGCAATAACTTCAGTATCGGTTTCTGAATTAAAAATATATTGTTGTTTTTTAAGTTGCTCGCGTAATTCTTGATAATTTTCAATAATTCCATTATGCACAACTGCAATATATTCAGATATGTGTGGATGAGCATTTTTTTTACTTGGCTTACCATGAGTAGCCCATCTAGTATGTGCAATACCAACATTACTAACTATATTATGTTTTTCTACTTCTTTAGCTAAAATATGAACTTGACCAATTTCACGAAATCGTATTAAGTTTTTTTTATCATTAATTACAGCTAAACCAGAAGAATCATAACCTCGGTATTCTAATCTACGAAGGCCTTCAATAAGAATTTTAACTATATTACGTTGTGCTATTGCACCAACAATTCCACACATCAATTTTTATTCCAAAAACAACGAAATATATTATTATTATAATATTATAATTTAATTAATATACTTAGTTTTATTATTCAAAAAATTATAAATATTAATTTTTTTATAAAATATATAATTAATATTTATTATTTATTTTTCTACTATTTTTGTTGGATATTTCCAATTAAGAATATGTCGTTGTTTAACTCGACTAATAATAAGTTCATTTTCTCCAACATCATTAGTTAATGTTGTCCCAGCACCAATAGTAGAACCATTTTTAATAATAATAGGTGCAATTAATTGAGTATCAGAACCAATAAAAACATTATCACCTATAATAGTTTTAAACTTATTAACTCTATCATAATTACAAGTTATTGTTCCTGCTCCAATATTAACATTATTACCAATTTCAGCATCACCTAAATAACTCAAATGACCAGCTTTAGATCCTTCTCCTAAATAAGAATTTTTAATCTCAATAAAATTACCAATATGAACTTTATTATCTAATTTAGTTCCTGGTCGCAATCGTGCAAAAGGACCAATTACACAATATTTTAATAATTCAGAATCATCAATAATTGAATAAGAATGAATAATTGAATTATCACCTATTTTACAATTTCTTAATATACAACCAGAATTAATATGAACATTATTTCCTAGTATAACATCACCTTCAATAATAACATTAATATCAATTATTACATTACGTCCATATTTTAATGTACCACGTAAATCAAAACGATTAGGATCAATAATCATAACACCATCTAACAGCAATTTTTCTGCTTGTTCTTTTTGGTAAAGACGTTCAAGCATAGAAAGTTGTAAGCAATTATTTACTCCTTTTATCTCACTTAGTTTTATAGGATGAACTACATTTATTTTACTTCCTTCTTTATGTGCTAATGAAATAATATCAGTAATATAATATTCATCTTGATTATTATTATTATTAAGTTTTTTTAACCATCTTTTTAAATCTTTACCATTAGCAACAAATATACCAGTATTTATTTCATTAATTTTCTTTTGTTCTTCTGTTGCATCTTTATGCTCAATAATATCAATTACTTCACAATTTTTACGAATAATACGACCATAACCTGTTGGTTCATTAACTATTGCTGTTAACAAACTAATTCCACCATTAGATTTAGATTTAATTAATCGTTCAAGAGTTTCTTTTGTAATTAATGGAGAATCACCATATAATATTAGTATATCTTCATCATTAGCAAAATAAGAAGATGCTTGTTGTATTGCATGACCAGTTCCTAATTGTTCTTTTTGTAAAATCCAATTAATTGGTTGTTTATCTAATGCTATTTTCATTAAATTAGCACCATTACCATAAATTAAATGAATATTAGTTGCTCCAAGTAATAATGATGTATCAATAACATGTTGTACCATTGGTTTCCCTGCTAATGTATGCAAAACTTTTGGTAAGTCAGAATGCATACGAGTACCTTTGCCAGCTGCTAAAATTACTACACTTTTTTTATTTATAGACATAAGCTTAATAGCTCTATTAGTTAGATAACAAAAAAATTATTTATTAAATAAATTACTAATATTTTATTTAAAAATATTATATTACATGATAAATTAAAATAATTTATCATGTAATATAATATCTTTATTTAAAATAAAATTAATATATTTCAACTATTAAATGTAATATATATTTTATTCAATATTTATATATTAAAATTATTTAATAAATAATATTAATATATAAATTTTTATTAATTCTATTTCATTATAATATTAATTATTAATAATTAAAAATAAACAATATAAATAATATAATTATATATTTTAAAAAATATTATTTAATATATATTAAATATATTATTTATATTTAACTATCATTAATTACTGTATCAGCTAATATAATAACATTATTTAATTTAACTTCAAGAATACCACCATAAAGATAAATTAATTTATTATCACCACATTTTTTAGTAATATGTATTGTACTAGGTTTAATAATAGTCAATAATGATATATGTTGTGGATAAATTTCTAATCCACCTTCGTCACTTATAACATGAATTTTCCGAACAAATTCATCAAATATTTTTTTTTTAATACTTAGTATAATTAAACGATATGTTATTATATCCATATTAACTCTCTTATAAGAGATATTATAATGTTTTTGCTTTTTTTATTACTTCTTTTATATTTCCTACCATATAAAATGCTTGTTCAGGTAAATTGTCATAGTCACCATTTAAAATACCTTTAAAATCATTTATAGTATCCTCTAAAGGAACAAATTTTCCTAATAAACCAGTAAAAACTTCAGCTACAAAAAATGGTTGAGATAAGAATCGTTGAATTTTACGAGCACGTGAAACAATTAATTTATCTTTCTCAGATAACTCATCTATTCCTAAAATAATAATAATATCTTTTAATTCTTGATAACGTTGTAAAATAGATCGAATATTACATGTGACGTCATAATGTTCTTGTCCTACAATTAATGGATCAAGTTGACAACTAGTTGAATTTAATGGATCAACAGCAGGATAAATACCTAATTCTGCAATTTGACGACTAAGAACAATTGTTGAATCTAAATGAACAAATGTAGTTGCTGGTGAAGGATCTGTTAAATCATCAGCAGGTACATATACTGCTTGAATAGATGTAATTGAACCATATTTAGTAGAGGCAATACGTTCTTGTAATATTCCCATTTCTTCTGCTAAAGTAGGTTGATAACCTACTGCAGAAGGCATTCGCCCTAATAAAGATGAAACTTCTGTTCCAGCTAATGTATAACGATATATATTATCAATAAATAATAATATATCTAAACCTTCATCACGAAATTTTTCAGCAATTGTTAATCCTGTTAAAGCAACACGCAAACGATTTCCAGGTGGTTCATTCATTTGACCATATACTAATGAAACTTTATCTAATACGTTTGAATCTAACATTTCATTATAAAAATCATTACCTTCACGAGTACGCTCACCAACACCAGTAAAAACAGAATAACCAGAATGTTTAATTGTAATATTACGAATAAGTTCCATCATATTTATTGTTTTACCAACACCAGCACCACCAAATAATCCTATTTTACCTCCCTTTGCAAAAGGGCAAATAAGATCAATGACTTTAATACCAGTTTCTAATAATTCTGTTGAATTAGATAAATCTTTATAATTAGGTGCTGCTCTATGAATAGGCCAACGTTCTTTTTCATTTATTTTACCTTTCATATCAATAGGATCACCTAATACATTAATAATACGCCCTAATGTCGCTTTACCAACAGGAACTTCAATTGGATGAGCTAAATTAATAACATCTAAACCACGTTTTAGACCATGAGAAGTTCCCATAGCAATACAACGGACAATACCATCACCTAATTGTTGTTGAACTTCTAAAATTAATTTTTCTTTATTATTTATTACCTCAAGAGCGTCATAAATTTTCGGTATTTCATTTTGAGAAAACTCTACATCTATTACGGCACCAATTATCTGGATTATTTTTCCAATAGTCATATTAATCCTATATATAATTTATAAAGTTAACTATTAAACTACAGTAACTCCTGAAACTATTTCTACAAGTTCCTGAGTAATATTTGCTTGACGAGTTTTATTATAAATCAATTGCAATTCTTTAATTAAATTACCACTATTGTCACTAGCAGATTTCATTGCTATTATTCTAGCAGCTTGTTCACTAACTAAATTTTCAATAATATTATGATAAATCTGTGATTTAATGTAATTATATAATAAGGTATTTAATAATGTTTTTAAATCAGTTTCATATAAATAATCTCTAAATTTATTTTTTAATATTATATGATCTTTATTAATTATAGGTAATAATTGAATAATTGTTGGCACTTGAGTTATAGAATTAATAAATCTATTAGTTATTATATATATTTTATCTAAACGTTTTTTATTATATTCTTCTAATATAATTTTAGTTAATTTAATAATATTAGATATAGATGGATTATCTCCTATCTTAATTATACTAGCAATAATATTAAATGAATTAAAAAATAAAACTGCTTTAGAACCAATTAATGCTAAATGAATTTTAGCACCTTTATTTTTCCATATTTTAATTTCTGTTAATATTTTTTTAAATAAATTAATATTTAAATTACCACATAAACCTCGTTCAGTAGAAATAATTAAATAACCAATATTTTTAATATCACGTTCTATAAAATATGAATTTTTATATTCTAAATTACTAAATGCTAAGTTATTAATTAATCTATATATAGTTTTTATATAAGGATTACTATTTATTATTCGTTCTTGTATTTTGCGAATTTTAGAAGCTGCAACCATCTCCATTGCTTTAGTAATTTTTTGTGTATTTTGTACACTATTTATCTTAGAATATATTTCTTTTATATTTGACATTTTATATCCCATTTATTAAATATAAATACTAATAAAGACTAAATAAATTTACTAAAATTGAGTGGATTTAAAAGAATTTAATAATAGATGTAATTTTTCTTTTATTTCATCATTATATTCACCTGTTTTATTAATTTCTTTCAATAAAACAAAATGTTCACGACTAGCATAAACTAATAATTTAGTTTCAAAAGAACTAATTTTTTCTAGTTCAATATCTTCTAGATAACCATGTTCAGATGCAAATAAAGATAATGCCTGATGCGAAATTGACATAGGTGTATATTGTTTTTGTTTTAATAATTCTATTACTTTTTGTCCATGATTAAGTTGTTTACTAGTTGCATCATCTAAATTAGAAGCAAATTGTGAAAATGCATATAATTCACGATATTGCGCTAGTGAAATACGAATACCGCTAGATAATATTTTAATAATTTTAGTTTGTGCCGCTCTACCTACACGTGATACTGAAATTCCTGGATTAACTGCTGGTCGAATATTAGAATTAAATAAACTAGATTCTAAAAAAATTTGTCCATCAGTTATAGAAATAACATTAGTAGGTATAAATGCAGAAATATCACCAGCTTGTGTTTCAATGATTGGCAATGCAGTTAATGAACCAGTTCTACCTTTAACTTTATTATTAGTAAAATTTTCAACATATTTAGCACTAACACGTGCAGAACGTTCTAATAAACGAGAATGAAGATAAAAAATATCACCAGGATAAGCTTCTCGTCCAGGAGGACGATGTAATAATAATGAAATTTGTCTATAAGCAACCGCTTGTTTAGAAAGATCATCATAAACAATTAAAGCATCTTCGCCACGATTTCTAAAGTATTCACCCATTGTACAACCAGAATAAGGAGCAAGATATTGTAATGCTGCAGATTCAGAAGCTGTAGCAACAACAACTATTGTATTTTTAAGAGCTTCATATTCTTCTAATTTACGTACTACATTAACAATAGTTGATGCTTTTTGCCCAATTGCTACATAAATACATTTTATTTCTGAATTACGTTGATTAATGATAGCATCAATGGCTAACGTAGTTTTACCAGTTTGACGATCTCCAATAATTAATTCTCGTTGCCCACGTCCAATAGGTATAATAGCATCAATTATTTTATATCCTGTTTGTATTGGTTGATTTATTGATTTACGATCATTAACACCAGGTGCAATAACTTCAATCGCAGAAAAACAATCATGTTTAATTAATCCTTTACCATCAATAGGTTCACCTAAAGTATTAACAATTCTTCCAAGAAAATTTCTACCTACAGGAATCTCAAGAATTCTACCAGTACACTTTACTTTCATTCCTTCAGTCAAATTAGTATATTGACCTATAACTACAGCACCAACTGAATTACGCTCTAAATTAAGTGCAATAGCATAATAATTATTAGGTAAAGCAATCATTTCTCCTTGCATGACTTCAGTTAAACCATGAATACGAATAATCCCATCATTAACAGAAACAATTATGCCTTCATTATAAATTTTATTTACTACATTAAACTCACTAATACGTTGTTTAATTAGTTTACTAATTTCAGTAGAATTTAATTTCATAAACTTCAATCCTTTTAAGACTGTAAAACGTAAGTTAAATATTCAATGTGACCACTTACGCTACCATCAATAACTAAATCTCCAACATGAATAATAATTCCTGCGATAATAGATTTATCAATTTTACAATTTAATTTAATTTTTTTACATAATAAACGTTTTTTCATCATAATAGAAATTTTAATTTTTTGTTTATTAGTTAATTTAATAGAAGAAATAACATTAACATTAGCAGTTAATTCTAAAATATTTCGTAATTGTATAAATTGTTTTAAAACCTCAGATAATGCATTTAAACGTTTATTTTCAGCCATAATATAAATTAAATTTCTAACATGTTTATCAATTTTATTACCACAAATATTTATTAAAATTTTCGCTAATATTTTTGATGATATTGAACTATAAATTATATTATTTATTTGTTTATTACATATTATTTTAGAAATAAAAGTAAGCATATTTTGCCATTTATTAACCATTTTTTTTTCTATAGCAAAATCAAAAGCTGCTTTAGCATATGGACGAGCTATTGTAGTAATTTCATACATACTACTTTTTACCTTTTTATAATTTATTAATTAATTTATCAATAATGTCATTATTAATAGTTATATCAATTGATCGTTTAATTATTTTTTCTACACCTAAAATTACTAACATAGTAAATTGTTTACGTAATTCTTCACATATACGTTTTCGTTCAGTATTAATTTCAATTTGTGCTTGAATAATTATTTTTTTACGTTCATTTTCTGCCTCAATTTTAGCTTTTTTAATTATTAAAGAACTTTGTTTGTTAGCATGTTCAATAATAATTTGTGCCTCGATTTTTGCTTTTTTTATTTTTTCTATTATATTATTTTGTGTAAATTTTAAGTCTTTTTTAGCTTGTTTTACAGCATATAAATTATCAGAAATCTCTTTTTGACGTTTTTCAATTGCTGATATAATTGGTGGCCATACATACTTCATGCAAAATAATACAAATAATACAAATGCAATAGTTTGACCAAGAATTGTCGCATTAATATTCATAATATGATATATCTTTATAAATTAATATATTAATGGTGTTTGATTGATTTTTAATATTAAATAATTGCAAACATCATATACAGTCCTAAACCAACAGCAATCATAGGAATTGCATCAATTAAACCCATTACAATAAAAAATTGAGTACGTAATAAAGGAATTAAATCAGGTTGACGAGCTGAACCTTCTAAAAATTTTCCTCCTAAAATACTAATACCAATTGCAGCACCAATTGCTGATAAACCAATCATTATAGCTACAGCTATATACAATATATTTAAATCTAAGTTTTCCATAATAAATCTCCAATTTGTTTTTAATGAAATAAAATTTGTTTAATTAAATTACTATTAATTCTTTTCTAACGCTTTTGATAAATAAACAATTGTTAAAATCATAAAAATAAAAGCTTGTAACGTAATAATTAATATATGAAAAATAGCCCAAGACAAATTAAGTATCCATTGTAACCACCAAGGTAATAAAGCTGTAATAAGAATAAATATTAATTCACTTGCATATATATTACCAAATAATCGTAAACTTAATGATACTGGTTTAGATAAAAGATTAACACCTTCTAAAATAAAGTTTATAGGAATAAAAATAGGATGATTAAATGGTTGTAAAGTTAACTCTTTTATAAATCCAATTAATCCTTTTATTTTTATATTGTAAAAAATAATTAAGATAAATACACCAAGCGCCATTGATATAGTAATATTTATATCTGCAGTTGGAACAATTCGCAATGCAGGTAAATTTAAATAATTTTCTCCAATATATGGAAATAAATCAATTGGTAATAAATCCATAATATTCATTAATAATATCCAAATAAAAACTGTTAAAGATAAAGGAGCAATAACATTATTTTTACCATAATACATATCACATACAGTTTTATTAATAAAACTTATAACTATTTCTATTGCAGTTTGTAATTTACAAGGTACTCCACTAGTTATATTAACAGCGATTCTTCTAAAGAGCCATAAAAATATAATTCCAAGAACAATAGAAAAAAAAAGTGAATCAATATTTAATGTCCAAAATGTTAAATCATTATTATTATTAGGATCAATTAATTTAAATGTACGAATATTAAATTGAAGATTATATAAATGATGTCCTATGTAATTTCTCATAATTGTTACTTTTAATGTAAAAATGACATATTTTATAATTTTATTATTTAAATTACTTATTATTTATTAATTATAATTAAATAATGAGTATAATTAAATATATTAAATATATTAAATATAATAATATTAATTAATATAATAATATTTTAAATAATTTCTTATTATTAATAATTAATGATAAATATATTAAATATAATAAATAATAAAAATTAAAATAAAATTTATTTTTTTAATAATTGATTAATTATTAATTATAAGAAATAAAATTTTTATTTATAATGTATATATAAATAATATAATATTATTTATATTAATAATTAAAATTATATTATTATAAAATATATTAAAAATTAAAAATTTTTTTATAAAACTAATTAATATAACTAATATATTATTATTTAATTTTAATAATATAAAATATTAAAAAATAATTATATTATTTAATATATATTAATATATATTTTTATTAAATCATATAAAATATATTATTTTGTAAATAATTAATAGTTTTATTTATATAAAATTTAATTAAAACTTTAATATTTAACTAATAAATTTAATTTATTTATTAATATAAATATTTATTATAATTATTAATTAATATTTTAATTCACTATAAATTTAAATATATTTAAATATTTAAATAATAATTATTATAAAATAATATTAAATTAAAAAAAAATTAAACATAATATATTTATATTATGTTTAATTTAATATAAATATATATAATATTACTTATTTTATTAAATTTATATACATTAAACATAATATAATTAATCAAAATAATTAATTATATTAATTTATTACTTAATATCAATAATAATTTGATATTAATAATTTTAATAAAAAATTATTCTTAATAATTATATTATAATAATTGATTTTATTTATATATTATTATATAATAAACCTTTTTTTTTTAACCAAATTAATAATATAGATATTGCAGCTGGAGTAATACCTGACATACGTGAAGCTTGACCAATAGAACAAGGTTTATTATTGTTAAGTACCGTGATTACTTCATTAGAAAGACCAATTATTTGTTTATAATCTATATTAATTGGTAGTAAAATATATTCATTATAAAGTTGTTTTTTTACCTCTTTTTGTTGACGATTAATATATCCTTCATATTTTATTTGGATTTCAACTTGATTAATAACTTGAAAATCATTAAGTACTGGTGAAAAATATTCCAATGAAGTAAGTAATTTATAATTAATTTCAGGACGTTTAAGTAAATCTTCACAATTTATTTTTTTTGAAATTGTGGTTGTTGAAATTTTATTTATATCGTTATTATCTGGATTATAATATAAATAAAAATTACGCAATCGTTGACGTTCTTGTTCTATTAATTCAACTTTTCTACAAAATTTTTCCCAACGTTTTTCATTAATTAAACCAAGTTCATATCCTTTCTCTGTTAAACGAAGATCAGCATTATCTTCACGCAACATAAGACGATATTCAGCTCTAGAAGTAAACATGCGATATGGTTCATTAGTACCTAAAGTACAAAGATCATCAACTAAAACTCCAATATAAGCTTGATCACGACGAGGATACCATCCTTCTTGTTCAAAAGCATAACGAGCTGCATTAACTCCAGCTAATAATCCTTGTGCTCCAGCTTCTTCGTAACCAGTTGTTCCATTAATTTGACCAGCAAAAAACAATCCTTGAATAAATTTACTTTCTAATGTTAATTTTAAATCTCTAGAATCAAAAAAATTATATTCAATTGTATATCCTGGTCTAATAATATGAGCATTTTCTAAACCTTTTATTGAATTTATAATTTCTATTTGTATATCAAAAGGTAAACTAGTAGAAAGTCCATTAGGATAAATCTCATTACTTGTTAAACCTTCTGGTTCAAGAAAAATTTGATGCGATGAGCGATCAATAAATCGCATAACTTTATCTTCAATTGAAGGACAATAACGAGGACCTATACCTTTAATAACACCTGCATATATTGGACTATTATTTAAATTATTAATAATCAATTGATGAGTTTTTTCATTAGTATAGGTAATATAACATGGCAATTGTTTTGGATGTTGATCTATTGAACCAACAAAAGAAAAAATAGGCGTAGGATTATCTCCAAATTGTTTAGATAGTTTACTAAAATCAATAGTTCTAGCATCTATTCTAGGAGGCGTTCCTGTTTTAAATCTATTTATACGAAAAGGCAATTCTTTCAATTTAAGAGATAAATTAATAACTGGTGGTTCACCAATTCTACCACCATTATAATTTTTAAATCCTATATAAATTTTACCTTCAAGAAAAGTACCCATTGTTAATACAATAGATTTTGCATAAAATTTTAATCCTATTTTAGTTATTACACCAATAATTTTATAATTTTTTATAATCAAATCTTCAACAGATTGTTGAAATATCATTAAATTATTTTGATTTTCTAATGTAGTTTTAATTACTTGTTTATAAATAATACGATCAATTTGAGCTCTTGTTGCTTGTACTGCTGGACCTTTACTTTCATTAAGCTTTCTAAATTGAATACCTGATTTATCTGTTGCTATAGCCATAATACCACCTAAAGCATCAATTTCTTTGACTAGGTGTCCTTTACCTATACCACCAATAGATGGATTACATGACATTTTACCTAATGTATCAACATTATAAGTTAATAGTAAAGTTTTACATCCTATACGAGCAGAAGCTAAAGCTGCTTCTGTTCCAGCATGACCTCCACCAACAATAATAACATCAAATTTTTTCGAATAAACCATATATATACCTTAATATTATATATATATATTTTAATAAATAAATTATATATATATATTTTAATAAAAAAATAATATTTATTTAAAATAAAAATAAAATATAATTTAAAATCTTTTATTATATTTTTTATTATAAAGAAATTTTCTGTAGATAAATTTAAATATCATAAAAAGATCATAATGTTGTTTATTATATTTATCTGTGAATTATCAGTGATTGTACTATGTATAAAATGGTATTAAAATAAATAAATATTTAAAATTATTTATAATATTTATTTTTATTATATAAATAACTACTGGTTATTCACTGTTTTTAAGATTTTTATATTTTATCAAAATAAAATAATATAATTTTAATTTATAATATATTTAAATATATTATAATTTATATAATAAATATTTAATTATTATTAAATATTTATTATATAAATTTCATAAACAATATGTTTATAAATTAAATTATTACAATTATTATTATTCTATTATTCTTACTAAAAATTTTATATTTAGATTATTAATATGTTTATAAATACATAAAATAATAAAATTTATATTATTTAAAATAATTAAAATTAAATTATTAATAAATAATTTTTAAGGTTATATATATTAATTAAATAAAAAATAATATTTTATATTAATATATATAATTTTATATTATTTTATATTTAAATAATAATTTAATTCATAAAAAATTACATCTTTTTAAAATATTTATTTATAAAAAAATCATAAGAATAATAAAATCAATAATATAATTTTATTTTTTTTAGTTAAAATAATAAATAATATTTATATAATTTACATATTTATTATAAATATACAATAATGTAAAGATAATTTTAGATAAAATATAATATTTATATTTAACAAACATTATATATAATATAATAAATTATATAATTAACAATTAAAATTATTTAATTATATAAAATATAATAATAAATTTAAAATTTTATTAATATAATTAAAATTAAAATAATTATAAATTTATATAAATAAAATTATTTAATCATTATTAAATAATAATTATATATAATATATTATTAATATATTAATTTAAATTAAATATTAATAATAATATATAAAAATAATAATAAATATATTTATAATAAAATAATAATTAATTTTTAATTTAATAAATATAATATATTTAAATATATTATTTAATTTATTTTATTAATATTTATATTTTATTATTAATTAGTTAAATTTTATTTTTTTTAATAAATTTATTTTTATAAAATATTATTTAATTAATTTATAATTTCAATATCTTTAAATTTTAAAAAAATAATTTACTATATTGATTTTTTTTATAATATAAAAAATAATTTATAATTACAATTAATATCATTTCAATTTTTACTAATTATTTATACATTTAAAGTTAAAATTAAAAAAATAAATATATAATAATATATTAATTATTACTTATATTATTAATATATTACTAAATATTTTATCATTAAAATATATTTATATTATTTTATAATTATTTTCATTAGTTTTCAATCTTACATATTAAAATTATTTTTAATTTTAACATATTTTAATTATATTAATAATTATCATTTGATAATAAATATTTTTATAAAATATAAAAATAATAATTCATATAATTTAACTGTAATATTTGCAGTAATATTAGATATTTAAAACCAATATCATTGACTTTTTAAAAATATAATAAAATATTAAATAATATATTTTTGATGAATTAGTATAAAAAGAATTTTTTCAGATAAATTATAATGTATTAATTAATAATAAATATTTTTTATGTTATTTGCATAAACTTAAATTATTATATCTAGTTTTATCTTAAATTTTTTAAATTATATTATAAATAATTAGAATTACTATATAACTAATTTAAAATTATTATCATTACTATAATTACAAAACGATATTTTATTAAATAAATATAATATTTTATATTCAAAATAAAAATATCCTTAATCTTAATATAATTCTATAAATATTAATCTTAATTTTTATTTATTAATAACTAAATAAATAAATTATTATTATATTATCGAAATACTAAATAAAATTTTAACTTTATATAATTAATATTATTTAATCTTATAATTATAAATATTAAGTGAACTATAATATATATTTGAAATATTTTTTAATAAAATATTTCTAAAAAATACTATTAATAATATATGTTAGCATTAAATTACATTATTATATAAATATAATTATATATAAAAGTTGTCTAATTTAATTTATATATAAAATATATATTTTTTATTTATTAATAAAAAAAATTTAAATTTTATGTTGATATTTAATTAATTGTTGTTGTGTTAACATAAATACTCCATCTCCACCAAATTTAAATTTAAACCAAGTAAAAGGAATATTAGGATATTCTTTAATTATATGTAACATATTATTACCAACTTCACAAATAAGAACGCCATTTTCTGTTAAAAAATATGATGCTTGTATTAAAATTTGTTTAATAATTTTTAATCCACTAAGTCCTGTTACTAATGCTAATTTTGGTTCTGCTAAATATTCATTTGGTAAATCAACCATATCTTCATTATTTACATAAGGTGGGTTAATAATAATTAAATTATATTTAACTAATGGTATATTTGAAAATAAATCTGAATGAATCAGTGTTATTTTATCTATTAATCCATGAGAATTAATATTTTGTTCAGCTACTATTAATGCATCAATAGAAATATCAACTGCATCAATTTTTGCATTTGGGAATTCATAACTACAAGAAATAGCAATACATCCACTACCAGTGCACATATCTAAAATATTTTCTGGTTCATAATTAATAATATCAGTAAAATGTTGATTAATTAATTCACTTATTGGTGAGCGAGGTATAAAAACACGTTGATCAACATAAAATTTATGTCCACAGAACCAAGATGTATTTGTTAAATAAGCAACTGGAATATGTTTATTTACTCTAAGTAATGCATATTTA
Source organism: Arsenophonus endosymbiont of Ceratovacuna japonica (assembly GCA_024349725.1). Lineage (GTDB taxonomy): Bacteria > Pseudomonadota > Gammaproteobacteria > Enterobacterales > Enterobacteriaceae > Arsenophonus. The sequence goes on from AP026064.1 coordinate 144,947, forward strand.
ACAATTTTACGACGTTCAATCAATGTTAAACGAGAAATCCACAATTTCTCAGGAGTATCTAATGGTAAAAAAAGTGATAATAAAACAAGCTGTAAAGCTTCATCTAAAAAATTATTAGTTCCATGACCATAATAAATATTTGCTTCATTAAATCTACTAATTACCCAGCGTAACATATCTTGTATAGTATATAATTCTGTAGCGATTTCATCAATCAAAATATCATTCAAGATATTACCACCAAATTGTATTTAATTAATATTAAATATATTTTAATATTAATTATAATTATAAATAAATAAATTTTATGTGTCCGAGTGGATTTGAACCACTTACCATCACCACGTCAAGGTGATACTCTAACCAATTGAGCTACGGACACAATAAATTATTTAATAATATTTAAATAATAAATAATTATTACTATTTTTTATCTTAACAAAATAATTTTAAAATAAATAAAATACAAAATTAAAATTTTAGTTAAATATTAAATATATAATATATATAAAATATTGTAATTATATCATATTAGTAATATTTATAAAATAATAAAAAATTATTTCTTACTTAAAATTTGTACTGGATCTATTTTAATTGCCCTTTTAGCAGGATACCAACTAGATAACAAACTTAAAATCAATGTTGTTAATATAATATAAAATATATCAGTAAAATATATTTTAGATGGTAAAAAATTAATAAAGTAAATTTTATCATATAAAATAGAATGACCAATTATATTTCCTATGTATTTAATAATAATTGTTAAATTTAATGATATAAAAATTCCTATTAATATACCAATGAAATAACCAATTATTCCAGTTAGTAATCCATACCACATAAAAATAATATGAATAAAACTATCTTTAGCACCAAGAGTTTTTAATATTGCAATATCAATTTTTTTATCTTTTATTGTTAATATTAGTGTAGATATAATATTAAAACAAGCAATACTAATGACTAATATCATAGTAATATACATTATACTTCGTATTGTTTGAATATCATGATATATATAACCATAATCTTCTATCCAACTTTTAATTATAACATTATGTCCTATATTTATTTTTGCATTATAAAGTATATCATTAACATTAAAAATATCTTTTGCTTTAATATTAAACCCAGTAATACCATTATTGTAGGACAAATATTGTTGTGCGTCTTGTAATGGTATAATTGCTAAATTATAATCTAATATATTATTAAGTTTAAGGACTTCAATTATTGTAACATTAATTTTATTTAATTGATAATTATGTAATTTATTACTATAATTAGCAACTATTATTGTAATATTATTTCCAGGTGAAACTTTTAATATTTTTGCAATACCTTGACCTAAAATAATTTCATTATTTCCTGGTTTTAGTTTTTTATATGCATTATATAAAATAGAATTAAATAATAAATTTACTGTATTTTCTGATGGCAAATCAATTCCTACTATTTGAATCTCTTTTAATATATTATTTTTTTCAATTAATCCTACAAAATTAATATATGGTGATACAGCAACTATATCTGATATGTTTTTAATTTTTTTTAAATCAATTTTCCAATTAAAATAAGGTTGATTAATTGATATAATTTGACCATGTGGGACAACTGAAAGTATACTATTTTTTAATTCGTATTTAAAACCATTCATAACACTTAAACTAATAATTAATACAGATACACCTAAAGCAATACTAAATATAGATATAGTTGATATTAATGAAACAAAATTAGTTTTTTTTTTGCTTTTATTAAAATTAATTGCAATTTTTAAAGAATATGGTAATTTTATCATAATTATTATATTTATGTTAGAATAGTATTATCATATAAATAACCATTTTTTATTGTTAATTTTCGTGTAAAATAATTAGAAAGTTGTAAATCATGAGTAACTATTAATAATGATGTTTTTTTTTGTTTATTAATATTCATTAATAAATTAAAAATAATTTCTGCATTATATAAATCTAAATTTCCTGTTGGTTCATCTGCTAATATTAAAGAAGGTTCATTAACTATTGCACGAGCAATGGCAACTCGTTGACGCTCACCACCAGATAATTCAGATGGACGATAATTAATTTTATGCAATAATTTTACTGTATTTAAAATTTTAGTAGCTTTATACTTAGCTTTCACCATAGTCATTAAACCAATTAGTAAAGGCATCATTACATTTTCTAATACTGTAAAATCGGATAATAAATGATGAAATTGATAAATAAATCCAAATTCTTTATTACGCAATTCTGCTTTATCATTAGCAGATAATAAATTAATTTTTTTACCATTAAAAATAACATTTCCACTAGTTGATGTATCTAATCCACCTAATAAATGTAGTAGTGTACTTTTACCAGAACCAGAATTACCTAAAATTACTATTTTTTCCCCTTTATTTATAGAAAAAGTTATATTTTTCAATACATTAGTTATAATTTTTCCATGTTTATAATATTTACATAAGTTTTGGCAAATTAATAAAGTAGAATTATTCATATCGTAAAGCCTCTACAGGTTGAATATTAGCTGCACACCAAGAAGGGTAAATAGTTGCTAAAAATGATATAAATATTGATAATAAAGAAATTAATATAATATTAATAGGATTAATTATAATTGGTAATTCAATATTTTTGGTTAACATATTTAATGCAAACATAATTAAATTAATTTTATTTGTAATAAGTAACCCGAATAATATACCAATAATAGTACCAATAATTCCATATAATACACCATGTAACATAAAAATAGCCATAATTTGACTACGTTTTAAACCTAAAGTATTTAAGATAGCTATTTCTGGCTGTTTTTCCATAATTAATAATGAAAGTGAAGTAACAATATTAAATGTCGCTACAATTATAACAAGGCTTAATAATAATATCATTATATTTTTTTCCATTTTTACTGATTGAAAAAATTCACCTTTTTGTTCTCTCCAATCATGCCACACCATACCTGTAAATATTTTTTTTTTACTTAAACTATCAACAGTTAAAGGTGAATTAAGATATAATCGCCAACCTGTAATATTTCCAATTGGATAATTCATTAATTTAGAAGCATCTTGTTCATTAATTAATAATTCACTATTATCAGCTTCACTTTTACTAATAAAAAATCCAACTACTTTAACTAAACGCTGACTAGGTATTCTACCAATAGGTGTAAGTTGACTTACAGAAGGTATTATTAACCTTAATTGATCACCTAATTTAACTTTAAGTTGTTCTGATAATTTTTTTCCTAAAATAATATTATAACTATTTTCAGTTAAAATGTCAGAATTAACATATTGTAAATGATTTAGTAAAGGTTCATTTGATGTTTTATTAATACCAATCATAACTGCAATACCAATATTCTGTTTATTTTGAAGTACAACATCACTTTTTATAATTGGAGTAATATGATTAATTTCATATAAGCAAATTATATTTTTTATTGGATATTTATTAGGATTAAAATTACCTTGAGGCGTAGTTAAAATAATATGTGGAATATATTCTAAAATATTATGTTCTAATAAAATCTCAAAACTATTCATAATATTAGTAATAGTAATTAATGATATAACTCCTAATGAAATTCCAATTATAGATAAACTAGATACAAATTTATCAAATCTATCCCCAGTACGTCCAAATATATAACGCATATTAATATAGAATATAATATAATAAAACATAAAATATAATATACCTCTATTATAAAAATAAAATTTTTAAAATAAAATAATTTTATTATTAAATAAAATTATTTTAAAATTATCATTTTATATTTAATATAATTAATTATATTATTTTACTTTATAAGTATACTATATTGTATATTACTAATGATAAATTATTTTTTTAGCAAAATTATAATTATAAATTATATTTTATTTATATATAAATTATTTAATTTAATTTTAATTATATAAATTTTTATTAAATATAATTATTTATTATATTTAATAAAAATAATTTTTTATTTAATATAAATTTTTAACGTTAAATTTTTATATTAATTTATTATGAATAAATATAATTTAATAATTTATTAAATAAATTATTAAATTATTAAATTATTAAATAAATTTTATTAAATCTTTTATAATATTTATAAATTTAATATAATTTAATAATTTTAATATAATTATAAATAAATAACTATAAATATAATTATTATTTTATAATATAAATGATGTATTTATTATTCATTATTTTTATAAAAACATATATTTATTTTTATATTATCATTGAATATAAAATATAATTATTATTATAATTAATATATTAAAAATAATAAATAAGATAAATATTATATAATAATAAATAATTTAATTTTAATAATATTTATATAATAAAATTATAATTAATATTTAATATAAATATATTATTAAATATAGTATTTTAAAAAGTAGTTAAAATAATTTTATATATATTTAATAATTTTAATTTAATAAAATTATTAATTTTTATTAATCTTAACTAATAAATAATTTGTATAGTTAACAATATAGATAAATTAAATATTAATTTATCTATATTGTTGTTCTGAAAGATAATATAAAGGATTTACTGGTTTCCCTTTATAACGAATTTCAAAATGTAATTTTACTGAATTTGTACCACTATTACCCATAGTAGCAATCTTTTGTCCTGTTTGAACTTCCTGTTGATCATGAACTAATATAACATCATTATGAGCATAAGCGCTCAAATAATTATCATTATGTTTTATAATTATAAGATTTCCATATCCACGTAGTGCACTACCAGAATAAACTACTTTTCCTGCTATAGTGGCAAAAATAGATTGACCTCGTGATCCAGAAATATCAATACCTTTATTACCACCATGTATATCAGAGAAAGTTTCAATTATTTTTCCTTCAGTTGGCCAATGCCATTTATATGTAGAATTAATTAAATTATTACTTTTGAAATGATTAGATGTTAATATTGCATGTGTAATATCAGGTATAAATACATTTGATATTTTTGATAATATATTTCTTAAATTTTTTTTATTAATGGAAAAAATATGTGTATTATTTGACTTATAGTTAATATCTGAATTATTTATATTTGATGCATAATTATTAACTATCATTTTTAAATTATTAGAATTATAATTAATATTAAGTATTTGTCCAATATTTAAATTATAATATTCTGTAATATTATTATCTCTAGCTAGATCACGATAATCTTTACCTATGATCCAAGCAATATAAAATAGTGTATCACCTTTTTTAACTGTATAAGTTTTATTATTATAACTTCCTTTTTGTATATGATCATAGTTTCTATTATAAATTATCTTATTGTTATTATTTATTTTAGTATATAATTTATTTGATTTATATATAATTTTATTTGTATTAATATTTTTATTATTAATAATAATATTTTTGGGAGATGATGGTATTGATTTATTAGTTACTACTTTATTTAAAATAAGATAATTATTAATAACATATTTATTATTATTAATTTTATTAATTAGTGTCGTTGGATGATATGGTGTAGAGCATCCAAATAATATATTATATGTTATTGCATAAATGATTATAAATTTAATTATAAATTTTACACTATTAAAATTCATATCTATTTTCCCATTAAGATAAATTTAAAATAAAAATAATTTAAAATTTTAAATTATTTTTATTAAAATACTACTTATTTTATAATAAATTTTAGGAATTAAAGATATAAATTATATTAAATTTATTATTTTAATATAATTAATTATCATAATATTTAAATACTTTAATATTTATTTACTTATTAATAAGTAATATTATTATTATTATATTTATATTATTAAACGTATAAAATAAAATTATATTAATATAAATATTATAAAAATTTTCATAAAAAATATTTAAAAGTATGTTCTATTAAATTATATATTTTTATATATTAAATATTATAATATTATATATAATTTTAATAATAAATTATAATTATATTTTATTTATAAAATACTTAATTACAATATTAATAAAATAATGTATTAAATTAATTAATATATTATTTAATTTAAATAATTAAAATTATAGTCCATAATTAAAAAATAATTGTTATATAGTATTTATTTTTTAAGTTATCTTTATAAATTAAGAGAATTATTATTATGAAAATTTTACGTGGATCACCAGCTTTATCTAAATTTTATATCACTAAATTTCTCTCTTTATTTAAAAATAAACAATTACCAATTACTAATATTTATGCTGAATATATTTATTTAGTTAAAATTAAAACACCATTAAATAATGATGATAAAAAAAAACTTATTAAATTACTTAATTATAATTCTATTTTAAATACAAAAAATCCTAAAGGACAATTATTTATAGTTACTCCACGAGTAGGTACAATTTCATCTTGGTCTTCAAAAGCAATAAATATTATGCATAATTGTGGATTACATAAGATTATACGACTTGAACGTGGAATTGCTTATTATATTACTTCTAATAAAGAATTAAAGATATCAGATTTAGATAATTTATCTATTATTTTATATGATCGGATGATTGAAACTATTTGGACTTCTTTTAATCAAATAAAATCACTTTTTATAGATAAAAAACCAACTCCTATGGTTATAATAGAAATTCTTAAAAACGGTAGATATGAACTTGAATTAATAAATACTAAATTAGGATTGGCATTAACTACAGATGAAATTAATTACTTAATAAATGTATTTCAAAAATTAGGACGCAATCCAACAGATGTTGAAATATGCATGTTTGCACAAACTAATTCAGAACATTGTAGACATAAAATATTTAATGCTAGTTGGGTTATTGATGGAAAATATCAATCTAATTCTTTATTCGATATGATAAAAAATACTTATAAACATACACCAGATTATATTTTATCTGCTTATAAAGATAATGCTGCAGTAATGGAAGGTTTTAATATTGATCGTTTTTTTCCTAATCCAATAACTCATGTATATGAATATCATAATGAAAATGCTCATATTTTAATGAAAGTAGAAACACATAATCATCCTACCGCTATTTTTCCATTGTCAGGAGCAGCTACTGGTGCAGGTGGAGAGATACGAGATGAAGGATCTACTGGACGTGGCGCAAAACCTAAAGCTGGTTTAGTTGGATTTAGTGTATCTAATTTAAATATTCCAAACTTTAAACAACCTTGGGAACAAGATTTTTGTAAACCAAAACATATTGCAAGTGCACTAGATATAATACTTAACGGTTCATTAGGTAGCTCAACTTTTAATAATGAATTTGGTCGTCCAATTTTATTAGGTTATTTTCGTACTTATGAAGAATTAATTCCTAGTTCTAATGGAGTAGAATTACGTGGTTATCATAAACCTATTATGTTAGTAGGTGGAATAGGCAATATTAGAACAGAACATATAAAAAAAAGCAATATTCCTATTGGAGCTAAATTAATAGTATTAGGTGGTCCATCAATGAATATTGGATTAGGAGGAGGTACAGCTTCCTCAATGACTTCTGGAAAATCTAACATTAATCTAGATTTTTCTTCAGTTCAACGTGATAACCCTGAAATGAAACGTCGTTGTCAAGAGGTTATTGATTGTTGCTGGCAATTAGGAGATAATAATCCAATATTATTTATTCATGATGTAGGCGCTGGTGGTTTATCTAATGCTATACCTGAATTGATAAATAATTCTAAAATAGGAGGTATATTTGAATTACGTAAAATATTAAATGATGAACCAGGTATGAATCCTCGTGAAATTTGGTGCAATGAATCTCAAGAACGTTATGTGTTAGCTATTTTACCAGAACAACTTCCTATATTTCAATCTATATGTCATAGAGAACGTACACCATATTCTGTTATTGGGGAAACAATAAAAAATAGAAATATTATTCTTAATGATAGTTATTTTGGTAACCAACCTATTTATATGTCACTTAATAATTTATTAGGTGAAATACCTAAAAGAAAACTTCATGTTAATTCCAAATTTACTATCATTAATCCAATTAATAAAGAAAAAATAATATTAACAGAAGCAATTAAACGTGTATTACATTTACCAGCTGTGGCAGAAAAAACTTTTTTAATTACAATTGGTGATCGTAGTGTTACTGGAATGGTTTCTAGAGATCAAATGATTGGTCCTTGGCAAATTCCAGTTGCTGATTGTGCAGTTACTATAGCTAGTTTAAATAGTTATTATGGAGAAGCGATATCTATAGGTGAACGATCTCCAATAGCGTTATTAAATTATGCAGCATCTAGCCGCATGGCAGTTGGTGAAGCATTAACTAATATTTCTTCTGCTTATATACAAAATTTAAAACGAATAAAATTATCTGCTAATTGGATGGTAGCATCTGGACATCCTGGTGAGGATGTTGGTTTATATCAAGCAGTAAAAGCAATTGGTGAAGAATTGTGTCCTGAACTAGGTTTGACTATTCCCGTTGGTAAAGATTCTATGTCAATGAAAACTACTTGGTGTAAAAATAAACAAGTTTATGAAATGATATCACCACTTTCTGTTATTATTACAGCTTTCTCACGAGTTGAAGATGTTCGTTTAACTATAACTCCTGAACTAAAAAGTAATCAAGATAATGTATTATTATTAATTGATCTTGGGAAAAATTATAATTCATTAGGTGGTTCAGCTCTTGCACAAGTATATAATCAATTAGGTGATAAAACACCTGATGTACGTGATTCTAAATTATTAATTAGGTTTTTTAATGTAATTCAAATATTAATAAAAGAACAAAAATTATTAGCATATCATGATCGTTCAGATGGTGGTTTATTTGTTACATTATTAGAAATGGCATTTTCTGGTCATTGTGGTTTAAATATTGATATTAGTTATCATAATAATGATATACTTTCAGCTTTATTTAGTGAAGAATTAGGTGCAGTTATTCAAATTAAGAAAGAATATCAAGAAATAGTAAATTATTACTTATCAAATTATGGGTTAACTAAATATGTTCACTATATAGGGAAAGCAATTAATGAAGATATTATTATTATAAATAGTTATGGTAAAAAAATTTATAACGAAAAACGTAGTAAATTACGCTTATGGTGGGCTGAAACTAGTTGGCAAATACAACGTTTACGTAATAATCCAATATGCGCTGATCAAGAACATAAATCTAAACAAGATCTTACAGATCCTGGATTAAATGTAGTATTAAATTTTAATTCTATAAATAATATTAATACACCATATATTATGACTAATTATATGCCTAAAGTAGCTATTTTACGTGAACAAGGAGTTAATTCTCATGTTGAATTAGCAGCAGCTTTTAAACATGCTGGTTTTATTGCTATTGATGTACATATGAGTGATTTATTAACAAATAATGTAACATTAGCTGATTTTCAATTATTAGTTGCTTGTGGTGGTTTTTCTTATGGGGATGTATTAGGTGCTGGAGAAGGTTGGGCAAAATCAATATTATTTAATACATATATGTATGATGAATTTGCTAATTTTTTTAATCGATCTGATACTTTATCTTTAGGTATATGTAATGGTTGTCAAATGATGTCTAATCTAAATCAAATCATTCCAGGCGCTAAATATTGGCCTAAATTTATACGAAATCGTTCAAAATGTTTTGAAGCACGATTTAGTTTAGTAAAAATAATGAAAAGTCCTTCTTTATTATTACAAGATATGGATGGAAGCCAATTACCAATAGTGGTTTCTCATAGTGAAGGACAAATTAAGATGCGTAATACTACACATCTTAAATTATTAGAAAAAAATAATTTAGTTGTATTATGTTTTGTTGATAATTATGGTCATATTACTCAGGAATATCCTGCTAATCCTAATGGTTCTATTAATGGAATTACTGCTGTAACAAGCTTAGATGGACGATCTACTATAATGATGCCACATCCAGAAAGAGTATTTCGTACAATAACTAATTCATGGCATCCTTCAGAATGGGGAGAATATAGTCCATGGATGAATATTTTTCATAATGCACGAAAGCAATTAAATTAAAATAATATTAATATTATTATTTATTTTATATCTCCATAATTATTAAATTCTTTAAAAATTATAAAATTAAATTTTATCAATAAATTATAAATATATAAATTTGTAAATAAAAATATTAAAATACAAAATATAAACAAGTTTAAATAACAAAAATTATATATTAATAATTATAATTTTAAATTATATATTAAAATATTTTAATTAATATTAATTATTTAATTATTTTTTAGTTAAAATCATATAATTTATAATAAATTAAATTTTAATATAATATAATATAATTATTATATTTATTAATAAATTATTGAATGAATATAATTTTATATTAAAAAATAATATTTTATTTATATTAATATTTATATTAATTAAGATGTTTATATAATTGTTAATAATATTAAATTTAATAAATTTAAAATTAATATTAATAAAAATTATTTTTATTTATAAGAAATTAATTCTAACCAACAAGAACTAATATTACTTATATAAAATATGATGAATCCAATATTTTTTCTATTTTAAATAAGCTTTTATGTAATATTTTCACTAAATGTGATGTTTGAGTTGTTCGTAAAATAGCTATTATACTTATTTTTTCTTCAGAATGCCAAATAAATTCAACTGGTTGATTTTTTAATTGTTTATGAAAATAATAATTATTTAATGGATTTTTACCTATTCCAGCTCCAATAAGCGCTATAAAAGAAAAATGATAATATAATGATAAATTTTTTATTATAGTGACATTTTGTAATATAGATATAGCATTAACTGCTACTTCTGATGTATAATATAATTTAATTGTTTTTTTATTTAAATTTAAATTAACGACTAATGGTTGTAATTGTGTTTGTTTTAAAAATAAATTAATAAATTTATAAGTTTGGTTAAAATTTTGTTTTTTAGTCAAAGTTAATTCAATTAAACATATATCATCATGGCTAGTAATAATTTTAACACCTGTACCTAATGATAAAATATGTGCTATTTTAGTAGAGCCATATTCAGGTTTATAGTAACATCTAAGTTGTATATTAATATTAGTTACAGAAATTGGTTGTAATGTACGAGCATGTAATATAGGTGTATTTAAACGTGCTAATTCAATAGCTTCATCAAAACGTAATAATGGTAATAAATAAGCATTTTTAACTTTACTAGGATCAGCACTGTATATACCAGCAACATCACTCCAAATTGTAATTTTATTAACTTCAGCTAAAACTCCTACTTGAGTTGCTGAATAATCACTACCATTTCGTCCTAATAATATTGTTTTACCTTGTCTGTTTTGTGCAATAAAACCAGTAACTACCAATATTTTATTTGGGTATCTTTTTAAAAGTTTATGTAATAATGGTCGTGATATAATTTCATTTATTTTAGGTTGAGCAGCAAATTCTGCTCGTAAAAAAAGTCTAGCATCTAACCAATGACTAGGTAAATTATATTCTTCTAATACTGCTGACATTAAACGTGCGGACCAAATTTCTCCATGACCAACAACTTCTGCATAAATATCATTATTAATTGATTTATGTATTAATGTTTTTAATTTATCAATATCAGATAAAAAAGCTAATTTTACTATTTGTCTTTTTTTATTAGATAATAATCCAATAATAAGATTTATTTGATAACTTAAGATTGATTTATATTCTTGATAAGCTAAAATATGATTAGTTTGACTTAATTTTAACCAATTAATTAATTGATTAGTTGTGTTTCCTGATGCAGATACTACTATTAAATCTCCTGGTTTGCTATAATTTGTAATAATATTAATTACTCTCTGATAACATTCTATATTAGCCAAACTACTACCACCAAATTTATGTAATTGATGACAGTGAAACTTTGTTTCTCTCTTTATCATTTTATTCATAATAAAAAGCAACCTCTTTACCACATACTAAATATATTATTTAAATATTAAATAATTAATAAAATTAACAAATTTAAAAAATTAATAATTTTTTAAATAAAATTTACTAATATAATATTTAATTAATATATATAATTATTAATATAATTTTGATAAATATATAAATTTAATATGTTTTAAATTTAAAATTATTTATATTTAAAATTAAATAATAGAATAATTATTAATTAATATATATAATAATAAATAATATAACATTATTATAATAAATAAATTAAGTTTTTAATTTAATTATTTAATTAAATATATCATCTAATTAATTATAATAGTTATTATATGAGTTTATATATTAAATATGGAAAAATAAAAAATAAAAAAATATATATCTATATTATATGTAAATATTTAAAGTTTTAATACAATATATATATAATAAAAAAATAAATTTTTATTTAAAAAATTTTACATAATTTATTTAATATTTATTATTAAATAATAATTATTTATATAAATATAATAATAAAATTTTACAAAAAACAAAAATTTATATTGTAAGATATTAATTTTAATATATAGTAATATTAAATGTTTTTTATTTTAAATTTAATATTATTTAAATTTAATGTATTTAATATTACAATAATATTATTATATAAAATAAAATATTATTTTATAATTATTTACCTAATTAATAAATTATATAAATAATATTATTTTTTTATATTTGGCAAATTAAATCTTTGATTAAATTTATTAATACGTCCTCCCGAAGTTATATCACGTTGCTTACCTGTATAAAATGAATGACATTTACCACAAACATCTAAACTTAGATTATAATTAGAGGTTGATTTAATTTTCATTAAATTACCACAAGAACAAGTTGCAATAACTTCTTTATATTTAGGATGAATATTTTTTTTCATAAAAACTCTATTTTTAATAAAATAATTTTTAAAAATTATAATGAAATAATTATAATTTTAAATTTATTTAAAATTATATAGAAAATATTTTTATAGCACAATAAATTTTCTTTAAATAATGAAATATTAAATTTTTATAAATTATATATGTATATAAATAATAATTAGGATAACATTCATAATGTTTATTGTTCAAGTAGCAATTCCAATTTCTACGATAAGTGTTTTTAATTATAAATTTAATCTTTCTTTACCTTTACCAAATAAAGGTTGTAGAGTATTAGTACCTTTTGGTAATCGTATAATTATTGGTATTGTATTATCACATAATCAAAATATTAACATAAATCATAAACAATTGAAAATTATAAAACAAATTTTAGATAAAAATTCGTTATTTACTAGTAGTTTATGGTCATTATTATTATGGTCTTCTAAATACTATCATCATCCAATTGGTAAAATATTATTTTATGTACTACCTGTTTTATTAAGAAAAGGTAAATTAGTAAAATTTTCCCCTATATTACAATGGCACGTTACTCAACAAGGTAAAAAATTTATACTAGAGAAACTTAAAAATTCACCAAAACAACAACGAGCTCTTGCCTTACTACAAAAAAAATCAATTTATTGTCATCAAATAATGCAATATAAATTAAGTAAATATGTATTACAAAATCTTAAAAATAAATTATTAATTCAATTATCACCAACTCAACCTAAAGTAGAAGATTGGCATATTAATTTTCATATTTGTGGTATAAAACCAAAACTTAACTTAGAACAGTCAATAGCAGTAAAAGAAATAAATTCTAAATTAACATTTATACCTTGGTTATTGGTTGGTATTAATGGTTCAGATAAAACAGAAGTTTATCTTAATGTTATTGAAAATATTTTATTACAAGGTAAACAAATATTAGTTCTAGTTCCTGAAATTAATCTTATAACTCAAATTACTAAAATATTTATAAAACGTTTTAATATTCCAATAGATATATTACATTCTGCATTAAATAATAATAAAAAATTAGATATTTGGTTACGTGCTAAAACAGGAAAGAACGCAATTATAATTGGTACAAGATCTGCATTATTTACATCATTTAATAATCTTGGTTTAATTATTATTGATGAAGAACATGATAATTCTTATAAACAATCATATGGTTGGTGTTATCATGCTCGTGATTTGGCAGTTTTATTAGCTAAAAAAAATAATATCCCAATTATTCTGGGAACAGAAACTCCTTCAATAGAAAGTTTATATAATATTAAACGAGGAAAATATTATCGTTTAGATTTAAATAAACGAACTGGAAATGTAAAATTAGTAAATCAATATTTAATTGATTTAAAAGGACAATCATTAACACATGGTATATCAAAACCATTAATTAAATATATTAAAAAGCATTTAACTAATAATAATCAAGTAATGCTTTTTTTAAATCGTCGTGGATATTCACCAATATTAATTTGTCATGATTGTAGTTGGATTTTTGAGTGTTTACGTTGCAATCATTATTATACATTACATAATAATAAACATAAGTTATGTTGTCACCAATGTAATAATCAACAATCAATTCCAATACAGTGTTTACATTGTGGATCAACTTATTTATTACCTATAGGTTTAGGTACTGAACAATTAGAAGAAGCAATTAAAAAAATTTTCCCTAATATTCCAGTTACACGTATTGATAAAGATACTACTAGATCAAAAGGATTGTTAGAAAAACAATTAAAAATTATTTATACAGGTGGCGCTAGAGTTTTAATTGGCACACAAATGTTAGCTAAAGGACACTATTTTCCTGATGTTACTTTGATTGCTTTAATAAATATAGATGGAGTTTTTTTTTCTAGTGATTATAGAGCAACAGAAAAATTTGCTCAATTTTATATTCAAATATCTAGACGAATTGGTAGATCTGGTAAAAATGGTGAAATAATTTTACAAACTCATTATCCTGATCATCCATTATTATCTACTTTATTACAAAAAGGATATAATGCATTTGCTATAGAAATATTAGAAGAACGATGTGATGTTTTTTTACCACCATATAGTAGTCATGTTTTAATTAATTCAGAAGATTATAATAATCAGTCTGCATTAAATTTTTTAAATAAACTTCGAAAATATATAGAACAATATTGTATATGTAGTTCACAACTTTTATTAATAGGTCCAAAACCTGCAATTAAAGTTAAGATAGCAGGTCGTTTTCGATGGAATTTATTATTTCAACACCCATCACGTTTATATTTACAACAATTTTTATCATATTTAATACCTACAATAATTAAATATCCTGAAAGTAAAAAAGTAAAATGGAGTATTAATGTTGATCCAATTGAAAATTAATTTTTTTATTAATAAAATTTATTTAAGTAGAATATATATATTAATAGAAAATTATATAATATATAAAATTATTTATTTTTTTTAAAATTAATTTTTTTTTGATAAAAATTTTATATCATTAATTATTTTAATATAATATTATTTATTTTATTTTATAATTAATTTTTTATAAAAATTTATAAATATAATATAATAATTAATATATAAAATAATTTTTATAATATTATTTTATAATATTTATTAATTATTTTTTTTAAAACTATTATTATTTAAAATTAATATAATATAATTATAAATAAAATTAATAAATTATTATTTTAATGTTATAATACATTATAAAATATATAAAATAATAAATACTTTATAATATTTTAACGTTATTTTTTATAACTATAAATTAATTGGTATTTTATTTAATTTTCCACTTACTTCTCTAACTAATCTTGGTACAAGGTATCCTGATAAACGCGTAAGTAATTCTTTCATTATTATTTTAGCTTTTTTATCTGTTACCATAAAATGAGAAGCTCCTTGAACTTTATCTAATAAATGTAAATAATAAGGTAATATTCCACTGTCAAATAATTTATTACTTAATTTAGTTAAACAATCAGAATTATCATTTACTCCTCGCAATAATACACTTTGATTTAATAAAATAACATTCACTTTTTTTAATTGTTCTATAGAATTAACAAAATTATCATCAATTTCATTAGCATGATTAATATGTGTAACCATAATAATATGTAATCTAGAAACATTAAAACGTTGACATAATGTTTTAGTAATACGTGCAGGAATAACTACTGGTAATCTACTATGAATCCTAAGTCTTTTAATATGATATATTAATTCTAATTTTGATATTAACCAATCTAACTCATGATCTTTTGCCATTAAAGGATCACCACCTGAGAATATAACTTCTTTAAGTTCAGTATGTTGTTGAATATAATTTAATGCAATTTGCCAATTATATTTATTACCTTGATTTTTTTTATATGGAAAGTGACGACGGAAACAATATCTACAATTAATAGCACAATGGCTTTTAACTAATAATAAAACTCTATCTTTATATTTATGCAATAATCCAGGAATTTTATTATTTTGTTCATTTAGAGGATTATTAGAAAATAATGGTATGATATTAAATTCTGATTTTTTTGTTATTACTTGTCGTAAAAGTGGATCATTAGCATTTCCAATTTGCATTTTTGCAATAAAAGGATAAGGTACACGTAATGGAAATAAAACTTTAGCATTAATTCCAGCGCGTAATTCTAAATTGTTTTGTAATGATAATAAATTAAGTAATTTATTAGGATCAGTAACAGATTCCGCAAGTTGTTTTAACCAAATATCTCTAGTAGTTTTTTTTTGAGTTATAATATTTAACATTTTTAATGATACCAAATTGTACTTAAAAAGTAGAGGTTTTTATGATTAGTTATAATACCAATAAATTTCGTTCAGGTCTTAAAATTATATTAGATAATGAACCTTGTGTAATTATAGAAAGTGAATTTATTAAACCAGGTAAAGGACAATCATTTGCTCGTGTACGTATTCGTAAATTAATTTCTAATAAATTATTAGACAAAATATTTAAATCAACTGATTTTGTAAAAAGTGCTGATGTTGTAGATTTAAATTTAATTTATTTATACAATGATAATGAATTTTGGTATTTTATGAATAAAAAAACTTTTGAACAATTAGCTGTTAATAAAAAAATAGTTGGTGATAATAAAAAATGGTTAATTGATCAAGTTAATTGTATTATTACATTATGGAACAAACAACCAATTACTATTATTCCACCAAATTTTGTAGAATTAAAGGTAATTAATACAAATCCCAGTTTAAAGGGAAATTCAATATGTACTGGTAATAAATTTGCAACTTTAAGCACTGGAGCTGTAGTAAAAGTTCCATTATTTATTCAAATTGGTAAAATAATTAAAATTGATACTCGATATGGTGAATATGTTTCTCAAGTTAAATAGTATTTAAATAAAATAATATTAATATAATTAAATAACAAATAAATAATTTTAATAATAAAACCCTAAGTAAAAAAATAAACTTAGGGTTTTATAGTGATAAAATAATTATATAAGAATATTAATAATCTTACATCATACCACCCATACCACCACCCATGCCGCCCATATTAGCAGCACTACCACTTAAATCAGATTTATCTTCTTTTGGTAAATCAGTTACCATAGCTTCAGTGGTAATCATCAGACCAGCTATTGATGCAGCAAATTGTAAAGCATAACGAGTAACTTTAGTTGGATCTAAAATACCCATATCAATCATATCACCATACTTCTCTGTTGAAGCATTGTAACCATAATTATCTTTACCTTGTTTAACATTATTAACAACTACTGCTGGCTCTTCACCTGAGTTTTCAACTATTTGACGCATAGGAGATTCCATAGCACGTAATGCTATACGAATACCAACAGTTTGATCTTCATTATCACCTTTTAATTTATCTAATATAGTTGCAACTCTAACTAAAGCGATTCCACCACCAGCAACAATACCTTCTTCTACTGCTGCACGAGTTGCATGTAATGCATCATCAACACGAGCACGTTTTTCTTTCATTTCAACTTCAGTTGCAGCACCTACTTTAATTACAGCAACACCACCTGCTAATTTAGCAATACGTTCTTGTAATTTTTCTCTATCATAGTCTGAAGTTGCTTCATCACGTTGTTGTGCTATTTGTTTAGCTCTATTATTAATTGCATCTTTTGTACCAAAACCATCAATAATAGTAGTAGTATCTTTATTAATGACTATACGTTTTGCTTGACCTAAATTTTCTAATGTTGTTTTTTCTAACTCCATTCCAATTTCTTCGGCAATAACAGTACCATTAGTTAGAATAGCAATATCTTGTAACATAGCTTTACGTCTATCACCAAAACCTGGTGCTTTTACCGCAGCAACTTTTACAACACCACGTAAATTATTTACAACTAATGTTGCTAGTGCTTCACCTTCTACATCTTCAGCGATAATTAATAATTGTTTACCAGCTTTAGCAACAGCTTCTAATATAGGTAATAATTCACGAATATTAGAAATTTTTTTATCTACCAATAAAATATAAGGATTTTCTAACTCAGCAGAACCAATATCTTGTTTATTAATAAAATAAGGAGATAAATAACCACGATCAAATTGCATACCTTCAACAACTGCTAATTCATCTTCTAAACCAGAACCTTCTTCAACAGTAATAACACCTTCTTTACCAACTTCTTTCATAGCTTTAGCAATTAATTCACCAACAGTTTTGTCAGAATTAGCAGAAATAGTACCAACTTGTTCAATTTCTTTATTATCAGCACAAAGTTTAGATAATTTTTTTAATTCTTCAACTGCTACAGAAACTGCTTTATCAATACCACGTTTTAAATCCATTGGATTCATTCCAGCAGCAACTGCTTTTAAACCTTCACTAACAATAGATTGAGCAAGTACTGTTGCAGTTGTTGTTCCATCACCGGCTGCATCATTAGCTTTAGAAGCAACCTCTTTTACCATCTGAGCACCCATATTTTCGAATTTATCTTCTAATTCAATTTCTCGTGCAACAGATACTCCATCTTTAGTAATTGCAGGAGATCCAAAAGATTTATCTAAAATTACATTACGACCTTTAGGACCTAAAGTAACTTTAACTGCATCAGCAAGAATATTTACTCCACGAAGCATTTTAGCACGTGCATCACTACCAAATTTTACATCTTTAGCTGCCATTGTTTTTTTCCTTGTAATTCTTTAATTTATAAAATTTAATAAACAATGAATTATTTTTCAACAATCGCCAGAATATCGCTTTCTGACATAATTAATAATTCTTCATTATCAATTTTTTCTGTCTTTACGCTATATCCATCATTAAAAATAATTGTATCACCAACTTTTACATCTAATGATTTAATTTCACCATTTTCTAAGATGCGACCGTTACCAACAGCTAATACCTTACCTCTAGTTGATTTACCTGCAGCAGAACTAGTTAAAACAATACCACCAGCAGATTTAGATTCAACTTCTTCACGCTTGATGATAACTCGATCATGCAATGGACGAATCTTCATTAATAGATCTCCTATAAATAAAATCCATAAAAGTAAACAAAAATAATATTAACATATTTTATTAAATTAATATTATATTAAGTATATGGGGTTAATTAATATTAGTTCAAGGGGATATATAAAATTTTTTCATTTTTTAAAATAAAATTACTAATATTTTTTATTTTTTATTGTTTTGTTAAAATATTTATTTTTTATATTTAATATTATTTGATGAAAAATTAGATTTTTTTTTAAAATCACCTTCATAAGTTTTTCCTTTTGAATAAGTATTAAAATTATTTTTAATTATTATATTAGTAGAATAAAAATAAATATGTTTTATAAATTTTGTAACTATAAATTTTTGAATTGGATAAAATAGTAATAATAATCCTAAAAAATCAGTTAAAAAGCCAGGTAAAATTAATAATATTCCAGAAATTAATAATGCTATATTTTGAATTATTTCATTAGTTGGATTTTTACCATTAGTTAATTTATATCGAATTAGCAATAAGTTTTTAATTCCTTTACTTTTTACTAAAGAAACACCAAGTGATGATGTTAAAATTCCTAATATTAAAGTAGATAATATACCAATATTCTCAGTTAACTTGATAAAAATAATAGATTCTACATAAATCAATAAACATAAAAGTATGAATGAAATCCAACGCATATAATTCTCCTAAAATTTATTAATAAAATTACAACTTATTAATTTAGTAAAAATTTTTATATATAATAATATTTATTATAATAAATATTATTATATATAATTAATATTATATTTATATAATTATTTTAAATTTTAATAAATATTTATTTTTTATATTTTATTAAATAAATAATTACTATAATTTATAATTATACAATTATAAATAATAATGATATAATTTATAATTATTATTAATAAGATATTATATGAATTTATTAAAATCTTTAGTATCAATAAGTTTTATTACCATGTTTTCTCGTATACTAGGATTTATTCGTGATTTAATCATTGCGAGTTTTTTTGGTATTGGTGCAGAAACTGATTCTTTTTTTATTGCTTTTAGATTACCTAATTTATTGCGTAGAATTTTTGCTGAAGGAGCATTTTCTCAAGCATTTATACCTATTTTAGTAGAATATAAAAATAATAAATGTGATAGAGATACTCGTATTTTTATTTCTTATATTTCTGGTTTATTAATATTAATTTTAACTATTATTACTTTAATAGGTATATTAGTTGCACCTTGGATTATTTATATTATAGCACCAGGTTTTATTTATGCATCAGATAATATTAATTTAACTTTTTATTTATTACGTATTACTTTTCCTTATATTTTATTTATATCTTTAGCATCATTGTCTAGTGCTATTTTAAATCTTTGGAATTATTTTTTTATTCCTGCTTTCACACCTACTTTACTTAATATTAGTATGATTATATCAGTACTTTTATTATCACAGTATTGTCAACCATCTATAATAGCATTAGCATGGGGAGTTTTTATTGGTGGAATTTTACAATTGTTATATCAATTGCCTTTTTTATATAAAATTGGAATGTTAGTTTTACCTGTGATCTCTTTTTATAATAAAGGAATATATAAAGTAATTAAGTTAATAATTCCAGCTCTTATAGGGGTTTCGGTAAGCCAAATTTCTTTAATTATTAATACTATTTTTTCATCATTTCTACAATCAGGGTCTGTTTCATGGATGTATTATGCTGATAGATTGATGGAATTTCCTATTGGTGTTTTAGGTGTGGCACTTAGTACTATTTTATTGCCAGCTTTAACAAAAAGTTTTTCCATTGGTAATTATAAAAGATATCAGTTCTTAATAGATTGGGGATTGAGACTTTGTTTTTTATTAGCATTACCTTGTGCTATTATATTAGGTATTTTATCTGAACCTTTAATTATATCACTTTTTCAATATGGTAATTTTACTGCTTATGATGTCTTAATGACTAAAAATGCATTAATTGCTTACTCTATCGGTTTAATTGGATTTATTATTATTAAAGTATTAGCACCTGGTTTTTATTCAAGAAAAGATACAAAAACACCAGTTAAAATAGCAATTATTACTTTAATTTTAACACAATTAATGAATTTAATTTTTATTAAATCATTAAAACATACTGGATTAGCTTTATCAATTAGTTTAGCAGCTTGTTTTAATGCATTAATGCTATATTGGAAATTGCGATGTAAAAAAATTTTTATTCCATTACCAGGTTGGCGCAAATTTTTCTTAAAATTAATTACTTCTTTAACTACTATGATAATAGTATTATTATTAATATTAAATTTTATGCCAATATGGGATCAAGGAAATATGTTAATGCGTATTATACGATTATTATTAGTACTTTTTGCAGGATTAATAACCTATTTTACAACATTATTTTTTTTTGGTTTTCGTTTACATGATTTTTCAAAACAAATAAATTAGTTAATTATATAATTAAATTATTATATATAAAATAAAACTATTTAAACTATTAAAATATAATTAAAATTATTATGTTTTTATTTAATAAAATATAAATTAAAAGAAATATAATATTAATATTTAATTATTTTTTATAATATTACATAAAATATTATAATATATAAAAAATTATTAATTCATTTAATGAATAAATTAATAATTAAATTAAACTTAAATATTAAAAATAAACAAAATATTTATATCATTTAAATTAATAATAATTATATAAAATAATAAATAAAATTTACTATATAAATAATTAATAATTAATTATAATTTAATAATATTTTAGATTACATTAATAATTTAATTTTAATTATAAATTTCTAAATTATTAATTTTATTGTATTCTTTTGATTGATTATTATTACGTAAATTTTCTAAATAATTCAAGTAAGTCTGATTAATATCTTGTGTAACATAAATACCATTAAATATTGAACATTCAAAAGTTTTAATATTTGGATTTCCTTCTCTAACAGCATCTATTAGGTCATTTAAATTTTGGAAAATTAAATTATCAGCACCAATAAGTTTACAAATCTCTTCTACTTTACGACCACTAGCAATTAATTCATTAGTAAATGGCATATCAATACCATAAACATTGGGAAAACGAATTTCTGGTGATGCTGAAGCAAAATAGACTTTTTTTGCGCCAGCTTCACGAGCTAATGATACAATTTGTTTAGATGTTGTACCACGCACAATTGAATCATCAACTAATAAAACATTTTTATTTTTAAATTCAGAGCGATTAACATTTAATTTACGACGAACTGATTTATTCCTTTCTTGTTGTGCATTCATAATAAAAGTACGACCTACATAACGATTTTTAACAAAACCTTGTCGATAGGGTTTATCTAGAATATAAGCTATTTCTAATGCACTATCACAAGAAGTTTCAGGAATTGGTATAACAACATCAATATTTAAATGCTTCCATTGTTTAGAAATTTTAGTACCTAACTTTTGGCCCATTCGTAAACGAGATTGATTAACTGATATTTTATCAATGAAAGAATCTGGTCTAGCTAAATAAACAAATTCAAATAAACAAGGAGTTAATTTTGGATTTTTTGCACATTGACGTGCAAAAAATTGACCATGTTCAGTAATATAAATAGCTTCACCTGGCGCAATATCTCTTAAAAATTTAAAACCAATGGTATCTAAAGCAACGCTTTCTGAGGCGACTATATATTCATTTTTATTTTTCATTAATGTACGCTTACCAAGTACTAATGGGCGAATACCAAATGGGTCACGAAATGCTATTAAACCATGACCAATAATTATTGCAACACAAGAATAAGCACCACGAATTTTATTATGCACAGAAGTAATAGCAGAAAAAATATCTTCTTCTGTTAAAGGGAAATGATTAAATTTATCAAATTCATGTGCAAGAACATTAAGTAAAAGTTCTGAGTCGGAAGAAGTATTTACATGACGTCTAGCTATTTTAAATAATGTTTTTCTTAATTCATGAGCATTAGTTAAATTGCCATTATGAGTTAATGTAATACCAAAAGGAAAATTAACATAAAAAGGTTGAGCTTCAGAAGCACTAAAACTTCCATTTGTTGGATAACGAACATGACCAATTCCTATTTTACCACGTAAATATAACATATGATGATTAATAAATACATCTTTTACTAATCCATTTGACTTACGTAAAAAAAAGTGTTTATTTTCATCAATAGTAGCAATACCTGCAGAATCTTGACCACGATGTTGAAGTACTGTTAATGCATCATAAATTAATTGATTAACCGGAGTAAAACCAATAATTCCAACAATACCACACATTTATTTTTCCTTATTAATCAATTAAAATAATATTTTTTAGTAAAAATTTGATTTATTTTTTAAATAATTAAAAAACCATTTAATAATATAACTAAATTGAGGTATTAATTTAGAATGTTTCCAATCTTGACTTTTTGATAGATTAGTAAAAGTATCTATAAAAAATAAAATTATTGATACAATTAATATACCGCGAAATATACCAAAACAAATACCTAATATATAATCAGTATTAAATAATCCTGTTTTTTTTATTAAAAAACTAATTATATAATTTATTACAGAACGAATAACTAAAATTACAATAAATAAAAGTATAATAGCAATGCTATTTCTTATTAAAATATTATTAATATTAGTAATGTAATTTGATATATTATTATAAAATTTACTTGTAATAAAAAATGCACTACCCAAAGTAATAAATGATAATAATTCTATAATAAAACCACGAATTAAACCAATTAATGTAGAAAAACAAATAATAATAATAATAACATAATCAATCCAAATCATAAATTAAAACCTAAATAATACTGTTGATATGTTAGATATATATTAAATAAAAATAATATTTATATTTAATTTTTATTTAAAAAGTATAATAAGTTAAGATAAAAATATAAATTATAATATATTAATTTAAGGTATATAATTATATATTTTACCTTGTAAACCAGTTAAATCTTTTAATTCAGATAAATTAGATTGTAATTTTTCTTTTAAAATATTTGGACCAATTAAAATTCGTGTCAATTGTCTATTCGTTAATAATAATGGTTCTGTATAAACTTGATAACCAAATAATCGTAATTTAGAAATAATTTCTTTTGTTTTTTTTGTATTTTTTAATATAGCTAATTGAATAACATAAGCTTTTGCTTGTGGTATTTGTATATTTTTATTTATTTTTGATCTTTGTTGTAATTTTGAAGATATTTGTTTAAGTTTAATATCTAAATTAGAATTTATATATTGTTTAATATTAATATTATTTGTTAATTTATTTTTTGAATTATAAATATTTTTGGTAATATTTTCTAATGGCATAATTATATATTTAATATCAATTTTATCAATAGACTCAATTTTATATTTATTAATAATTTTAGGTACCAAAGGAATATCTGTAAATTTAGTGTAATTATATTTTTTATTACTATCTAATAATATTGATAATATAATAATACCAGATGAAATAATAAAAATTGTTCTTATGAATCGTTTTTGAAATTTATCAT
Source organism: Arsenophonus endosymbiont of Ceratovacuna japonica (assembly GCA_024349725.1). Classification (GTDB taxonomy): domain Bacteria; phylum Pseudomonadota; class Gammaproteobacteria; order Enterobacterales; family Enterobacteriaceae; genus Arsenophonus. The sequence goes on from AP026064.1 coordinate 169,852, forward strand.
ACACTTAATTTTTCCTTTTTTATTTTTAATTCCATTATTTTAGAAACAATATAAAATGAACCATAAACTAATACAATATCTTGTTTTTTTACTTTACTCATCATATTTGACCAAAGATCTTTAATTGTTGAAAATTGTAATGATAAGTTAACATATTGAGCTAATTTCTCTGAATTAACTCCACGTATTCCTTTGGATGAAGTTAGATACCATTCATTAATTTGTGGGGCTAAATAAGATAATGTATTTTTTATGTCTTTATCAGACAACATAGCAACAACAGCATAAATTTTAGTATTTTTTTGTTTTGGTAACTTAGATATTTTTTTAGCTAAATACTTTGCCGCATGTGGATTATGTGCAACATCTAAAATAATATAAGGTTGCTTACTAATAATTTGAAAACGTCCTGGTAATTTTGCTTTTAATAATCCAATATAAATATTTTGTAATGATATTTTTTGATTAATATTATTATTTATTTTACATAAACAATTAATAGTTGCTAATGCAGTTGATGCATTATTTAAGTTGATATTTGATAAAGGTAATAATTTAAAGTTATTATCTTTAGATTTCCAATTCCAATGATTATCTTGAACGTTAAATGTCCAATCTATCCCATAGCAAAATAATTTTGCACCAATTGATTTAGCTACTAATTTAATAGACTGTGGTATATCTAATTCACCTATAACAGCATATTTCTCTGATCGAAAAATTCCAGATTTTTCATAACCAATTTGTTCACGATTATCACCAATCAAATCAATATGATCTAATGCAACATTTGTGATTACAGCAATATCAGTATCTATTATATTAGTTGCATCTAATCGTCCTCCTAAACCTACTTCTAAAATAATTATATCAAGTTTAGCTAATTTAAATAATTGCAAAGCTGCTAAAGTACTATATTCAAAATAAGTTAATGTAGTTGTACCTTTTTTAGATTCAATATCTGAAAAAACGCGACAAAATTCTAATTTAGGTAACATTTTACCTTGAATTCTAACTCGTTCAGTATAATCTAAGAGGTGTGGTGAATTATAAACACCTACTTTTAATCCAGAAGCAATTAAAATAGATTCTAGTACATTACAAGTAGTACCTTTACCATTTGTACCCGTAACAGTAATAATTTTCGAAGTTGGATTTAAAAGATTTAATTTATTAGCAACAAAACGAACTCGTTCAAGACCCATATCAATAATTTTACTATGCTGATTAGTTAAATATGTTAACCAAGTAGTTAAAGAAGAGTTTATTTGTGGTATCATTATTAATTTAAATATTTCCTTATTTTTTAATTAAATATTAATTTATAATTTTATAATAAAAATTATAAATTAATATTTAATTAAAATTTAATATTATTAAATAATTTACATTTTTATAGTTTGATTAGTTAATATAGATAATATTTCAGCTAATTTATCCCTCATTTTAAATCTACTAATAATCATATCAATAGCCCCTTTTTCGATGAGAAATTCACTACGTTGAAAACCTATTGGTAATTTTTCATGTATAGTTTGTTCAATAACACGTGGACCAGCAAAACCAATTAATGCTTTAGGTTCAGCAATATTAATATCCCCTAGCATAGCTAAACTAGCTGATACACCACCCATAGTTGGATTTGTAAGAACTGAAATATAAGGTATTCCTTTATCTTTCATTTTAGCTAGAGCTGCACTTGTTTTTGCCATTTGCATTAAAGATATTAATGCTTCTTGCATACGAGCCCCTCCACTAGAAGAAAAACAAATTAATGGACAAAAATCTTCTAAAGATTGTTTAACTGCGCATACAAAACGTGCACCAACAACAGAAGCCATTGATCCTCCCATAAAAGAAAATTCAAAAGCTGCAACAATTACAGGCATATTTTTAAGTGTGCCTTTTATTACTATTAATGCATCTTTTTCATGTGTTATTTTTTGTGAGGATAAAATTCGATCTTTATATTTTTTTAAATCACGAAATTTTAAAATATCTTTTGGTTCTAATTCTTTACCTAATTCAATAGAAAGTCCTTTATCAATAAAAGATGCTATACGATGTCGTGCAGAAATACACATATGATGATCGCATTTTGGACATACATTTAAATTATTTTCTAATTCAGCACGATAAAGTACTTGTTCACAACTATCACATTTTGTCCAAATACCTTCAGGGATACTTGTTTTGCGATTTTGAGTAATATTACTCTTATTAAGAATCTTTTCAATCCAACTCATTAATAAACCTTTTATATAAAATTATATTATTATATAAATTTTACATTAATAAATAAATTAATTTATAAATATTATTTTAATTATTGATAATGATTAAATTTTAAAATATTAATTATGAATAATATTATTAAATATTAATAATAGTTAAAAATAAAATTAATATAATTATTATTAATTAATAATAATTATTTTATAAAAATTATTATTTAAATTAAACATAATTAATTGTAAATAATAAAATATATATTTTATTTTAAAAATAAATATTATATCTATATAATATAAATATTTTTGTATATATAATTTTAATTAAATAATTATTATTTTATATTATAAAAAAATATTGTATTTATTTTATAAATTATTATAACTTTTATATTAAAAATATTAAATAAATAATTAATAATTTTATTAAAAAAAATAAAATAATAATTGATATATATCATAAATATCATAAATATAAAATAATATATAGATAAATTTTATATTTAATTAAATTATTATTATTTTTAATTATATTTAAATAAAAATTTAAAATATTTTATATTGGCAAGATAAATGGTTTTATAGTATTTTTTGGTAATTTATATATTTTTGGATAATATACTTTAATTAAATAAAGACCATCTGCTTTTGCTGTTGAATATGATTTTTGTCTATCTTTTGCTTCTAAAATCTCTGATATCCAATTAATATTTTTATTACCACATCCTACTTCTAATAAACTACCAATAATATTACGTACCATATGATAAAGAAAAGAATTGGCTTTAATATCAATTAAAATGTAATCACCATAACGTTTTACATATATATATTTTATATCACGCCAAGGTGATTTAGATTGACAATTAATAGATCTAAAAGAAGTAAAATCTTTCTCTCCAATTAATAATTGAGCAGCAATATTCATTGTTTTAGAATTTAATGGTTTATAATAGTGAGTAACATTATTAGTTAATATAGCTGGTCTATAACGATTATTAAAAATAATATACCGATATTTTCTAGCTATAGCACTAAATCTTGCATGAAAATCATTTGTAACTACTGTACACCAACGAATTGCAATATCTGATGGTAAATAACTATTAACACCTATTGTCCAAGCTGAATTTTTACGTATAACAGATGTTTCGAAATGAATTACTTGACCTGTAGAATGAACTCCTGTATCTGTACGTCCAGCACAATGAATTTGTATGTGTCTATTGGCGATTTTTTTTAAAGCTAATTCTAAGCAATATTGAATACTTTTAACATTTAATTGACGTTGCCAACCATAATAATTGTAACCATTATACTCAATACATAATGCATATTTAGTTAATATTTTATAATTATTTTCTTTAGTATTAATAGAATATATTCATCCTTTAAATATTTAATATAATTTAATTATTAATTTTTTAATAATTAAAAGTATTTATTTTTATTAATTATAATAAATATATAATAAATAAAATAAAAAATTATATTTAATAATAATGATAAAATATTTATTTGCAAGTAATAAAATATATTATATATTATTTCAAATAAATAATATATAATATTTATTTATGTATTTATAAATTTATATATATTATGATAATTTAATAATTATTCTTTTTTAAAATAAAATATGTTATTTTAATTTTAATATTTTTATATTATTTAATATGTTTAAAATAAAATTTTAATATTAATAATTATTTTTATTACAAATTTTTAAATAAAAATATAAAATAATTAATTAATTAAATATTATAATATATTTAACATTAAAATAATAATAATTTAAAAATAATTAATTTTAAGTAAAAGTAATAAAATATTTATGTATTTTTAATTTAAAATATAATTTTATAATAAACTTATTATGAACTATATTTACTCATTATTAATGAAGCATTAGTTCCACCAAATCCAAAACTATTTGACATTACTGTATTTAATTTTTTCTTTATAGGTTTAGTAATAATATTCATTGATTGTGCTTTTTCATCTAAATTATTAATATTAATGCTTGGAGCAATAAATCCATATTTTAACATTAATAAACTATATATAACTTCGTGTACTCCAGATGCTCCTAGTGAATGTCCTGTCATTGATTTAGTTGCAGAAATAGCTGGAATATTACTTCCAAATACTTCAGAAATAGCTTCTAATTCTTTTATATCACCAACTGGTGTTGAAGTTCCATGAGTATTAATATAATCAACATATTTGCAATTTGATAATGCCATTTTCATACACCGTACCGCACCTTCACCTGAAGGTAAAACCATATCATAACCATCTGAACTAGCACCATAACCAATAATTTCAGCATAAACATATTCACCGCGAGCTAAAGCATGTTCTAATTCTTCTACTACAACAATACCACCACCAGAAGAAATTACAAAACCATCTCTATCTTTATCATAAGTCCGTGAAGCTTTTTCTGGAGTTATATTATATTTAGTAGATAATGCACCCATTGCATCAAATTCACAAGTTAATTCCCAACTTAATTCTTCACCTCCTCCAGCGAATATAATATCTTGCTTTCCTAATTGAATTAATTCAACTGCATGTCCAATACAATGAGCAGAAGTAGAACAAGCAGAACTAATAGAATAATTTACTCCTTTAATTTTAAATGGCGTAGCTAAACAAGCAGAAATACCTGATGCCATAGCTTTAGTTACCATATAAGGGCTGACACCACGTAATCCTTTAGCTCGCATACCATCAGATCCAGCTACTTGATTTCTAGGAGACCCTCCACCAGAACCAACGACTAATCCAGTACGAATATTTGATATATATTGTGGTGTTAATTTAGCATCATTAATAGCTTCCTTCATAGCCAAATAAGCATAAATAGAACAATCACTCATAAAGCGAAGAATTTTACGATTAATTTTTTGTTTAATATAATCTTCTGTAAGCTGAATATTACCCCATACACGACTTCGTAAACCTATTTTTTCAAATTCATCTGAAAATCTAATGCCAGAACGACATTTTTTAAGAGAATCTAATACTTCTTTCTGGTTATTACCTATGCTAGATATAATACCAATACCAGTTATAACTGCCCGCTTCATTAATTATATTGCCTCATATTTGAAATTTATTTAATAAAAATTAAGACTTTATTTTAACTTACACTTCTAAGTTAAATAAGTCTAGTTAAATAAAATTTGTAAAAATATTATATTTATAATTTTTATTTTAATAATTATTTAATAAATTATTTTAAATAAAATTTAATAATAATTTTTTATTTATTAATAAAAAAAATATAACAATTTTATATTTTATTATATAAATATTTATAAATATAAAAAATAATTTTTTAGAAAAAATAAAACTTAAAATTAAATAAAAATATAATATTAATTTTTGTAATAAATTTATTATTTTTTATTTATTAATTTAGTTAAATTATAGTTAAAATATTTTTATATTAATATATTATATGTAAATTTATAAAAATTTTTTATTATATAAATTATAATTTATTATGATTTAAATAATATTTTATTTAAAATAAAATTATAGTATAATTATTTTTTTATATTAATATTTTTATATTTTAAGTAAAATTTATAAAATTATTTATTTATTTATAAATTATAATTATTTTTTTATATAATTATTAATAAAATAATTTAAAAATTATATAATATATTATTATTTTTATAAATTTAATATAATATAATTTGTTAAATAATATAATATATAATTAAAATATTAAATTATAAAATTAATAAATTAATCATTATTGTTAATAATATATTTTTTTAATTATTAAATAAATTTTATTTTTATATATTTACAATATAAATTTTTATTTATAATTAAATAAATAATTATATTATAAAATTTATTAATTATAATTATTATATTAATATATAATTTATATATGGATAAGTTTAAATGAAAACTTTTATATCTAAATCAGAATCTATAAAACGTTATTGGTATATTATTGATGCAGAAGGGCAAAAATTAGGTCGGGTTGCTACTAAAATTGCTAATTATTTACGTGGTAAGCATAAAATAGAATATACACCGTATGTTGATACTGGTGATTATATTATTATTATTAATGCAGAAAAAGTTATTGTTACTGGTAATAAATATAAAAATAAAATTTACTATAGACATAGTGGTTATGTTGGTGGCATTAAAAAAGAGAGCTTTAAAGAAATGATAACTAGTCATCCTAATCGTATTATTGAAATTGCAGTAAAAGGTATGTTACCAAAAGGACCTCTTGGCCGTTCTATGTATCGTAAAATGAAAGTTTATACTGGTAATTATCACAATCATAAAGCACAGCAACCAAAAATTCTTAATATTTAATTTGGAGTCAAAAGTTATGGTTGAAAATCAATATTATGGTACCGGTCGTCGTAAAAGTTCTTCTGCGCGCGTATTTATTAAAAATGGCAATGGTAATATTGTTATTAATAAACGTAGTTTAGTTGAATATTTTAGCCGTGAAACATCTAGAATGATTATTCGACAACCATTAGAGTTAGTTGATATGTTAGAAAAATTAGATTTATATATTACCGTTAAAGGTGGTGGTATTTCTGGTCAAGCAGGCGCAATTCGTCATGGTATTACACGTGCTTTAATAAAATATGATATAATATTACGTTTTAAATTACGTAAAGCAGGATTTGTTACACGTGATGCACGTTCTGTTGAGCGCAAAAAAGTAGGTTTACGTAAAGCACGTCGTAGCCCACAATATTCTAAACGTTAATTACTATTTATATAGTAAAATTATTAATATAAAATTAATTTGTAATAAGATTTAATATATTATTTATAATTTTAATTTAATTTTTTATTATTTATTAATTATTTACGAATTTTATATTAAAGATTTAACAAAAAATTTATATTTTTATTTATTAAAAAATTTAATAATTATGATAAATTTATATTTAGATAAAATAATAATATATTATATAATAATTTAAAGTATTATTATTTTATGTTTAGTAAAGTTTATATTTTAAAAAAATAATTATAAAATATTTATTAAAAATAATATATATTATTAAATATAAATAAAATAAAATATTAATAAATTATTAATTAAATAATTTATTTAATAAATAAGATTTATTGTTTTAATTTAATATATAATAATATTTTATTTATAAAATAAATATCATAAATATACATTTTATAATTTTTTATAATTATTTTAATAATGATTTATATAATTAATAATAATATTTATTATAGTTTATAATTTTTTATAAAAATTATATAATTTTAAATTATATTAATTATTATATATATTTTAATTAATATTATTGATTTTATTAATTATTATTTTATTATAATTATAATAATATTATTAATTATATTATAATTTTTTCTATTTTTAATAAAAATTAAAAAATTTTATTGTTATTTTCTATTTATTATAAATATTTAATAATAATATTAATTTAAATTAAATTGATATATTTAAGTATTAAATTTAAATTTTATTATTGATAAAATGGTATAAATATTTAAATTAAGAAGATTAAAGTAAAATTTAAATTAATATTTAATTAATATATATTCTTGTAAAATATATCAATATTAATAAATAAAAAAATTAATATTATTTAATATATAAAATTAAAAATAAAAATTATTAATTTTAATTTTTTTTTTAAAAAATTAAGATAATAGTTTATATTTATTGCACAAATCTTAAAATATATAATTTTTTTATTAATGAAATATTTAGTTTTATTTATTGTTATCTTGAATTGTTTTTATACTGGATTATTTATTTAACATATTGAAATATATAAAATAAAAAAGATATATAATATTTTTATATAAAATGAATATTTAAATAACTTGTTAAGATTTATCAACTGAAGTTTAATATAAAATATATTACTATAAATTAATTATAATATAATTATAATAAAATAATTATATTGTATCTATATATTATAATTATTAATATAAAATAATTTAAATTAAATTTAAATATTATAAATATTATAAATAAATAAAAATATAATAATAAAATATATGTATATTTATATAATAAAATAATATTTAAGATTTTATGTATTTAAAATAAATTAAGTTTAATTATTATGTGTAATTATATATTATTACAATATAATATATATATTTTTATTAAAATAAATATAATTTTTTATAATTTATAATTTATAATTTATAATTTATAATTATTAATTATTTATTTTTATTATCTTACAATCTTTAACTTTATTAAATATTTTAATATAATTATTATTTTATTTAAATTAAATAAATAAAAATTATTTTAATTAATTAAAATTAAAATATGTGGAATATATTAATGTTAAAATAAATTTATATATGCAATTATAAATATATAAAAATTTAATATTAAAATATATCAATTTATTTTTAATGAAAATTAAATATTATATATTATTTTATTTTATATCTTATTTGTATAATTTTAATTATTATTTATTTTATAAAAAAATAATTTTTTTAACTTAATATATTATTTTATTGTTTTATATTTAATTTGATAGTCACTTATTATTTTTTAGTAAAATTAAATTATTAATTAATTAGTAATAATTATCAAAAATTATTTTATAGTAAATTAATACAATGTATATAAAATTAATTTTAATATTTATAGTAAATTTTTATTTAAATAAAGTAATTTATTTCTTTTAAATTATAATAATATTAAATTTATTATTTATATTTAATTCGTAAATATAATATAGACATATAATTACAAAAATTAAATTATTCTTTCATAAAATCAATATTTATAATATTAATATTAAGATTATAAAATTCCTATTTATTTTACTTAAAAAACGTTTTTATATTCTATTTGTATTGTATTTTATAGTAAAAATAAAATAAGTACATTTTAATTATATATTAAAGCTAATAAATTTTATATATTTAACTAATTTATATATTATATAAATTAGTTAAATACACTATTATAAGAACAATTTATGAATAAAATTATAAATAAAAGTTATATTATTAGACTTGTTGCACAAAAAGAAAATATAACTAAAACTCAATCTAAAATGCATTAAATATAATTATTAAATGTATTATAAAAAAATTAATAAATGATGATATAGTTAAATTTGTTGGTTTTGGTATTTTTAAGACTAATTATCGTGTAGATTGCATTGGTCGAAATCCAACAACAAGTACAGCACTTAAAATTAAATCCACTAATGTACCAGTTTTGTTGCTGAAAAATTATTAAAAGAAATAATTAAGTAATTTAATTACAAAATATTTATAATAGGATAAATAAATCTCCCTTGCATAAATTATATATAATATTATTTTATTTATAATTCTTTTTATACTTATTTTTTCACTAGTAAATATAAAATTTTAAAATTTTATATAAGTGTATTTTTTATATTAATTTTACTATATAATAATAATTAAATAATTAAAAATAATAATTTTATAATTATTTTTATATATATAAATATTATTAACGTAAAAATATAATTATTAATTTTTAAAATATAAAAAACTTTAATAAATAAACAATAAATATTAAATTATAAAAATTATATATTGATTACATTAATATATAAAATAGAATTTTTATTTTAATTCAATAATATATTGTTATTGTTATATTTTTAGTTAATATTTTTTTAATTTTGTATAATATTAATATTAATAATAATAATTTAATTAATATAATTGTAAAATATATATAAATATTATTAATATTTAGTTTATATATTATATATATTAAAATAATTTTTATTTTATTGTATTTTTTTGAATGCTGGGGTACCAGGATTCGAACCTGGGAATACCAGGATCAAAACCTGGTGCCTTAACCACTTGGCAATACCCCAATTATAAAATATAAATATTTTTTTACAAAATGATACGGGAGGCGAGATTTGAACTCGCATACCTTTTGGCGTCAGAACCTAAATCTGGTGCGTCTACCAATTTCGCCACTCCCGCTTATTATTTTTTGTGGCTACGACAGGAATTGAACCTGTGACTCCAGCATTATGAGTGCTGTGCTCTAACCAACTGAGCTACGTAGCCATTTTATAAAAATTTCTAATTTATAAAATATATAATATTATGCTTATATAGATTAAAGTCGTCAATGATTTTTTATTATTTATATATATATAAATAGAATTATTTTAATTTTAAATTAAAGTATATTATAATAATATTTAATATTTAAAAAAAATTTTATCTTTATTAAGATAAATAAAGTTACTAATAAATTATTCAATTTAAATAAAGGTGCATTAAATTTAATCTATAAACATTTATATTTATGATAGATTAATAAGGAATCAATTATGCATTTTCGAGTAATAAGTAAAATTATAGGTCTACTTGTTATCTTATTTTCTGTTATGATGATTATTCCAGTTATAATATCATTAATTTATCTAGATGGGACAGAATATGCTTTTATTAAAACTTTTATTATATCATTAATTATTGGTTTATTATTTTGGATTCCTAATAGGAATAATAAACATGATTTAAAATCTAAAGAAGGTTTTTTAATAGTCGCTCTTTTTTGGATTGTATTAGGAAGCATTGGTGCATTACCTTTTATTTTTTCTCATCAACTTCATTTGTCAGTGACAGATGCTTGTTTTGAATCTTTTTCTGGATTAACAACAACTGGTGCGACTACATTAATAAGATTAGATTATTTTCCTAAAGCAATACTTTTTTATAGACAAATGTTACAATGGTTAGGTGGAATGGGTATAATTGTTTTAGCGGTAGCTATATTACCTTTATTAGGTATAGGTGGAATTCAACTTTATAGAGCAGAAATACCTGGCCCACTTAAAGACAATAAAATGAGACCAAGAATTTCAGAAACCGCAAAAATTCTTTGGTTAATATATATTTTACTCACAATAGTATGTGCAATAACATTATGGTTTGCTGGTATGGATATTTTTGATGCAATATCACATAGCTTTTCTACTGTTTCTATTGGTGGGTTTTCTACTCATGATAAAAGTATCGGTTATTTTAATAATTCTACTATTAATATTATTATTGCTATTTTTTTACTTATTTCTAGCTGTAATTTTAATCTTCACTTTTATTTTTTATCTGGTCATAATTTAATAATTTACTGGTATGATCCTGAATTTAAAGTATTTATTATTTTTCAATTAGTATTAATATTTATTTGTACTTTAATACTTTGGTGTTATTCAGTTTATGACTCATTATTACAAATATTAAATCAAGTTTTTTTTCAAGTTATTTCTATGACAACAACAGCAGGATTTAGTGCTGATGGATTGTCTAAATGGCCAATTTTTTTGCCAATATTATTATTATTTTCTTCTTTTGTTGGCGGTTGCACTGGTTCAACAGGTGGTGGATTAAAAGTTATTCGTATTTTGTTATTATATTTACAAGGTTTACGAGAATTAAAACGATTAGTACACCCAAATGCTATTTATACAATTAAATTAAATTCTAGAGTATTATCCGGACGTATAATTGAGTCTGTTTGGGGATTTTTTTCTGCTTATGCATTAGTTTTTATTATTAGTTTATTATTATTAATTTCAACTGGAGTAGATGAATTTTCTGCTTTTATATCAATTGCATCATCATTAAATAATTTAGGATTAGGATTAGGATCAGTTACTGAGAATTTTAGTACATTAACTACATTTGGAAAATGGATCTTAATAGTTACTATGTTATTTGGTAGATTAGAAGTATTTACTTTGCTTGTTCTTTTTACACCAGCCTTTTGGAGAGAATAATTGTTAATATAAAATTAAAAGTAAATATAAATATTAAAATAATTAAAGTAATATTTTATATGTAAATTTAAATATATTTTATATTTATAATATATTAAATTTTATATAAAATTATTAACAAGTTAAATATTATATTTAATATCAATTTAATAATAAAAAATAATAAAATATATTTAAAATAAATATTTATATATGTAATTTTAATTAAAATTTCATGAATAATTAATTTATTTATAGTATTTTATATAAATATTATTTGATTTAAAAAATTAATTTAATTATTCTAAAAATTTAATTTATTATAAAATAATATTTATATAAAATACTATAAATAAATTAATTAATAAGCATTAAAATATTTCATAAATAAATTTAATTAATTTTAATGAAATAATTTAATTTTATTTATTAAAAATAAAGATAATTTATATCAAATTTAAAATTAATAATATATTAATATTATATATTAAAATTTATATAAAGTTATAATATTTATAATATAAATTTATTTTTATTATAATATTTTAACTAAAATTAATATATTAATAATTTAATAATATATTTATATACATAATATATAATTGGTAATTAAATAGTTAATAAATTAATTTTTATAAAAAAAATTAATTTATTAACATTATAATTTAAACAAATAAAATTAAAATAAACATATTTATATTTACTTATTGTCAAAATAGTTTTTTTAATAAATATTAAATTAATGATAAATAACATTTTAATTATTTATATATATTAATTATTAATAATGCTAAATATACGAAAATTAATTAGTAAATTATTAAATTTTATTTTAATATGAAATAGTAATAATAAATTAGAATATTATTGTTTAATATTTAATTTAAATTATATAAATTAAAATTTATAATAATTATTAAATATTATTATTATTTATAATAATATTTATAATTTTATATTAAATTAATATATTCATTATATTAATAAATTGTTATTTAATTAATATAATTTTAATAAAATATATATTAATTAAATAACAGTATCTTAAAATATTATAAATAATTAATAAATATTATTATATTTTTATTAGTTTTTATTTTATATAAATTTTATAAAATAATTTTATTAAAAACTAATAAAAATTTATATAGTATTATATTTAAATTTGAAACCTATATGTTAATTTTTATTAAAATATTATTATTATAAATATTACTTAATTAATATTTAAATAATAAATAGTAAATTTAAATATATTTGTTATAATTAAAATATCATTAAATATTATAATAGTAATTTTTAATATTCTTAAAGGATTTAATTAAATTACATTTATAATTATAGTATAATGATATAATTATTTTTTAAATATATATTTTCTGAATTATTATGTAAATATTATATATATTATTTAATATAACAATATAATATATAATTTAATTGATATATTATATCTATAATAATTTATTACCTTACATACTACTTTAAATAATATATTAACTATTGAATTTAAAATAATAATAATAATTATTAATTTTTTATTTATATATTATAATTATAATACATTTATCATATGATATAAATTTAATATAAAATATTATTTATTAATATATCAATATAATAAAAATTATTTAATTAATATAAAATAAAAATTAATAAATAAAATTTAATATGAATTATAATATATAGAATTATAATAGGATATAGATAATGATAATAAGTTCTAATGTAGTTTCAATTGAATTTATTACTAATAATATTTATCGAGTTTATCTATCACCACAAGGTAAATTTTCTTTTCGTGCAGGACAATATTTAATGATTATTATGTATAAGCTAAATAATCGTCCATTTTCTTTAGCTTCTATTCCTTCAGAAAAAGAAATTATTGAGCTTCATATTGATGCATCAAAGTTCAATTTTTATGCTTCATTGATAATTAAACATATTATTGCGAAAAATAATATTAATATTGATATTCCTTATGGTAAAGCTTGGTTTCGTGAAAATAGTAAAAAACCAATAATTATCATTGCTGGTGGAACAGGTTTTTCTTATACTAGATCTATTTTATATGCTGCATTAGAAGAAAATTCTAATAGAGATATTAGTTTTTATTGGGGTGGAAGAATAATTGAACAATTATATAATTTAGATGAATTACAATTACTTTCAGAAAAATTTAATAATTTAAAAATAATTCCTGTTCTTGAAGAACCAAAATTAGATTGGAGCGGAAGGATAGGTAAAGTTTTAAATGTTGTATTAGATGATTTTAGTTCTCTTATAGAATATGAAATTTATATTTCTGGGCGTTTTGAAATGGCTAAAATTGCAAGAGAACGATTTTGTAATGAAAGAGGAATTAATCCTGAACATATTTATGGAGATGCATTTGAATTTATTTGAATAAATTATAAATATAAAATAATAAAATATAATAAACATTAATTATGATTTTTTAATTATAAATGCTATAAAATAAAAATAATTAATATTATTATACATATAATATGTTAAGCTTAATTTTTATATAATTATATATATTAATATTTATGTTAGTATTTTAATGTAAATATTAACAATAAAATAATTATTTATATTAATAATATACATTTTATAAAAATTGATATAAATTAATATTTTAATAGATAATAATATTATATTTTTTAATTAAATAAAATATTAAATAAATATTGATTATTTTTAATAAAAATTATAAATTATTATCATAATTTATTCATTAATTATTAAAAAATTAATATTTTTTGTATATTATAAAAATAAGTAAGTTGATTATTTTTAATATAATGAATTAATATCTATAATTAATATTTTTTAATTTTAATATAATTATTTTTATTTAATATAATTTTAATTAATATAAATATTGATTATTAAATAATATTATTATTTAAATTAATTTTAAATTTTACATTTAAAGTATATATAATAATAAATTAGTATTTAATTTATTATAATTTAAATATAAATAAATAATATAAAATTTATTAAATATTATTATAAATATATTTAAATATATTTATAATAATATTTAATAAATTAAAATAATTGAATTAATTATTTTATAAATAAGTATCTTTTAATAAAAAATGATTTACTTATTTAATATAATATATTAATTAATTATAAAATTATTATTATTTTATTTAATAATAATTTATTGCATAGTAATTATATTAAGGTTATATTATATAATTCATGTTTTTATTTATTTAGATTTTAATATGAGTATTAAATTAAGTCAAATTAATTGTTTTTATGGTAAAGAACAGTCTTTGCATAACATTAATTTAACTTGTGAAACTGGTGAAATTGTAATATTACTTGGACCAAGTGGAGCAGGAAAAAGTTCATTATTACGAGTATTTAATTTATTACATATTCCTCAATCTGGTAAATTAGATATAGTTGGATATCATTTTAATTTATCTAATAAACCTAAAAAACATATAATTCGTATTATAAGAAAAAAAGTAGGTATGGTGTTTCAACAATATCATTTATGGCCACATTTAACTGTAATGGAAAATTTAATTAAAGCACCTTATTTAGTTTTAGGATTAACTAAAACAGTAGTCAAAGAAAAAGCAATAAATTTATTAAATAGATTACGATTAACTGAATATGCTAATAATTTTCCATTACATCTTTCTGGTGGTCAACAACAACGAGTAGCTATTGCTCGAGCATTAATGATGGAACCTGAAGTATTGTTATTTGATGAACCAACATCAGCCTTAGATCCTGAAATTACAATTCAAGTATTTAATATTATAAAAGAATTATCAAAAATTGGTATTACTCAGTTAATTGTTACTCATGAAATTGATTTTATTCGTAAAATAGCTAGCAAAATTATTTATATGGAAAAAGGTTCAATAATAGAACAAGGTAATATTAATCACTTTATTACACCACAAACTAAAGGATTAAAAAATTATATATCTCATTTATCTAAATAACAATATTAACATAAAAAAAATATTATTCACTATTATGTTATATATGCCTTCTTTATTAATTTTTGCATTACCAAATTTTACAATACGTTTTGCTACCGATGCTACTTATGCTCCATTTGAATCAATTGATGATAATAATAATATTATTGGTTTTGATATTGATATTGTAAATATTATATGTAGTAAGATTAATGTTAATTGTACATTTACTCACCAATCTTTTGATAGTTTAATTATTAGTTTAAAAATGCACCGTTTTGATGCATTAGTATCTGGAATTGATATTACTCCAGATAGACAAAAACAAGTTGATTTTACTGATATTTATTATAAAAACTCAACAATGTTTATTGTATCAAAAAAGAAAATCAATAAAATATCGTTATTAGAAGGAAAAAAAATTGGTGTACAAAATGGTACTACTCATCAAAAATATATTATACAACAACATAAAGAAATGAAAGTCGTACCATATGATAATTATCAATTAGCAATTCTTGATTTACAAAATGGTCGCATAGATGCTATGTTTGGTGATTCTGCTGTTATAACAAAATTGTTAAAAACAAAAGGTAATAAAAATCTTATTTCTATAAATGAAAAAATAACTGATTTAAATTATTTTGGTATTGGACTCGGTATTGCTGTACGTAAAGGAAATAAAATATTGTTAGATAAATTAAACAAAGCACTAATTCAAATAAAGCAAGATGGTAGCTATGATGCTATCTATAAAAAATGGTTATAAAATAACTAATTATTATGATAAATAATTTATTATTTTTAATAAATTCAACTAGTTTAACATTAATATTAGCTGGTAGTTCTTTAATTTTAGGTTTATTATTGTCTATATTATTTACTATATGGGAATCTATATTATGGAAACCTATAGCTTTAATTAGTTCTTGTTTAATGGCCTTAATTCGTGGATTACCAGAATTATTAGTTATTTTATTTACTTATTATGGTACATTAAAATTTATTATGTTGTTAAGTGATGGAATTCATATTAATTTTATTTTTTGGCAAAAAACTTTGCAAATTGATTCTGAATGGTTTTTTCCTAAAAATAATGAATTTGATTTTATTCCTTTATTTTGTGGCATTTTATCATTATCATTACTTTATGCTGCATATGGAGTGCAAATTTTAAAGGGGGCTTTAAAAGCAATACCAATTGGTCAATGGGAATCAGGTTATGCATTAGATCTTAATCAAAATGTTATTTTTTTAAGATTAATTATGCCTCAAATGTTAAGTCATGCATTACCTGGATTAAGTAATCAATGGTTAGTTTTATTAAAAGATACTGCTTTAGTTTCTACAATTAGTATTAATGATTTAATGTTACAAACTAAAAGCATTATTAATAGAACTAATGAACCATTTACTTGGTATTTAATTGTGGCATTTATTTATTTAATTATTACTCTTATAAGTAAATTAATTTTATATCATATTGAAATACTTATAATTAAATTTAAATTTGATGTTAAAAAATGATATATTTACTTTTTTCATTATTACCAGCTTTACCTATTAGTTTATCATTAACATTATGTTCATTAGTAATAGCTTTTTTTTTAGCAATATTTTTAACTATTATTTTATCATTAAAAAATGCTTTTTTTTCATTTATTATTCAAGTTTATATAATGATATTTACTGGAACTCCTTTACTAATTCAATTTTTTTTAATTTACTATGGCCCTTGTCAATTTTCATCTTTAATGGAGTATCATAATTTATGGATATATTATACTCCATGGATTTGTTCAATGATTACATTGGCACTTAATAGTGCTGCTTATTCTACTTTATTATTTTATGGTGCAATAAAAGTTATTCCTAAAAATAACTGGCAATCTTGTTATGCTTTAGGTATGTCAAAACAACAAACATTACGAATAATATTACCTTATGCACTTAAACGTGCATTTTCATCTTATACAAATGAGGTAATTCTTATTTTTAAAAGTACATCATTAGCAAGCACAATAACATTATTAGAAATTATGGGTTATAGTCAACAAATTTTTGGACAAACTTATGATATTAATATTTTTATTGCTGCTGGAATTATTTATTTATGTATAAATGGTATTTTAACTTTATTAATGAGATGGTTTGAACGATATATTTTATTTTTTGAAAAAAATTAATCATATCAATTTCATTTAGTAAATAAATATTCTAATATATATTAAAATATTTATTTGTTTATATAATATATAATAATTATTTAAATAATATTAATTAAAATATATATGTTTTATATAATTTAAGTAATAGTAAAATTTATTAATTATTAATTAATAAAATATATTTTTCAATTATAATATTATTAATTTAATATTTATCATTAATGTTTTATTAGTTTAATAAAATTTTTATTTTAAAAACATTTTATTTACTTATAAAATAATAATTTTAAAAATTTTATATAAAATATCTATATTTTAATATTATTTATTATTTATTTAGTCATTTATATCAAAAAAAATGAAATAAATTAATATAGCATAAATTTTATAAACATAATTAAAACTATTTTCTTATAAACTAAAATTTTCATAAATAAGTAATAATATATATACTATAATTAACTTAATAATATCTTAAAATGTTATTAAATTTTTATATTGTTATTTTATAGTCTTAGTATTAATCATAAAAATATTAATTAATTAAGTTAAATTAAATACTTTTATAAAAGAGCTATTAAAATTTTTTTACTTGTTTATAAAAGTTTTTATAAAGAAAATTATTTATTATGTTTTCTAAATATTTTAAATTATATGAAAAATTAACTAAATTGTTATAAATATGTATATAAAAATATAATTACATAAAAATACTAAAGATAAATTTATTATAATAAATATTAAGAATATTATAATGAAATTAAATATTATTTTATAATATTTTTATATTATATTAAATTTTTGATAGTTATTTATTTATTTGCTATAAAATATTAATAAATAACATTTTTATAAAAATTATCTATATATTTTAAATTTCATTTTTTTATTTAATCAATGTAGTTACATTAATTATTGATATTTATATGATTTTATTTTTTAATTTAAAAATAATAATATATTAATATTTAAATATTTAATATATAAATATTTATGTGAATAAAAATAATATTATTAAAATTTATTATTTAATAAAATATAATATATTTTAATAAGTTTTAATTAATTTTATTTATTAAAAATTATAAAAATATAAGTTTTTATTAATATAAAAGGTAGATATTTTAATATAAATAAACATATATTTATTACAATTAATATTATATAATAAAATAATAATTATACTAATTAATTAATTATATAATAATAAATTACATTCTACTAAATATTATATATTATTATATTATAACAATTAATATTATATAATAAAATAATAATTTCTATTTAAAATAATTAATTTAATCATATTAAAATTCTATTATAAATAAAAATTATTTTACATATATAAAAAATCTTTTAATAAAGATATAATTAATAATAATATTATTATTTATAATATATATAAAATTATTATAAAATAAATTATATAATTATAACTTTTATTTATATTAAAATTAAGTATGTTATTTATATTATTATATAATTAATCAAAAAAATATATTTAATTTATTGGTATTAAAAAATAATTCACATTATATAAATAAAAAATAAGTTACTATTATTAATTTATTTAAAAATATAATAATTTTATTAAAAAATAAAATTAGATATATATGTAAGTATTTTAGATAAATTAATCATTAGTATTTTGAATATTAATAATTAGTGATAAATAAATAATAAAATTATTTTTATATAAAAAGTAAAATTAATTATTTATTAATATATAAATATTAAGTAATATAAATATAATTATTATATAATATATAATAATATTTTATATATTTAAAATAATAATTTATATAGTTATTATTATTAAATAATACTAATATAGTTAAAATATTTTTATAAAATATTTAGTTTAATTTTAAAATATATGTATTTTAATATTAAATTAATATTAATAATAAAATTATTTAAATATTAATAATAAAATTATTTAAAAATATTTTATTTATGATTAATCATATATAAATATATTATATAAAAATAAATAATATTTAATTATTAAACTAATAATATTAAATAAAACTTTATTTTATCATATTTAGTGTCATTATTTATTATCTAATATAAATAATAATCATTAATATTCATAAGGATTATATTGTGCTAAATAATATTAATTTAATTTTATTTAACTTTATTAATTCTATCTCAATTACATCTACTAATATGTTAATATTAGTAACTTTTATTTCTAAAAGACTAATTTTTATATTTCCTTTAATTACTATTAGTAATTGTTTTTGGGGGGGGATGAAAAATTTATTATTTAAAAAAATTTTTATTTGTAAAACTATTATTGCAATTATTTTAAGTTTATTTATTTCTTTTTTTATTGGTATAACTTTTCCAAGAGATAGACCTTTTGTATTAATGTGTCAACATTTTTTTATTCATGCAATGACTCCATCATTTCCAAGTAATCATGCTACTATTGCTTTTACATTTGCATTTAGTTTTTTATTTTGGCTAAAAAAATGGATTGGTATTTTATTATTTATACCAGCATTTTTAATTTCTTGGGCAAGAATTTTCCTTAGAATACATTGGCCTTTAGACATAATTGGTGCACTTTTAGTTTCAATTGTATCTTGTATATTTAGTCAAATAATATGGAATATAATAGGTTATAAATTAATACCATATATAATTAAATATTATCAAATATTGTTTTCTTTTTTAATTAAAAAAGGTTGGATAAAATATTAAATATAAATAATATATATATATTTTTTTATTAAGTTTAAAATAGATTTATTTATAATATTTTTATTAAATTATTTAAAATATTTTATATTTGTTTAATTATTTTATAATTATTATAAAAATAAATAATTTATTTTATTAAATTATTAATATTATAGAAATTTTATATTTAATATTTATGGATATATTTTTACTAAAATTTTAATAACTAATATAAATTATAATATATTATTAATATGATTATTTAATAAATTTACATTATTATTGTTATTTATATTTTATTTATCAAGTTTTATCCATATAGTTAATTTGAGTAAAATAAATTATAAATAAATTTATAGGTAAAATATCTTTTAAAAATTATTTAATAATATTTAATTTGATTCAATTATTTATGATTAAGTAAAATTTTTAAAATTTATTAATTAAATATATACTAGCAAATAATAAATAATGGTATAAAATATAAATAATATTAGTATTATTTATGTTAATAATTTTTTATAATTAAAATAATATATAATATTTTAAATATGAAAATTATTTTTATATATATTTATATTTATTATAATTAAAACTTTTAATTATAATATAAAATGTTTAGAATAAGTATTAAATAATTTTAATTTTTTAAATATAACTTTAAATATTTATGTCAATATTAAATATATTACTTTATCCAGATAAACGATTACGAAAAATTTCAAAACCAGTAAAAAAAATTGATATAGAAATACAACGTATTGTTAATGATATGTTTGATACTATGTATAAAAAGGAAGGAATTGGTTTAGCTGCAATACAAGTTAATATTAATAAAAGAATCATTGTTATTGATATTTCAGAAACAAAAAATAAAAAATTAGTACTTATAAATCCTATTATATTAGAAACATTTGGTCAAACTGGAATTGAAGAAGGTTGCCTTTCTATACCAAAACAATTAGTATTTGTACACCGTGCTCAATGGATTAAAATTAAAGCTTTAGATATTAATAATAAAGAATTTAAATTAGAAACAAATGATTTACTCTCTATTTGTATTCAACATGAAATTGATCATCTTAATGGTAAATTATTTATTGATTATCTTTCTATGTCAAAACATCAACGTTTAAACATAAAATAAAAAATTAGTATTTAAAAGTTAAAATAATTAAATAATATTCATTATGTTACAATAATATATGGTTTTTTATGTGTCAAAATGTTTACGAGTTATTTTTGCAGGAACACCTGATTTTGCAGCACAACATTTAGCTGTATTATTACAAAATAAATATAAATATCATATTGTTGGTGTTTTAACTAAATCTGATAAACCATCTGGAAGAGGTAAAAAAATATTACAAAGTCCAGTAAAGATTTTAGCTAAAGAATATAATATTCCTATTTTTCAACCTATGACATTAAAGACAATAGAAAGTCAATGTTGGATTAGAAATAAATATGCTGATATTATGATTGTTGTTGCATATGGTTTAATTATACCTGAAATTATATTAAATATGATACCAATTGGTTGTATAAATATTCATGGTTCATTATTACCTCGTTGGAGGGGTGCTGCACCAGTTCAACGTTCAATTTTAGCTGGTGATAAAGAAACAGGTATTACAATTATTAAAATGGATATTGGTTTGGATACAGGTGATATATTATATAAAATAAGTTGCCCAATTGAATTAAATGATACTAGCTTAATGTTGTATAAAAAATTGATAAAAATTGGTCCTATTGCACTTTTACATACCATTGATTTGCTAATGTCAGGTAAAATAAGACCAGAAAAACAAAATAATATATTTGCTAATTATGCTAAAAAAATAAATAAAGATGAAGCATTAATTAATTGGAAGAATACTGCTGAACAAATAGAACGATATATTCGTGCTTTTAATCCTTGGCCAATAAGTTATTTTATAATTGATGATAAACTTATTAAAGTATGGAATGCGGAATTTACTAATATTAGTACATCATTGCCAGGAACAATTTTAAGTGCTGATAAATCAGGTATTAAAATAGCAACTGGAAAAGGTATTTTAAATATATTAACAATACAACCAGCTGGAAAAAAAATAATGTTAGTTAAAGATTTTTTAAATTCTAATTATAAATTATTTACTCCAGGTAGAATTATAAATACATTTTTATAGTAAAATTCAAATAATTTTTGTTTATATTTATTAATTAATAGGTGATTTTATTTAATATGAATAAAAAATATAACCTTAGAAGTATTTGTGCTCAAGTGATTTCTCAGGTTATCGATAAAAAACAATCATTAACTACTGTGCTTTCAAAAAGGAAAGAAAATATATCTGATAAAGATAAATCACTTTTACAAGAACTAAGTTTTGGTATATTTAGAACGTTACCTTTATTAGAATGGTTTATACAACAATTAATAATTAAACCATTAAAAGGAAATAAACGAATTATACATAATCTTATCATAGTTGGAATTTATCAGCTTTATTTTACTAATATTCCACCATATGCTGTGTTATCAGAAACAGTTAATGGAGCTATTATATTTAAATTAAGTCGATTAAAAAATTTAATTAATGGTGTATTAAGGCAATTTCAAAGGCAAAAACAAATATTAAGTAAAAAAGCAAATCATAATAAAAATAATTATTTGCATCCTAAATGGTTATTAAAAAAAATTCAACAATCATATCCATTTCAATGGAAAGATATTATTTATGCTAATAATCAAAAGCCACCTATGTGGTTAAGAGTAAATCAATTATATAATTCTACTTATGATTATTTCATATTATTACAACAATCTGGTATAGAATCTAATTTAACTAAATATAGTAAATGTGCAATTAAATTAAAAAAACCATGTGCAATTAAAAATTTAATAGGATTTAATAAAGGATGGGTAACAATTCAAGATTTATCATCTCAACAATGTGTTGAATTATTATCCCCTAAAAATAATGAATATATTCTTGATCTTTGTGCAGCTCCGGGTGGAAAGACAACTTATATACTAGAAATAGCACCTAAAGCCAATGTTTTAGCAGTAGATATTAATAAAATACGAATAAAATATATTCAAGATAATCTTAATAGATTAAAATTATATGCTAAAATTATTGTTGGTGATGGACGTAAACCACATGAGTGGATATTAAATAAAAACTTTGATCGCATATTACTCGATGTACCTTGTTCATCTACAGGTATTATTCGTAGACATCCAGATATAAAATGGTTAAGAAAACCAAAAGATATTATTAAATTAATAAAATTACAATATGAAATTTTAGAGTCTATCTGGCCTTATTTGAAAAATAATGGAATTTTAGTTTATTCTACTTGTTCTATTTTACCGGATGAAAATAAAGAACAAATACAAAAATTTATTTCTAATCATCCAGATGCTTATTTATCTAATAATATAGAATCATATAAACAAATATTGCCCTCTAAATATGGTGGAGATGGTTTTTTTTATGCTTCCTTAATAAAAAATAACACTACTATTTTGAATTAATACTCAACTTAGCAGTGAGATAAAAGATAATGAAAATTATTATATTAGGTGCAGGACAAGTTGGTGTAACACTTGCAGAAAATTTAATTTATAAAAATAATGATATTACTATAGTAGATATCAATAATGAACGTTTACGTAAATTACAAGATAAATTAGATTTAAGATTTATTAATGGTCATGGTGCATATCCTGTAATTTTAAGAGAAGCTGGGGCAGAAGATTCTGATATGTTAATTGCTGTAACAAATTCAGATGAAATTAATATGATTGCATGTCAAGTTGCTTATTCTATTTTTCATATGCCTAATAAAATTGCTAGAATACGTGCATCTGAATACTTTAAAGAAACTAAAAAACTTTTTACTTCTAATCATATACCAATTGATTATATTATTTCACCAGAACATCTTATAATTGATTACATCTATAAGTTAATTCAATATCCTGGAGCACTTCAGGTAGTTAATTTTGCAAGTGGTAAAGTAAGCATTGTTGCTGCAAAAGCTTATTATGGAGGTTCATTAGTAGGAAATTCTATTTCTGATATACGTAAACATTTACCTCATATTGATACTAGAATTGCCGCTATATTTCGTCAAGATAAACCAATACGACCACAAGGGTCCACAATTATTGAATCTGGTGATGAAATTTTTTTTGTAGTAGCTACCGAATATATTCGCGATGTTATGAGTGAACTTCAACGGTTAGAAAAACCATATAAACGAATTATGATAGTTGGTGGTGGTAATATTGGAGCCGGTCTTGCTAAACAATTAGAAAAATGTTATAGTGTTAAATTAATAGAACATAATTATAAAAGAGCTATAGAATTAACTAAAATATTACATAATACTATTGTTTTTTATGGTGATGCTTCAGATCAAGAATTATTAGCTGAAGAACATATTGAGCAAATAGATGTTTTTATTGCATTAACTAATGATGATGAAGCTAATATTATGTCGGCTATGCTTACTAAAAAAATGGGAGCAAAAAAAGTTATAGTTCTTATACAACGTTCTGCTTATATTGATCTTGTAGAATGTGGAGTTATTGATATAGCTATATCTCCACAACAAGTAACAATTTCTTCTTTATTAGGACATATTCATAAAGCTGATATAATAAATGTTTCATATTTACATAAAGGAATTGCTGAAGCAATAGAAGTAATTGCTCATGGGAATAAAAATACATCTAAAGTTGTTGGTAAAAAAATTTCTGAAATAAAACTGCCTCCAGGTACTATTATTGGAGCAATTATTCGTAATAATGAAGTAATTATCGCTAATAGTTATCATATTATAAAAGAAGATGATCATATTATTATGTTTATTACTGATAAAAAACACATTTATGACGTAGAAAAAATTTTTCAACCTAGTATATTTTCTTTATAATATTTTAATATATATTTTATTGAAAAATATATTATTTAATAAATTTTATTTAATAAAAATTTAAAGTAATTTATTTATTAATATTAAATTATTTTATATTCTAAGCAATATATAATGGATATATTAAAATTATAAATTTGAGAATTGATTATGATTAATATTACTAAAGCAGCGCAAATTCATTTTACTAAATTATTATTAAATCAAGATATAGGTACACAAATTCGTATATTTGTTATTAATCCTGGTACAACTTATGCAGAATGCGGCGTTTCTTATTGTTCTATTGATACAATTGAAAATATTGATATTGAGATTAAATTTAAAAAATTTTCAGTCTATATTGATAAAACTAGTGCACCTTTTTTAAAGGATGCTAAAATAGATTTTATAAAAGATAATTTAGAATCTCAATTAATTTTAAAAGCACCTAATATTAAAATACAAAAAAATTCAAATAATTCTCCATTAATTGAACGAATTAAATATGTTATTCAATCAAAAATTAATCCACAATTATCTAATCATGGAGGATTAGTTACATTAATAGAAATTACTAATGACAAATATGCAATACTGCAATTTAGTGGTGGATGTAATGGTTGCTCTATGATTAATTTCACATTAAAAAATAATATTGAAAAACAATTATTAAATATGTTTCCAGATGAGTTAAAAGGAGTTAAAGATTTAACAGAACATAAACGTGGTACTCATTCTTTTTATTAAAAATATTTTAATATAGTATTTTATATAAAAATTTTTAATTTTTTTAATATATACAATTATTATTAAATTAATATTAATTATTTAATAAATTTTAATTAAATTCATTAATTTCTATTATTAAAATTAACTATATTATATAATAATTATAATGTATATTTTTTTAGATTTTATTATATATTTAAATTAAATGTATTTTAGATTATATTTTTAATAAATTATTATTAATTATATCAATTTGTGCTTGAAATGTAGGAAATGGTAATTTAATTCCATATTTCATAAAACTAGTTAATATATTTTGATGTACTTCATGACATGCAGGCATTCTATGCCCCATTTCTGCTGCATATATACGTAATTCAAATATTTGCATACCTTGTTGTAAATCAACTAAATATACTTCAGGTGCCGGATTAGTTAAAATTTTTGATGTTTTTTTAGCAGAGTTTATTAATATTTTACTAATTTTAGAACTATCTATATCGGCTGGAGCTGGAATAGTTAAAACAATTCGTGTAATTGTATCAGATAATGACCAATTAATAAATTGCTCGGTAATAAATGCTTTATTAGGAACAATAATTTCTTTTCGATCCCAATCTGTTAAAGTTGTTGCTCTAATATTAATTTTAGTAATACTTCCAGTTAAATCACGAATAGTTACAGTATCACCAATACGAATTGGTTTTTCAAATAATATCATTAATCCAGAAATAATATTTGCAAATATTTCCTGTAATCCAAAACCTAATCCTACCCCCATTGCAGCAATCAACCATTGTATTTTTGACCACTCAATACCAAACATGGAAAATCCAACTAAGCTACCAATAAGAGCAATAGTATATTTAGTTAAAGTAGTAATTGCATAACCTGTGCCAGGAGTTAAATTAAGATGTTGCAATAAAGCTAATTCTAATAATGCAGGTAAATTTCTAATTAACTGTGTTGTAATTATAATAATAAGAATATTAATAAATAGTGAACTAAGAGTAATAGGTTGAATGGTATCTACTCCATTTACTGTAGTAGTAACATTCCAAAGTCTAATATTTTCTAAAAAAGAAAATGCTGAATGTAATTCAGACCAAATTATAATTAATGAAACTAATGCTATCATTGTTAGAATAGAGCGCACTAAACCTAAAGATTGCGCACTAATTGCATCTAAATCAATTATACTTTCTTCAATATCAATTAAACCTTCACTACTACTATTATTATCATATTCATCTTTTGCTCGTTGAGCTAAAATATCAGCACGTCGTTGTTTTGCTCTTTCAAAAGCAATTTTACGTCGCTGAATATACATCCATCGACGAATTATATAATAAATAATAAGCAAAAAAAACCATATTGCAACAGATGTTTCTAATCTGGCTAACAATTCTTGTGATGTTGAAAAATAACCTAATAATGCTGCTACTGCAGAAAATATTGGTGCTATTATTAACAATAGCCATAGTATATTACTAATTATATTATAATTAGAACCGTGTCGATCTAAATAAAGTGGTACTTTTACACGTTTAAGATTATGTGTAATTAAACTTAATGAAATACAAAGTAATAAGAAACATAATCTACCTAAGCTATGGGAAAATTCTCCATCATTATAATATTCGAATGTAATTAAAGACATCATTAATGGCGCTATAACAAAAATTGATAGTTGATAATAACGCATTGCTTTTTTTACATTTTTTTCTGACCAATTAAAATGAGAAATAAATAATCCATTTGGTAGTGCAAAAGTTGCACTAATCATAAAAATCCATAAAACTAAAATTGTTGATCTTATTCCAAATCCAATAGCACTTGCTATAGGGAATTGCCATGCACTTTGTAGTCCATAACCAATAGCTAACCATAAAATAGGCAACGGAAGTGCTATAAGAATAGACCAAAATACAGTTTGTATAGTTAATGCAAATCTATCTTTAGTTACTTTACCAATACATGCACTAGCACGTAAAAGAAAATTATTATAATGATTATGAGTGTTAATTTTAAAAATAACAATACTAATTGCAATAAGTAAATATAATAGACTATCTTTATTAGATAACATAATTTTAATTGCATTGCTAAGTTGAGATAAAGTATCTAATGATATTAAACGAGTTAAATCTTTAATTATTATAATAGGGTAGTTAAGATTTATAGGGTCAGTATTTGCAAGCCAGAACATATAACGATGAGTTGCATCTTTGATATCTATTAATGCATCTGTTAATTGGGTTGTAGCAATATAAAGTTTAGTTAATTCCAATATTTCATTATCATAACTAGAAATAATTGAATTTAATAATTCTTTACGAGTTTTAATAAGTGAATTATAAATTCGTATTTGTTCTACAGTTAAATTTTTTATTTCTGTTTTTTTAGTATTATTCCTTTTATTATTAAAATTAAGATTTTCTAACATATCTTGATATTTAAGTCTATCAATACGTTTATTAATTATTTCTTTATCAATTTGTTGATTTTTAGGAATTTCTGGTAAGTTATATAATTGTGCTCGTAATATTTCACCTAAAGTAGATGAACTACCTAACCATTGTGCTTGTTCTCGAATTATACTTAAAGCTTGACGAACAGTTAATATATTATTAGAAACTTGACGTTGTCTTTGTTCGATATTACTTATTCTATATAATTGTTTATTAAATAATTCAGATAATTTATGATTTAATTGTATTTCTATTATTAAAAATTTAGGAAGTTCTCTTATTTGAGAAATCAACATTTCAGTATTTTTAAGTGCTAACTGTGTTTTTTGTTTTCGTTTAAAATTTAAATGATTTCGTAATTGTTGAAGCTCTTTATCTATTCGTTGATAACGTTTTTTAAAAAGATCAATTCGTAAACGACTAATTTCTTGACGATTATTAGCAGAAAGTTGTGCTATTTCCAGTTCGTTAGTTTTTGATTTTCTAGCCGATACTTCTGCTTGTACTAGATTATATTGTGCTTCAGCTAAAGGAGAAATTGGTACACGTAATGATTCTAATCTTAATATGGAATCAGAAAGTAATCGTCGAGATTCTAATAATTTTTTTGGTAATATTATTAGAGAGTCATTAATTTCACGACTTTTATCCTGTTCTTGTTGAATTTGCTTTCCTTGTTCAAGTAACTGACTGCTAACTTTAATAATTCGTTGTTCAAGTTCAAAAATAGTTATATTTTCTGGTATAATAATTATTTTATTGCTTTCAATAAAAAATTGTTTTTTTAGTTCTTTTATAATTTTAGGAAAATTATTAATTGTTTCTTGATAAGAATATTTTTTTTGTTTTGATTCTTTTGTTTCTGATAACCAATTTAATGCAACTTGTAATATCTGAATAATTTCTGTATTTTTTGAATTTTTATTTGCTTCTAGTTGTCTTATCTCTTTTTTAATTTGTACTTCATTAATATTCATTATACTAAATGCAGGTAGTATAATAAATGAGAGACTAAATAACATATATATTATTAAGTTCATAATATAATTCTCCAGATAAATTATTTATATCTATCATTTATTTATTATATTATTATATAATAATTTATTTTTTAGCACTTAAATAATTTGATATAGCTAATAATTCACCAACTCTAGTTATAGATCCAGGAGCTAGTACAGAATTAAGTTTAATATGATTAAATTCAAATAAATTAATAACAGTTGATCCTAATTTAAATTTTCCCATTTCTTCTCCTTTTTTTAAATATATTGCATCTATCTTATTTTTTTTTGGATAAGTCCAATATTTAATAATTTTTTCATGCTTATTATTAATACAACTACACCAACTAGTTTCTATTCTTCCCACAATTATTGCACCTACTAAGATTTGTGCCATCTTTCCAAATGGTGTATCAAAAATACAAATTAATCTCTCATTTTGAGTAAAAATATTAGGTATTTTTATTGTTGCTAATTTATTTACAGAAAATAATTTACCGGGAATATAAATCATTTCTGTTAATAACCCATTACATGGCATATGAATGCGATGATAATCACGTGGAGATAAATAAATAGTTATAAATATTCCATTATAAAAATTATTAACTAATATATCATTATTTGCTAGTAATGATTTTAAATCATAATAATGTCCTTTAGCTTGTAAAATTTTATCATCTTTAATAGATCCTAATTGACTTATTATTCCATCTGCAGGTAAAGAAAGTTTATTATTGCCTTCAATAATAGGACGTGCATTTTCTTTTAAGGAACGAGTAAAAAAATCATTAAAAGTAGAATAGTATGAAACATCACTTTCTTTTGCTTCAAGCATATTAACTTTATAAAATTTAATAAAAAGTTTAATTATTAATGTAGTAAAAATATTACATTTTTTATTTGCTATCCAACCTGATAATTGAGTTAACCATTGTTTATGTATTAAATATTTTAATTTAATTTTTATTTTTTTAAGCATATTAATCTCGAATATAATTTTATATTATTAAATTATAATTAAAAATATTTATTTATTTGTACTTTTTATAAATTCTATAATTATATTAATAATTATTTTTTATATATAAAAATATAAATAATTTTATTGTTTAATTTATTATAATTATTATAATATATTATTTAATTATTATTAATTATAAATAATAATAATTAAATTATTTATAATATTAAAATTTTTAATATTCTAAATATATAATAAATTAATAAAATTATTTATTAAATATAAATAATAAAAATATAATATTAATATATTATTTAATATAATTTAAAATTATAATATAATTAAATAATTATAATTTTTTATAATTAAATAGTAAACTATTAATTAAATTAAATTTTTAATATTATAATAAAATTTATAATATATCATTTTATTTTTATAATTTAAGTATTTAAAATTATATAATTAATATTATTATTTTATTTATATTTTTTAAATATATTAATTATTATTTAAATAATAATTAATATATTTAATAATAATTATTTTAATTTTATTAAAATAATAATTTAATTAATATTAATAATTATAAATTTAAATTATTATTATAGTATAAATATACTAAAATTTATATTAATTTATAACATTATTTTATTAATATTATAATATTTTTATATTATATTAATAATTTCATATATTATTTATAGCTTTTAATTAATATTTGATAATTATTTAATTAATTAATTTTATTATTGATAATAAATATATATGTATTTTAAACTATATCTATATTAAAAATTACATATTATATATTTAAAATAAAATTTAGGATATAATATGGTAAATAGTAATAAAAATTTAATTTGGATAGATTTAGAAATGACTGGATTAGATCCACAACAAGATCGCATTATTGAAATTGCAACCATTGTTACTGATTTAAATCTAATCATTTTATCTGAAGGACCAGTAATTGCTATTCATCAATCAATGGAACAAATATCACTTATGAATGAATGGAATATTAAAACTCATACTAAAAATGGACTTATTGATAGAATTAAATTTAGTCAATATGATGAAAGAAAAGCAGAATTAGTTACTATTGAATTTTTAAAAAAATGGTTACCTAGTGGAGTTTCACCTATTTGTGGCAATAGTGTTGCTCAAGATAGACGTTTTTTATTTAAATATATGCCTGATTTGGAAAGATATTTTAATTATCGTTATTTAGATGTTAGTACTTTAAAAGAGTTAGTTAGTCGATGGCATCCTGATATATTATATTATTTTAGAAAAAAAAATACTCATAAAGCTTTAGAAGATATTAAAGAATCTATTGCAGAATTATCTTATTATCGTAAACATTTTATAAAATCTTAATATTATTTCTTTTAATAATTATAATATAAATAATTATAAGTATGTATACAATTAGTTTATATAATTTTAGTAAAATAAAATAATAATTTTATAATTCCTTTATTTATAGATAATATTTTAAATTTTAATTAACTTTTAATTTATTATTATAATAATTATATAAATTTTATTTTATAATTAAATAATTATATACTTAATTAAAATAAAATTTTATATTAAATATCTCATATATATAATATATAAAATATTTTAACATTTAAAATTATTTAAAATAAATTAATAATATTTAAATAATTTATTTATTTATTATTATATTTTTTATAATAAATTATATTTATGATATTTTATTATACAGAGTTATCCACAGGTAAATTTATTTTTTATTTTTTATTGATATAAGTATTAATATTATTTTAATTAATATAATATAACTTATTGATAATTTTATAAAAACTTTTATATATAAAAGTTTTTTATGATTATTAATATATAATTAATATATTATTATTTTATATATAAGTAGAAAATATAATTAAATTATATAATGATTATATTAATAAAGTAAAAATTTAATAAGTTAATTATTTATTATATAAATAATATAAATATTTAAATAATTATTATAATATATTTTATATATTAAATTATTTAATAAAAAATTATAAAATGGTTGTTTTTTATGAAGGAATTTAAATTATTACTTTTTAATGAAAAAGATACAATAAATTTAGGATATCGTTTATCTTTTTGCTTTAAAAAATGTTTTATTATTTATTTATATGGGGATATAGGATCTGGAAAAACAACTTTTAGTCGCGGATTTTTACAAGGTTTAGGTTATATTGGACATATAAAAAGTCCTACTTATACATTAGTTGAAAAATATTTTTTAGTATCTAATATTATTTACCATTTTGATTTATATCGTTTAAATAATCCTGAAGAACTTGAATTTATAGGAATTAGAGATTATTTTTGTCATCAAGCTATATATTTAATAGAATGGCCAAAAAAAGGCAAAGGAATATTGCCATATGCTGACATTAAATTATATTTATCATATTATAATAATTTAAGAAAAGCTCATTTTATTGCAACATCAATATATGGAGAAATATTATTAAAAAAATTATCATATAATAATATTAATTATAATTATAATTTTAATCTTTAATTACAGATTTTGTAAATTTAATAAAATTTTATATTAGTAATATATTACTAATAATAATTTAATATTATTAATTTAAATATAAAAAATATTTATTATTAATAACTATTATATTTTTTATATATTTAAATTTTTATATATTTTTATTATTAATATTAAAATTTTTGATAGTTATATTTTATATTTATATTAGTTTATTAATAACTTTTAATTATATATCAAATTATTTAATATAATAAAAAATAAT
Organism: Arsenophonus endosymbiont of Ceratovacuna japonica; assembly: GCA_024349725.1. Classification (GTDB taxonomy): domain Bacteria; phylum Pseudomonadota; class Gammaproteobacteria; order Enterobacterales; family Enterobacteriaceae; genus Arsenophonus. The sequence continues at coordinate 203,590 of AP026064.1, forward strand.
ATTTTGCTATTAGTATATTAATAATATTTAATTAAATATTAATATATTTAATTTTAATTTAAAATTCTTTATTTAAAAATTATTTATATTTTATTCTAAGAAAATTACATATCATAAATTTTATTTTTAAATATAAAATAGTATTTTTTAATAAATAAATAATATATTAAAATATTTATAACATATATTTTATATAAATTTATTTAATATTTATTAAATTTTAGTCAATTATTTTTTAATTAATTAAAAAATTTTTATTAATAATAATATGTTAAAAATTTATATTATATATTGTATATTAATTATTTTTGATTTTATTTAATGATTTTAAATTAATAATTTAATATATTTATATTATTTATTTTTAATTATTTAATTTTAATTATTAATAATTTTTTTGTAAAATCAAATATTATATATATTTTATTATTTAATTATAATTAAAAATACTAAATAATAAAATAATTATTATATATTATTTAATTATTTAAATTTTTATTTATTAAATAAATTATTATATTTAATAAGATTATTAATTATTGATTATAAATTTATAAAAAATAATTATAATAAATTTATTTTATTTATAATAATAATGTTATAAAATAATATAAAATATTTAAATAAAGTAATTATAGAGTAGGTAAATAGTTATTTACAAAATTTTATTATAATATAAGCTTTAAAATTAAGTAATTTATTAATTTATTTTTATTAAATAATAACTTAAATATTAAGATAAAAATAATAATAATTTATTTATATATTATATTCAATAATTAAATTTTATAAAAAATTAATATTAATATTTTATAAGATAAAATTAATTTATATTTTTTTTATTATTATAATAATTTATATATTAAATTAATAATAAGATTTAAAATAATTAAATTAAATTTATTTAATTTTATTTTTTTAAAATAGTTAAATACCATTAAATTTAATAATTTAAATAATTTAATATAATATTAATTTATGAAAAAATAAATATGTAAAATAATATAATTATTAATAATATTACATTAAACATAAAAATATATTATTTTATTAAATTATATCTTATTAAGTATATTGAATTTTAATATAAATATTTTATTATATATAATATTTATTAATTATTTTAATAAATTTTTATAAATAAAAAATATAAAATATTTTATAAAATTATTATAGTTATAGATATATATTAAATATAAAATTATTATTAATTAGTTAATAAAACACTTCATTAATATTAAATCTATAATAATAACTTTTATTTATGAGTAAAAAAATTCTTCATAATAAACCATTAGCTATATTTATAATGGGACCAACAGCATCCGGAAAAACAGAATTAGTAATGTTGTTACGAAAGCAATTACCAATTGAAATAATTAGTGTAGATTCTGCTTCAATATATAGAGGTATGGATATAGGAACAGCAAAACCAACTTTAGAAGAACAGAAAATTGCTCCACATAGATTAATTGATATATTAGATCCTTCTATTCCTTATTCTGTTGCAAATTTTTATCGTGATGCTTTATTAGAAATGAAAAAAATAGTTAAATTAGGTCGTATTCCGTTACTTGTTGGTGGAACTATGTTGTATTTTAAAGTGTTACTTGAAGGGTTATCGCCATTACCTTTATCTAATATTACAATTCGCTCAAAAATTAAAATGCAAGCTAAAAAATCTGGTTGGTTATCAATTTATAAACTTCTAGAAACATTGGATCCTTTATCAGCAATGAAAATTCATCCTAATGATCAACAAAGATTATCTCGTGCTTTAGAAATTTTTTTAATTTCTGGTAGGAGTTTAACAGAATTAACTAAAGTTGTAGGGAAAAAATTAAATTATAATATATTACAGTTTGCTATTTTACCTAAAAATCGTAAAATCATTCATCAACGTATTGAAGAACGATTTATAAAAATGTTAGATGCAGGATTTAAAAATGAAGTTAATTTTCTTTATACTAGAGGTGATCTAAATATTGATTTACCATCTATTCGTTCTGTTGGTTATCGTCAGATGTGGTTATATTTATCTGGTGAAATTAGTTATAATGAAATGATTTATCGTGGTATATGCGCAACACGTCAATTAGCTAAACATCAAATTACATGGTTAAAAAGATGGAAAAATGTACATATATTAGATAGTCTTGATTCTAAAGAAGCACTTAAAACAATATTATATATTATTAATAAATAAATTTATTATTTACTATTTATATTTAATTATAATTAAAAGTTTAAGTACTAACTTTTCAAATAAAAGATTTTAATTAAAAACAACTAAAAATAAGGAAAATAAATAATGGCTAAAAAGCAATCTTTACAAGATCCGTTCTTAAATATATTACGTCGTGAAAAAGTTCCAGTTTCTATTTACTTAATTAATGGTATTAAATTACAAGGTCAAATAGAATCATTTGATCAATTTGTGATTTTATTAAAAAATACAATAAGTCAAATGGTATATAAGCATGCTATTTCTACTATTGTACCATCTTATTCTATATCTTATCATAATAATCAAGGTAGTAATATAAAAACAAGTAATTATAATATAGATAACTTGATTGTTCCATAGTAAAATAATTTAAATAAATAATTAATTTATTATAAATATTAAAATACAGGTAAAATTTTTATCTGTATTTCATTAAATAATAATTAAATAAATTTAATAAAATTTAAAATAATTAATATTTATATATTTATTTTAAAATATATTTTAGTTTTTATTAAAAACTAAAAAATTATATATATCTTAAATTATTAATCTTATTCAGATTAATTTAAATGTATTTAAAATAATATATTTTAAGATATAAAGTTAAAATATAATTTTAATTAATCAAATGACAAAATATTCTATTTATTTAATATATATTTAAATAAATATTAAATGGCAATAAAACTAAATTATTTTATATAAATATAGTATAATTTAACTTTAAATATATTTTTATTTAAATTTAATTATTTTATTATATTATAAATAAGTTATATTAATAAAATAAATATAATTATATTAATTACAAACATGAAATATAAAAATATATATAAATAATTTTTATTATTTTATATTTATTTATATTATAATTAATTAATATTAATAATTATAATTTAATTATTTTAATTAATGTTATAAATTTATTATTATAATAAATATTTTATATTAAATTTAAAATAATATTTAAGCAAATATGTTAAACTAATATTTATTATATATTATTAATATTATAGATTATTACATAAAATATATAAATAATTAAAAAATTTATTATAAAATATTAAAGTTAAAATACTAATTTTAATAATTAATAAAATTAATATATAATAAAATATTATATATTATATTATTTTTTATTAAGCATATTATTTATATAATTTATTTTATAAACTTAACTAAATTAAATATAAATAAATATTATAATAATGAGTATTATTAAAAGTAAATATTGATTAGTATGATAGTTAGGATAAATTATTTTTTATTGTAATAATTAATCTATTTAACATTATAATAATAAGATTTTATTGATGTTTATAATAATAAAATATGATTATATAGTTTATATATTATTTATCATTCTACCTATTAATATTTAATCCTAATAACGCTTATGATAAAAATAATAATTATATTACATTTAAATTAATATAATTATTATTTCTTAATAAATATTATAATTAATTATATATTTTGTTTTAAGATATTATTAAATTAATAAAATAAATGTATTTAATATATTAAGAGTAAATATTTTCTCTTAGCATTATAAAAATCAATAATAATAAATGGAGATATAAACATGGCGTGGAATCAGCCCGATAATAACGGACAGGACCGCGACCCGTGGGGAAGCGGAAATAGCAGTAATTCAAATGGTAATAATAAAGATAATTGGAAAAAAAGAATCACTGATATTAATGATTTATTACAAAAGTTAAGTAAAAAGCTTAATGTTTTAATTAAAAATAATAAAAGTAGAAACAATTCTAGTAATTCTATAAATGTAAATATAAATGGTCATTTTATTATATCTATTATTATGATAATTTTTATTGTTTGGGTTGTAAGTGGTTTTTATACAATAAAAGAAAGTGATCGTGGTGTAGTTTTTTGCTTTGGTAAATATAGTCATACAGTTGAACCAGGTTTAAATTGGAAGCCATATTTTATTGAAACAGTTATCCCAGTAAATGTTGAAACCATACGTGAACAAGCTACTAATGGTATGATGTTAACTTCAGATGAAAATGTTATTCAAGTAGAAATGAATGTACAATATCAAGTTATAGATCCATCTCAATATTTATTTAATGTTGTTAATCCTGATAATAGTTTACGTCAGGCAATAGATAGTGCAGTACGTGGTATTATTGGTCAATCAGCTATGGAACAGATATTAACAACAAAGCGCGCTTTTATTCGTGATGAAACCCAAAAAGAGTTAGAAAATACAATAAAACCTTATAATATGGGAATAATGATATTAGATGTTAATTTTCAAGTTGCTCGTCCACCAGAAGCAGTAAAAGCAGCATTCGATGATGTTATTGCAGCAAGAGAAGAAGAGCAAAAAACTATTCGTGAAGCACAAGCTTATCGAAATGAAGTATTGCCATTAGCAAAAGGTAATGCACAAAAGTTAATTGAAGAAGCAATAGCTTATAAGTCTAGCGTGGTTTTTAAAGCTGAAGGTGAAGTAGCTAGTTTTTCTAAAATGTTACCTGCATACAGAGCGGCTCCTAATATAACTCGTGAACGTTTATATATTGAAACAATGGAACAATTATTGTCTAATACTCGTAAGATCATTATTAATAATAAAAATAATAGCATACTAGTTTTACCTATAGAACAAATATTGAATAATAAAATTAATAAAAAAGTGTTTAATATAAAAAAAATCAAACCATCAAAAAATTTTAAAAAATCAGATAATTCAGTTAAAACATCTTATTCATATGTTTATGGTTCGCGTGATAGTACCCATAGTAGTAACTTAATTCGTATAGGGAGATAATAATCATGCGTAAATCAGTTATCGTTATTATTATTATTATATTAGTTTTATTGCGTATGTCATTCTTTACTATTCAACAAACAGAAAGAGGTATAATATTACGATTTGGCAAAGTTGTACGTGATAGTGATCATAAACCTATTGTTTACAATCCAGGTTTACAGTTAAAAATACCCTTCATTGAAACAGTAAAAATGTTAGATGCTCGTATTCAAACATTAGATGTACAGGCAGATCGTTACTTAACTAGAGAAAACAAAGATTTAATGGTTGATTCTTATGTAAAATGGAGAATTAATGATTTTAGTCGTTATTATGTTGCAACTGGTGGTGGTAATATTTATCAAGCTGAGACTTTACTTAAACGAAAATTTAGTGATCGTTTACGTTCAGAATTTGGTCGTTTAAATGTAAAAGATATTATAACTGATTCTAGGGGTAGATTAACTGTTGATGTACGTGATGCTCTTAATAGAGGTTCTGAAATAGATACAGAATCGACGAAAGATTCTGATAAAGCTATTGAATCTGCAGTAATTCATTTTTATAAAGAAATAAAAAGTGATTTAATAACAGTAAATCCTAATAGTATGACTGCATTAGGAATACAAGTAGTAGATGTTCGTATTAAACGTATTGAATTACCAAGTGAAGTTTCAGAAGCTATATATCAACGTATGCGTGCTGAACGAGAATCAGTAGCGCGCCAGCATCGTTCACAAGGACAAGAAGAAGCAGTTAAAATTCGTGCAATAGCAGACAAAACAGTAACTGAAACATTAGCAGAGGCAGAACGTTCAGCTCTTAAATTACGTGGTGAAGGTGATGCAATAGCAACTAAACTATTTGCTGATATCTTTAATCAAGATCGTGATTTTTATTCTTTTATTCGTAGTTTACGAGCATATGAAAAAAGTTTTAATAAAAATGGTCATGATGTAATGATATTTAATTCAGATACTGATTTTTTTCGTTATATGAAAATACAAACTAAATGAATAACAATATAATAATTATTTAAAATTTAAATATAATAAATACTTATTAATTTATTTTAATAAAATTTAACAATAATTTTTATCTATCAATATATAATAATATATATTATATAATATAAATATATATTTAATTATTTTATTAAGATTATTATATAAAATAAAATTATAAATTGTTCATTTACTTATCATGATAACATTATATTTAAATCAACTAATTTTAATTTAATTTTATTATATTAATATTTTTATAAAAAGAATTCTTAATATGATAAAATTATTAAAATCAATCATTAAAGATGTAAAATTATTTTTAACTAATTAAGTGAATTCAAAATGGTGAAAAATATTGTTATATTAGGTGCTCAATGGGGTGACGAAGGTAAAGGAAAAATCGTCGATTTATTAACTGAACGCGCTAAATATGTTGTTCGTTATCAAGGTGGTAATAATGCTGGTCATACAATAGTAATAAATGGTAATAAAACTATTTTACATCTTATTCCATCAGGTATTTTACATGAAAATGTTATAAGTATTATTGGAAATGGAATGGTATTATCTCCTAAATCATTAATTAATGAAATTAAAAAATTAGAATTATGTAATATTCCAGTTCGTGAACGTTTAAAAATTTCAGTGTCTTGTCCTTTAATATTAGATTATCATATTGCTTTAGATATTGCACGTGAAAAAGCTCGTAGAGAAAAAGCAATAGGAACAACTAGGTGTGGTATTGGGCCTGCTTATGAAGATAAAATTTCTCGTCGTGGATTACGTATTGGTGATTTATTTAATAAAAAAACATTTTCAACAAAACTAAAAGAAATTGTTGATTATCATAATTTTCAATTAGTTAATTATTATAAAGAATCAGAAATTGATTATAAACAAATATTAGATAATATTATGATTATCTCTGATATTTTAACGGAAATTACAATTGATGTTGCTAATTTATTATACAAAGCAAATAAAAAAGGTGAATTAATAATATATGAAGGAGCGCAAGGTACATTGTTAGACATTGATCATGGTACTTATCCATATGTTACTTCATCAAATACAAGTTGTGGCAGCGTTTCTACTGGCTCTGGTTTAGGTCCTCGTTATATTGATTATGTTTTAGGGATATTAAAATCTTATTCTACTCGTGTTGGTAGTGGGCCTTTTCCAACTGAATTATTTGATAAAATAGGAAATTATTTGCGTACAAAAGGACAGGAATTTGGTACAACAACTGGGCGCTGTCGTAGAACAGGTTGGTTAGATATAGTCGCTATTAATAGAGCGGTTCAAATTAATTCTTTTTCTGGATTTTGTTTAACTAAACTTGATGTATTAGATGGTTTAGATGAAATAAAAATTTGTATTGCTTATCGAAAATTAGATGGCACTGAATTAACAATAACACCATTAATAATAGAAGAATGGGAAGATTTAGAACCAATATATGAAACATTGTTAGGATGGAATGAAAGTACTTTTGGAATAAAAGAATATAATAAATTACCTAAAGCCGCTATTAATTATATTAAAAGAATAGAAGAATTAACTGGTATTCCAATAGATATTATTTCAACTGGACCTGATCGTTCTGAAACAATAATATTATTAAATCCTTTTGATGTATAATTTTACTAATTAATAATATTAATTAATTGATAGAATATTAATATTAAGAATTATTTTTATATGATAAATATTATTAAATGATTAAATTTTTTATAATTTTTTATAATATTTAATATTAATATTTAATATTAATAATTATAAAATTTAATAATATTATAAATTAAATACTAACTATAAATAAAATTATAATTTATTTATTCTTATATAAATAAATAAATTATATATTATTAATAATATTTTTTATAAAATTATGTTAATTAATACTATTTTACAATAATTTTATAAAAATTTTTATTAAAAAAATAAATATTATTTATATTTCATTTATAATAACTTATTAAAATATATTTAAATTTTTATATTATTTTATATATAAAATAATATAAAAATCTATTCATTAATATTGTTATTTAAATTATAATAATATAATTTAAATAATAAATGGCAGGGGTGGAGAGACTTGAACTCCCAACAACCGGTTTTGGAGACCGATGCTCTGCCAGTTGAACTACACCCCTGAATAAATAATAACTCTAAGGTAATTATAATATAAAAATTATTATGTAATTTTAACTAATAAAAATTATTATACAACTATTATTATTAATAATATTTATTATTAATTTTTAAATAGATTTATAAATTATTTATATCAAGCTTATTAATATTTATTATATTTTATTATTTTTTTAATAAAAATTTTAATATTTTTTTTAAAATATTATTTATTATATTATTTTTATGTAATTTTATTAATTATTTAATTATATTTTATTTATTATTAATTTTATATTATATAATAATTTATATATAAGTAATATATTTATTTAATTTATATTAAATATAAAAATAAATTATTTAAGTATAAATTTATATAATAATTATTTATTAATAATATAAATTTCATTATTTAATATAATAAATGATTTAAATATAAGAAGTAAATATTAAATAATCGTTCAGTGTCATTAATTTATTTTATTTATTATTTATTTAAAATAAGTTTTACTTAAAGATATTAAATTATTAAAATTTAATTAACATTTATTATAGTTATTATATTTATAAATAAATTAATTTATTATTTTAATAATTTTTTAATATATAAATATTATTATTAAATTTTAATTTTTATGTTTTTTATTTTATAATAAAATATAATTATTATTTAATTATGTATTAAATAATATATCTAATTAGTATTATTTAATTTATATAATATTAAAAATTAATATAAAACTTTAATATTGTTTTATATTAATTAATATATATTATAAATTAATATATTATTTTAAATATTTAATATTAAATCATAGTAATTTTTATAAAATTATTTTTATTTATTAATATATTAGGATAATTAATTTATTTTTATTAAATTTATATTATTATATTATTAAGAAATATTAAAATTTATTATAATTTTAAATGTATTAAATTAATTAATTAATATATTTTATAAATTTTGTGTAACATAAATATATTTTACTTATATAATTTAATTTATTTAATAAATAATTAAAAATGATTATTTTTTATTTCATTTTAATTTAATATATGAATTTTTATTTATTATCAACATTTTTTATTCAAGTTAAATTTAATGATTTTACTTAATTATTTTATTTTAATATTTTTGAATTTTTTTATTATATTTTATTTAATTAATAAGTATTAATTTAAGTATAATTTATTATGAATTTAAATAAAAATAATTATATAAATTAATTAATTATATAATATTTACATTATTATTTATTTATTATTATTTTTATTATTATATTATAAATATATTTAATTTTATCATAATTATATTTAATAAATATATAATTATTAAATATTAGGTTTTACTATTATTTGTATTTTTATAATTATAATAATATATTTTAATTAAATATTATTTAATATATAATATAATTTTAATATACTGAATATATTTTTATTAAATTAGATTATATTTTATTAATTATAATTACTAATTAATTATTATATAATATAAATTTTATAATAGTTTAAATTTTATATATTAAAATATTAAAATTTTTATATTTTTTAATGAATAAATAATATTTTAAATTTTAATTTATTTTTAATTATTATATAATAATTATTAAATTAAATAAATTAATTATTTGTTAATTATTATTCAATATAATAATATCATAAAATATTAGAAAAATCTTTTTTATTATAAATATAAAATATATATATCATATTATATATAAGTATTAATATTTATATTATACTTGCTTAAGCAAGTATAATATAATTTTAAATATTATAGTAATTTATATTATTATAACTTCATATTATTTATAAATAAAATATTATAAATTATATATTAAAATATTAAATCTTTATTTTTTTTATAAAATATTAAATTTTATAATAAATTATAAATAAAATTAAACAAATAAAATTTATATAAATTATATCAATATAAATTAATTTAAATATTATTTATATTTATTGTATATTATATAATTTTTTATAAAAATAAATTTAGTAAATTTATATAAAATTTAAAATTATTTTTGTGTTTTTTATTATTTAAAATAATATAAAATAATATTATTTCATTTAAATATTATTATAATTATTTTCTTTTTAAGTATTTTAAAAATTATAATAAAATATATATTATTCAATAATAAATAATATATATTATTCAATAATAATTTATTTATTATTGAAATTCTAATTTTACATAAGAATCAATAAACCATTTAGTTTCTTTATTATTAAAAGCTATTTGTAAATGATAATTATTATCATTATTTTTAATATTAATTATAATTCCTTTACCAAATTTAGGATGATAAACTAATTGTCCTAATTTATATTTATTATTATTTATATTAATTGAGATATCAAATTGTTTATATATATTAGAATATATAATAGTTGAATCTAAGTGAATTTTTTTAATGCATTCTATAGGTAATTCAGTAATAAAACGTGAAGGATTATGGTAAACTTTTTTACCATATAATTTACGACTTTTAGCATAAGTTAATGTTAATTTTTGCATTGCTCGTGTTAATCCAACATAAGCTAATCGTCTTTCTTCTGATAATAAATTATTTTCTTTAATACTCATTTTACTTGGAAACATACCTTCTTCCATACCAATAATAAAAACTAATGGAAATTCTAAACCTTTCGCAGAATGTAGTGTCATTAATTGAACAGCATCATTTTGTATTTCTTCTTTTCCTGCATTTAATTCTAAAGATATTTGAGATAAAAAAGATTGCAATGGTATTATATTTTGATCTTTTTTTTGATAATTAAAATTATGAGTCAATGTAATTAATTCTTTAAGATTTTTAATATATACTTCAGCTTTTTCTTCTTTTTCTTTTTTATACATTTCTAATAGACCTGAATATCGTATTACATAATCAGTTTGTATATATAATGGCATATCAATTGTTTCTTTATCTAATTTATTAATTAACTTAATAAATTGCTCAATTGAATTAGTTGATTTAGTACTAAGTATTTTTTTAGTTATTAAATATTCACAACTTTCCCAAAGAGTAAGTTGTCTTTTTTTTGCTACTTGATAAATTTTATTTAATGTTTGCTCTCCTATACCACGAGTTGGTTTATTAACAATTCTTTCAAATGATGTATCATCATTTCGATTAAGAATTAAACGTAAATAATAAAGAACATTTTTAATCTCTTGTCTCTCAAAAAAACGTTTACCTCCATAAATATAATAAGCTATAGAATTTTGTGATAAAACTTCCTCTAATAAATTAGACTGTGCATTATTACGATAAAGAATTGCACATTGTTTTAAAAAACCGCCATTATTACACCATTGTTTAATTTTATTAATAACATAGTATACTTCATCTAATTCATTGTAAGCACAATAAAGTGAAATAAGTTCACCATTAATATCTTTTGTCCATAGATTTTTTATTAAACGATTATTATTATTTGCTATTAATACATTAGCAGATTTTATAATATTATTAGTAGAGCGATAATTTTGTTCCAATACAATGGTTTTAACTGAAGAAAAATCTTGTAAAAAATTTTTAATATTTTCTACTTGAGCCCCACGCCAACCATAAATTGATTGATCATCATCTCCTACAATTATAACTTTACTATTGTTACCAGATAAAAGTCGTATCCAATTATATTGAATATTATTAGTATCTTGAAATTCATCAACTAAAATATTAGTAAAACGTTCATGATAATACTTTAATATATTAGGTTTATTTAATAATAATTCATAAGTACGTAATAAAAGCTCAGAAAAATCAACTAATCCAGATCTATTACATATTTTTTGATAAGAAGAATAAATTTTTAACCAAGTCTCATCTATTATATTATTATCATTTTTAATATGAAATGGTCTTAATCCTTTATCTTTTTTTATATTAATATACCACATAGCTTGACGAGGTGACCATTTATTTTCATCTAAATTACTGCTTTTAATGATTTTATGTAATAAACGATATTGATCATAATTATCTAAAATTTGAAAATTTTGTGGCAAATTAGCTTCCAAGTAATAAGATCTCAATAAATTATGCGCTAAACTATGAAAAGTTCCTACTAATATGCCATTTTGATTATTATTTAATAAAGTATTAATACGATTACGCATTTCATTTGCTGCTTTATTAGTAAATGTTACAGCCATAATTGAAAAAGGTGAAATCTTATTAATTTCTATTAACCAAGCTATTCTATGAACTAGTACTCTTGTTTTGCCAACACCAGCTCCAGCAAGTATTAACATATTTATTCTAGGCGCAGTAACAGCTTCTCGTTGTTTATCATTCAAATTTTTAAGTAAATATGATTCTTTCATAGTTATAATTAAATTAAATATAGTAATTAATAAAACATTAAGTGTATTTTAATATAATATAAAATATTATATTAACTTAATAAGAGAAGCTAAATTTGTAATTTCAATATGAGGTAATATATTATTTTTATTTATGTCTAATAAATTATTGTTAGTATTTATCCAACATGCCTGCATACCACTATATAATGCACCTTGAATATCAGTTATTAAATTATCTCCTACATGTAAGACATTATCTAATACAATATTAAATTTTTTAGCTGCAAGATAAAACATATCAGTATATGGTTTGGCTCTTCCATCAGTACCTGCTTTTAAAATGAATTGAAAATAATTACCTAATCCACAAGCATAAGGATTTGCATTACCATTAGTAATAACAGCTAATGGTATTTTTTTATATAAAATAGATAAAATTTGATGGGTTAATTTTGGGACTATAATTTGACTACGCCAATAATAAAAATTATTCATAATAGCATTAGCACCATCAGAAGATTTAGTTTGATTATAACCATAATGATCAAGTAATGTTTTCATTGCTAACCAACGCCATTGTGTAACGTTGTGATAAATTTCAGGATATTTATTAATAATTAATTTTTGATAATTTTTTAAATCATTTAATTGAAGATTATTAAAGCGATTATCGTAATAGCGAATAAAACTTAATAAATTCTGTTCAGTTTTATCAATAACTGGTTTATTATTATATAAAGTATCATCTAAATCAAAGGTAATTGCTGAAATAGATGTTAATTGACGATAAAAATACATTTAAGTCCCTTTTATTATCTATTAATATAGATTATAAATTTTAATTTAAATTTTAAAAATTTAAATTAAAATATATTTAAGATAGTAAAATATTATATTTTAATAATTATTATAAGATATAAAATTTTTATTTAATTTTTAATAAATAAATAATAAATTTATAATTAATTAATATATATATTATTATTATAAATCAATTTTTATATAAATATAATTTTATATTTTAAATAATTATATTACAAATATATCATAAATTTAATAAATTAATATTTAGAAATATTTAACTTAATGAATTAAATATATTAATAAATAAATATTTATTTTTGTTTTAATTTTTTATTAAAATTAAGATTTGTGAATATTATATAAATAGTTAAATTAAATATTTTAATAAATAAAGATATAAAATAATAACTATTACATATAAATTTGATAATTTATTTTTTATAAGTATTACATAAATATTTAATTATTAATTATTATTAGTTTAATTATTTATTTTATATATAAAGTAATTAAATAAAATATTATAATTTTACATAATTTTAATAATATTAAATATTAATAAATTATTATGAAAGATAATATTTTATTATATTATTTAATATAAATTATTTAAATTAATAGGTAAAATTATAATATATTATATTATTTTAAACTAAAATTTTTTAATTAATAATAATATACTATATTATAAAATTTACATATAAATTAATTGATTTTAATAAATAATTAAATTTATAAAATTTTACTATAAAAATAAAAATTATATATTAATAATACCATCATAAACATGTGTTGCTGGTCCAGTCATAAATAAATTATGACCTAATCCATCCCAATAAATTTTTAGTTTACCACCAGGTAAATCAACTAAAACATTATTACTTAATAAACCTTGTTGAATACCAATAGCAACAGCAGCACATGCTCCACTTCCACAAGCTTGTGTTTCTCCTACATTACGTTCATATACACGTAATTTAATATGTTCATAATCAATAATTTGCATAAATCCTATATTAGCCCCCTTAGGGAAACATTTGTGTTTTTCAAGTATTGGTCCTAAAATATTAACTTTAGCTGTATTGATATTATCAACTTGTAATACACAATGTGGATTACCAATAGAAACTATACCACATAATATGGATTGTTTTTTAATTTTAATTAAATAAGTTATTTTAGCTTTTTTTCTTTTAAATGGTATTTTATTTGGCTCAAATTCAGGAATACCCATATTAATACAAACATTTTTATTTTTTATTATTGATAATATTAATGTACCTGATTTAGTACTTACTTTAATTTCTCGTTTATTTGTTAATTTTTTAAGTTGTAAAAAAATAGCAAGACAACGAGCTCCATTGCCGCATTGAGATACTTCACTACCATTAGAATTAAAAATACGACAATGAAAGTCATTATCTGGATTATTACTTGATTCAATAAATAAAAGTTGATCAAATCCAACTCCTATATGTCTATTTGATAAATGACAAATCATTTTAGAAGAAATACAAACATTTTGAGTAATGGAATCTATTATCATAAAGTCATTACCTAATCCATGCATTTTAGAAAACTTCATTTTTACTCCATTATAATTAATTAGAAATTTTTATTATTAATTTCATATAATATATTTTCTATATTTATTAAATGAATATTTTTTATTATAATATTAAAATTTTATATTATAATTAATTTAGTTATAAAATACAGTGATCTTTTAAAACTATAAAAAATTAAATTTTATGTATAATTAAATAATTATTTTTATAATTTATAATTATACTTATAAATAAAGTGATAATAAAATATATAATAATAAATTAATATAAATTTTTATTAGACATCAATAAATTATTTTTTTTATTTTTATTTAAAATAATATTTATAATAAATTTTTTAATATATATAAATTATAATAATTATTACATAATAAATTATAAATTTATATTTTAAATTTATAATTTATTATGTAATAATTAATAAATAATTTTATAAATATTTTAATTAATATTAATTTACATTTTTAATATATAAAATTATTAATTATTTAATATGATTTATATTTAAACATATATATAAAATTAATAATTTATAAAGATAATTAAGTTATTAAAGTTTTATATATTAATAATTTATATATTTTTATAATTATAATTTATATATTATATATATTTTATTAACAATAAAATATATATATAATTATATTATTTATAGCATATTAATATAAATTAAATTATATTATTATATGAAATATATTTGTTTTAAATTTAAATAAATTTTAATATTTTATCTTAAAGTAATATTAGTATGATAATTAATTTAAAATTAATATTTCATTAAAAAAATAATTATTAATATATTTAAAAAAATAAAATTATAATAATAAAATAAATTATATTTATTAATATATTATATTTTTAAATATATATTAATTATTATTAATATATAAATAGTAATAAATAAATGAATTTATTATATAATATTAAAAAAAAAATAATATTTTAATTTAAATAATATAATTATTTTATAATATTAAACATTTTAAATAAATATTAATATATATTTTAAAATATTATCATAAATTATTTTATTTATAAAATTTTTATAACTATTATACAAAATAAATTATAAATTTAAATAAATATTTAAGTTTATAATAAATATTTAAATTATAAATATTATTTATTTAATTAATATAATTTTTTTATTAAAATAAACATTAATAATTATATTATATAATGTAATAGAATTTAATAAAATAAATAATAATTTATATATATTTTTTATTTTTTATGTTAATATAAAATTATTTTTTATTAATTAATTAGTTATATATATTGTTTAAATATTTCATATAAATATATAAAGTTTTGTAATAATTAATTTTAAAATAAATAATTTTAAATTAATTATTATTTATATTATTATTATAAATATATTATTTATAATAATAATATAAATAATATATTTATTTTAGTTACTTAATTAATAATTAATAATATTATATAAAAATATTATTTTAATAATTTTATTATATTAATATTTTAAATTATATAATTTACTATAAATAAATAAATATTATTATATAAGTAAAGTTTTATTAATTTAATAATATTATAATGAAATATTATTAAATATAAATTTAAATTATAATTAATATTAAAATTATATGATATAATTATCATATAATTTTAATATTAATTATATTTTTATATTTATTTAATTATTATATAAATTTATAATAATTAAATTTAATAATAAAATAATTATTTTATTATTAAATATTATAATAGTTAAATTTTAATTATATTAAAAATTTAACTATTATAATATTTAATATTAATAATAATTAATATAATATATAATTAATTATTATTAATAAATTAAAATAAAAAATTTTATTTATATTATATATATGATATAAATAAATTAAATTTTTTATTTTAATTTATTAATAATAATTTTTAAATGATAAATTAATTATATGATTATATATTTTATTAATTATTTAATATTTTATATTTTATTATATAAAATTATTTATTTTATTTATATTATATATTATAAGATTTTTAATATATAAATTATCTTAAAGAAATTAAAATGGATATTCAACTATTATATATAACTATTGCATTTTTTTCTGGAGTATTTTTTGGTAGTAGTTTAATATTATTTATTACTTTACAAAAAATTAATGAAAAAGAAATTGAATTAAGAAAATTTTCTAATATTAAAGTTAGTTATGATGAAAAAATAACTAATATAGAATATTGGAAAAATGAATATAAACAATGTAATCAAAAACTAGAATTACAAATAAAAATTAATCATATTCAAGAAATTGAATTACGTGAAATTATAATTCGACTTGAAGAAACAAAGTCAACTTTTAAAGATAAAGAAAAAATATTATATAATAGTCAACAATGGTTAAACATTCAATTTGAAAATTTAGCGAATCGTATTTTTGAAAAAAATGAATATCGTATTTCTAAATATAATAAAGAAAGTTTAATTTCATTATTAACACCTTTGCGCGAACAAATAGATAATTTTAGTAATCAGATAAATAAAAATTTCAATAAAGAAGAACGTGAAAGATATAATTTATTATATGAAATTCATAAATTTCAACAATTAAGTATAAATATGGTAAAAGAAACCATTAATCTTACTAAAGCATTAAAGGGGGATAATAAAATTCAGGGAAATTGGGGAGAAACAATTTTAACTCGTATATTAGAAACTTCTGGTTTAAGAAAAGGATATGAATTTGAAACACAAGTTAGTATAAATGAAGTCAATAAACGACATCAATTAGATGTTATTATTCATTTACCACAAAAAAAAGATATTGTTATTGATTCTAAAATGTCATTGATAGATTATGAGAATTATTTTAATAGTAAAGATGAACAACAACAAAAAATTTCATTACAAAAACATATAAATTCAATTCGTAATCATATAAAAGATCTTGGACAAAAAAATTATCATAAATTAAATGGATTAAGATCATTAGATTATATATTAATGTTTATTCCTATAGAACCAGCTTATTTAATAGCTTTACGTGAAGCTCCAGGACTTATTGATGAAGGTTTGCGAAATAATATTTTACTAGTTTGTCCATCAACTTTATTAGTTACAATACGTATTATTGATAATTTATGGCGTTATGAAAAACAAAGTAAAAATTCTCAAGCAATTGTTGACCGCGCTGCAAAAATATATGACAAAATAAGATTATTTATTGATGATATGCAACTTTTAGGTCAAAGTTTAAGTAAAGCAAATATTAATTATCAATCAGCAATTAAAAAATTATTAGAGGGAAAAGGTAATTTAATTAGTCAAACTGAAAGTTTAAAGGAATTAGGAATAGAAGTTAAACGTCAAATTTATACTGAATTTAATAAATAAATTTTTAAAATATAATTAACAAATAATATTAAATAATAATATATTTAAATTTAATTTTATATTATTAAAAAATTGATAACTAATTTTAAAAAATTTTTTACTTTAAAATAATTTAAATATAAATTTATATTATTTTATCTAAAATTAATTAATTTAATAATTAATAATTTTAATATTTATTATTATTTATTTAAATGTATTATTATATATTTATATTATAGTATATTATTAATAATAATTAAATTAATTAATTTTAGATAAAATTTTATATTAAATAATAATATTTTAATGAATTAAAATATTATTAATAAAATATTATAAATTTATTTAAATAAAAATTACAAATAAATTATAATAATAAATATTTTATTTATTAGAATAATTTATTAAATATATAATATTATATTTAATAAATTATAAAAAATACAAAATAATAGTAATTATTATAAATAATTTTTAATAAAATAATTAATATTATATTGATTATATCATAAATGATTAATTAAATTAAATATATTATATAATATAAAATTATTAAAAATAAATAAATTATTTTTTAAAAAAACTTGCATAAATATTAAATTAATCTATAATAATATATAAAGATATTTTTTAAATAAAATTGAAATTAAATATAATAAAGATTATATTAATAAAATTAATATATTTATTAAATAATTTTATTTATATTTAAATGTATGTTAAATTATAAAATAATTATATATATTTTATATTGACAACAATATATTATAAGTTATAATGTTCTTTAATAATCTAAAATTTAATTTGAAATTTATAAAAATATATATTATTAAATAATAAAATATAAATAATTATATATTAATATAATAATTAATTATAAAAAATAATTAATTAAAAATTAAAAACATCTTTGGGTTGTGAGGTTAAGCGACAAAGCGTATACGGTGGATGCCTAGGCAGTCAGAGGCGATGAAGGACGTGCTAATCTGCGAAAAGCACCGGTAAGCTGATATGAAGCGTATATTAGCCGGTGATATCCGAATGGGGAAACCCAGTGTATTAACACTATTATTTAATGAATTCATAGTTAAATAAAGCGAACCAGGGTAACTGAAACATCTAAGTACCCTGAGGAAAAGAAATCAACCGAGATTCCCTTAGTAGCGGCGAACGAACGGGGAATAGCCCAGAGTTAATATCATTATTAATATTAAGAGAATAGTTTGGAAAAACTAACAATAAAGGGTGA
This sequence comes from Arsenophonus endosymbiont of Ceratovacuna japonica, assembly GCA_024349725.1. GTDB lineage: Bacteria > Pseudomonadota > Gammaproteobacteria > Enterobacterales > Enterobacteriaceae > Arsenophonus. The sequence continues at coordinate 223,054 of AP026064.1, forward strand.
TAGTCCCGTATCTGAAAATATTAATATTGTGGACTCAATGAGTAAGGCGGGACACGTGTTATCTTGTCTGAAGATGGGGGGACCATCCTCCAAGGCTAAATACTACTGATTGACCGATAGTGAACTAGTACCGTGAGGGAAAGGTGAAAAGAACCCCGGTTAGGGGAGTGAAATAGAATCTAAAACCGTATACGTACAAGCAGTGGAAGCCTAATTATTTAAATATATAATAATGTAATAATTATTATAAATATTTATTCTTTATAAAATAAATATTTAATATTTGAAAATATGGTGACTGCGTACCTTTTGTATAATGGGTCAGCGACTTATATTTTGTAGCAAGGTTAACCATATAGGGGAGCCATAGGGAAACCGAGTCTTAACTGGGCGTTAAGTTGCAGGATATAGACCCGAAACCCGGTGATCTAGCCATGAGCAGGTTGAAGGTTGGGTAACACTAATTAGAGGACCGAACCGACTAATGTTGAAAAATTAGCGGATGACTTGTGGCTAGGGGTGAAAGGCCAATCAAACCGGGAGATAGCTGGTTCTCCCCGAAAGCTATTTAGGTAGCGCCTCGTGAATTCATCTTTGGGGGTAGAGCACTGTTTTGGCTAGGGGGTTATCCAAACTTACTAAACCAATGCAAACTATGAATACCAAAGAATGCTATCACGGGAGACACACTGCGGGTGCTAACATCCGTAGTGAAAAGGGAAACAACCCAGACCACCAGCTAAAGTCCCTAAGTCATAATTAAGTGGGAAACGAAGTGGGAAGGCTTAGACAGTCAGGATGTTGGCTTAGAAGCAGCCATCATTTAAAGAAAGCGTAATAGCTCACTGATAGAGTCGGCCTGCGCGGAAGATGTAACGGGGCTAAAATTATGCACTGAAGCTGTGGCAATGAATATAATTTAGTTATTTTAATGATTATTTGTTGGGTAGGGGAGCGTTCTGTAAGCCACAGAAGATAGATTGAGAAGTCTGTTGGAGGTATCAGAAGTGCGAATGCTGACATAAGTAACGATAAAGCAGGTGAAAAACCTGCTCGCCGAAAAACAAAGGTTTCCTGTCCAACGTTAATCGAGGCAGGGTAAGTCGACCCCTAAGGTGAGGCTGAAAAGCGTAGTCGATGGGAAATGGGTTAATATTCCCATACTAATAATTACTGCGAAGGGGGGACGGAGAAGGCTAGACTATCCAGGCGACGGTTGTCCTGGTTTAAGCGTATAGATGGGTAATATTGGAAAATCCGTATTACTATTAACATTGAGGCGTTATGACGAATCATTAATTTGGTAAAGTAGTTAATGCCAAGCTTCCAGGAAAATCCTCTAAGCTATAGGTAATTTTTTAATCGTACCTCAAACCGACACAGGTTGTTAGGTAGAGAATACTAAGGCGCTTGAGAGAACTCGGATGAAGGAACTAAGCAAAATAGTGCCGTAACTTTGGGAGAAGGCACGCTGACATTAAGTGAATGGTTTTACACTTGTAGCTGAAGTCAGTCGCAGATACCAGCTGGCTGCAACTGTTTATTAAAAACATAGCACTGTGCAAACATGAAAATGGACGTATACGGTGTGACGCCTGCCCGGTGCTGGAAGGTTAATTGATGGGGTAAGCTGTAAAGCAAAGCTCTTGATCGAAGCCCCAGTAAACGGCGGCCGTAACTATAACGGTCCTAAGGTAGCGAAATTCCTTGTCGGGTAAGTTCCGACCTGCATGAATGGCGTAATGATGGCCAGGCTGTCTCCATCCGAGACTCAGTGAAATTGAATTTGCTGTGAAGATGCAGTATACCCGCGGCAAGACGGAAAGACCCCGTGAACCTTTACTATAGCTTGATACTGAATATTGAATTTTGATGTGTAGGATAGGTGGGAGGCTTTGATGTATAAATGCTAGTTTATATGGAGCCAATGTTGAAATACCACCCTTTAATGTTTGATATTCTAACTTAGACTCGTAATCCGGGTTAAGGAAAGTGTCTGGTGGGTAGTTTGACTGGGACGGTCTCCTCCTAAAGAGTAACGGAGGAGCACAAAGGTTGGCTAATCACGGTCGGATATCGTGAGGTTAGTGTAAAGGCATAAGCCAGCTTAACTGCGAGCGTGACGGCGCGAGCAGATACGAAAGTAGGTCTTAGTGATCCGGTGGTTCTGAATGGAAGGGCTATCGCTCAACGGATAAAAGGTACTCCGGGGATAACAGGCTTATACCGCCCAAGAGTTCATATCGACGGCGGTGTTTGGCACCTCGATGTCGGCTCATCACATCCTGGGGCTGAAGTAGGTCCCAAGGGTATGGCTGTTCGCCATTTAAAGTGGTACGCGAGCTGGGTTTAGAACGTCGTGAGACAGTTCGGTCCCTATCTGTCGTGGGCGTAGGAAGATTGAGAGGGGCTGCTTCTAGTACGAGAGGACCGGAGTGGACGCACCGCTGGTGTTCAGGTTGTCATGCCAATGGCATAGCCTGGTAGCTAAGTGCGGAAAAGATAACCGCTGAAAGCATCTAAGCAGGAAACTTGCCTCAAGATGAGTCTTCCCAGACAATAATGTCCTATAAGGGGCGTTCAAGACTAGGACGTTGATAGGCTGGGTGTGTAAGTATAGTAATATATTTAGCTAACCAGTACTAATGACCCGAGAGGCTTAACCTTGCAACCTAAAGATGTTTTAAGGTAAGAATGAAATTTAGTTTATTTAAAAAATAAAATATTATTTATTTATGCTTTAATATCAATTATAATATGAATTTTATTAAATAATAAAATTCATATTATATTAATATATTAAAATTTTAAATATAATAAAATATTTATATAAAATAATCATTTGAAAATTATTAAATAATTTAATAATATATAAAAATTTTTATTTTTTTATTAAATTAAATATTTTAAAAATTTATTATAATAATTATATTTAATATTAATTTTTTATAAAAATATAATTAATATTTTTAATTAATTAAATATTTTTATTTTATTTGATATATTATAAATAATTATATATATTATTATTTATTATATTTATTTAAAATTATAGTTTAATAATATTGTAATATAAATAAAATATATAAATTTTATATATTTAAAATATAGATTTAATTAAAATTAAATTAATTATTATACAATTATATATTTGAGGTATAATATATGAATGATAAAATTCTTAATTTTTGTGATAAAAATTTTAATATAGAAGTTTTAAAAGCAAAAAAACCAGTATTAGTTGATTTTTGGGCTGAATGGTGTTCTCCTTGTAAAATGATTATTCCGATTTTATATGAAATAGCTAATTGTAATAATTATGCAGATAAATTAATTATTGGAAAATTAAATGTTAATGATAACCCTATAACAGCAGCTAAATATATTATTCGTAGTATTCCTACTTTAGCACTTTTTAAAAATGAGCAATTAATTAATAATCATATTGGTTTTTTATCTAAAACTCAATTAATAAAATTTTTAGATGAAAATATTTAATTTTTTTATCTTAAAGATAAATAATAATAGATATTTTATTTTATTTTATTTATTATTAAAATTATATTAAATATATTATATATTAATTATTTTTAAATTATATAAATATTAATAAAATTAATTTTATTAATATTTATATAATTATTATTATTTATATTTTATAATATAAAATATTTTATGTTATTTGTTTTTTACAATTCAAAATATATCTAAGTTTAAGAACCCATCATTATGAATCTTACTGAATTAAAAAATACACTAGTATCTGAATTAATTATTATTGGCGAAAATATGGGATTAGAGAGCTTAGCTCGAATGAGAAAACAGGATATTATTTTCTCAATTTTAAAACAGCATGCAAAAAGCGGAGAAGATATTTTTGGTAATGGTGTGCTGGAAATTTTACAAGATGGATTTGGGTTTTTACGTTCCGCTGATAGCTCTTATTTAGCAGGTCCTGATGATATTTATGTTTCTCCTAGTCAAATTCGTAGATTTAATTTACGAACAGGAGATACTATATCAGGTAAAATTCGTCCTCCAAAAGAAGGAGAGCGTTATTTTGCTTTATTAAAAGTTAATCAAGTTAATTTTGATAAACCTGAAAATGTACGTAGTAAAATTTTATTTGAAAACTTAACACCTTTACATGCTAATAATCGTTTGCGTATGGAACGTGGGAATGGATCAACAGAAGATTTAACTGCTCGTGTTTTAGATTTGTCTGCACCAATTGGACGTGGGCAACGAGGTTTAATTGTTGCTCCACCAAAAGCAGGAAAAACAATATTATTACAAAATATTGCTATTAATATTGCTAATAACTATCCAGATTGTGTTTTAATGGTATTATTAATTGATGAACGACCAGAAGAAGTAACTGAAATGCAACGTATAGTTAAAGGTGAAGTTATTGCATCAACTTTTGATGAACCTGCTTCTCGTCATATCCAAGTTGCTGAAATGGTAATAGAAAAAGCAAAACGATTAATTGAGCATAAAAAAGATGTTATTATTCTTTTAGATTCAATAACTCGTCTTGCACGAGCTTATAATACAGTAATTCCTTCTTCTGGAAAAGTATTAACTGGCGGGGTAGATGCTAATGCTTTACATAGACCAAAACGTTTTTTTGGTGCTGCACGTAATGTTAAAGAAGGTGGTAGTTTAACAATTATTGCAACAGCATTAATTGATACTGGCTCTAAAATGGATGAGGTAATTTATGAAGAATTTAAAGGAACTGGAAATATGGAATTACATTTATCACGTAAAATAGCAGAAAAACGTGTTTTTCCAGCTATTGATTATAATCGTTCTGGAACTCGTAAAGAAGAATTATTAACATTACAAGATGAATTACAAAAAATGTGGATATTACGAAAAATTATACATCCAATGAGTGAAATTGATGCGATGGAATTTTTAATTAATAAATTAGCCATGACTAAAACTAATGATGAATTTTTTGATTTTATGAAACGATCTTAAGTTAATTTTGTTTATATATTAATTTATTGAAATTATTATTTTTATTCATAAATTTCTTTTATTTATTTTTATCATTTAAAAATATTAATTTAAATATTCATTTTAGTATAAAAAATAAATATTTTTTTGGATTTTATTAATAAAATAATTGAAATATATTTTAAATATTATTTAATTTATTTTAATTTTAAAAAAACAATATTTATTATAAGTTTTATTTATTAATAAATTATATAAAATAAAATATATATTTTATATATAAATAAACTTATAATATGATATTTTTAACTTTATAAATATAAATAAATATAATAAATTAATATTTAATATTATAAAAATAAATATTATTTGTTATAAAATTTTAATATTATTTTAATATTTTTATTAAATTATAATATATTTTATATAAATATTAACATTTAAATTTATGTTAAAATTTTAATATTTAAATTTTTTATAAAAAATTTAAATATTAATATGTAAAATTTATTATTAAAATAAAATTTATATTATTTAAATGATGAATAATTTTAATTATACTTTTAAAAAAGAAATATTAATAATTTTATACTATGTTTAATAAATTATTTAGTATATTTATTTTATTAAAAAATATATTAAATAATTTTATTTTATTATTTTAAATTTTATTAATATTATTTTATTAATAATCGTTAAATTTAATTTTATTAAAATAATATTATAAAATATTTATAAGAGTTACTAATAAATATATTAATTAATTTTATAATTATTTAATTTTAATAAATTAATAAAAAAATATAAAAAATATTATACTAAATTAGTAATTATTTTTTAAATTATTATTATTATTTGATAAACATAATTTTATTATATATTTAATAATATAAATAATAAATTTTTTAAAAAAATATGTTAAAATTTAATTATGTATTTATATTTTATTTTTATTAAATATATTTAAAATTTTTATACAATAATAATAAATATTATTATTTATTTAATATTTATTTTTAAATTATTAATGTTAAAATAATATAAAATAATTAATATTTTTAATTTTATTAAATTTTATAAAAAATTATTCTAAAATAGATATTTTATAATTTTAATTTAATATTATTAATTAAATTATAATATTTTGTAATCTTATGTTAAAAATATATTAATTACTTATATAAAAATATAATTTTATATATATCATTAAATAATTTTTGATAAAATATTAAAAATCTTATGTATTATTAGTTAATTATAAATAATTTAATACAATTGTTTAATAAATTAAGTAAAATTATATATCTATATTAAAATAATATAATTTTGAAAATGTATTTTTAGTAAATAATAAATATTAATTTTATTTATTTAATAATGTATTAATAATTAATTATTTATTTTTTTTAAATAAGTAATTAAAATTATTATTATTTTTTGTCATAAAATTAACATTTATAATAGTGAAAAAATTAATAAAATTTATAATAAAATTAACTTTATATAATTATTTAATTTGATTATTAATTATTAATAAATTTTAAAATATATATTATAAATTATATATAAATATAATACTTAATATATTAATATTTTTATATTATAATAAAATTTAATATAAAAATAATTTTAACATTATAAAATAATTATATTAAATTAAATATAATTGTTTATTAACTAAAAATAACAAACATTACAATATTCATATTCTAAAATAAATTAGAATCATAATGATTATTATTTTATGTATAATACATTTTATAAAAAAATAAAATAATATTAGTAACGTTAATTAAAAATAATATAAATATAATATTAATAAATAAATTATTATTTATATATTATTTGATATAATATATAAATTATAAACATTATTTAATTTTTTATAATTTATATATTTAATATTTTATATATAAAATTTGTATTATTTTAATATTTAATATTTTAAAGTTAAATTTATAATTAATGGATATTTTAAATTTGAATAAAATTTTAACTTATTGTTTATTAGTAACAGAACCTGCTTATGGAAATCAACAGGCTATTAATGCTTGGAAATTTGCTAATACATTAATAATGGAAGGATATATATTAAATACTATTTTTTTCTATCAAAATGGTGTTTATAATGGTAATAAATTAATGTTGCCAGCTAATGATGAATTTAATTTGCTTATAGAATGGAAAAAATTAGCAAAGAAAACTGGATGTAAATTAAATATTTGTGTTTCTGCTGCATTAAGACGTGGAATTATTGATAAAACTGAAGCTAAAAATAATAATTTATTTTGTAATAATTTAGATGAAGATTTTGTATTAAGTGGATTAGATAGTTTAGCAGAAGCTATGCTTATTTGTGATCGCACAGTTCAATTTTGAGATTCATATGAAAAAAATAGCATTTGTATTTATGAAAATGCCACATGGAACTTCAAGTGGTCGCGAAGGATTAGATGCTTTATTAGCTACTTCTATGATAACTGAAAATATTGGTATATTTTTTATTTCTGATGGTGTTTGTCAATTATTAAATAAACAAAATCCAAATATATTATTTGTACGTAATTATATTTCAACATATAAATTATTATCATTATATGATATTAATAGTTGTTATATTTGTAAGGAAGATTTAGAAATTAGAGGTTTTTCTACTGATAGTGATTTTGTATTAACAGCAACAGTTATTCCTGCTAGTAAAATTCGATGTAATATGTCAAATTATGATGTAATTTTAACTTTTTAAATAAATACTGAAACTACAGATGTTATATACTATTTCTACTTCTCCTTATTATAATGATTTTAATTCATTAATTAACTTATTAACAGAACAGGATGAAGTATTATTATTACAGGATGGTGTTTTATTAGGACATAAAATTTCTTTGTATAAAAGAAATAATAAGTATTTAATACCATTAAAAGCTAAAAATATTAATGTTTTTGCTTTACAGGATGATGTAAAAGCAAGAGGATTAACATTTTATATGTCATCTTATGTTTATCAAATATCTTATGTTGATTTTGTACAATTAACAGTAAAATATTCGCAATCTTTTGCTTGGTAATATTTTAATATTATGTATATTTCTTGACACATTATTTTGTCAATAATAAAATTTTATATTCTTATTTTATTATAATTATAAAATAAGAAAATATTTATATTTATAAATTAAAAAAATTAGGAGTATTTTAATGGCAACAATTAATCAACTGGTTCGCAAATCACGCACTTCAAAAGTTATAAAAAGTAGCGTTCCAGCACTAGAATCTTGCCCGCAAAAAAGAGGTGTATGTACAAGAGTATATACTACTACACCTAAAAAACCTAATTCAGCATTACGTAAGGTATGTCGTGTTCGTTTAACTAATGGTTATGAAGTATCTTCTTACATTGGTGGTGAAGGACATAATTTACAAGAACATTCAGTAATCTTAATTCGAGGTGGACGTGTTAAAGACTTACCTGGTGTGCGTTATCATACTGTCCGTGGAGCATTAGATTGTTCAGGTGTAAAAGATCGTAAAAAAGGTCGATCTAAATATGGTACTAAAAAGCCAAAAGATTAATGGTTCTTCGTTAAGTAAGATTCTAAAAATATAATTTTAATGTTATAATAAATATATAAATTTAATAACGGAGTATATTTATGCCACGTCGTCGTATAATAGGTCAACGTAAAATTTTACCCGATCCGAAATTTGGATCAGAATTATTGGCTAAATTTATTAATATTTTAATGGTGGATGGTAAAAAATCTATTGCAGAAGCAATAGTATATAATGCGCTTGAAAAACTTGTTAAATATACTGGAAAAAATCATTTAGAGGCTTTTAATATAGCTTTAGATAATATTCGTCCAATAGTTGAAGTAAAATCACGTAGAGTTGGTGGCTCAACTTATCAGGTTCCTGTTGAAGTTCGTCCTGTACGTCGTAATGCACTAGCAATGCGTTGGATTATTGAATCTGCTCGAAAACGTAAGGATAAATCAATGGTTTTGAGATTATTAAATGAATTAATTGATGCATCTGAAAATAAAGGTGCTGCTGTAAAAAAACGTGAAGATATTCATCGTATGGCAGAAGCTAATAAGGCATTTGCACACTATCGTTGGTAGTAATCGTTAGTTATATTTCATAAAGATAATTATAATTTTCACTTTATGTAATTTAACAATCACGAGAGAGGAAAAAATGACTCGTAAAACTCCTATTACGTGTTATCGTAATATTGGTATTAGTGCCCATATAGATGCTGGTAAGACTACTACAACTGAACGAATTTTATTTTATACTGGTGTTAGTCATAAAATAGGTGAAGTTCATGATGGTGAAGCAATAATGGATTGGATGGAACAAGAACAAGAGCGCGGTATTACTATTACATCAGCTGCTACTACTGCTTTTTGGTCTGGTATGGGTAATCAATTTGATGAACATCGTATTAATATTATTGATACGCCAGGTCATGTTGATTTTACTATTGAAGTGGAACGTTCTATGCGTATCCTTGATGGAGTAGTAATGATTTATTGTGCAGTTGGTGGGGTTCAACCACAATCTGAAACAGTTTGGCGTCAAGCGAATAAATATCAAGTACCACGAATTGCATTTATTAATAAAATGGACCGTATGGGTGCTAATTTTTTACGTGTTGTTAAACAAATTGAAAAACGTTTAGCAATAATAGCAATACCACTTCAGTTACCTATTGGTTCTGAAGAGTTATTCACTGGTGTTATTGATTTAGTAAAAATGAAGGCAATTCATTGGAATGATATTGACCAAGGTCTTACTTTTGTTTATAAAGAAATTCCAATAAATATGAAAGTTCAAGCTGAAGAGTGGCATAATAAATTACTAGAAGCTGCAGCTGAATCATCAGATGAATTTATAGAAAAATATTTTAATGGTGAAAAATTTTCAGAAAAAGAAATTAAATATGCATTACGTAAACGTGTATTAAATAATGAAATTATTTTGGTTACATGTGGTTCTGCCTTTAAAAATAAAGGCGTACAAACAATGTTAGATGCAGTTATTGAATATTTACCTTCACCTACTAATATTCCATCAATAAAAGGTATTTCAACAGATGGTAAAAATACGATAGAAGAACGTCATGCAAATGATAATGATCCTTTTTCAGCATTAGCTTTTAAGATTTCTACAGATCCATTTGTTGGTAATTTAACTTTTTTTAGGGTTTATTCTGGATCTGTAAATTCAGGAGATATTGTTTTTAATTCTATTAAACATAAAAAGGAACGATTTGGTCGTATTGTTCAAATGCATGCTAATAAACGTGAAGAAATTAAAGAAGTTTTAGCAGGTGATATTGCTGCTGCTATAGGATTAAAAGATGTAACTACTGGTGATACATTATGTTCTTTAGATGCACCAATTATTTTAGAACAAATGGAATTTCCACAGCCTGTTATTTCTGTTTCTATTGAACCCAAAACTAAAGTTGATCAAGAAAAAATGGGTATCGCTTTATGTCGTTTAGCTCAAGAAGACCCATCTTTTCGTGTTATAATTGATGAAGAATCTAGTCAGACAATTATTGCTGGCATGGGTGAGTTGCATTTAGAAGTATTAGTTGATCGTATGCGTCGTGAATTTAAAGTTGAAGCAAATATTGGAAAACCACAAGTAGCATATCGTGAGACTATTCGTAAATCTATTGAACAAGAAGGTAAATTTATTCGCCAATCTGGTGGTCGTGGTCAATTTGGTCACGTATGGATACGTATTGAACCTTTAGAATCAGGACATGAAGTTGGTTATGAATTCTATAATGAAATTGTAGGTGGCGTTATACCTAAAGAATATATACCTGCAGTGAATAAGGGTATTCAAGAACAAATAAAAAATGGTGTTTTAGCTGGTTATTCTATTGTCGATGTAAAAGTGGCATTGTATTATGGTTCTTATCATGAAGTTGATTCTTCAGAAATGGCATTTAAAATTGCAGGTTCTATAGCTTTTAAAGAAGGATTTATGAAAGCAAATCCAGTTTTATTAGAACCAATAATGAAAGTTGAAGTTGAAACTCCTGAAGAATATATGGGTGATGTTATTGGTGATTTAAATCGTCGACGTGGTATAATTGAAGGAATGGAAAATATAACAACTGGTAAAATAATTTGTGCTCAAGTACCATTATCAGAAATGTTTGGATATGCTACAGATTTACGTTCACAAACTCAAGGGCGTGCTTCTTATTCAATGGAATTTTTAAAATATTATGAAGCTCCAGCTAATATTACTAAAGCAATTATTGAATCCCGTAAATCTAAATAATTAAGTTAAAATATAACTATTTAATCTAGTTCTCTCTTATAATTAAGAGACTTTTATAAGGAATATATTAGTGTCTAAAGAAAAATTTGAACGTAAAAAACCGCATATTAATGTTGGTACAATTGGTCATGTTGATCACGGTAAAACAACTTTAACTGCAGCAATTACTACTGTATTGGCTAAAACTTATGGTGGTAATGCTCGTGCATTTGATCAAATTGATAACGCACCAGAAGAAAAAGAGCGTGGAATTACTATTTCTACTTCTCACGTAGAATATGATACTTCTGTTCGTCATTATGCTCATGTTGATTGCCCCGGTCATGCTGATTATATAAAAAATATGATAACTGGTGCAGCTCAAATGGATGGTGCAATTTTAGTTGTTGCAGCAACAGACGGTCCAATGCCACAAACGCGTGAACATATTTTATTAGGTCGCCAAGTAGGTGTTCCTTATATTGTTGTATTTATGAATAAATGCGATATGGTTGATGATGAAGAATTGTTAGAGTTAGTAGAAATGGAAGTTCGTGAATTACTTTCTCAATATGATTTTCCAGGAGATGATACCCCTGTTATTATTGGTTCTGCATTAAAAGCATTAGAAGGCGATGAAAAATGGGAACAAAAAATTTTAGAATTAACTAAAGCATTAGATAATTATATTCCAGAACCAAAGCGTGCAATAGATAAACCGTTTTTATTACCAATTGAAGATGTATTTTCTATTTCAGGTCGAGGAACAGTAGTTACAGGGAGAGTAGAACGTGGAGTTATTAAAGTTGGTGAAGAAATAGAAATTGTTGGTATTAAAGATACAATCAAAACTACATGCACTGGTATAGAAATGTTTCGTAAATTATTAGATGAAGGTCGAGCAGGAGAAAATGTAGGAGTTTTATTACGAGGAATTAAGCGTGAAGATGTAGAACGTGGACAAATATTAGCAAAACCAGGTTCAATTAATCCACATACTCAATTTGAATCAGAGGTTTATATCTTAAATAAAGATGAAGGAGGTCGTCATACTCCATTTTTTAAAGGTTATCGTCCACAGTTTTATTTTAGAACAACTGATGTAACAGGTACAATTGAATTACCAGAAGGAGTAGAAATGGTAATGCCAGGAGATAATATTAATATGAAAGTAATATTAATAGCTCCAATCGCAATGGATGAAGGATTACGATTTGCGATTCGTGAAGGTGGTCGCACAGTTGGTGCAGGTGTTGTTGTTAAAATTATTAATTAATTTAAAAAAAATACTAAATACAAAAGGTATCATATGATTCCTTTTGTGTTAATTAATATAATCTAAAAATTAATTTTATTAATAAATCATTTAGTTAATTATTAATTAATTATATTATAAATAATTATTAAATCTTTTTAATAATTAAATTTTATAATATTTTACATAATAAAATTAATTAAGATAATAATATATTTTATTTTAATTAAATTTAAATTGTTTTATGAATAAAATTTATTTTTATTATTATAATAATAGGTTAATTTATGAGTACAAATAATAATGCTCAAGAAAATAGATATATTTTTGATATAGTAAAGTGGGTATTAGTAGTTATTCTTTTAATTGTTACTATTATTGGTAATTATTATTTTAGAAAATATAATATTATATTACGTGTTATAATGAATATTGTTATTACTTTACTTATTTGTAGTATTGCATTATGGACAATAAAAGGAAAATCAATTTTAGTGTTTATTCGTGAAGCTCGTATTGAAATGCAAAAAGTTATTTGGCCAACTTATCAAGAAACATTACAAACAACATTAATTATTGCAGCAGTTACTTTTGCTATGGCATTAATTCTTTGGGGATTAGATGTTATATTAGTACATTTAATTTCATATATTACAAGCCTGAGGTTTTAATATGTCTGAATTACCTAAAAAACGTTGGTATGTTATTCAAGCATTTTCTAATTTTGAGGCTAAAGTTGTTCAATCATTACATAAGCATATTAAATTACATGCTATGGAAAATAAGTTTGGTGAGATATTAGTACCAACGGAAGAAGTAATGGAAATTAGAGGTGGTCAACGTCGTAAAAGTGAACGTAAATTTTTTCCGGGATATGTTTTGATTCAAATGTTTATGGATGATGATAGTTGGCATTTAGTACGTAGTATACCACGTGTTATGGGATTTGTAGGTGGTACATCAGATAATCCATCTCCTATTAGTGATAAAGAAGTGGATATTATTATGAATCGTTTACAACAAATTGGAGATAAACCTAGACCAAAAACAATGTTTGAGCCAGGAGAAACAATTAGAGTTAGTGATGGTCCATTTTCTGATTTTAATGGTATAGTTGAAGAAGTTGATTATGAAAAAAGTCGTCTTAAAGTTTCAGTTTCCATATTTGGTAGAGCTACACCAGTAGAATTAGATTTTAGTCAAGTAGAAAAAGCATAATACATATAATTATTTATTTATAAAAGTAACAAATTTTAGTTATAATTTTATATTTTTATTTTTTTTATAATTTAAATATTATTAATTTTATTATATGTATAAATTTTATATTAATTATAGGAAATATATATGGCTAAAAAAATACAATCTTATGTTAAATTACAAGTTGCAGCCGGAATGGCTAATCCTAGTCCTCCTATTGGACCAGCTTTAGGTCAACGTGGTGTTAATATTATGGAATTTTGTAAATCATTTAATATTAAAACAAATAATTTAGAAAAAGGTTTGCCAATTCCAGTTGTAATTACTATTTATTCAGATCGTTCATTTACATTTATCATAAAAACACCACCAGCTTCTATTTTATTAAAAAAAGCAGCTGGTGTAAAGTTAGGTTCAAGTGCACCAAATAAAGAAAACATTGGTAAAGTAACTAATACACAAATTCGAGAAATTGCAGAAATTAAATTTGCTGATATGACAGGTGCCACTATTGAATCTATGATGTCTTCAATTAAGGGTACTGCTCGTTCTATGGGTTTAGTTGTAGAGGATTAATAAATGGCTAAATTAACTAAACGTATGTTTAATATTTATAAAAAAATTGATTTAACTAAAAAATATAATATTATTGAAGCAATTAAACTTTTAAAATCTTTATCAATTACTAAATTTATAGAAAGCGTTGATATTGCAATTAATCTTGGAATTGATTCACGTAAATCTGATCAAAATATTCGTGGATCAATTATTTTGCCACATGGTACAGGTCGTTCTGTTCGTGTTGCTGTATTTACACAGGGAGATAATATAGAAATTGCAAAATCTGTTGGCGCTGAATTAGTTGGAATGGAAGATTTAGCTAATAAAATTAAATTAGGTGAAATGAATTTTGATGTTGTTATAGCATCACCAGATGCAATGCGAGTTGTTGGAAAATTAGGTCAAATTTTAGGACCTCGTGGACTAATGCCAAATCCTAAATTTAACACAGTAACAAATAATATTGCAGATGCAGTAAAAAATGCTAAAATAGGGCAAATTCGTTATCGTAATGATAAAAATGGCATAATTCATACTACTATTGGTAAAGTTAATTTTGATGATAATAAATTAAAAGAAAATTTTGAAGTATTATTATTTGCATTAAAAAAAGCAAAACCACCTTCTGCTAAAGGTATTTATATTAAAAAAATTAGTCTATCTACTACGATGGGATCAAGAGTTATTATTGATCAATCATTATTATCTATATAGTATTAATTTTAAATAATATTTTAGCTTTACTTTTAATACATATATATATATAATTTAAAATATGATTTTATTAAATAATAATAAATATTAAATTTAAATTTATGTACTTAATTTATATAAAATTATAAAATACAAATAATTACTTAATAATATCTTATTATTAATTGCAATAAATTTATTAAAATTGTTTTTTTTAATGATATTTATTGAATATTTAATTAATATAAATATCTTATTAATAAGATTAATCTAGGAGCAAATATTAATGGTATTAAGCTTTAAAGACAAACAAGTAATTATTACTAAAGTCACTAAAATTGTTAAAGATGCATTATCTTTAGTTGTAGCAAATACTAACGGTGTATCTGTAAATAAAATGACTGAATTACGAAAAATATGTCGTGAATCTGGTGTTTATCTTTATGTTATTCGTAATACATTAATATGTCGTATTGTTGAGGGTACTATTTATGAATGCTTAAAAAAAGTATTTATTGGTCCAACTTTAATTGCTTTTTCAATGAAACATCCTGGTGTAGCAGCTCGTTTATTTAAAGAATTTTCTAAAATAAATACAGAATTTCAAATTAAAGCATCATCTTTTCAAGGTGAATTTATTCCAGGAAATCAAATTGATCGTTTGGCAACTCTTCCTACTTATGAAGAAGCAATTGTACGTTTAATATTAATTATGAAAGAAACTTCTATAGGTAAATTGATTCGTATTATAGCAGCATTACGTAATCAGAAAGAAGCTGCTTGAATTTATTTTTATTTCTTATTTTTAATATATAAAAATTTCTAAATTTTAGGAACTATTGTTATGTCTATAACAAAAGAACAAATTCTTAATACAATTGCAGATATGTCTGTAATGGATGTTATTGAATTAATTGCTTTAATGGAAGAAAAATTTGGTGTTTCTGCAACACCTGCACCAGTAGCTGCTCCAGTTTTAATTGAAGAAACTGAAGAAAAAACTGAATTTAATGTTATTTTATCTGCTATTGGTAATAATAAAGTTACAGTTATTAAAGCAGTTCGCACAGCAACTGGTTTAGGACTAAAAGAAGCTAAAGATATAGTAGAATCAGCTCCTGTAACAATTAAAGAATCGATAAGCAAAGAAGAATCTGAAACATTGAAAAAATTGTTAGAAGAAGCTGGTGCTTCTGTTGAGATTAAATAAATTTTACTTTAAGTTGGCAGTCTGATTTTATAGGCTGACGGCTGGTGATTTTAATTACCAACTTTTTGTATTATATAATATTTAAAATTTAAATAAATATTTTATATTATTTAATTATAAATTTAAATTTTATAAATTTATAATATAATAATTAATAATTTAATAAAATATATTAATAATTATAAAAAATATAATTTAGTAAATATTTTATACAAAACAATTTAAAATAAAATATCAAGTATTATGGAAAATAATCTGTTTTCCGTTCTAAAATAATTTTACTACAGATTCTATCCTTTAGGATTGATAAAGTGGGTCACTGATTAGTCAATTGAGGAACCCTATGGTTTACTCTTATACCGAGAAAAAACGTATTCGTAAAGATTTTGGTAAACGTCCACAAGTTTTGAATGTTCCTTATCTTTTATCCATTCAACTTGATTCGTTTTCTAAATTTATTAATCAAGATTTAAAAGGTCAAAATGGACTAGAAGCAGTATTTCGTTCTGTTTTTCCAATTAAAAGTTATAATGGTAATGCAGAATTACAATATATTAATTATTATCTTAGTGAACCAGTATTTGATGTTAAAGAATGTCAAATACGAAGTATTACTTATTCTGCTTCTTTAAGAGTCAAATTACGTCTTATAATTTATGAACGTGATGCATTAGAAAATACAGTAAAAGATATAAAAGAACAAGAAGTTTATATGGGTGAAATTCCACTCATGACAAATAATGGCACTTTTATTATTAATGGTATAGAACGTGTTATTGTTTCACAATTACATCGTAGTCCTGGTGTATTTTTTGATAGTGATAAAGGTAAAAATCATTCCTCAGGTAAAGTATTATATAATGCACGTATTATACCTTATCGAGGTTCATGGTTAGATTTTGAATTTGATCCTAAAGATAATCTTTTTGTGCGAATTGATCGTCGTCGTAAATTGCCAGTTACTATTCTTTTACGTGCGATGAATTATAATACTGAAGAAATACTTAATATTTTTTTTGAAAGAACAATTTTTAAGATTTGTAATAATAAAATGTTAATGAAGTTAATACCAGAGCGTTTACGTGGTGAAACAGCTTCTTTTAATATTGAATCTAATGGTAAAATATATATCGAAAAAGGTCGTCGTATTACAGCGCGTCATATTAGAGAATTAGAAAAAGATAAAATTAAATGTATTGAAGTATCTGTAGAATATATTATTGGCAAAGTAATTGCTAAAGATTATATAAATGAAAATACAGGCGAATTAATATGTATAGCTAATACAGAACTTTCTTTAGAAATATTAATGAATTTAAGTAAAAGTGGTCATAAAGATATTGAAACATTATTTACTAATGATTTAGATCATGGAGCATATATTTCTGAAACATTACGAATTGATTCAACTAATAATCGTATTACTGCACTTATTGAAATTTATCGTATGATGCGCCCAGGTGAGCCACCTACTCGTGAAGCTGCTGAAAATATGTTTGAGAATTTATTTTTTTCTGCAGAACGTTATGATTTTTCTACTGTAGGACGAATGAAATTTAATCGTTCATTAGGTCGTGATACAATTAAAGGCTTAAGTGTATTAAGTAAAGAAGATATTATAGATGTAATAAAAAAATTAATTAATATTCGTAATGGAAAAGGTGAAGTCGATGATATTGACCATTTAGGCAATCGTAGAATTCGTTCAGTTGGCGAAATGGCTGAAAATCAGTTTAGAATTGGCTTATTACGTATCGAGCGCGCTGTTAAAGAGCGTTTATCATTAGGTGATTTAGATACATTAATTCCGCAAGATATGATTAATGCAAAATTAATTTCTGCTGCTATTAAAGAGTTTTTTGGTTCAAGTCAATTATCACAATTCATGGATCAAAATAATCCGTTATCTGAAATTACTCATAAACGTCGTATTTCAGCATTAGGTCCTGGTGGATTAACACGTGAAAGAGCAGGTTTTGAAGTACGTGACGTACATCCAACTCATTATGGACGTGTATGTCCAATTGAAACGCCTGAAGGACCAAATATTGGATTGATTAATTCGTTGTCTGTTTATGCTCAAGCTAATAAATATGGTTTTTTAGAAACACCTTA
This sequence comes from Arsenophonus endosymbiont of Ceratovacuna japonica, assembly GCA_024349725.1. Taxonomy (GTDB): domain Bacteria; phylum Pseudomonadota; class Gammaproteobacteria; order Enterobacterales; family Enterobacteriaceae; genus Arsenophonus. The sequence continues at coordinate 241,350 of AP026064.1, forward strand.
TCGTTTAGTGTTAAATGGAATTGTAACTGATAAAATATATTATTTATCAGCAATCGAAGAAGGTAATTATATTATTGCTCAAGCTAATACAGTTTTAGATGATAATGGGCGATTCGTTGAAGAATTAATTACTTGTAGAAATAGAGGTGAATCTAGTTTATTTAATCAATATCAAGTAGAGTATATGGATGTTTCAACTCAACAAATTGTTTCTGTTGGTGCTTCATTAATTCCATTTCTTGAACATGATGATGCTAATCGTGCATTAATGGGTGCCAATATGCAACGACAAGCAATACCTACTTTACGTTCAGATAAGCCACTTGTTGGAACTGGTATGGAACGCATTGTTGCTGTTGATTCTGGGGTAACTTGTGTTGCTAAACGCGGTGGAATTGTTCAGTATGTAGATGCTTCTCGAATTATTATTAAAGTTAATAAAGAAGAGATGTATTCTGATAAATCTAGTATTGATATATATAATTTAACTAAATATACGCGTTCTAATCAAAATACTTGTATTAATCAGATACCATGTGTTGCATTAAATGAAACAATAGTTCGTGGTGATATTTTAGCTGATGGCCCATCAACAGATTTGGGTGAATTAGCTCTTGGTCAAAATATGCGTGTAGCATTCATGCCATGGAATGGTTATAATTTTGAAGATTCTATTTTGATATCTGAACGAGTAGTACAAGAAGATCGTTTTACTACTATTCATATTCAAGAGTTAGTCTGTATATCTCGTGATACTAAATTAGGTTCAGAGGAAATTACTTCTGATATCCCTAATATAGGAGAATTTGCATTATCTAAGTTGGATGAATCTGGTATTGTTTATATAGGTGCAGAAGTAACTGGTGGAGATATTTTAGTTGGCAAAGTAACACCAAAAGGTGAAACACAATTAACACCAGAAGAAAAATTATTACGTGCAATTTTTGGTGAAAAAGCTTCTGATGTTAAAGATTCTTCATTGCGAGTGCCAAATGGGGTCTCAGGTACAGTTATTGATGTGCAAGTATTTACACGTGATGGTGTAGATAAAGATAAACGTGCATTAGAAATTGAAGAAATGCAACTTCATAATGCAAAAAAAGATTTAACTGAAGAATTTCGTATTTTTAAGGATGGTATTTTTATTGATATAAGAGCATTGCTAATTAATTGTAATATAGATATTAAATATGAAAAATTAGATAAATTATCATTTGAGCATTTATTAACATTATCATTAAAAGATAAAGAAAAACAAAATCAATTAGAAGAATTAATACATCAGTATAATGAATTAAAAGATGAATTTGATAGAAAGTTAGAAGTTAAACGTCATAAAATAACACAAGGTGATGATTTAGCTCCAGGAATATTAAAAATAGTTAAAGTTTATTTAGCAGTAAAACGCCAAATTCAACCAGGTGATAAAATGGCTGGTAGACATGGTAATAAGGGAGTTATTTCAAAAATTAATCCTGTTGAAGATATGCCTTATGATGAAAATGGAAATCCTGTTGATATTGTTTTAAATCCACTTGGTGTGCCATCACGTATGAATATTGGGCAAATTTTAGAAACTCATCTAGGTATGGCTGCTAAAGAGATTGGTGAGAATATTAATAAAATGTTAAAACAGAATTATGAAGCAGATAAATTACGAGAATTTATTCAGAAAGCTTATAATTTAGGTAATGATCTTCGTCAAAAGGTAGATCTTAGTCTTTTTTCTAATGAAGAAATATTACAATTAGCACATAATTTAAAGAAAGGAATGCCAATTGCAACACCTGTTTTTGATGGTGCAAAAGAAAAAGAAATTAAGGAATTATTAACTTTTGTTAAATTACCAACTTCTGGTCAAATTACATTATATGATGGTCTTACAGGTGAGAAATTTGAACGTCAAGTTACAGTTGGTTATATGTATATGTTAAAATTAAATCATCTGGTTGATGATAAAATGCATGCTCGTTCTACAGGTTCTTATAGTCTTGTTACTCAACAACCATTAGGTGGAAAAGCACAATTTGGTGGTCAGCGTTTTGGTGAGATGGAAGTTTGGGCTTTAGAAGCATATGGAGCTGCATATACTTTACAAGAAATGCTTACTGTTAAATCAGATGATGTAAATGGACGTACTAAGATGTATAAAAATATTGTAGATGGAAATCATCAAATGGAACCAGGAATGCCTGAATCTTTTAATGTACTATTAAAAGAAATCCGTTCTTTAGGTATTAATATAGAGTTGGAAGATGAATAATAGGTAATAATATAAAATTTATTTTTTATTTAATTTTAAAAATTATTGTATTTATTTTAGGAGGAGATGGATAAAACCATTTTCTATCAGGGTTTAACTCCGACAGGAGCCAATTCCGTGAAAGATTTATTAAATTTTTTGAAAGTACAAACTAAAAATAAAGAGTTTGATACAATTAAAATTACTTTGGCTTCTCCAGATATGATTCGTTCATGGTCATTTGGTGAAGTTAAAAAACCAGAAACTATTAATTATCGAACGTTTAAACCTGAACGTGATGGTCTTTTTTGTGCACGTATTTTTGGTCCAGTTAAAGATTATGAATGTTTATGTGGTAAATATAAGCGATTAAAACACCGAGGTGTAATTTGTGAAAAGTGTGGCGTTGAGGTAACTCAAACTAAAGTGCGTCGCGATCGCATGGGTCATATTGAATTAGCTTCACCAATAGCACATATATGGTTTTTAAAATCATTACCTTCACGAATTGGTTTATTGTTAGATATGCCTTTGCGTGATATTGAAAGGGTATTGTATTTTGAATCATATGTAGTTATTGAAGATGGCATGACAAATTTAGAGTTAGGTCAGATTTTGACTGAAGAGCAATATCTTAATGCATTAGAAGAATTTGGTGATGAATTTAATGCTAAAATGGGTGCAGAAGCTATTCAATTTTTACTTAAAAATATTGATTTAAATAAAGAATGTGAAATATTACGTGAAGATTTAAATATAACAAACTCTGAAACTAAACGTAAAAAAATAACTAAACGTATTAAATTAATAGAATCCTTTATTCAATCTGGAAATAAGCCTGAGTGGATGATTTTAAATGCATTACCTGTATTACCTCCAGATTTACGTCCACTTGTTCCTTTAGATGGTGGTCGTTTTGCAACATCTGATTTAAATGACTTATATCGTCGAGTTATAAACCGTAACAATCGTTTGAAGCGTTTATTAGATTTAGCTGCCCCTAATATTATTGTACGAAATGAAAAAAGAATGTTACAAGAAGCAGTTGATGCGTTATTAGATAATGGTCGTAGAGGTCGTGCAATTACTGGTTCAAATAAACGTCCATTGAAATCTTTAGCTGATATGATTAAAGGTAAACAGGGTCGTTTTCGACAAAATTTATTAGGTAAACGTGTTGATTACTCTGGACGTTCTGTTATTACAGTAGGTCCTTATCTTAGATTGCACCAATGTGGTTTACCTAAAAGAATGGCATTAGAATTATTTAAACCATTTATTTATGGTAAATTAGAATTACGTGGATTAGCAACAACGATTAAAGCAGCTAAAAAAATGGTTGAACGTGAAGAATCTATTGTATGGGATATTTTAGATGAAGTTATTCGTGAACATCCAGTAATGTTAAATCGTGCACCAACATTGCATCGTTTAGGCATACAAGCATTTGAACCTATTTTAATTGAGGGAAAAGCAATTCAGTTACATCCTTTAGTATGTGCTGCTTATAATGCTGATTTTGACGGTGATCAAATGGCTGTTCATGTTCCATTAACATTAGAAGCACAATTAGAAGCACGTGCTTTAATGATGTCAACAAATAATATTTTATCACCTGCTAGTGGTGAACCTATTATTGTACCATCTCAAGATGTAGTACTTGGCTTATATTATATGACAAGAGATTCTGTAAATGCTCAAGGTGAAGGCATGGTATTGTCTGGCCCTAAAGAAGCTGAAAGAGTTTATCGTTCTGGTTTAGCATCATTACATGCTAGAATTAAAGTACGTATTATAGAAAAAACTTATGATAGTGAAGGAAGCATAAATACTAACATACAATTAATTAATACTACTATCGGTAGAGCTATTTTATGGATGATTGTGCCCACAGGTTTGCCATATTCATTAGTTAATCAATCATTAGGTAAAAAAGAAATTTCTAAAATGTTAAATACTTGTTATCGTGTTTTAGGTTTAAAACCAACAGTTATTTTTGCTGATCAGATTATGTATACAGGTTTTACTTATGCTGCACGTTCTGGTGCTTCTGTTGGTATTGATGATATGGTAATACCAAATAAAAAAGTTAATATAATAACTGAAGCTGAAATGGAAGTTGCTGAAATTCAAGAGCAATTTCAATCAGGTCTTGTTACTGCTGGTGAACGTTATAATAAAGTAATTGATATTTGGGCGGCAGCTAATGAACGCGTTGCAAAAGCAATGATGGAAAATTTATCTACTGAAATGGTTGTTAATTGTAATGGTAAAAATGAACAACAAGTTTCATTTAATAGTATATTTATGATGGCTGATTCTGGTGCTCGTGGCTCTGCAGCACAGATTCGTCAGTTAGCTGGTATGCGTGGTTTAATGGCAAAACCGGATGGTTCAATTATTGAAACACCAATTACGGCTAATTTTAGAGAAGGTTTGAATGTATTACAATATTTTATTTCAACACATGGAGCACGCAAAGGTTTAGCTGATACAGCTTTAAAAACAGCAAATTCAGGTTATTTAACTCGTCGTTTAGTTGATGTTACGCAAGATTTAGTTATTACTGAGGATGATTGTGGTACATATGATGGTATTTTAATGACACCTATTATTGAGGGCGGTGATATTAAAGAACCTTTACGTGAACGTGTTTTAGGACGAGTGACTGCAGAAGATATATTAATACCTGGTACAGAAAATATTTTAATATTACGTAATACTTTATTAAATGAAAAATGGTGTGATGAATTAGAAATTAATTCTATTGATAGTGTAAAAGTACGGTCTGTTGTTGGTTGTGAAACTGATTTTGGTGTTTGTGCTAAATGTTATGGACGTGATTTAGCTCGTGGTCATATTATTAATAAAGGTGAAGCAGTTGGTGTTATTGCTGCTCAATCAATTGGTGAGCCTGGCACACAATTGACTATGCGTACATTTCATATTGGTGGAGCAGCATCAAGAGCTGCTGCAGAATCTAGCATTCAAGTTCAAAATAAAGGTAATATTAAACTTATTAATGCTAAATTTGTAAAAAATTCTGAAAATAATTTAGTTATAACTTCTCGTAATACAGAATTACGAGTAGTAGATGAATTTGATAGAACTAAGGAAAGTTATAAAGTACCTTATGGCGCACATCTTAATAAAAGTGATGGAGATAAAGTTAATGGTTTAGAAATTGTTGCTAATTGGGATCCTCATACTATGCCAGTGATTAGTGAAGTTTCTGGTATTGCTAATTTTTCTGATATGATAGATGGACAATCTATAATACGTCAAATAGATGAATTAACTGGTTTATCATCAATTGTAGTACTTGATACTTCTGAACGTACTGCAGGTAGTAAAGATTTACGTCCTGCATTACATATTCTTGACGAAAAAGGTAATGATATACTAATACCTGGTACTGATATAGCAGTACAATATTTTTTACCTGGTAAAGCAATAATTCAATTAGATGATGGTGCAATAATTAACGTTGGTGATACTTTAGCTCGTATTCCACAAGAATCTGGAGGCACTAAAGATATTACTGGTGGATTGCCTCGTGTTGCTGATTTATTCGAAGCTCGTCAACCAAAAGAATCAGCTATTTTAGCTGAAATTAGCGGTATCATTTCTTTTGGTAAGGAAACTAAAGGTAAGCGTCGCTTAATAATTACACCGATAAATAATGGTAATGCATATGAAGAAATGATTCATAAATGGCGACATCTTAATGTTTTTGAGGGCGAGTATGTTGAACGTGGTGACGTTATTTCTGACGGGCCTGAATCACCATATGATATTTTACGATTACGTGGAGCGCATGCTGTTACTCGTTATATCACTAATGAAGTACAAGAAGTTTATCGTTTACAAGGTGTTAAAATTAATGATAAACATATTGAAGTTATTGTTCGCCAAATATTACGAAAGGCAACAATTGTTAATACTGGTAGTTCTGAATTTTTAGAAGGTGAGCAAGTAGAATATGCTAGAATTAAAGTAGAAAATCGCAAATTAGAACAAAATAATAAAGTGCCTATCATATTTAATCGTGATTTGTTAGGAATTACTAAAGCATCTTTAGCAACAGAATCTTTTATTTCAGCTGCTTCATTTCAAGAAACAACACGTGTATTAACTGAGTCTGCAGTTGCTGGGAAACTTGATGAACTTCGTGGTTTAAAAGAAAATGTTATTGTTGGTAGATTAATTCCTGCAGGTACAGGTTATGCTTATCATAAAAATAGAACGCGTCGTCGTCATATAATTAATGAAAATATTAATTCATCAAAAAATAGTGTTGATGAAGCAACTGCTAATTTAGTAGAGTTATTAAATGCTGATTTTGGTGATCATAATTATAAATAAGTATATATTAATTTATAAAATGCCTTTATAATTTAAGGCATTTTGTATTTATATAATATTTTAATATTTTATTATAAATATAAATTAAATATATTTAACTTAAAATTAAATTATTTTTATATTAATATTATATTTAATAAAATAATTTATAATAAATATATTTTTTAGTGATTAATTTAATAATAAGTAATGATTTTTTTATAAATATTTTATAATATTTTAAATGATTGTATTTTAAATTAATTTATTTATATTTTTTTATTAAAAATATTAATTTTAAATTAATTATAAAATTTTTATATATTTTATTTTATTTTAATATTTAATTATAGTTTAATATAATTTTTTAAAATTTATAGTTAATTTTTATTATATAAAAAGTTAATTTTAATATATTTAATTTAATTAATTATTTATTATATATTAGTTAAATAATTAATTATTATTTAGTAATATTGATATTTTAATAATTTATTGAATTTTAATAAGTGTTTTAATTATAATAATATTTATTTAACTACTATGTGATTATATTAATAATTTTATATATATTTTATATAATTATAAATAATATATTTAAAAATTTAAATATAATTGAATTTTTATATTCATAATAATTATTTTAAATAAATAATATAAATATTTTAATAATAAAATTAATTTTTTATATCACAAACAATATTAATATATTGTAAAATATTATTTTATATTTTAAAAATTAAATTATATAAAAATCTATGTTAAATTAATTATATTAATATTAATATTAATATAATTAATAATTTTATAAAATATCCATAATTATAATAATAAAAATTATTATATCTAAAATAAATATATTAATAATTATTTAAAATAATAAGTATATTATTAATTAATAATTAAACTCAAATTATTATTTATCTTTTAAATTATTATATTATAATAATAAATTTTATACTTGCAATAATTATTATGTATAGTAAAATTAAACTAATAATTATTGAATCAAATATTAATCATAAGATTTAAAATTACATATTAATATATAAGTTAAATATTAAAGTAAAAGTATTATATTTTATTTAAAATAAATATTTATTATAAATATTTATAAATATTTTTATTAAACTAATTATTATTTATATATAAAATATATAATTTATAAATATATATTATTATATTTTTTACAATAATTTTATATATAAAATTATTGTAATTATATTTAAAATTAATAAGTAAAATTTTAATTATAAAATAATATTAATTATAATATATTTATTATTTAAAAATAATTTTATATATAAATTATATTATTAAATAAAATAATTATAATATTAATCTTAAAGTTAAAATAAATAATAATAAATAATTTTTATTAAAAATTACTAAAATAAGTATATTATAAAATTTATGTTATATTTTATATATAATATTAAGTGCCCGTAGCTTAGTTGGATATAGCATTGCCTTCCGAAGGCAAAGGTCCCAGGTTCAAATCCTGTCGGGCACGCCAGTAATAATAATTTATTATTACTGTTATAAATTATTATTATTTTAAATAAATTAAATTTTAAAATGTTATGGTGACTATAGCTCAGTTGGTAGAGTTCCGGATTGTGATTCCGGCTGTCGTGGGTTCGAATCCCATTAGTCACCCCATATTATATTAATATTATTAATATGTAATTAAATTTAATATTTTATATTTTTTATATTTTTTAATACATTAAAATATAAATTTTATTATTACATTATGATATATAAATATAATATTAAAAAAAATTAAATATAGAAATAATTCTTAAATAATAAGTTTATCGGCGAGTAGCGCAGTTTGGTAGCGCAACTGGTTTGGGACCAGTGGGTCGAAGGTTCAAATCCTTTCTCGCCGACCAATTTTATAAAAAATATAAATATTATAATAAACAATATAATTTAAAATAATATTATTTAATATAATAAATATATTGTACTTAATATTATATAATTTTTTTTTAAAAAAAATTATATAATATTATATATTTATAAATTATTTTAAAATTTATGATTAATATTGAATTAAATAATCATTAATTTAATTTTATTATGAATAATAATTATTCATAATTTTATAATTATGAATAATTATATATATTAAATATATTTTATTTATAAAATATGAATTATTAAAATATTATTAATGAATTATAATAAAATATATTATAAATTATTAATTTGTAATATATTTTTTAATTATTTTATAAATTTTTTAAAATAAAATAGTAATTAAATTAAAATTAAGAGGTTTTATTTATTAAATGGAAACTATAGGTATTTTCTTTGGTAGTGATACTGGTAATACAGAAAATGTTTCTAAAATAATTCAAGAAATGTTATGTAAATTTTATACTACTAAAATTTATGATATTGCTAAAAGCAATAAAGAAGATCTTGAATCATTTGATATTTTATTATTAGGTATTCCAACTTGGTATTATGGTGAAGCCCAATGTGATTGGGATGATTTTTTTCCAATATTAAAGGAAATTAACTTTAAAGATAAGATAGTAGGTATTTTTGGTTGCGGTGATCAAGAGGATTATGCAGAATATTTCTGTGATGCTATGGGAATCATCAAAAATATTATAGAATATAAAGGTGCTAATATTATTGGTCAATGGTCAACTAAAGGTTATTATTTTGAAATGTCAAAGGGACTTATTAATGATGATAATTTTATTGGTCTTGCTATTGATGAAGATAGACAACCTGAACTTACTTTAGAACGAGTACAATGTTGGGTAAAACAAATAATAAAAGAAATATCTTTATATAAATTATCATTTGTAAATAATTAATATTTTTTATATTAATATAATTATTAAATATTTATATATAAGATTTAATTTTAATAAATTTATTATTAAATTATAAAATATATTATTTATAAATAATAATAGTAAATTATTAAAAAATGCAGATTTTAAAATAATATATATATATTTAAAAATTTTAATATATTACAAAACTAAATTTATAATAATTTAAATACTAAAAATTTTTATAAAAACTTATTAATTTTTTTAGGAAAATATTAGTATGAAATAGTTTATAATATTTTAAATAAATTTAATAAAATTAAAATTATTACTTATAATTTAGAAAATAGTAATTAATTTTTCAATTAATAAAATATTTTTATTACGATTATTTAATTTTATTAAATTATGGTAAAATTATAGAATTTAATTATTAAATAATTTAAATATATTAAAAAAATATTATTAAATATTATGATATAAAATTATCTAATTATAATTTTATTTATATAGATATTAATATAAAAAGATAATTATATTAAAGATAATTTTAATTATTTTATAAGTAAAACTAAAAAATAATTAATATTTTTGTTAAATAAATTATTTATATTAATATTTATTTTTTAATATATTTAATATTTTATAATTTATATTCTTAAAATATATATAATTATATTATTTAATATTTTAATATAATTTTATTCACTATATTTAAAAAAATATAAATAATTAATATTATATTTTTAATTTTAATTAATTATTATATTTGAATATATATTTTTTTATCTTTAAAATAAATATACAAATAATTTATATTTTAAATTATTAATTATATTAATTCAATATGTAAATTTTATTAAAATGATACAATAATATTGAAATATTTTAAAATAAAATATTTATATAATATTATTATTTTTTATTAAAAAATAATTTATTTAAAATTTTTTATTTTAAAAGATAATTTATATTAATTTTTAGTATATAATTATTATTGATATTTAATAAATTGTTATAATAATTATTATGTTATTTATAAATAAATTTTATATTAATCAATAAGTAAATTATATATTTAAGTCTTATTTATATAATTTTCATTATGAAATTTATAAAATTATTAAAACTATTAAATATATATAAAATATTCTATAATTTGATATTTCAATATTTAAAAGTAATGTTAAAATTATTAAGTATATAAAATTAAATTTAATAAAATATTAAATTAATAATATATTATTAATTTAATAATATATTATTAATTGATTATTAATTATTTTTTAAAAAAAAATATTTATTATAATTAATTACATTTTTTTAAACTTTTATTAAAAATATAATATTACTTTAATTAATATTATTATAATTATATATAAGTTATTTTTTATATATTAATTTTTACTAAATTATTTTTTAATCCTACTGTACGATTAAACACAAGTTTTTTAGATGTATGATCATATATATCAGCACAAAAATAACCTTCACGTTCAAATTGATAAGATTTACCAGATTTCGCAGTAATTAAGCTTGGTTCAACAACACCATTTTTAATTACCAAAGAATTTGGATTAATGATTTCTAAATAATTTTTTTCTATTGAAGGATTAGGTATAGTAAATAAATGATCATATAATCTAAACTCTGCTTTTAAACCATATAATAAGCTTACCCAATGAATAACACCTTTAATTTTGCGTCCATCAATTGGATTTGTATTTAATGTATTAATATCATAAGTACAATAAATAGTTGTAATATTACCATTTAAATCTTTATCAATTCTATTAGCTTTTATAATATAAGCATTACGTAAACGTACTTCTTTACCCAAAACTAAACCTTTACATTGTTGATTCGCTTTTTCATAAAAATCATTTCTATCAATATAAAGTTCTCTACTAAATGGTACTTGACGAGTACCCATATTAGTTTTATTTGGGTGATTATACATAGTAAGTATTTGTTTATTAATAGGCATATTTTCAATAATTAATTTAACTGGATTTAATACTGCCATTGCTCGTGGTGCATTTTTATTAAGATCATTACGAATACATGATTCTAATACTTCTATTTGAATAATATTATCTTGTTTAGTTACACCAATACGTTTACAAAATTCACGAATTGATGAAGCCGTATAACCTTTACGACGTAATCCTGAAATAGTTGGAATTCTAGGATCATCCCAACTTTTAACTTTATTTTTTGTTATTAATTGATTTAATTTACGTTTTGACATAACAGTATATGTAAGATTTAAACGTGAAAATTCATATTGTTTTGGATAATAATTAATTGAAATATTATTTAATATCCAATTATATAATTGACGATTATCTTGAAATTCTAAAGTACAAAGTGAATGAGTAATTCCTTCTAATGCGTCAGAAACACAATGAGCAAAATCATACATTGGATAAATACACCACTTATTACCCAATTTATGATGATCAATAAATTTAATTCTATATAATATTGGATCACGCATGATAATAAAGGGAGATGACATATCTATTTTAGCACGTAAACAAGCTTTACCTTCTTCAAATTCACCTAATCGCATTTTATTAAATAATTCTAAATTTTTTTTAATAGTGTTACTACGATATGGACTATTTTTACCTGATTTATTTAAAGTTCCTCTGTATTTTTTTATAACATCAGGACTTGATTGATCAACATAAGCTAAATTTTTTTTAATTAATTCAATAGCATATTGATAAATATTATTAAAATAATCTGAAGAATACTTAACATTACCACTCCAATTAAAACCTAACCATTTTATATCCTCTTGAATAGCATTAATATATTTAACATCTTCTTTATCTGGGTTAGTATCATCAAAACGTAAATTACATTTACCTAAATAATTTTTTGCAATATTAAAATTAAGATAAATTGATTTAGCATGTCCAATATGTAAATAACCATTTGGTTCTGGTGGGAAACGAGTATGTACATTAATACATTTACAAGTAGATAAATCTTTATCAATAATTTTATGAATAAAATTTGTTATATTAATATTTATATTATTCATGAATATAATTCCTTAATATAAAATATTTAATATTTTATTATATTATAATCTATAATAATTAAGTATATAATATATAATTAATAATAAAATTTTTTAAATTTTATTTAAGATTATTATTAATATATAATTGTTAATTTATTTTAATTATTAAAATATTATATATAATTTTGTTAGTAAAATATTTATTAATTTTTTATTAAAAACAAAATTTATAAATAATTTTTAAATATATTATTAATATAAAAATAATTAATTTATATAATTATTTTATTTTTAGTATTGATTTTTTAATTATATTATTAGTAATTATTTTATATAAATTTTTTATTATTTATATAATAATATTTTATATATCATAAAAAATAATTTTATTTTTATTTATTTATTTAAATAAACAATATTTAATATATTCAATTTTATTAAATAATAATTAATTATATAAATTTGAGTACTTAAATATAAAATATAATATCAATATTAAATTAATTTTATCAATTATAAAATTAAATATAATTTTTTATAAATAAAATATTATTATTTTAATATTTTTAATTTTTATTTAATTATTAGCATAATTACTATAATAAATAATTGAGTTTATATTTAAAAATATTTAATAAATATATTATTTTAACATTATTAAAATATAAATATTATATTGTATATTTATATTTAAGTAAAATTTAATATTATATTATTATTTTAATTATATATATTTTTCTAATAATTTAATATTTTAATTAATAGTTATATAAAATTTTTATAATTTAATTATTTATAATTAATATAAATTATTTTACATTTATATATATAAATAATATTTTACTATAATTTTTATTTATAGTTAAAAACTAGATTCATCATTAATTTCATCTTTAGTTGTGCGATTAAGTAATGAATTTGCAGCTTCAATTATATTTTTATTATTATATAAAATTTGATAAATTTGTTCAGTAATTGGCATTTCTACACCAATACGTTGTGCTAATATATGAACTTCTTTAGTAGTTAAATAACCTTCAATTACTTGACCGATTTCTTTTTTAGCTTTTTTAATTTCTATTCCTTGACCTAATAATATACCAAAACGACGATTTCGTGATTGATTATCAGTACATGTTAAAACTAAATCACCTAATCCAGACATGCCCATAAACGTAAATGGTTGAGCTCCCATTGCAATTCCTAAGCGTTTAATTTCAGCTAATCCCCTAGTGATAAGTGCTGTTCTAGTATTAGCACCAAATCCCATTCCATCAGATATACCAACACTAATTGCAATTACATTTTTAATTGCGCCTCCTAATTGAACGCCAATCATATCTGAATTTATATAAACGCGAAAATTTTTACTATAATGAAATAGTTGTTGTATTTCTTTGATAAATTTAAGATTATAAGAAGCTAATGTAATAGCAGTTGGTAATCCTAATGCAAGTTCTTTAGCAAAAGTTGGCCCTGAAAGAACAGCTAATGGAATTTTATCTCCTAATATTTCATTAGCAACTTCTTGTAATAAACGTCCAGTACCTTGTTCTAAACCTTTTGTAGCCCAAATAATTCTAGATTGTTGTGTTAAATAAGGTTGTATTTTTTGTAAAACTTGATTAAAAGCGTAACTTGGAATAACAATTAATATATTATTACTAGATGTTATTGCTGTTTTTATACATTCTTCAAGAAATATATTATTAGAAAATGGTATATTTGGTAAAAATGTTTGATTACAACGTTCATATTGCAATTTTTTAATATGTTGAGGATTATGTCCCCAAAGTAAAACTCTATGACCATTGCTCGCAATGGTCATAGCTAATGCGGTACCATAAGATCCTGCACCAATAATAGTCATAGAAACAGCATTCATTATGATCCCTAATAATTTACTAAATTTTAAGTTTATTAATAATATATTATTATAAATATTTATAATAATATATTATTAACAATTATCAATTCAATTATAAAAAATTATATATTAACTATATAATTTATATATTAATATATAAAAATAAAATTTCTTATAAAAAATTTTATATAATAAATTATATTATTATTTTTATATTTATAAAATATTAAAATTTATTATATTTTATAGGAGAAAATTATTTATTTCATTTATATTAAAATTTTAATATATATAAATAATTTTATAATTTTATTTTAATATAATGTTAATTAATTTTAATATTTTATGGTATATATAAATATAATAAATAATATTTTATAAATAAATTATTTTTTAATATTAGCTAATGGTAAATTTTCATTAGACCAACCATTAATTCCTTTTTTTAAAATAAAGATATATTTAAACCCATATTGTATTAATTGTTTAGCAGGTTTATATGCTTCTATACCATTTGTTGATACAATAATAATAGGTTTATGTTTATATTTTTTTATTTTATCAATATTATTATATTTAATTTCTGATAATGTTAAATTAATTGAATTAACAATATGTCCTTTATAAAAATTTTCATTAGAACGTAAATCAATAATTATTGCTTTTTCTTTATTAATTAATTGAATCGCTTGAGAAGAAGTAATATTTTTAATTTTATTAAATAATTCTTTAATTGTTAATGTAATTACAGAAATTAATAAAATAATCCAAATTAAACTAATTATTGTATATTTGTTAATAAATTGTATAATTTCTTGAATCATATACGGGAATTGTTCCAATAGTTAATGATAAAATATTTAATATTATTAAGTAAATAATTTTAATTATTATTTAATATAATATTTATTATAAAATAATTAAATATATATTTACATTATAATATCATTTTATTATTTAATATTTTTAATTTTTTACAATTAAATAAGAATTTATCTATATAAATAAAAAATTAATTTTTTAGATAACAAAGTGAATAAAATATTTTAAATAATTTTTATATAATTAATATATTAAATTTTTTTAAAAATTACTTTATATTTATGTAAATTTAATTATTTTAATATTGATAATTTATATGGAACAAGATATATTAATATAATTAATATTAATTTGTATTTAAATAATTAAATTAATATAATTTAATTTAAAATTTTTATAAATAATTTTAATAATTTAAGTGTAATATTATTTATATAAATAATATTGTTATAATAAATTTTTTTAATATTTATTAAAATAAGATTTTTAGTATATTAAATTTTAATATTATAAAAATATATTTTTTTAATATATATTGTAAATTATACTTAATAATTAAGTTAAACTAATTTTAAATTATATAATAAATAATTTAAAATTATATAAAAATAATAATAAATTATTTTTTATAAAAAAATATTATATTTTAAAATTTTATATTTATCAATAAAAATTATTAATATACTATTATTTATTATGCTAAATTAAAATTATTTAAAATAAATACATATATATTATATATTAATTATAAATAAATACATTTTTATTCATATAATTTAGTATAGTTAAATATTGTAAAAATTATAATTATATTAAATTAATATAATTATTTATATATTATAAATTATTATAAATTTTATTTTTAGTTTTTAAAAAAACATTAAGTAAAAATATTTAATAATTATTTTTTTATATATTATGAATAATATTATTTAATATAATTTATGAAATAATTCTTAATAATATAATATAATTAATTTATTAATATTTAAATAAAATCTAATAATTAAAAAATAATAAATTAACTTTTAATAATATATTTTATATTAAATAGTTTTAATTTATATCAATTTTTATTAAAAATAATAAAATTATTTAATTAATAAATAGTTATTATAATATATAGTATAATATATAAGTATTTAATTAATAATCAAAATTAAAGTATTAATAAATTTATTAAATTACTAGCATAAATTTTTATTATTATGAAATTATTAATATTCAATATTATTAGTAAATAATATATTTTATATATTACTAATATTAATTAATATAATTATGTTATTAAAATATATAGTTAAAATTTTACTATGATATTATATATATTAAATATATTATTTAAATAATCAATTTTAATTACTAAATATAAAATAACAAAATTTATATAATAAATAATATTATTTTATTTATAATTTAATTTAAAATGATATTATTTTATTATTTTATAATAATCTTTAAATTATTATATTTAAATTTAAATAAATTTTAATTTTTTTAGTAAATAAAGCGAATTATAAAATAATTATCATTTATTAATGTATAATAAATATTGCTTTAAAATTAATTATTCTTACAATTAACTAACATAATAATTAAATATATAATTTTATTTAATTAAATTATTTTTAATTATAATATTAATGAATATATTTATTATAATATTTTATCATTAATTAAATTATTAATAAAATTTTATAAAAAATAAAATATATTTAAAAATATTATATTAATATGTAATTTATTATTAAGTTAAAATTATTAAGTTAATTATTATAAACTATTTAATATAAATAATTCATAATTTATATAAATAATTTAATATAATTAAATATAAATATTATTGATTTTAAATAAAATAATATATTATTTTAATAATTTTATTTATTATTAATATTTTAATATATTTATGGAGAATTAGTAATATGAAAAATCTTTTATTTACTTTAATTGCGTTAGTAATATCTTTCAATATTTTTGCAACAAATTACACTGAAGGAGTTGAATTTATAAAAATTCAAAATAAGATACAAAATCAACATAGTATAATAGAGTTTTTTTCATTTTATTGTCCATATTGTTATGAATTTGAATCTATTTATCGTGTATCACAAACAATAGCAAAAAATTTACCTAAAGATATTAAAATAAAACGTTATCATGTTGATTTTTTAGGTCCATTAGGAAAAGAATTAACAAAAGCTTGGGCTATAGCTATGGTATTAAATATTGAGAATAAAATGATATCATTACTATTTGAAGGAATTCAAAATAAAAAATCTATAAAAACATCATCTGATATTAAGTCTATATTTATTAAAGCTGGCATTAAAAATAAAGAATATGATAAAGCATTTAATAGTATTATTGTAAAATCTTTAGTTATAAAACAACAGAAAGCAGCAGAAGATTTTCAATTACAAGGTGTTCCAGCTATTTTTATAAATGGTAAATATATGATATGTAATAATAGTATAATAACTAAAAATATTAATAATTATTCTAATATTTATTATGATATTGTAAAGTTTTTAATTAATAAATAAATTATTATTTATGTTTATTTTTTAACAAAATTATTTTATATTATTGATTTATTATTAAAATTTAATTCATAATTTATTATATAATATATTAATTATTTTAGTAAAAAATAATTATTTTAATAATTTTTTTATAAACATTTTGATTTTAATAATTAAATTTTAAATTAATTTTATTAATTATTATTTATTTATTTTAATTATATTTTTATTAGTAAATTTATTTTTATCAATTAATTATATATTTAATATTATTATTAATTATGATAAAATTAATAATATTTAAATATTTTTTATAATTTATATTTATTATTAATAGTAATATAAAATATATAATAATATATATTAATAATAATAAATAATTTTATTAAAAAATATATTTTTTAATTTAATATATAATATTATTATTATATTCATAATATTTATAATCATTATTATTATAAAATTTTATATTGCTAAATTATAATTAAATAATTAATATTTTTTGAAAAAATATTTTAATTAAATATAAATAAAACAATCAATTATAATTTCATTATAAGATATAATTATTTATAATATTTATTTAATATTACTTATTATTATCTATATTTAATTTAATTAATAAAAATAATTGTTTATAAGTCTTATAATAGAATATAAAATTTAAAATAACTGTAATAATTTTATATATTAAATATTAATTAATATGTTTTATAAATTTAATAATTTTAATATATTTAATAGTTTTAAATAAAATTAATTATAATTATATTAATTATTTAAAATCAAATTATTTTATTAATAATTAATATAATTATATTTTATTATTTATTTTTAATAAATTATAATAAAATAATTAACAATTATAAAATAATTATAATTGTTAATATTTTTATATAAAACATATATAATAATTATTATTTTATTTTTAATATAAAATTAATTATAAGTAATATAGAATTTTATTTTAATTATATTTTAATATTAATAATATTTAAAAATAAATAATTATATTATATTAGTTAAGTTATATATATTTTATATATTATTTGTTATTTAATTAATTTATTAAATTATAATTTTAATCAATATAGAATTGATAATTAATAAATTAAAATTTAATTTAATATTATATTTTATGTTATAATAAAATTATATTTTTATAATTTTTTAATATTAGTAATTTATATTTAATATAAATATTATTATAGATATTTTATAATATAAAAATTAATAATTAAATTATTAAAGTTTATATTATAATTAATATTTATGTCTTAATTTTTACATTTTCATAATTATTTATTATATTTTTTCCATTAAAATTATGTTATTTATCCATTATAAGATTTTCTTAATTTACTGTATAATATAAAATTTATTACTAGTTTTATTGTAATGTATGTTTAATCATAAAATTAAATTCATAATATTTAAATATTTATTAATTTAATATAGGATTTTATTTTATTAGTTATTACATTAATATTTTAATTAACTTCATAAGCAATATTTGAATAAAAAATAACATTTAAGATATTATAAGATAAAATTATTATTAAAGTAATTATAATAAAATAATTATTTAAAATTATTTTTATTAAATGACTACATAATTAACTTTTATAAATTATTCTAGAAATTGATTTAAAATTCTTTTTTATAATTATATTAATTATATTCATTTAAAAAATATAATAAATTATTTATATTATTCAATTACTTTTTATTAATTAAATTTTAAATATAATATTTAATACCTTATATAATTAATTAATATTTTTTTAAATTATAAATTATTTGAAATTATATTTATTAAATTATAATAATATTATATTTGTTATATTTATGTTTCATTTGTAATTTTTAAGTAAATTATTTATATATTATATATTTATATTAATATTTACACTAATATAAATATTAATATATTAATGATAGTATTAATATTTAATTTTTTATTTATATTACTTTTAATTAATAAATAAATTATTATAAATTATTTATTAGATATAATATAATTTATTTTTTTATAATTAGTTATTATGATTATTATTTTTTTAATTTAAGTTTTATAAAAAAATAATAATTATTTTTTTATCTTTATTATTAATTAGTATTAAAATAATTTATATTTATATTTAAAATTAACTTAATATAAAATATATACTATATTTAAAACTAGATATAATCTAAATTTTTATATTTTTTTAATAGATAATATTATATAATATTATATTTACATTATTAAAAAGAAAATATTTATACATCTTTTATAGATATCTTATATCATTTTATATTAAAATTTTTTTAATTTTGATAATTAATTATTTTATATTAAATTTAATTATATATTAAATAATAATTTATAATTATTTTATATTATATTATATATATTTTATTCTTATTATAGATATAATAATTAGTATTTTTTTTATTAATTTATTTTATTATTATATATTATAATTTTACTATTAAATTTATAATTTTTAAATACTTAATAAAAATAATTGATAATACATATTGAAAATAAATCATTATAAAATTATTAATTTATTTACTAAATCTAGTTTAAATAAAATTTAATTATTAAATTTATTTGTATGATAACTAAATATAATTTAAAAAATATTACTAATTATTTTTATTTTTTTTTTAATATTGGCTAATTAAAATTCACATTAAATTAATGATAAAAAGTAATGTATTATAATATTAAAATATTATCAAATAATTCATTCAGTAAATATTAAAAATATATTTTTAAAGGTAATTAATAGTAAAATTTATTTAGAATAGTAAAATAAAAAAATAAATTACTAGATATAATAATAATTAAAAATTATAATAATATTATATATAATTACTTTTATAAAGAAAAATATATAAAATATAAAAAATTAATAATAATTATTGTATTAAAAAATTTCTATTATTACTTATTTATAATTAACTAATTAATATCAAAAAAATTAAAATAAAATATAAATATTTAAATTATTTAATTAGATTAAATTAAAATAATAAAATAATTATATTATTAATTATTTTATTATTTTAATAATATTTATATTATATTTAAAATAATCTTTATTGAAAATTAATATTTTATAAATAGTAAAATATTATCTTGTTAGTTAATATTTTATAAATATTTTAATTTAATAAAAAATATATTATTATATTAAATATAATAATTATTATAATTTATTAATTATTAATAATGTTATTTAAAGTAAATTATTTTATATTTCAATAATTATTATATTTAATATAATAATATATAATTGTAAATATATATAATAATGCTTTTTATGAGTAATTAATTTTTTATTTATAAGACTTATTATTTCATTATATAATAAATAAATATTTATATTAATATTAATATTTAATTATTATTGTAGATTTAATTAGATATTATTTATATTGTGCATTAATTTTAGTTATTATATTAATAATAATTAATTATTTTATTATAATAATTAAAATTAATGTTTTATTTTTTAGTAAATTTGTTAAAATTTTATATAATACTTATTATATTATTTTATATTTTATATATATTAAATATTAAATTAAATTATTTTAGAATATTAATTAATTTAAGTTAAATTTTATTTAAGTAAATAAATTATATATTTATTATTTGTTAAATATTTATATTTTTATAATGGTTAATATATTTTTATTTATTTTAAATATTTTAATAAATTATTAGAGATGTTAATAATAAATATTTTATTTTATTATTTAATATGAAATATTATTATTTATTTATTTAAATAATTTAATGTGAATAATTATTTAATGTAATGATTTGTATAACATTATATAATTTATAATTATTATATAATTATTAATATATAATTAATATAATAATAAATTGATAAAAATTTTTTATTAAAAATAATTAATTTAAATTTTTATAAAATATAATTATTTACACTTAATTTATATCTAGTACGAATACATAACCTAATTCCCTAAACTATTTGAATATAACATAGATATGTAGAATCATATTCAATTATTCTACGAGACGTGAAATTTGTATATATATAGAACGTTCCATATCGATATATTCTCGTCCTCGAGCAAGGCTTATTAATTTATATCGGGATAAAGGTTTACGAGGATGAGAACTAGTACTTTTAGAACAGAAAATTCACTATTAATTAATGGCATAAGTTCATTATTTTTAAATATTTATCTTGTTTCTAAATTTAATTTAAATTTTCCAAATTTAATTATTGTTTT
This sequence comes from Arsenophonus endosymbiont of Ceratovacuna japonica, assembly GCA_024349725.1. Classification (GTDB taxonomy): domain Bacteria; phylum Pseudomonadota; class Gammaproteobacteria; order Enterobacterales; family Enterobacteriaceae; genus Arsenophonus. The sequence continues at coordinate 263,248 of AP026064.1, forward strand.
ATTTGGATCTGGTGACCCAGGTATTTCATTTACTTGACATTGTAATATCATACGAATACGAGTTAATAATTTTCTAGGATTAAATAGTTTAGGCATATAATCATCTGCTCCAATTTATAACTAAACAATGATCTACTTCCTTCCACTTTATAGTTACAATAATAATTGGAATAAAATTATTTTGATTTCTTAAACGACGACAAATAAATAAACCATATTCGTCAGGTAACATTAAGTCTAATATAATTAAATAAATAGTTTCACGAGTTAAAATACGATCTATTTGCTCTGCATTAGTAGTACTACGAATTTGAAAATCTTGATCAGTTAAATATAGTTTTAGTAATAAACGTAAACGTATATCGTTATTTACAATGAAAATTGTATAATTTTCTTGCATTTTTTTTTACTACATAATATTTTTAAAATACATATATATTACATTCTATTAAATGAAGTAATAATAATATAATTAATTTTTAAGTAAAATTTATATTTTATAAATATTTTTAATATTTTATATTTAATAATTTAATTATTTAGTAATTAATAATAATAGTTATTTATTATTAAATTATTATTAATATTTTTATAAAATAATTATTATTTAATATTAAATAATAATTATTATTTAATATATATAATTAAATATTTTAATTAATTTTATATAAAATTATTATAAATATATTTTATATTTTAATATATATTATTTATTTATGTATTATATAATATAATTTTATTATTTTATCATTTTTATTAAAAATTTTTAATTTTTTTAAAATTTTTAACTTTTATAAGTTATATATTTATTATTTATAATAATAATTTAATACATTAATTTTAATTTAAATCAATAATTATTTTAAAAAAAATTTAGTTAATTATATTAAATTTAATTATTTAAATATAATATTAAGTAAAATTATTATATTAATATATATAATATATATATAATATATATAAAAGTTAATTTAATAATTAAATATTAAATATAATAAAATAATAATAAATTATTAAATTTTATTATTATATATAAATTAAATAAGATATTATTATAATTATTTTTATTTATCATATTACTTAAGAAAATAAATATTATTTATTTATTATTTTTTACTAATTTAAATAAATTACTAATTAGTTAAATAGTAAGTAATTATGTAAATTTAAAATATATTGATATTATTTATATTAATTAATTGTAAAATTAATATAGTGATATGATTATAAATTATATTTTATTAAAAAGATATTATTTAATTAATTACTATATATTAATATTTTAATTATTAAATTTTACTATATAAATAATTTTAAAAAGCAATTATATATATATTAATATTCTTAATTTATATAATTAAGAATTTAATAATATTAGTTTTATATAATATTTATTATATACTTTCTATATTAAAAATAATAATTATTTTATCATGATGGATTATATATTATTTTAATTGAATTATTATCTATATTTAATTAATTAACTTTAAAATATAAATTAACTTTAAAAGTTATTTTTAAAATTTTATATTATTTATATAATTTTATTATTATATATTAAATATTAATATATTATTATATTAATATTTATAATTAAAGTAAAATATTAAATATAATTGTTATAAATATATTTTAATAATGTAAAATATTTTATTTATGATAATATTATTTTATCTATTATTATTTATGATAATTATAGTTTATTTTAAGTTAGTTAATAAGATTTTAATAATAAAATAATTATAAATATATTATAATTATTATTGTATAATTATTATAATTTTATATTTAAAGTTAAAATTTTAATTTTATTAATTTTATTATATAAAAAATTATTTATAAAAATATTATTATTTATATTTAATATATAAATTATTTTATTATAATAATTTGTAAGAAATATCTTATTATGATAAACTTTATTTTGTTTAAAGTATAAATATATATATAATAAATTTTTTTATTTAAAATATCATTTATATTATAATTAAATAATATATTAATGATAAATTAATATTATATTGATTAATAAATATAATATTAATTATTTAATTAAATGATTGTTAGTTAAATTTTATTAAATATTTTTATAATATTATTATATTAATATAGTTAAAGTTAAATTAAATAAGTGAATAATTTGAATCTTAATTAAAAATAAATTATAAAATTAAAAAAATAATAAATTTATATTAAATATATATTATATATAACAATTATAATTGTAATAAAAATTTTTATTTTTATAGTATACAATAAATATTTTATTAATATATAAATTATTTATTTTTAATATATTAAATTAATTATGATAATTTTATCATAAAAAATTACAATTTTAAAAAATAATTATTTATTTTTCAACTTTTTATATAATAAATATATAATATGATATTAAATTTTATATAAATAAATAACATTTGAATTTCTAATGATTTATATTAAAATATATATTTTTTAAGTTTTTATTTTATAAAATAATTTTATATTTAAATTTCATGTAAGAAATATTATATTTAACATTATTATTAAAAATAATAAATTATTAATTTATTATTTTTTAAAATAAAATAATAATTTTTATAAAAACAAATTAATAATGTATATTATTAAATAATATTATAATATTTATATATCATAAAGTATATTAAGTAATATAGTATATATATAATTTTATTAATTTAATAATAAATAAAAAAATAGAGTAGTATATATTTAAAAATAATTATTATAAAAATAAATAATTATTATTAATATAATTTTAATAATAATTATTATACAAAAAAATCAAAAAAATAAAATTATTAATTTAATTAAAAATTTATTAATTAATTTAATATTTTTAATAGTTTAATATTTAATTTATTTATATAAATATATTAAATACAAAATTAAAATTAAAAATAATTATTTTAAATAAAATTAAATATTATATTTATAATAACTTTATTAAAAATAAAATTATTTATTACTATTCTTAATAATAAAATAAATATAATTAATAATATTACTATTTTAATTTTTTAATAAACATAATAATAAAAATAAAAATTAATTAATAATATTATTATTTTAATATAAAAATTATATTTTTTTAATATATTATTGTATAAATAGTACATAATATATAAAAAATTAAATTCTAAAAGTTAATAAATTAAATATATATGATATAATTATTAAATAGTAATAAAATTTTATTTTTTGGTTTTTAAACCCGTAGTTTTATACTACGGGTTTTTTATCATGAATAAATTTTTAATATAAATAAAAGAAATATAAGATAATATTATTATTATTTAAATTTTATACTTAAATATTTATTTTATTTATTAAAAATAAATTAAATATAAATTAAAATATATATTTAATTTATACTTTATATTTATATATAAAATTTTATTTTAGTTATCTTTAAAATTTTATATTTTAGTATGAAATTAGTATATTATTATATGATTTTCTTTGTAATTAAAAATATCTATTTATTAATAATAGTTAAAATTTGTAATTATAGTTATTATTATTTATCTAAAATAAATTAGGTAAATTAAATATTATGTTTAATTAGGAAATTATAATGTCATATAAAAATAATAAAGATCAATTTATTCCGAGTATAACGTTAGTACCAATGGTAATTGAACATACTTCACATGGTGAACGTTCTTATGATATTTATTCAAGGTTACTTAAAGAAAGGATTATTTTTTTAACTGGTCAGATTGAAGATTATATGGCAAATTTAATAGTTGCTCAAATGTTATTTTTAGAATCTGAAAATCCTAATAAAGATATACATCTTTATATTAATTCTCCTGGTGGAATAATTACAGCTGGCATGTCAATTTATGATACAATGCAATTTATTAAACCTGATATTAGTACAATTTGTATAGGTCAAGCATGTTCAATGGGTGCTTTTTTACTTGCTTCAGGCACTAGTGGTAAACGTTATTGTTTGCCTAATTCTCGCATAATGATTCATCAACCATTAGGTGGTTTTCATGGACAAGCATCTGATATTGAAATTCATGCTAAAGAAATCTTAAAAATTAAATTACGTATTAATAAATTAATGTCTAAACATACAGGTAAAAAGATAAAAGAAATTGAAAATGATACTGAACGAGATCGTTTTTTATCTGCAGAAGAAGCAGTTAGTTATGGATTAATAGATAAAATTTATACTAATCGTAATTAATTTATATATATTTATATAATGTTTAATATAATTATATATATATTTAATTATTATCATTTTCTTTTGCCATTTTAATTAAATTTAGGTGATAATTAAAAAGTGAGGTTATTGTAATGACAGATAAACATAAAGATGATTTAGGAAAGTTATTGTGTTGTTCTTTCTGTGGAAAGAGTCAACATGAAGTTCGTAAGTTAATTGCTGGTCCTTCGGTTTATATTTGCGATGAATGTGTTAATATCTGTAAAGATATTATTTTAGAAGAAGTTAAAGAAATTGCATTACCTAGTGAATGCAGTACAATACCTACGCCTCATAAAATTCGTCATCATCTTGATAATTATGTTATTGGTCAAGAAAATGCTAAAAAGGTATTAGCAGTAGCTGTTTATAATCATTATAAACGTTTAAGTAATATTTCTAATGATGGTATAAATGATGAAGGAATAGAGTTAGGTAAAAGTAATATTTTACTTATTGGTTCTACAGGTAGTGGTAAGACTCTATTAGCTAAAACTTTAGCTTGTTATTTAGATGTTCCATTTGCTATAGCTGACGCTACAACATTAACCGAAGCAGGTTATGTTGGTGAAGATGTAGAAAATATTATTCAAAAACTTTTACAAAAATGTAATTATGATGTAGAAAAAGCACAGCGTGGTATAATATATATTGATGAAATAGATAAAATATCTCGTAAATCAGATAATCCTTCAATTACACGAGATGTATCAGGAGAAGGGGTTCAACAAGCTTTGCTTAAGCTTATTGAAGGAACAATTTCATCTGTACCACCTCAAGGTGGACGTAAACATCCACAGCAAGATTTTTTACAAGTTGATACTTCTAAAATTTTATTTATTTGTGGTGGTGCCTTTGAAGGTCTTGATTGTGTAATTGAACAAAGATTAAACACCCGATCTAGTATTGGTTTTTCTGCTAATATAAAAAGTAAATGTGAACAAAAATCTAGTACTAAATTACTTGCTAAAGTTGAGCCAGAAGACTTAATTAAATTTGGTTTAATTCCTGAATTTATTGGTCGTTTACCTGTAGTTGTTACATTAAGTGAATTAGGTGAAAAAGCATTAATTCAGATTTTAAAGGAACCTAAAAATGCTTTAACTAAACAATATCAAGCGCTTTTCAAATTAGAAGGAGTTAATTTAGAGTTCCGTGAAGAAGCATTAAAAGCTATTGCAAAAGAAGCTATGTTAAAAAAAACAGGTGCACGTGGTTTACGATCTATTTTAGAAGAAACTTTATTAGAAACTATGTATAATTTGCCATCAATGGAACAAATTGAGAAGATAGTAATTGATGAAATGGTTATTACTAGTAAATCAGAACCTTTAATAATTCATAGTCAATCCGATATACAAATATTAAGTGAAAAATAAATTTAATATTTTAATTATATTATGTAATATAAAATAAGATTGACCTCTCATTTTTAAATTGGATAAAATATTAATATATTGAATGATAAAGTTTTATTCCCATGTAGGTTTATATTTAAACTAAAGTTTCTAAAATTTTTAAGGAAACCATAAAATTAATATAAGTTAAACGAAGAGATAATCTTATGAATCTTAAGCGTCCCGAACGCATTGAAATTCCTGTACTGCCTCTACGAGATGTTGTGGTTTATCCATATATGGTGATACCATTATTTGTTGGTCGAGAAAAATCTATTCACTGCCTTGAAGCTGTAATGGATTATAATAAACAGGTTATGTTAGTTGCTCAAAAAGAAGCTTTAACTGATGATCCAAATATAAATGATCTTTTCTCTGTAGGTACGATTGCTTCTGTTTTACAGATGCTTAAATTACCAGATGGCACAGTTAAAGTATTAGTCGAAGGTTTGCAACGTGCAAAAATTATAACATTAACAGATAATGGAGAATATTTTATTGCTCAGGCTGAATATTTAACTTCTTTAGTTTCTGATGAAAAAGAGCAAGAAATTATAAGTCGTACAACTATTAATCAATTTGAAATTTATATAAAACTAAATAAAAAGATACCACCTGAAATATTAACATTATTAAATTCTATTGAACAATCTGATAAATTAGCTGATACAATTGCTTCTCATATACCTCTAAAATTATCCTCTAAACAACGTATATTAGAGATGGAAAATGTAATTGAGCGCTTTGAATATTTAATGGCAATGATGGAATCTGAAATTGATTTATTACAAATTGAAAAACGTATTCGCAGTAGAGTTAAAAAACAAATGGAAAAAAGTCAACGCGAATATTATTTGAATGAGCAAATGAAAGCAATTCAAAAAGAATTAGGTGAAATGGAAGATACACCTGATGAATATGAAATGTTTAAACGTAAAATTAAAGAAATTAAAATACCAAAAGAAGCTCGAAAAAAAGTAGAATCAGAATTACAGAAATTAAAAATGATGTCACCTATGTCTGCTGAGGCAACTGTTTTACGGAGTTATATTGATTGGATCATACAAGTTCCGTGGAATAAACGTAGTAAAGTTAAAAAAAATTTATTTAAAGCACAAGAGGTATTAGATAGTGATCATTATGGTTTAGATAGAGTTAAAGAACGTATTCTTGAATATTTAGCTGTGCAAAGTCGAGTAAATAAAATTAAAGGACCAATTTTATGTTTAGTTGGACCACCTGGTGTTGGTAAAACATCATTAGGACAATCAATTGCTAAAGCTACAGGGCGTAAATATGTTCGTATGGCATTAGGTGGTGTTCGTGATGAAGCAGAAATTCGTGGTCATAGAAGAACTTATATTGGGTCAATGCCTGGAAAATTAATTCAAAAGATGGCAAAAGTAGGAGTTAAGAATCCTTTATTTTTATTAGATGAAATTGATAAAATGTCTTCAGATATGCGTGGTGACCCATCATCAGCTTTATTAGAAGTACTTGATCCAGAACAAAATATTGCTTTTAATGATCACTATTTAGAAGTTGATTATGATCTTTCTGATATTATGTTTGTTGCTACTTCAAATTCTATGAATATCCCAGCACCATTATTAGATCGCATGGAAGTAATTAGACTTTCTGGTTATACTGAAGATGAAAAATTTAATATTGCTAAAAAACATTTATTATTAAAACAAATGCAACGTAATGCTATAAAAAAAGGAGAACTTACAATAGAAGATAGTTCTATTATTGGCATCATTCGTTATTATACCAGAGAGGCTGGTGTACGTAGTTTAGAACGTGAAATTTCTAAATTATGTCGTAAATCAGTAAAAGAATTATTAATGAATAACTCATTGAAACACATTATTATTAATAAAGATAATTTAAAAGATTATCTTGGTGTTCGTAAAGTTGATTATGGGAGAGCAGATACTGAAAATCGCATTGGTCATGTGACAGGATTAGCTTGGACTGAAGTTGGTGGTGATTTATTAACTATTGAAACTGCTTGTGTATTAGGAAAAGGAAAACTTACTTATACTGGATCATTAGGTGAAGTTATGCAAGAATCAATTCAAACTGCATTAACTACAGTAAGAGCAAGATCAAAAAAATTAGGTATAAATACTAATTTTTATGAAAAAATGGATATTCATGTACATGTACCTGAAGGAGCAACACCAAAAGATGGACCTAGCGCAGGAATTGCTATGTGTACAGCATTAGTTTCCTGTTTAACTAATAATCCTGTATTGGCAAATGTAGCAATGACTGGTGAAATAACATTAAGAGGATTAGTATTACCTATTGGTGGTTTAAAAGAAAAGTTATTAGCTGCTCATCGTGGTGGTATAAAAATTGTTCTAATACCTAATGAAAATAGACGTGACTTAGAAGAAATACCACAAAATATTATTAAAAATTTAAAAATTTATCCAGTAAAGACAATTGAAGAGGTTTTTTCTATTGCATTACAAAATAATCCTTTTGAAATTAATAAGATAGATTAATTAAAATATAATTGATATTATAAATTTTGTATTAAGATAATATTTTATATAAAATATTTAATGATAATATAATTTATTATTTTTAATAATTTAAGTTATTTAAATGAATCTTTATAATGAAATATTATATTAAATAAAATATAAATTGTTTATTTATTAATGTAAAATAGATAAGGTAATAAAATTTATTATTTTTTTAAAATATTTTTTAAAATAATTAAAAAAATATTTATAATATTAGTTTATTATAATATTGTATTATTTATAAAATTTTTATTAAAAATAAGTAAATGATAAAAATTTTAGCTTTAATTTTTTTATTAGAAAAATTAATTTTATTAAAATATATTATTTTATATTATAATAATTTAAATTAAAAAAAATACTAATAAGTAATTATAAAAATAGTATATATATTATATTATTTTATCATTAATATTATTTTATTAATGATTAATAAAAAATTACACATATGATAAATAGAAATAATTAATAATTTAATCAGTATCTTTATAATATAATTATTAATAAAATAAATTATTAATTATATAAAAATAATTTATTATATGAAAATATATAATTAATATTTATAAAATAAGTTTATAGTTTATTTAATATAATTATGTTTATATTATAAATATATATATAAAATAATTATATTTTATATTAATAATTAATAAATTAAAATTTAAGAAAAACAAATTAGTTAATTTAGGTAAGTTAATGTCAATAAAATTATTACGTGATAAAATTGATGAAATTGATAAATCATTAATTATATTATTAGGAAAAAGAATACAGTTAGTAAAAGATATAGGTAAAATAAAATTTCAACAAGGATTATCTATTTATGATCCAAATCGTGAAACTTTAATGTTTAATACACTTTATAAAGAAGCAGAAAAAATAGGTATTTCTACTAATTTAATTAAAAATATATTTTATTATATTATACGTGAATCTTATTTATATGAAAAAATTAATCATTAGAATATTAAATATCAATTTATATTATAATAAAATATATTAAAATAAAAAATAATATAATTATATTAATTCATATTTTATTAAAGTGAATATATATGTATAATAATTTTGTTTAATAATTAATTATTTATTTTAAAATAAAATTAAATAACATATTATACGATAAATATATAAAATTATTATTTTATAATTATTAATTATACATTATAAAATAATAATTAATTTATATCTTATATTTAGATTATTAATAAATTTTATTTATAATGATAATTTTATAAAAATATTTATTTAAATACTAATTATTTACAATTATGTATATTTTTGTAATATACATAAAATTTATTAATAATCTAATAATAGATTTTATTTTTATAATTTTTTATTAATCTCATATAATTTAAATTATAAGTATATAAAATATTATTTTTAAATAATATTTTATTTTACTAATTATATATTTAATACAATAACATAAATTATTAAAATAAATTATTATATATTTTAATATTAATTTTTTTAAAGTTATAAATTTTAATTTATGCTAAAAGTTAAATTATAACTATTATAAAATAATTAGTATAAATATTTAATATTATAAATTATTTAATAAATTTTATATTAACAAATTGTAATTAATGAAGTTTTAATATATTAAATTAATTATAATTATCAAAACGTGACCATTGTCCATTGAAAACTAAACGTATTGTCCCAATAGGTCCATTACGTTGTTTACCTATAATAATTTCTGCTATCCCTTTAAGGTTTGGATTATCATTATAAACTTCGTCACGATATATAAATATTATTAAATCAGCATCTTGTTCAATAGAACCTGATTCTCGTAAATCTGAATTCACTGGTTTTTTATCAGATCGTTGCTCTAGGCTTCTATTAAGTTGCGATAATGCAATTACTGGTACTTGTAATTCTTTTGCTAATGATTTAAGTGAACGAGAAATTTCAGCAATTTCAAGAGTACGATTATCTGATAAAGATGGAACACGCATAAGTTGAAGATAATCTATCATAATTAAACTTAAACCACAATGTTCACGATAAATACGTCGAGCTCTAGAACGTACTTCTATTGGAGTTAACCATGCAGAATCATCAATATACATATTATGCTTTTCCATTAATAATCCAATAGTACTAGAAAGACGAGCCCAATCTTCGTCATCAAGTTGTCCAGTTCGAATACGTGTTTGATCAACTCGTGATAAAGAAGCTAGTATTCTCATCATAATTTGATTTGCTGGCATTTCCAAACTAAAAATTAAAACAGGTTTTTCTTCTGTTAATGCTGCATGCTCACATAAATTCATTGCAAATGTAGTTTTACCCATTGATGGACGAGCGGCTATAATAATTAAATCAGAATTTTGTAATCCTAAAGTTTTTTTATCTAGATCTTTGTATCCAGTAGATATACCTGTTATACCATTATGTGGCTTCTGATAAAGTTGTTCTATTTTGCCTACTGTTTCTGATAAAATATTTTCAATTCTTTTTGGTCCATCATATTTATTAGCTCGAGCTTCTGATATTTGAAAAACACTTGATTCTGCTAAATCTAATAATTCTTCACTAGTTCTACCTTGAGGATCATAGCTAGCATTAGCAATTTTATTTGCTACTGCAATTATGTCACGAATAACAGCACGTTCACGTACAATATCAGCATAAGCATTTATATTAGCTGTACTTGGAGTATTTTTAGCTAATTCAGCTAAATAAGCAAACCCTCCAACACTATTTAACTTTCCTTGTTGTTCTAGTGATTCAGATAAAGTAATAAGATCAATTGGTCTACTATTTTCAAGAAGATATTGCATTTGGGTAAAAATAATTCTATGTTGTTTACTAAAAAAATCTGCATTAATTATTCGTTCTGATATATTATCCCATCTTTCATTATCTAACATTACTCCACCAAGCACTGATTGTTCAGCTTCTAATGAATGAGGAGGTATTTTTAGATCATCTATTTGTGAGTCTTTATGACTAATACATACAGTTTTTTTAGAATACTTCTGTATCATAATATTTTTCTTTATACATTAATTAATAAAATAAATTATTAGTATATATTATTATTTAATAATAATATAATTATTTTAAATATTAATAAAATTTAAGTATATTGTATTAATATTTTATATAAAACATATTTTATATTATTTTAATTAATTATAATATTAAAATTTAATAAATAATAAAGTTGATAAAATTCATGCTATTATGTTTATATTTAGTTATTAAATTATAAAATAAATACTTATTTTTTATTAAATATTTTATTTTAGTATAATAAAATAATTATAATTTTAGTTTAATAAATAGATTATTTAATATTAACAATTCATTAAAAATAAATTTATTTATTTTTTATATAGAACATTTATTGAAAATGTTTATATGTTTTAAAAAAATATTTATTTTGATATAAAATATTTATAAAATAATAATTAATATTATATTAATTTATTTATAAATTAATATAATATTAATTATTTAAAATTATATGTAAAATAATAATATAAACATTTATAATTAATTATATGTATTTAAATTTAATTAAAAAAAATTTTATTATTTGTATTTATAGGCGATAAATATATTAATTATAATTAATTTATATACATATAATTAATTATAAAATTAGTAAATAATTAAATTTTATATTAATTTTTACAATAAATTTATATAATTATATATATAAAATAATATTATATTTATTTTATAAAGAATATTTTATATACATAATATAAAAAATAATTTTTACACAAATTATTTAATATTAATATATATATTGTTTTATGTTAAAATTTGATTAATTAATTAAATAATTTATATTTATTATAAATTCAAAAGATATTATATAAATGCTATTAAATATTAAAGTTATAAAATATATTTAATAATTAAATTATAAATTTATAAAAATTAAATAAAATATTTATAAACACTTTATTAAAAATATTTATTATATTTAATAAAATAAAATATATTTATTAATGTAAATAATATTTTTACAAAAAGATAATTATATAAATAATTATATATTATATAAATAATATAATATAATATATTATATAAATAATTTTTATTTAAGTATTAATAATAATTAATATTAAAATATTTTAACAAAATTATTTTAAATATAAAAATCATAAAATATACAAATAAATTATTATATTATATAAAATATTATATTAATTAATAATTTTATTATATATAGTATATTTTATAATAAAAGTAAAATTCATTTCATAAAAATTCAATATAATGAAATATTATTTCATAAATAGTTTTATATATTATTTTTAAGATTTTTTATTCAATTTATTTATAAATTATATTTTAATTTATTTTTTATATTTATTTAATATTAAAGTTAATAATTTTTATAAAATAATATTAATTTTAATTAATATATTAATATTTTATTTCTAAATTATATAATTTATATTTATAATAAATAATAAAGTTATAATTAAAATTGATATATGTTAAATATAATTTATCTATATGATTAATATTAAATATTAATATTTAATTAACTACAATTAAATTAATATTAGTCTTTATTTTATTATTAATTTTATAATTATTTTAATTAATTTTTTATAACTTTAATATAATAAATAGTATTAATATTTATTTATAAATTAGTTTATAATATTGATTTAAGTTATTTTATTTTCTATTAAAAAATTATTAAAATATATTTAATATTTTATTATATAAAATATTAAATATTTATATTAAACATTTGATATAAATTTTATTTTAAATAAAAATATTTTACAATCTACTTATAAATATAAATTAATATAAATTATTAAAATATAATAATAATGTTTATAAAACTTTAATATAAATTTTTAAATTTAATATATAATAAAATTTATTTATGGTGCCGAAGACCGGATTTGAACCGGTAATACTATAAAGTGGTTGATTTTGAATCAACTGCGTTTACCAATTTCGCCACTTCGGCATTAATATAAATTATAAAAATAAAAATATTATATTTAATATTTTTATTTTGAGCAACTATTATTATTTGATTATAATATTATTATGTTTTAAAACTATTATTTATATAATTTATAATATTTTATAAAATTAATTAATAATGATATTAAAATTATTATTAAATATTTTAACTATAAGTTTTATTATAATTATATAATTATAAAATAATAATAAATTTAATTATTAAAACATAAAATATTTTAAAAATAATTTTAATAACGATTCATTATTACTCTTAAATATAATATTTAAATTTTATGATATTTTTTAAAATTATTATGATGAATTAAGTGTTAAAATAATTATTAATTGTATTAGAAGTAAAAATATTTATTATATTATATATAAATTTATTATATAATTATTATTGTATAATTATTATAATTATTTTTTAATGTCAATTAATATAAAATTAAAATATATTATATATAATTATGTAAATATAAATTTTGTAAATATAGTAAATAATTAAAATAAAATAATTATATTATAATTTTATTGAATTTTATATTTCTAATAATTTCAATTAATTTTTTAATAAATATTTTAGTGGAGGAAATATGAGACATCCATTAGTTATAGGTAATTGGAAGCTTAATGGTAGTACAAAAATGGTAAAAGAGTTAATTGAAAAGTTACATAATGAATTAAATAATATTATTAATTGTAATATTGCAATTGCACCACCAACACTTTATTTATCACAAGCAAAGAAAGCTTTAATTAATAGCAATATAACACTTGCAGCACAAGATGTTGATATTAATTTATTTGGTGCTTTTACTGGTGATAATTCAGCTGAAATGCTAAAAGATATTGGAGTTAAGTATGTAATTATTGGTCATTCTGAACGTAGAATTTACCATAATGAAACTGATGAATTAATTGCTCAAAAGTTTTCTATATTAAAATCACAAGGATTAATACCAGTATTATGCATTGGTGAATCAAAAGAAGAAAACAATGCTGGTAAAACTGAACAAGTATGTGCTAATCAAATTGATAAAATATTACATTATTTAAGCATTGATGCATTCAAAAATAGTGTTATCGCTTATGAGCCTATTTGGGCAATAGGTACATATAAATCAGCTACTCCAACTCAAGCACAATCAGTACATAAATTTATTCGTAATCATATTGCTAAACAAGATCCTATTGTTGCTGAAAAAATTATTATTCAATATGGTGGTTCAGTTAATGTTAATAATGCTTCTAAACTTTTTGTTCAACCTGATATAGATGGTGCATTAGTTGGTGGAGAATCATTAAAAGCTCATTCTTTTATTTCTATTGTTAATACAGCTTCAATAATTAAAAAAGTTTATTAAATTATTATTTATTTATAATGATAAATAATATTTAAATATAATTATATATTAAATTTTATTTAAAAAATATAATTATTTTTATAAAATTACAATATTTTTATATTTATTATATAATTTTATTTAAAGTTAATATTATATATATTTTATATATATTAAATAATTATTAACTATAAATATAAAATATTTACTTATTATATAATTATTATTAATTGATTAAATACAAATAATATAATATTAAATATTAAGAATACTTATAAAATAATATAATGATAAGTAAGTTTTAATTTTAATTATTTATACTAAATTTAATAAAAATAATTTTCATATTATATATGTAATTTAATTTATAAGTTTATTATAACATTATAAATTACAATTATAATATTATAAATTTATTAAATTAATTAATATTATTAATATTTATATTGTATAATATTAATAATAATATATTTTATATTAGTATTTTATTTATATTAAAAGAATTAATTTAACATATAAATTATTTTTTATTAATAAATTTATTATATTTTAATATAGTTAGTTAATAATTATATAAAATATTTAATTATTTTTTATTTTGTATTGATTAATTATTAAATTAAAGGTTATTTTTTATTTTATATTTTAATAAATTTACATCATTTTTAAAACTTATTTTAATATATATGATATAATTAATTAATAAAATATTTATATTATAAAAAATAATATATTATATATTTTATTAAGTTATAAACATTTATATATATTATGAATAATTTAATTATATAATCAAGTATAATAATTATAAATATTTTATATTATTTTATTTAAATAATATAAATATCATATAAAATAATAAATAAGTAATTATTTATTGTTATAATTTTTATATTAAAAATATAATTTTATTACTTTATTTTTTTTTTAATTTATTATTTATTTTAATAAATTATATAGGATTTGGTATATCAATAAAAGTAACATCAAATTTATAATTTTTTTGTAACCATTCACCTAAAGCTTTAATACCAAATTTCTCAGTTGCATGATGTCCTGCAGAATAAAAATGAATACTCATTTCTCTAGCAATATGAATTGTTTGTTCAGAAACTTCTCCAGTTACAAAAGCATCAGCACCAGCTTCAGCAGCTTGTTGAATAAAATTTTGACCACTACCAGTACACCATGCAATTTTTTTAATTTTTTTAGGATTATTATATCCACAATATAATGGTTTACGTATTAATTTATTATTTAATAGTATTATTAAATCATCAGATGTTATAGGTTGTAAAAATTTACCTATTGGCAATAATGGCATTATATAATTATCAATTTGAACTTGCATTATATTTCCCAATTGAACATTATTACCGATAATAGGATGAATATCAAGTGGTAAATGATAACTATAAAGATTAATATTATTACAAAGTAACATTTTTAATCTTTTTCGTTTCATATTGCGAATAACTATAGTTTCATTTTTCCAAAAATAACCATGATGTACAATAATTGCATCTGCTGTTAATTTTATTGCTTCATCAATTAATGCTTGTGATGCAGTAACACCAGTTACTATTTTTTTTACTTCTGTACATCCTTCTACTTGAAGACCATTAGGACTATAATCTTGATAATTATTTATATTCAAGTATATGTTTATTAATTGTTCTAATTTAATATTATGCATTAATTAATATCTATTTTAAAATTAATTTATTTTTAATAATTATTATTAAAATTATGCAATAATAATTATTATAATTCAATGAAATAATAAAATATTTCATAATAAGTTAATTAATTAACTAAACTAAATAAAAATGTTATAAATAATATAAAGTAAAATAATTTTAAAATAATATTTTAATAAATTGTATTTTATATTTTATTAAAATTTAATTAATTAAATTTTAATAATATACTATAATTATTAATAAATAAAATAAATTAATTATGTGTTCATTGATAAAATATTTTATATTACATAATATATTTAAATAGTTTTATTTTGATAATAATAAGTTTAAGTTAATTTTTAATATATGTTATAAAATAAAATACTTAATTGTATTTATTAATAAATTTAATAATATTTAGTCTAATAATTTTATTATAATATTTTATATAATAATAAATTATTTAATTTGTAATTATTTTATTAATAATTTTAATAACTTTTGTTCAATTAGTTTAATATGTATTTTACTATGAAAACTTTTATAATAAGTTTTATAAGATATTTCAATATCTAAAGGCAAAACAGTAAATTAACTATAATTTAATAGCATTTTTAAGCCATGAATATCTATACTATTACTAGGCGTATTAATAAATTAGATATATAGTAACTGAATAATTTATTAATAAGTTCTTTATGATATTGTTGTAAATATTTATCTATAACTTTAGTTATTTTAGCAGCCAGTAAACATAGAATAATGACATCTTTATTAGTTATTTAATGTATTTAATTAAATTATAAAAAATTGCATTAGCATTCTATTTAGTAATAAAACCACATTTACTATAATATAAACCATTAGTAAATCATTTAAAACTTATTAACACTTCAACTAATTTAAAACTGAAATCAGTAGCTACATAATTAATCATAAATATAGAAATTAATATTTTATCTATTAAAACTTTTTTATTTTATTACAATTGATAATAAAATAAATAATTAATATTAACAACTAGATAATAATTTTGAATTTATTAATTCTTAGTAATTATAAGTTAATATTAATAATGATCTAGATTATTAACAAATAGTAAATAAAATTTATTTTTTAAATATAATAATCTTTTCATTATCTAATACAAATAATAATATATACAAATTATACCATTATGATTTAATGATATAAAATTAAATTTAAGATCTATTTGTTAATTCATTATTATTAAATTGAGTTAATAATATTAATTAATATATTTTAATAATTTACTCTAAAATAACTTAATAAATTAATACCTATTTTAATTCATATTTTTTTTAATTTGTATAATATTAATAATATACTTTAAATTTGATACATAAGGCTTAATAAAATTATTTTATAAATAACAAAAATCTTTAATAGTTTTATTATCATTATTACATTGTACTATTTATAATTTATTATTAATAAATTTATTTATCATACATTATATTGAAGATATTAATAGCTTATTAGTTGATTCATAATGTTATATATTATATTTCATTCTACAATATTTAAAAAAAATTATATTAAGATATAATACTATCATATATTTTTTAAATGATTATTATAATCTAATATATAGAGTAAAAATATCAGATATTTATTTAAGATCATTATCTTATTTTATAATAATATTTACTTTATTAGTAATTAAAACTTAAATTACACTCATAAAATCTTAATTATATAAAGCTGAGTATATTTTCTTATTAAACATAGATTTATTATATTATATAATAGTCTAATTTCTATAATATCTTGTATAATAGATAATATATATTGTTCGTTAAAACTGTCATTATATTTACTATTACAATAACCTGATGTACAAATCTTAATATTTTTAATATAATTTTTTTTATTTCAGTTTGTAGAAAATAATATTATGTAATTATTTTTTAATATTAATTAAATCTCTTTATTGGCTACTTGTATAGTATGTTTATGTAATATTATTTATTTATTTTTATTAAAATAAATAAATATATATAATAATAATTAATAAATTAAATAGTAAATTGTATTATATTATTTTAATAAAATTATATTAGTAATTGATATTAATATTAATTATTAGTAATTATTTAATTAAATCTTAATAAGATTTAATTATTTTTATATTAAAATTTAATAATATATATTTATAATTAGTAAAATAAATATTTATTTTTTAGATATTATTTTTATAATAAAATTTATTTATTAAATTATATATTATCAATAATTTATTAAATATTATTAACAATATATTTATAGTATATAAATAAAATATATTTAAATTTAAAAGCAATAAAATATATATTATATAATTATTAATTAATTTTTTTACAATATAATAATAATATGATATTTAAGAGTAATTAATAATCATAATAAATAATATTTATAATAATAAAAATTAACTAATATTATTAAAAGTATATTAAATAATAATTATACTAAAATTTTTATAATAATATTATAATTATTAGAATATATTTTTTAAATTAATTGAATATATTGATTAATCAATAATAATTTAATTTATATTAAATTATAATTTATTTATAATTTAATATTATTAATAATATTTATAATATTAACAATAGTATAGTTAATTATTAAATATAATTTAAAATTATATTTATTTTTATTTAAATATAGTATATCATATTTTATATTTATAATAATATATTTATAATTATTATAATAGATTAATAATAATTTATTTATTGTATTCATTAATATGATAATTGTTTGTATATTGTAATTAGTAGATTATTTTCTTATAAATATTATTAATTATAAATATTAATTATATAAAATTATATGATAACAACATTAATTCTTATATTATTTAAAATAAATGAAAATTA
This sequence comes from Arsenophonus endosymbiont of Ceratovacuna japonica, assembly GCA_024349725.1. Classification (GTDB taxonomy): domain Bacteria; phylum Pseudomonadota; class Gammaproteobacteria; order Enterobacterales; family Enterobacteriaceae; genus Arsenophonus. The sequence goes on from AP026064.1 coordinate 282,303, forward strand.
TATAAATATAATAAATTATAATTAATTAATATAATTAATAGTTATTTTAATATTATAATTATAGCATATTATAATATTTATAATATATTAATATTATTTATTAAATAAATTAAATTATTATAGCTTTCTATTTTATAGTAAATTCTTTAAAGAGAAAATAAAATAATGATAATAACAGAATTTATAACGTACATAAATGAATTTTGGTTAAATATTAATTTGCATCCAATTTGGTTATTTATATTATTATTCACTATTTCTATGAGCAAATCTACTGTTATTTTATCTTCATTTTTGCCTCCAGCATCAGTTATATTATTAACTGGTATTACTGTTAGTTTACAAAAATTAAATGTTGGTTTGATTAGTTTAGCTATTATGTTAGGTGCAACTACAGGTTCAATAATTTCTTATTTTTTAGGTAATCAAATAACTAAAAAAAAATTATTTAGTCGATTTTTAAATCGTTATGAAAATATTATTAATAGTGCATATTATAAATTACAAAATCAAGGAATAACAGTGTTATTTACTTCTCGTTTTATTGCTGTATTAAGATATATGATTCCATTAGTAGCTGGTATGTTATTGATGAATAAAAATAAAGTATATAGTATTTTTTTATTATCTTCATTTGTTTGGTCTGGAATATTTATTTTAATTGTTAAATGTATGTCAATTATTATTACATCAAAAACATTTATATAAAATATTTTATATAAATTTGTAAAATAAAAAGTTAATAATTATAAATAATTTTATTTTATATTTAAAATAATTATTTTATATTTATTATTTTAATTATTTAAATATTTTTTAATTTATTATATACTTATATTAATTATTATAAATATATTTAGTTATTATTAAATTTGATAATTTTTAAAATTAAATCTTTTATTTTTATAAAATAATATAGATATATTATATTTTATATTATTTTATTTATATATATATTATATATAAATAAAATATATTAGCTATTATAATTATAATAACTAATATATATATTAATAATTTTATTATATAAATATATTATATCAGTATAAAAATTTTATTTATATTATGTTATTATTTTTTAAATAAATACATAAAATATAAATAATATTATAAATTAATGATTATATATATTTATATTACATCATAGAAATTTAACTATTTAAATTTCTATGATATTTTAAATATAAAAGTAAAAATAAAATATAAAAAATATTTTTAAAAATTGCTCAAAAAATTAATATTATAATAAATAAAATAATAATTATATCTAATATAAAATAACAATATATATTAATAATTTTAATTTATTAATATTAAAATTATTTATTATATATATGATAAATTTATATTTGATTAAGATATATTTAAATTTATATTTTTTTTAATTAATTAAATTAAAATTTTAATAATATAAAATTATATGTTATTTTTTTTTAAAATGGAATTTCATCATCTAAATCTATTAATGATTTATCTGTTATAGTATCAATCTTTTTACTTAAATTAGAAGAAGATAAGGAAGTTGAAAGATTTTGATTAAATTGTTTGTTTTGTTGAAGTTTTACTAAGTTATCTTCTGAATTATTTTGTGATGTACTAACTTCTTTTAAAGTATTACGAGTGCCTAACATTTGCATAGTGCCACCAATATTAACTATTATTTCAGTAGAGTAACGATCTTGATTATTTTGATCTTGCCATTTACGAGTTTGTAAAAATCCTTCTATATAAACTTGTGAACCTTTACGTAAATATTCTCCTGCTATTTCTGCTAATTTACCAAAAATTACAACTCGATGCCATTCTGTTTTTTCCCGCATTTCTCCAGTTTGTTTATCACGCCAGTTTTCAGAAGTTGCTAAAGTAAGATTTGCAACTGCACTACCATTTGGTATATAACGAATTTCAGGATCTTGTCCTAAGTTCCCAATAAGTATAACTTTATTAATTCCTCTATTACCCATTAAATACTCCTAATAAATTATTTATTATAAATATAAATGTTATTTTAACATATAAATATACTATTAAATATTAAAACTAAATAATTATATTATAATCTTATTAAATTTTTGTAAACTTTAATTATTAAAAAGTTAATATGTACTGAAAATATTTTATTAGTATAATAAGTTTATGATTATTAGAATAATAATTAAATATAATATATTATTAAGATATAGTAGATTATATATTCATATAATTGTATTAAATTATAATATAAAATTATTTAATTAAATTAAATAATATTTATTATTAATTGATTTATTAAATAATATTAATTTATATTATTATATTTAATAATATAAATTATATATTTTAATAAATTTAACTATAGAATTATATTTTAATATTATAAAATTTTTTAACTATAATATATATATTTTATAGATATTATTTTATTTAAACATTATATTTTTAGTAAATTATTAATAAATAATCTTATATTATATAATTTTAGCAATAATATTACGAGTTTCCATTATAATTTCTTCAATTTGTATATTAATTATATCATTCAGTTTATAAATCGCAATTCCTTTAATGATTATTGTTCCTGATTCTTGATTACACTGTATTTCTTTACGCACTGAATGAATAAAAGTGATTGGAATAAATGCACTAGCACCATTATCTCTTAATTTAACACGAATTCCACTTTTAGTAATATTTGTTATTTCTGCAGAAAAAATATTATTAGTTTTAATTAAAAATCTTAAAAATTTCACATATAACCAATTATTAATATCACGCTTAGCTAAACGATTATAGCGTTTACGTTCAGTTATTTTCGCTATTAATGTTTTTGATGGTTTTATAATTTTATGTTGTTCATTATTTATAATAGCTTTTAAAAAACGATGGTTAATTATATCTGTATATTTACGGATTGGAGATGTCCACGTTGCATAAGCATCAAATCCTAAACCATAATGAGCAGTTGGTGTAGTTTTAATTTCAGTAAAGGTTTGGAAACGTCGTAATCTACTATCTAAAAATTTAGTAGGTTGATCATCCAATAAACGTTTTAAATTACGAAATCCTTCAATAGTTAATAATGTTTCTGCATTTTGTTTAATATTGTTTTCTTGTAAAATAGTTATAACTTTATTAATTTGAGTAGGTTCAAATCCAATATGAGTATTAAAAATACCTATTTTTAATTTATTTTTTAATATTTTTGTAGCACAAAGATTAGCAGCAATCATAGCTTCTTCGACAATACGATGAGCAATACGTTTTTTATTTATTAATATATTAATAATATTACCATTTGTATCAAATATAAAATTATAATCAGGACGTTCTTTAAATATTAAAGCATTTATCTTTCTCCAAGAAAAACGTTTTTTGCACATTTCATTAAGCAATGATATTTGTTGTTTAATTATTTTATTATTATTTGGTATTTTTTTTTCTTGCTCTAACCAATCAGAAACATCATCATAATTTAATTTATTTTTTGATTCAATCCAAGCTAGGTAAAATTTAATATTTTCATTTAATTGACCATCTTTTTTAATATTAAATTGACAAACTAATGCAGGACGTCGTTCATTTGGACGAAGAGAACATAAATCATCTGATAATTCACGTGGTAACATTGGTATATTAAAACCAGGTAAATAATTAGTATAACCTCGTTGTTTAGCAATATTATCTAATTTACTATTTTCTGTAATATAACTTGTTGGATCAGCAATAGCCACAAAAAGACGCAATTCATTATTATCGATTTTCTCAATATAAAGAGCGTCATCCATATCTTCAGTATTTAAACTATCTATAGTAATAAAATTAAGATGAGTAAGATCCAGTCTCTTTGTCACAGTTTCTTCAATAATGCAATCTTGCATTTTAGGAGCTTCACGTTCTAATTTATACCGATTTAATGTTACCAACCAAGGAGCATAATAATCATTATCATTAGTAATATATTTAATTATTTCTGCTTTAAATGTACCTTGATTTTTTAATGGATGATTATGTATTTTTGCTATAACCCAATCATTTTGTATTAAATTATGAGTAAAAGATTTCGCTGGTTGACAAAAAATATTTTCTTTTAAAATATAATTATCGACTTTAATATAAAGTCTGTGATCATTATCTTTTTTTTGAATACGACCAATAAATTTAGTAATAAATGGCTTAATTAATATCTCTGGTTCAACAATTTCACGATTTTTATATGTATGAATAATTGCTATTATTTTATCACCATGCATTACTTTTTTCATTTGTGATGATGGAATGAAATAAGTTTTAATTTTATTAACTTCAAGAAAACCAAAACTTTTTTCTGTACTTTTAACTATTCCTTCAACACGAATAGTTTGTGTGTGTAATTTCTTTTTAAGCTGAGCTAACAGTTGATTATCTTGAAGCATACTATTATATATTTACATAATTAAATTAAAATTTACTTATATTTTGCTAAAATTAAAAATTATTAGCAAGTATAAATAAAATATTTATTACTTTAATAAAATATATATATATTAATTTTTGCATAATTTATATATTGTTAATTTTTATATATTGTTTATTATTAAATTCACATAAATCTTCAATAATGCAAGAATTACAACGTGGTTTTCTAGAAACACATGTATAACGACTATGTAGTATAAACCAATTATGACAGTGTAGTTTAAATTCAATTGGTACTACTTTAATTAATTTTTGTTCAACTTCAAAAACATTTTTACCTTTAGCAAAATTTGTACGATTACAAAATCGAAAGATATGTGTATCAACAGCAATTGTTGGTAAATTAAAAATGGTATTTAATATCACATTTGCAGTTTTACGACCAACTCCTGGCAAAGATTCTAAGTCTTGTCGATTTTGAGGTACTTTACCATTATATTTATCAATTAATATTTTACTAGTTTTAATGATATTATTAGCTTTAATATTAAATAAACCAATTGTTTTAATATAAAATTTTATTTTATCACTACCAAGATTGAGCATTTTTTGTGCATTATTGGCTACAGAATACAATTTTATAGTTGCTTTATTAACGCTAATATCAGTAGCTTTAGCAGAAAGCAATACAGAAATAAGTAATTCAAAAGGTGAATTAAAGATAAGTTCAGTAATTGGTAATGGATTATTATTACGTAAGCGAGTCATAATAGATATACGCTTTTGTTTATTCATATCTCGTTTCTACTATCTTTAGTTAAATAAATTGTTAGATAAAAATATTATTTTATAATAGTTAATTATTATTTTTTATTAATATGTTTAATATTCTTATTAATTAAATATTTTATTGCTAATATTAAACCCAATCCAATAAAAGCCCCTGGAGGCAATATAGCTAATAAAAAAGGATAATTAAAATGAATAATTTCAATACGTAATATTTTAGAATATTTACCTAAAAGTAAATTTGTATCATTAAATAACGTTCCATTTCCTATAATTTCCCTTATTGCACCTAAAAAAAATAGAGTTATTGTAGTATTCATTCCAATTAATAAACCATCTATTCCTGAATGATAAATATTATTTTTACTAGCATAAGTTTCAACTCTATCAATAATTATACAATTAGTAACAATAAGTGGAATAAAAGTATCTAAAGATTTGTATAAATTAAAAGCATAAGCATTAATTAACATTTGAATAATAGAAACAATAGATGCAATAATTATAATATAAATCAGAGTACGTATTTCCTTTGGGATCCAATATTTAAACATTGATACTATAATATTAGTAAAAAAAATTACTAATGTTATTATTATCCCTAATCCTATAGAATTTAAGGTACTTGAAGAAACTGATAATAATGGACATAAACCTAGTATTTGAACTATAGTTAAATCATTATTACATGTTTTTTTGTAAAAATATTTTTTAATTTTATTTATATTAATTAATTTGAACATGTTTGATAATTTGATAATTTTTGTGGTATAGTTTGTATAAATAAAGTAATATTTTTAGTGGCATTAATAATTGCTTTTGTCGTAATTGTAGCACCTGTAAATTGATCAAAATCACCTCCATCTTTTTTTAAAGACCAATTTTGTTTATGTTTTAAATCAATTTTTTTACCAGAAAAAATATTAATCCAATTTGAAATTCGAATATCAATTTTATCACCTAAACCTGGAGTTTCATGATGTTCAATTATACGAACACCAAGTACTTTTCCATGAAAATCAGCTGCAACTAGTAATTTTATTGTACCTGAATAACCATTAGGTGTAGAACTTTCTATAATAGCAGCGATAGGTTTTCCTAATTTTTTAGCAATATATAGAAAATATGGTTTTAAATTTCCTAATATTTTATTTTTATTAATTAAATAACACTCTTTAAATAAATTATTGTCATATAAACTGTGAGTAATAATTTGATCAAAAAGTTTTTGTTTTTGGTTAATCATTTGATTATTTATATCATTTTTAGTGATATTATAAACTATAGCTGTTAGTCCAGTAAAAACTGAAGCAAAAATAGTTAAAATTAAACTATGATATTTAATAAATTTTAACATATTTTTTATTTATAACCATAAATGCGAGGTTTATTATAGTAATCAATAATTGGTACTGTAATATTACCAAGTAATACTGCAAAAGCAACTGCATCAGGATAACTACCATAAGTTCTAATAATCCAAATTAATGATCCAACTATTGCACCATAAATTAGTTGACCACGTGGTGTAGTTGCAGAAGTAACTGGATCTGTAGAAATAAAAAATGCACCAATCATAGTTGCTCCAGAAAATAGATGTATTATTGGAGAAGCATATTTTAATGGCATTATTAACCAACTTATTAATGAAAAAGAAAATAACGTAGTTAAAAATGCTATAGGAATTTGCCAACTTATTATTTTACGATTAAGCATAATAATACCACCAAATAAATAAGCAATATTAACTAATTTCCAATTAATATTATTTATTAAATCTTTTTTAATAGATATTTTTAATATTTTATTAATTGAATTTGTTAGTAAATCATCTTTAAATTCACAAAGTGGTGTAGGTTGAGTTACACTGTCAAAATTTGATGTTAATTTATCTAAAATAATATCGGAAATTGTATTATTATTAAATATAATATGTATATCAGTTAAAGCATTGGTACTAATAGATTTAAGTTTTATCTGTGGTAACCAATTAGTCATTTGAATAGGAAATGATATTAATATTGCCACATAACCTATCATAGCTGGATTAAATGGATTTTGACCTAATCCACCATAAATATGTTTAGCGATTAATATAGCAAAGATAGTACCTAAAGTTACTAGCCACCATGGTGATAAAGGTGGAATACTAATAGCTAATAATAAAGCTGTTACTAATGCAGAATTATCTTTTAAATGGTTAATAATTGATAATTTTCTCAATGCTAAAGCAATAGATTCACATATAAAAGCTGTTATTATAGAAAGTAAAATTTGGTAAATAATTCCATTACCAAAAAAATAAATTTGACAAACTATACCTGGAATAATAGCAATAATTACCCATAACATTAATTTACTAATATTTTGTTTCTTATGAATTGAGATAAAATTAATTATTTTAAAATCATTTACTATATTATTAGTATATATTTGTTTGTATTTCATTTTTAACCCATATATTATTGATTATTATGGTATTTATTATGTGAATTACGTTTAGATATAACTCTAGAGATAGCATTAGCAATAAACTCTTTTCGTATATTTATTAGTGTTTTTTTTATTTTATTTTCTTCTATTATTACATATTTATTTATTGATGATGTTTTAATCATTCTATTAATTTTTAGTTTATTTTGTTTATCTTGAATATCTTTAATTGTAACATTATTATCATTTAATAAAATATTTTTATTATTTATATTTTTTTGGTTATTAATTTTTATTGGTATAATTTTAATTGTTTTTTTATTATTTATATTGATATTTAAAATATTTTGGTTATGTAATTTTTGACGTATTATTTTTTCTTGATTAATTCTATTTTTTTTGTTTTTAAATCGTTTCTTTGCATCTAAAATTTTTTGTTTTTGTTTTTCAATATTTTTAATTTTTTCTTTTTCTTGTTTATAATAATGTACAAGAGGAATATTACTTGGGCAAACATAAGAACAGGCACCACATTCTATACAATCAAATAAATTATATTCTTTTAATTTTTCATGTTTTTGTCCTTTGATAAACCAATAAAGTTGCTGTGGCAATAAATTAATAGGGCAAACTTGAGTACAAAAATTACAACGAATACAAACTTCATTAATAATATGTGTATTAATTTTAGTAAATTTAGGAATAAAAATACACTGATTAATCTTTATAATTGGCATAGTTAAATCAGATGTAATGAATCCCATTAATGGTCCTCCGATGATAACTATTTGTTTTTCTTGTGGTATTATATCAACTTGATTTAATATAAAATTAATAGGAGTACCTAAACGAATCCAATAATTGCCAGGTTTTTTTATTGCTTTACCAGTTAATGTTATGATTCTTTCAATTAGTGGTTCACCATTAATAATAGCTCGTTTAATAGCAAAAACAGTACTAATATTTTGCATTAATATGCCAATAGAATAAGATTCAATATTAGTTGGTATCTCTTTTCCTGTTAATATTTTTATTAATTGCTTTTCCTCACCAGAAGGATATTTACTTGGTATCACTTTTAATTTTATTGTAATTTTTTTGTATAAAAGTGATTTTTTTAAAGCTATTATTGCATCTTGTTTGTTATCTTCAATTCCAATAAATACTTCTTTTGGTTTTAATATATGTATTAGTATAAATATACCTTCTATAATTTCATTAGTATGTTCTTGTATTAAGCTACTATCAGCAGTTATATAAGGTTCACATTCTGTAGCATTAATAATTAAAGTATTAATTAATTTATGACAATTTCTTAATTTTTTTGCAGTTGGTATACCAGAACCACTTAATCCTACAATTCCTGATTGCTCAATATGAGATAATAATTCATCAATGGAATATTGTAAGTAATTAGACAAAGGTTTACGTTTACACCATTTATCTTTATTATCTGGTTGTATCTTGATACAAATTATTTTTAAATTAGAATTATATGTTATAGTATGTAGTATTATATTGGTAATAGTTCCTGAAGTAGTTGCATGAACAGGAATTTTATTATTATAACCTTTAGTTAATGCTTGTCCTTTTAATATATAATCACCAATTTTAACAATAATATTACCTACATCCCCTACGTGTTGTTTAATAGGAATAATTAATTCATTAGGTAATGGAATTGTAAGTATTGGAATTATATTTGATTTTGTTTGTATTTTAGATAGATTTATACCTTTTGTAAAAGGCCAAATATTTTTTTTCTTTATAGTTAATTTTTTAAAAAAATTAATCATATATTTATTCTTATTAGTTAATTAAATAATTAATATTATGTTATATAATATAGTTATATTTAAATAGAGAGTTATAAGTTTTTATTATTATTTTTCAATATTAATTTTTATTGATAACATAGAAATACAATTTGTTGGACAATGGTTAATGCAAATATTGCAACCAGTACAAAATTTTTTTACTACTGTATGCATAGTATGTGGTGCACCAATAATTGCATCAACTGGGCAAACATTAATACATTTATTACAACCAATGCAATTGATTTCATCAATAAAAGCTATTTTTTGTTTTGTTATTATTTTATATTCATAAATATTTTGTGGTGCCATATTAAGTAAATTAGCAATTTTTAACATTACTTGTTTGCCACCTGGTAAACATTTATTTATAATTTCATTATTATTGACTATAGCTTTAGCATATAATAAACAGCATGAATAATCACACTGACCACATTGATTTTGAGGCAAAATTTGATCAATTTTTTCTATTATTGGATTATTTGTAATTTTGAAATTAATGGAAACAAAACTTAAGATAAAGCCAAATATTAGATTAAATGTAGTGATTATAATAATTGCAATTAATAAATTATTCATTAAAACTTTACCAAATTATTAAATCCCATAAATGATAAAGACATTAATCCAACAGTAATAAAACTTATTGGTGATCCTCGAAAAGGAACTGGAATATTTGCTGATTCAAGATGGTTGCGAATAGCGGTAAATAATATTATTACTAAAGAAAATCCAATTGAAGCAGAAAAACCATAAAAAGCAGATTGTAAGAAATTATATGATTGATTTATATTTAATAAAGTAATACTAAGAATTACGCAATTTGTAGTAATTGATGGCGAAAATATACCTAAAAGTAAATATAGTTTTGGATTACTTTTACGTACTATTATTTCAGTAAATTGAACAATAAAAGAAATAACTAATATAAAAATTAATGTACGTAAATAAAGTAAATTTAATGGTATTAAAATAAATGTATTTATCAACCATGAACTTATTATAGTTAAAGTCATTATAAATGTAGTTGAAAATCCAATACTAATAGTGGTTTCTAATTTTTTAGATATTCCCATAAAAGGACATAAACCAAGAAATTTTACTAATACACAATTATCTATTAAAGTAGATGTAAGAAATAATAAAAAATAATCTTTCACTTGAATACCTAAATTTTATTTAATATAATATTTATTATAAATAATTAATATAATATAATTAAATAATTAAAATTTTAAATAATTATTATAATATATTTTATATATAATTTTATTATATATATTATAAAACTTTACATTTAATTATGAAAAATTATAATATGTATTATAATTTTTTATAAATTAATTTTCGTAAAAATAATAATTTTAAAAACATTTATAAAATTTATAATAATTTTATATAGTATATAATTATTAAAATATTTATATAAGTTAAATAATACATTTAAATAATTTATTTGTATAATAAATAAAAAATATTTATATTTATTTATTAATTTTAAAATTATTATAAGTAATAATTATAATTTTTAAATAATAAAAATTATTATTTATTTTAATTTATAAAATAATAATTTTATTTTAACAATATATTTATTTAATTTTTTATTTATTTAATAAACATTAAAAAATAATTATAAATATTAATTTTTATTCAATTTATTTTAAATATTTTATTATTATTTTAATTAATTAATATAATTTTTTATTAAGACAATATTTTAAATATTATTTTAATATTTTTTAATAAAATAAACTTCAAAATATTTTATATTAAAATTTTTATCTAAAATCAATGTAAATAATATTAATATTAAAAATATTTTATTTAAAATAAATAATTTAATAAATATATAATATTTTTAATTAATTATTTTTATAAATTTAATAAAAATTATATTTTTTTAAAAAATTTTACATCCATAAACGATTTAATTAAATCCATTAATTCTTTTGTTGTTTGTTGGTTAAGAGCTTGATCTGCTAATTTTTTTACATCCTTAAAATTTACACTTCTGATAATTTTTTTAATATTTGGTATTGATATTGAACTCATACTGAACTCATCTAATCCCATGCCAAGTAATAATAATGTAGCAGATTCATCACCAGCAAGCTCTCCACACATACCTGTCCATTTACCTTCTGAATGAGAAGCATCAATAACTTGCTTTATTAATTTTAATACTGAAGGAGACATTGGATTATATAGATGAGAAATCATATTATTTCCTCTATCAACAGCTAATGTATATTGTGTTAAATCGTTTGTACCGATACTAAAAAAATCAACCTCTTTTGCTAAATAACATGCAATAACAGCAGCTGCTGGAGTTTCAATCATTATTCCTATTTCAATTGATTTATCAAAATCATGTTTCTCTTTAGTTAATTGTAATTTTAGAATAGATAATTCTTCTTTTAAGATTCTAATTTCTTCTACAGAAATTATCATAGGAAACATAATACGTAATTTACCTAATGCAGAAGCTCTTAAAATAGCACGTAATTGAGCATGAAGTATTTCTTTTCTATCAATAGAAATACGAATCGCTCTCCAACCTAAAAAAGGATTTTCTTCTTTTGGTAGATTCATATATGGAAGATTTTTATCTCCACCAATATCCATAGTACGAATAATAATAGATTGTATACCCATAGTGTTTACAATTTCTTTGTAATTTTGATATTGCTCTTCTTCACTAGGTAAATTAGTACGCTTCATAAATAAAAATTCAGTACGATATAATCCAATTCCTTCTGCGCCACTACGTTTAGCATTATCTATATCACATACTGTACTAATATTTGCACAAATTTTAACTTTATGTCCATCTAAAGTTATCGCTGGTAAATCTTTTAATTTTTTAAGATTTATTTTTTCTTGTAAATATTTATCTTTAATTTGTTTAAGTTTATTTATTTTAATATCAGATGGATTTTGATATATATAATTATTAACTGCATCTAAAATAATATAATCACTTGATTTAATATTTTTTGTTGCATTATTTGTGCCAACAATAGCTGGAATTTCTAATGATCTAGCTATAATTGAAGTATGAGAAGTACGCCCACCTAAATCAGTAATAAATCCAAGTACTTTATTTAAATTTAATTGTGCAGTTTCAGATGGTGTAAGATCGACTGCGACTAAAATAACTTCCTCTTTTATTAAACTAAGATCAATAATAGGTAAATTTAAAATATTTTTTAGTAAACGCTTACCAATATCTCTAATATCAATGGCACGTTCCTTTAGATATTCATCATTTAACTTTTCTAATGATATAGCTTGATCTTCAATTACTTTTTGTATTGCAGCATCTGTAGTTTTATATTCTTTTTTTATAAAAGAAATAATTTCACGTTCTAGTTCTTTGTCTTCAAGTAGCATTATATAACATTCAAATATTTCTACTTTTTCTTTACCAATATTCTTTTCTGTATCTTTTTTTATTATTTTTAATTGTTCTATTGTTTTTTTGCGACCAATAATAAATCGATTAATTTCATTATTAATTTGATCATTAGAAATTTTTTTTTGATTAACTACAATTGGAGTTTCTTTAAAAATTAATGATTTTCCAAAAGCAATACCAGGTGATACTGAAATTCCTGTAATCATAAATATTACCTTATTATTAATAAACGAAAATAATTAGCAGATAAGATTATAATTTTAATATATATAAATTAATATTAATATCTATATATAAAATATAATATATTTATACATTATTAATCTAATTTAGCCATTATTTGAACTAAATGTTTTATTGCTTCATTCTCATCCTCACCTTTTGCAGAAATAGTTATAATAGATCCTTTAGTAAGACCTAATGTTTGTAATTTAAATAAACTTTTAGCATTAGCAGATTTATTATTATAAGTAATGATAATTTCAGAAGAAAATTTTTTTGCTTCTTTAACAAATTGAGCTGCTGGACGAGTATGAAGACCATTCATTGCAGTAATAGTAATTTCTTGTGTAAACATATTGCTTCCTTTAATAAATTTAATATTTTTATTAATTAATATAAAGTATTTTATATATAATACTTTGAATTTATGTATTATTTTTTAGTAATTTTATAAGAAAAATATTTTTATTATTAAAAATAAATTTTATATACATTAACATTATAGCTAAACGTAATAATTTATATAATTTATATAAAATTTAATATTTATTTTAAAATAATTTATATTACTAAAATAATTAATAATATAAATATTAGATTTATTTTAATAAATTATTTTAATATATATTAAATTTTATTTTATAATATAAAAATATTTTTAAAATATTTAGATAATAATAAATAAAATAATTATTTGTTTAGTTAAGTAACGACAAATAAGATTATATTTTAATAATATTTATTGTAAAAAAAGTTAATTCAATATAACATTTTTTAAAAATTTTATTTTTATTTAATTATTATGTTTAATATTAATAATTAAAGATAAATATTAGATAGTAATTTAAATATAAATAAAATATTTAATTATCATTAAAATCTAGTAATAAATAAAAATTATATTTACTTTATTTTTATTAAAATTTAACTAATAAAAAATAATTTTAATACTATTAAATAATTATATTTTATAATATAATTATTTATTTAATTTATTTATACTTAAAAATATCATATTTCTAAAAGTTAAGAAATTAAATATTAATAATATAAATAATATAAATATATATAATATATAATGTTAAAATAATTATGTATTATATATAATACATAAAATTTATTAATATAATTAAATCATATCATAAGCATTTAATAACTCAATTTTATTTTTAATAATGTAAATTTTTATATAAATATTAATGATTTAATTTTATTATATGAATATTTATAATATATTGTATTTTTTTATAAATTATTCTTTATTTTTATATTATCATCATTATAGTAAAATTATTTATTATAATAAAATTTTTTATTTATACTTTTATATAAATTAATATTTTAATTGTTTTTATTATAAATTTTATAATTACTTTAAATAATACTGATATTAATTATTTATTTAATATTAATTATATAAAATAAATTTATATTTTACATAAAACTAAACTATAGAATAATTATTAAAATTTTATATATTATTTTTTTATTTCATGTAGTAAATGAAAAAATATTATTAATAATATAAATTTTATAAAATTATTTTATATAATTAATAATAATATTTTAATTTTTGTAATAAAAATGAACTTTTTTATAAAAATAAATATTTTATCAAAATATTATAAAATTAATATTAATATATTTATATTATATAATAATATATTTAATTAATATATATTTAATATAAAAAATAGTAAATATATAAATTATAATTCTTATTTATATTTAATTTATAATAATTATATATTTATTAATAAAATAATTTATATATATTAATTGTATATAACTAATTAATATTATATATAAAAAATATATTAATAATTTAAATTATTATTTATTTAATTACAATTTTTTATTATATTATGAAAATGTAATTCTTAATAATATAAATAATATAATATTATCAATATAATAATAATTAATGAATTTTATTTTATATTATTAATGAATTAAAAATATTATTTATTGGATTATATATTTAATTAATATATTTTTATAATTTATTATATTTTTTATAAAAGATTTAAATTATTATAATTTTTAATAAATATTATTTTATAAATATTTTATAATATTTTATAATTTATAATTAATATTATATTTAATTTATCAAACTAATAATATATAATATATGATTATTAATTATTTATAATTATTATAATTTTAATGATATTAATGTTATATTTAATATTTTATTAAAAATTAATATTATATATATGTTATATATTAGTTATAATAATAAAATTTTACTAATTATATCATTTATATTTAATATAAATTTAAATAATTTTTATATACATTAATATATTTTAAAGTAAAATAAAATATTTATAATTTATAATCATTTTATAAACTTTATTAAATAATAAAATATTATTATTTTTATATCAAATATTTATTTATTGTATGTAATATATTATTTAGTTATAATTATTGAATTTTAATTATAAATATTTTTCTCATCTTAAACATTTTAATGATAGATATGATTTTTGTATTATAAGATATTTTCTGAAGGTATATTGTTATATGTTATTTAAGTAGTATAAATAGTATTTGTAGTTCTATTTAGTTAAAGTATTATGTTTTTATTATATCTAATAATATTTATTATTATTACTATTATGATTATAATTAGTTCAGAAGTTATTTTATTATTATTTTAGAAATAATGTTTAATATGTATATTTATTATATAATTTAATAAATTCAATTAATCGACTTATTAATTATATAAAATTTAAATTATCTATTTTTTACAGAAATAAAACTTTGGCTAAATTTAATTATTCAATGAAAATAACGTAAATTTCATTAATTATTATTAATATTGATTTATTTAAACCTTATAATATATATTATAAAAATTAGGTTTTTATACAAAATTATTGTAAAAAACTATTTTAATAGTAAAGTAAAATAAATAAGATGGTTAACTTTTTATTAAACTTAGTTTATTTAGAAAAAATATTTATTATATGTATCCTAAAGTGTGATATTTCTATTACTTATAAATTAATTATAAAAATTATAATATTATATAAAATAAACTTAAAACTATCTAATTTAAATTATAAATAAATATATAAATAAGAATAAATAAAGTTTTACAATAAATTATTAAAAAATTTAAAAATTTACTATTAATTTTGTTTTTAGTCATCTAGAACAATTTATATAAATAAAAAATTAATTAAAAAAAGTTAAATTAAATTATATATGCAGAAGTAAAAATATTACTCTAAATATAAACATTTAAATAATTATTAATTATATTATTGATTAATTAATGTTATTTTATGTTATTGTTGATTTATCTTTTATAAGTGGTAGTTTAATTAAAAAAATAAATTTAATTCTTTAGAAGTAGTTATATATTTATTTACCTATTTTAATATATTCATATATTTTTAATTTTAAAAATATTTGTTTAAAAATAAAATAATTTAATGTATTTATTATAATTAATAATAGTAAATTTTTAATCTTTTATTGTTTTCTATTTATTTCAAAATAAAATTATCTCTTATATTATTAATGTAAAATAATAAAAATTTTATATAAAAATCAATAGATATTGTAAAAAATATTAAAATTATTATAGTAATATATTAATTAATTAAAATATTAAATATAATTAATATCATGTAATTAAATTATATTTATAATAATTTATCGAAAAATAATAATTTAATTAATTAATATATTTATTTTTTATATACAGTTTATTAATTGTTTATTAATATTATTAAATTTTTTTATTAATATAAATATTGTATTTTATTTATATTAATAAAATTTATAATTTAAATAATTTTAATATTTTTATTGTTTAAATAAATTGAAAATTAATTAAAAAATATAAATATTTTTAATGTTATTATTTATTTAAATTTATTAAATATTTTTAATATCTTATTTAAATATTAAATATAATATATTATAATATAAATTAATAAATTTATATTATAATATATTATTAATTTTATAATTTAAGATTAATAATATAAATAAATACATTTTATTAAAATAAAAATTGACTTTATCTATAGTATGTAATTATTTAAATAAAATTTTTACATTATTTATTATTAATGAAAAATTTAATAATATACTATATATAATAGTATTAGTTTTTAATTTATATATATAAATATATCCATATCATTTAATTGATTGAAATATATTTAGTTAAATTTTTTAAATAATATATTAATTTTATTTATAAATAAAGTTATTTTTTTATTATTATATTCTATTGTACATAAAATTATTGAATAATAATATAAAGTAAATAAAATATTTAATATTATGAAATCATTTGATTGAATGTTATATTATTTGTTATTATATAATTATAATATTATTTATATTTAAATAATAAGATAATATATATTTAATTATTTATTATTAAGAAATTATTTATGAAAAATAAAGCAATTTATCCTGGTACTTTTGATCCAATAACTTATGGTCATATAGATATTATAGAACGTACTGCTTTAATGTTTGAGAAAATAATATTAGCTATTTTTGATAATAGTTTACATAAAAATACAATGTTTACTATTAGTGAAAGAATTTCTTTTGCTAAAGAACAGATAAAACATTTAACTAATGTTGAAGTAATGGGATTTTGTGGCCTTACAGTAAATTTTGCAAAAAAACATAATATTAATATTTTAATTAGAGGTATTCGGTTTATATCAGATTTTGAATATGAATATAAATTAGCTAATATGAATAACAATTTAATGGCTAGTTTAGAAACTATTTTTTTATTATCTTCACCTAAATTATCATTTATTTCTTCTTCTTTAATTAAAGATATTGTTTATTATGGTGGTGATGTTTCATCTTTTTTACCAAAGTCAATAGCTAATTTTATGATTCATAAATTAAAAAAATAAAAATTAATATATGTAAGTTTATTTTTTTATAAATTATAATAAAAATAAACAATTTATAATTTAATTTTATCTATTTAATTAATCAATTATAGTACAAATAAATATTTTACTTTTACTATAAATAAATAATTTTTTAAAAAAAATTATTTATTTATTATTTAAGAATAAAAATTTTATTTATTATTTTTATATATTTTATTAAATTTTATAAAATTTATTTAATATTTATAATTAAATAATTAATATTTTTAATTATTAATTAAATTTATTTAATTAGTATAATTTTATATTTGAATAATATTTATTAGAATAAATATTATATACTTAATATACAATCTTATTATGAATTAATTATAATTTAATAATAGTTTTTTATTTTAAATACTAATAAAATAGTATATATAAAGATTTTTATATAAATATTTTTGTAAATTAAAAAAATAAATAATTATTATATAATTTATTAATTTATTAAAATAAGATAAATATTTTTATTTATTATAAAATAAAATTTTATTTTTTTTAAAAATAGGTATATATAATAATATTTTATTAATTTTATCTTGTTAATTAATATTTATTAATATTAATATATTGATATATTAATTATATAAATAAAATATTATTGTATTTTATATAATTAAAATATTAAATTATTAATTTTATTATTTATATAAATTTATACTATTTTATTTATAATTAATTAAAGTCATTTTGGAAAGTTATATAATAAAATTAAATAAACTTATTATAATTATTAATATAATTATAATAAGTAATTATACAATATAATATTAATAGTATATATTTAATTAAATTTTAAAAAATAATTACTATACATAATTTTATTAATTTAATTTTTTTTACTTATAAATTTAAATTAATTTATTATTATTTATCATCATTTACAAATGTATTTAATTATATTTATAATAATATTATAAATATAATTATTTAATATAATTTTTATTGCAAAGTTATAATATAATTAATATTAATTTATTTTTTAATTTATCATTAATTATATTAATTAAAATATTATTTTATTATTAAATTATTTATTTTTTTTATTTTATATTTATGAAAAATTAATACCAATCTTATATATTAATGTATTAACAATATTACAATTATGTTTTTCATTAAAAAAATTAATAATATTATTAGCAACTACATCTCCGATATTGGGGACTTTTTTTAATGATTTTATGTCTGAAGTTATAAATGAATCTAATGTTTTATAATATAATGCTAAATTACTTGCTGTTACTGCACCAACTCCATTTATTCCTAAAGCATAAATAAATCTAGTTAATGTAGTTTTTTTAGATTTATTAAGTGCATTAATTAATTTTTTGCTAGATTTTAATCCTATATGTTCTAATTTAGACAAAATATCAAAATTTAAATAATAAATATCAGATATAGTCATTACATAATTTTTATACACTAATTGATCAATAATTTTATCACCCATTCCAACAATATTCATTGCTTTTCGTGAAACAAAGTGTTTTAACGCACCTCGTTGTTGAGCAGCACAAGATAAATTATTAGTACAACGTATTATAGTATCATCTTCACTATATTTAATAACTGAGTTACAAACTGGACAATATATAGGAAAATTAATTTCTTTACTATAAGTAGGACGACGATCGATAAGTACATCAATAATTTTTGGTATTACATCACCAGCTCTACTAATAATAACTGTATCTCCAATATGTATTCCTAAACGTTTTATCTCCTTAATATTATGCAATGTTGCATTTTTTATATTAACACCATTAATATTGGTAGTTTTTAATTCAGCAATAGGAGTTATTACACCTGTGCGTCCTACCTGAAATTTGATATCTTTTAATAAAGTTATTTGTTCTTTAGATGGAAATTTGAATGCTATAGCCCAACGAGGGGATTTAGCAATAAAACCTATTTTTTTTTGTAATGATAATTCATTAACTTTAACAACAATGCCATCAATATCAAAACCTAAATTTAAACGTTTGTTTTTAATTTTACAATAATAATCTAAAACTTCTTTACTATTATAGCAAAGTTCTATGTAATTATTAATTGGTAAGCCCCATTTTTTAAATTGCATTAAACATTGATATTGGTTAATTGGCAATTGACCACCTGTTATATATCCAAAACCATAACAAAAAAAAGATAATGACCTTTTATTGGTAATACTAGGATCAAGTTGACGTAATGAACCAGATGCTGCATTACGTGGATTAGAAAAAATCTTACTATTATAATATTTAGCATTTTTATTTAATTTTTTAAATCCTATGTGAGTCATAAAAACTTCACCACGGATTTCAATTATTTTAGGAATGTTATCACCAATTAAAATAAGTGGAATAGTTCTAATAGTGCGAATATTGGCAGTAATATTTTCTCCAATTATGCCGTCACCACGAGTTGATGCTTGTATTAATTTACCATGTTTATATAGTAAATTAACTGCTAAACCATCTAATTTAAGTTCACAACAAAATGTTAAATTATTATCATTTGATAAACGATTACGTATTCGTTTATCAAATGATAAATAACTTTTTTCATTAAAAACATTATCTAATGATAACATAGGTATTTTATGATGTACTTGTGAAAAAGTTTTTAATGGAGTAGCCCCAACACGTTGTGTTGGTGAATCAAATGTAATAAATTCTGGATGTTTATTTTCTAATATTTTTAATTCTTGCATCATTAAATCATATTGTATATCTGAGATTTCAGGAGCATTTAATGTATAATATAAATATTCATGATATTGTATTTTTTTTTTAAGTTGTTTTAAATATTTTTGTTGTTTTTTCATTATTCACCATAAAATCAAATAAAAAATATAATTAATAATTATAATTAATTATTAATTATATTAATAATATATTTTAATTTATTTAAAATTTATTTGTATTATTTATTCAATTAAATTTTATAATTTTAATTTAATATAATATTATTATATATAAATATAATATTTTATATATTTTATGATATAAATTTAAAATTTTATATTTTATTATATGATAAATTACTATTTTGAATATAAAGTATTAAGCGAAATAAAATGAAATATGGCATTTAATTTAAAGATTTAATTTTATTGTATTAAATAATTTAAATAAAATATATACATATTAAGAATAATTAATATAATAACATATAAATTTTAAAATACTTTAATAAGAATTATTATAATAATATATGTTATATAAAATTTAATTTTATATTATAGTAATATATAAAATAATAAGATATTTTATGTATATTGTTATATAATTATTTAAATATTTTATAAATATATGTAATTATTATAATATTTTATAAAATTTTTTAAAGATAAAATTAATTGATTTTATTCCTTATTAAAATATTAATTAATTGTAAATCATATTTATATGATATAAAACAAAATTTAAATTATATTTTATAAAGTATTATAAATTTAATAAAACTTATTAAATAATAATTATTTTATTTTTTTTCTATAAAAATAGAATTAAATTATTTATTTTAATTTAATATTTTTTATTTTTAATTTTATTTAATATAATATTTTACATAATAATATTTTAATTACTTTATATAATTTTATATTATTAAATATAAATATTATTAATTAGGTATTTTAATTATATTTTATTATAATTTTTAATTTATTTGTTTTTAGTTATTTTATTGCTATAATTAATTATATTATTAATTATTTTAATAATTTATTATATATAAAATTAAAAACTTTTATGATATAAAAATTAATAGTAAATGTTAATTTTGAGTATTTATATATTATTAATACAATATTTAAAAAATAAGTTACTATAATTAATTTTATTAATTTATTAATATAAAGTTATTAAATTTAAATATAATTAAATAAATAAATAAATATATTTCATATTATTAATAATATTATTTAAAAATATATTTATTTTTTAAAATAAAAATAATTATATTCTAAAATATTTATTATATTAAATCATAATAAAAATATATAATAAATTATATTATTAATATTTTATTAAGAATTAATAATTTAAATCATAAATAAAGTAATTAAATAAAGTAATGCAATTTAAATAATAGTTATTTATTTATTATAAATTTTATATATATTAATAAATAATTATTTATTATGTAAAATTATTACATATAATTTTAAATTATTTATAAATATTATTTATAAAGTTATTTTTAAAATTTTATTTTAAAAAATGTTTAAAATAAATTTGTAAAATGTAATATAAATTAATAATTATTATTTAATATGATAATAATATTATAAAATATTAAATATAAATTAGTTTTTATTTAATATTAATAATTAATTAAAAATTTATATAATATTTATTATAATTTAAAACAATTTAAAAATTTTATTATATTTAATTAAATATAATAAATTTACTAAAATATTATTATATAATAAATAAAAATTTATTATTTATTAATAAAATATAATTAACGACTACGAAAAATTATTCTACCTTTACTAAGGTCATAAGGGGTTAATTCAATAGTTACTTTATCACCAGTTAAAATACGAATATAATTTTTACGCATTTTACCAGAAATATGAGCAGTAACTATATGTTTATTTTCTAATTGAACACGAAACATAGTATTAGGTAAAGTATCTAATACTATACCTTGCATTTCAATATTATCTTCTTTTGTCATTTATTTTCCTAAAATTAATTTTTATTTCATATAAATAATTTTCAAAATTATCTCTAAATAAAATAAAAATAAAATTATAACATTTTATATTAATAATACAAAATATATCTGCTAATAAAGAAAATTGTTAAATATAATTTAATAAAATTAAATAATTGAATATAAAATAATATTATTAATTTTATTATTTATCTTAATGTTTAGCATTAAATTAATTATATTATTTAATTTATTTTATAATAAAATATATATAAATAAATAATATATATATAATAATATAGATTTTAATTATTTATTAATTAATTTATATTGTTTAATATTATCTGTAATAGAAAAATTTTTTAATGAAAATTAAAATTTAATTCAATAATATAAAATATTTTTTATTTTTAATTATTTAGTTTATATATATTTTATTATAATTAATTGTAAATAAATTTATTAATTAACATAAGTATATATTATTATATTAATATAATAATATATAATAATATATAAATTATAAGTAAATTATTATTTTAATATAAAAAATTTTATTATTTATATATAAAATTTTTATTTTTAAATTAAAATACATAATTATTTTATAAATTTATTTTATAATTATATTAATATTTATTTTATTTTGTTAACATTAAACAAATAATCTTTATAATTGTAATAATTCTTTATAAGTAGATTGCTTAATAATTTTACCATCATCCATTACATATATTTGATTTATTTTTTCTAAAATATTTAATCTATGTGTAATTATTAATAAAGTTTTATTATAAAAATATTTTTGTAATTGAAATAATATTTTTTTTTCATTTTTCCCATCTAATCCTTCAGTAGGTTCATCTAATAAAATTACTGGTGTATTACATAATAATGCTCTTGCGATTCCTAATCTGCGTTGTTCACCACCTGAAAGTTGTCTACCTCCTTCACCTATCCAAACATTAAATCCTTGATTTTCAATTAAGTTATCTAAATTAACTTGTTTTAATATTTTTAATAATAAAATATTGCTTGCATCTTTTTTTGCTATTAGTAAATTATTACGTAAAGTATCACTAAAAATATACGTTCTTTGTGGTACTACAGTAATTAATTTACGTAAAGTTTTTTCATTAAAATTATTAATTGGATAATCATTTATTAAAATTTTACCTGAATTAGCATCCCATGCTCTAGTTAATAATTGTAATAATGTAGATTTACCGCAACCAGTTTTACCTAATAGTGCAATATGTTGACCTGAATTAAGTGTTAAAGATATATTTTTTAATATTAATTGTGTTTGCTTAGGATAACTAAAGTATACTTTTTGTAATTTAATTGTAATTTCATTACTTATTATTATATTTGAATTAGGAAATATTATATCAGGTTTTTTATTAATTAATTCCATTAAACGGTTTGCTGAAGTCATAACTTGTCCTAAGTATTGAAATGCAATAACTACCGGACCAATTATTTCAAATGATGATAAAATATAAAATACAAATAAAGATAGAAGATCTTCAGATTTATTTTTTACACTAAAAATATCTGCTGCTATCCATATTAGTATAGTTATACTTATACCAGAAATAAAAATTATAATAGATTTAGATAGCGCAATTAATATATATTGTTTTTGTTGATATTTTATCCAATTAGATTCTATTTTTGTTAATATTTTTCGAAAGTAAGGTAATGCATTAAAAATTGTTAATTCAGCTTGTGACTTAATAATATTAATTAAACAAGAACGATATTGACTATAAAATATAGTAATATTGTATCCTATTGATTTTCCTATTTTATAAAAGAAAAATGGTAAGATAATTATTAAACATAATATAATTATTCCTAAAATAAGTGAAAGAGATAAGTTTAATATACTTAATGCTAAAGTTAGTAAAACAGTAATAATTAAAGCAGTACATATTGGAGCAAATATACGCAAATATAAGTGATCTAAATTTTCAACATCAATAACTAAACGATTAAGAATATCTCCTTGATTATAATCAATAATACCACTAGGTGAAAGTGGAAATAGTTTTTGAAATATAAATACTCTTAAATTAGATAAAACACGAAGTGTTATATCATGATTAATTAATCGTTCTATATAACGACTAACAGTACGAATAATAGCAATACTACGAACACCAGCAGCTGGTAATATATAATTAAATGTATAAAGACCGGATACACCAGCAAGTGCTGTTCCAGTTAAAAACCAAGAAGATAATGTTAAAAGACTAATATTAGTTAATACTACAAGAATACTTAATGTCATTCCAATATTTATTAATACCCAATAACGACGATATAAAATAATAAAAGGTAGTAATATATTCATATTATATCTCTTTTGTATAATAAGATAGTAGATTACTAAAAGCACCTTTAGATTTACTCAAGTAAGTATAAGTTCCTTGTTCAACAATTAAGCCATTTGACATTACTAATATTTGATCATATGAAGAAATTTCTTCAAATAAATGTGTAATTAATAAGGTTGTTTGTTTAATCGAAGCAATATTAAGTGTAGTCATTATATATTTTTCACTTTGTATATCGAGACTTGCTGTTGGTTCATCTAATAAAAGTAAATTACATGAATTTAATAGTGCTCTAGCTATAGCAATACGTTGAGCTTGACCAATAGATAATCTAGAAGCATTTTCTCCAATTTTAGTATTAACACCTTCAGGTAAATATTGTATAAATTCAGTTAAATAAGCATTATCTATAGCAATATTAATTTCTTCTATATTAACATTATTTGAATAAAGGAGTATATTATCAATGATAGTTTGTGCAGGTAAATGTGGATTTTGACCAACCCAACTAAGTTGTTTGCGCCAATTATTTATATTAATATCTCTTAGTTCAATTCCATTAATTGTTAATGAACCACGATATGGTAAAAATCCTAATAATACATTTAATAGCGAACTTTTTCCTGATCCACTTTCTCCTACTAAAGCTATACGCTGATTTGATGATATTGTTAAATTTAAAGGACCAGCTAAAAGTATATTATCATGAGAAAAGATTTCAAGATTTTTAGTAATAATCATTAAAGGTTGAGTTAATTCAATGAATTCATTATTTTGTAATTGCGATAATGGATTTTCTATATTATATAATAATTCAAATAAAGATTCTGCTGCACCTATTGCTTTTTCCTTATAATGATAATAAACACCTAAATCACGTAATGGTTGAAAAAACTCTGGTGCTAATATTAAAGTTATAAATCCAGAAAAAAGTGTAATTGGTATATCATAATTACCAAAATGTAATTCACCTAAATATGAAAAACCAAAATATACTGAAATAATTGCAATAAAAATTGATGTGAAAAACTCTAATACTGCAGATGAAAAAAATGCTATATATAAAACTTGCATAGTTCTTTGGCGAAATTCTTCAGTAGCATTAGTAATACTTTTGATTTCATTATTAATATTATAAAATAATCTTAAAGTATCTATTCCTCGTAAACGATCTAAAAATCTACCACTCAATCTAGATAAAGCAAGAAAATTTTTTTGATTAATATCAGAGGCCCCAGTTCCAATTAATATCATAAATAAAGGAATTAAAGGCGCAGTAATAAGTAAAATTAAACCAGCAACCCAATTAATTGGGAATATTATAATTAGAATTATAATTGGAATAATAATAGATAAATATATTTGTGGTAAATATAGTGCATAATAATCATGAACATTCTCAATTTGTTCTAATATAATAGAAGCCCAACTACCAATTGGTTTATTTTTAACCCAAATAGGTCCTAATTGATCAAGTTTATTTAATACCATATTACGAATCTTTTGACGAATAATTTTACCACTAATAAATCCAACATTTTCTCGTATAAAATTAATTATTGCTCTTAAAATAAATATATAAATAAGTAATATAAATTTAGTAAATAATTGTTCTCTAGGTATATTATATATAATTAATGATTGTAAAATGGAAGATAAAATCCAAGCTTGTTTTATGATAAGAATAATACTAATCATTCCTAATAATATAGATAAATATAACCAATATTTTGCTACTAATGATTGTTTTTTTAACCATTTAACTAATTCAGTTTGTTTATATTTATTCATAATATTAATATTAAGTTAATTATTATAATTTATTAATTTTAATTTTTAATAAATATTATAATTTATAAATGTTTTTAAATATAATATATAATTATAATAAATAAATATTTTAATATAAGATATATGATAATTAATAGTATAATTTGAAGTAAAATAATTTTTTTTTTAATAATATACATAAATAACATATTAAAATTATAATTCATATCATTATATTAGTAAATAATTAATTTATGCATTAAATAATAAATTATTTACTTTTTTATAAAGCTAAATTTTTATTAATAATTAATAATTAATTATTTATTATTATATAGATTTTATATATTTTATTAATAATTTATTATTTATTATAAATATTTTGAAATAAAATTTAATAATACTTTACTTATTAAAATCATAAATAAATGAACATGATTATTTATATTTATATTATATTATTTTATATAATTAATAATTATTTATTATATAAAATAAAAAATAATTTATATAAATATTTATTAGTTTTATATTTTATTGATTTTATTTTATAGAATATATAAGTATATAATATAATAATATATAAATTAATATATCTTATATTTAATATTATAAATTTTCATTTAGATATTATATTTAATAATTTAATATCATATATATTTCATAATAGAGAAATTCAATGATAAATAGATATCAATTATTAAAATATATGGGTATTGTACAATGGATATTACGTAATACAGTAATATTTTGTGATAAATCTGGTATATTTGTTACTAAATCTAATAAATTAATAGTTATTTCTGATGAATATATTGATTTAAATAATCTTTTAGTAAAAGATATTTTAAGATCAATGGGGATAAAAAGTAATCATGTATATTGTATTTTAACCAAAGAAATATTATTTTTACCAAAAGAAATTATTTATCCTTGTTGGATATTAGGTAATAAATTACCTATTAATTCAAAACAATGGATTATTTATACTTCACCATTATCAGAAATCTATTTTAATCCTAAATTAAAACGTAATTTATGGATGCAAATATGCAATATTAAAAAAAAATAAATTTAAAATAAATAAAGACCTAATTTTTTTTTTATTTTTTATTATTATGTAATTATTAAATTAAAATATTTTTTAATTTAATAATTAAAAGTAATTTTATTAATTTTATTTTTTACTAAATATTTATTTAATATAATTAATTTTAATTAAAATATAAAATTATATGTTAAATTTAATTAAAAAAGATATTATTGATAAATAGTTAATTAAATATTATAATAATAATATTAATAATTATTTTATATATAAGTTTTATTCTAAAATAAATAATTTTTTTAAAATAGATAAAAATAAAATTTATCTATAAATATTTTTAATAAAATATTATGTTAAATAAAACTTCAAATTATTAAATGTAATTAAATAATTATAATATATTATTTAATATATATGAAGGACAAATAATATGACTAATTGGGTAATTGGAAAAATTATTAAAAATCATAAATGGACAGATTCATTATTTAGTTTAATTTTAGAAGCTCCAATTAAACCATTTATGGCTGGACAATTTACTAAACTTGCATTAGAAATAAATGGGAAACGTATTCAACGTGCTTATTCTTATGTTAATGCTCCTAATAATAATCAATTAGAATTTTATCTTATCAATGTACCAAAGGGAAATCTTAGTCCTTATCTTAAAGAATTAAAATTTAATGATTCTATTTACATTTCATATGAAGCTTCTGGTTGTTTTGTATTAGAGGAATTACCATGTTGCGAAATTTTATGGATGCTATCAACAGGTACTGCAATTGGACCTTTTTTATCTATTTTACAATTTGGTCAAAATTTAACAAAATTTAAACAAATAATTCTCGTACATTCAGTACGTTATGCTAAAGATTTAAGTTATTTACCATTAATGAAAAAATTAGAAAAACGATATAAAGGAAAATTAAAAATTCAAACTATTATTAGTCGTGAAAATAAAATAGGTTCTCTTACTGGACGTGTTACAAATTTAATTGAAAATGGTCAATTAGAATATATTGTAAAAGCAAAAATTCATAATTCAAATAGTCATGTTATGCTTTGTGGTAATCCACAAATGATTAAAGATACTCAAAATTTATTAAAAAATCAAAGAGAAATGAATAAATATATACGATATAAAACAGGACAAATTACTAGTGAGCAATATTGGTAAATAAAAATAAATTTTAATAAATATAAAAATTAATTTTATATTAAAAATATTAAATATTATATTACTTAATTTTTTATATTTTATATTTTTAATTTTACATAAAATTTATGATTAATAATTTAAGATATTAAATATTAAAAATAAAATTTATTTTATTGTTAATATTAATATACAATTACTAAAATATATTATGATAATAATACAAATAAATATTAATTATTTTACTTTATAAATATATAATTATTTATTATAAAATAATTTTAATTTAATTAAAATAATACAATTAATTTTCAACAAAATATTTAAATAAAATATTATTAAATTAATTCATTATTATATTTATTATAATAATTAAATATTATTTATAATTAATATTAAAATTTTATTTTTTTAAGAAAAATAAAAATTGTTATATTATATATTATAATTTTATTAAAAAATAATAATTTTTTAATATTGATTATATAAAATATAATATTAATTAATGTAATACATTAATACAATTCAATTCTTTATATGCAAATTCTAAACGTTTTATCATAGAAATTTGACCCGCTCGTAGCCAAATACGAGGATCATAATATTTTTTATTAGGTTTATCTTCACTTTCTGGATTACCTAATTGACTCTGTAAATAATATTTATATTTTTTATAATAATATAAAATACCTTCCCAAGTAGCCCATTGAGTATCAGTATCAATATTCATTTTTACCACGCCATAATTAACTGCTTCTTTAATTTCTGCAGAACTAGATCCTGAACCACCGTGAAAAACAAAATTTATATTATTCATCATTGGTAAATTAAATTTATGCATAACATATTCTTGTGAATTTTTTAGTATTTTTGGTATTAATTTAACATTACCTGGTTTATAAACACCATGTACATTACCAAAAGATGCAGCAATTGTAAATTTATTACTAATTTTACTTAATTTTTCATATGCATAAGCAACCTCTTTTGGTTGAGTATAAAGATATGAACTATCTAAACTAGATTTATCAATCCCATCTTCTTCACCGCCAGTGCAACCTAACTCTATTTCTAATGTCATATCTATTTTACTTGTCTGTTGTAAATATTTAGAACAAATTTCAATATTTTTTATTAATGATTCTTCAGATAAATCAATCATATGTGATGAAAATAATGGCTTACCATTTATTTTATAATATTTTTTCCCAGCATCTAACAAACCATCAATCCAAGGAAGTAGTTTATATCCGCAATGATCAGTATGTAATATTACAACTACACCATAATATTTTGCCATTTGATGTACATGATAAGCACCAGAAATTGCTCCCAAAATAGCAGCTTGCTGATTATTTGTTTTTAGACCTTTACCAGCTATAAAAGCAGCGCCACCATTAGAAAATTGTATAATAATAGGAGAACCAATTTTTGAAGCAGTTTCTAAAACAGCATTAATTGAATCTGTACCTATGCAATTTACTGCTGGTAAGGCAAATTTATTTTCTTTAGCAAAAGTAAAAATTTTCTGCACATCATTTCCAGTTATAACACCTGGTTTTACAAAATTTAATATTTTAGACATAAAAAAA
The DNA here is from genome assembly GCA_024349725.1 of Arsenophonus endosymbiont of Ceratovacuna japonica. GTDB lineage: Bacteria > Pseudomonadota > Gammaproteobacteria > Enterobacterales > Enterobacteriaceae > Arsenophonus. Next base: position 312,863 of record AP026064.1, read on the forward strand.
ATCCTATTATTAAAGTAATATTAATTCTTATGGTTATTTATTTAAATATAATTACTACTTTGCTCGTTTTTCTAGCATAATAACTGAAGGTAATTTTTTACCTTCTAAAAATTTAAGAAAGGCACCTCCACCAGTAGAAGTATAAGAGATTTTATTTTTTATACCAAATAAATCAATAGCTGATAATGTATCACCACCACCTGCAATAGAAAAAGCATCACTTTCTGCAATTGCTTGAGAAATAATTTTTGTACCATAACTAAAATTATAGAATTCAAAAACTCCAATAGGACCATTCCATAAAATTGTTTTTGATTTTTTAATAATATTTACTAAATGTTTAATTGTTTCTTTGCCTAAATCTAAAATTTGTTCATTATTTTTTATATCATCGATTCTTTTAGTTATAGATGTTGCTGTTTTAGAAAATTCCGTTGCTACACAAACATCAATTGGAATGTAAATATTACAAATTGATAATAATTTTTTTGCTTCTGGAATTAAATTTTTTTCATATAAAGAATTACCTATTTTATAACCTTTAGCAGCAATAAAAGTATTTGCAATACCACCACCAACAATAATATAATCAGCTATTTTAGATAATGAATTTAAAATAGTTAATTTAGTTGAGATTTTTGAACCACCAACAATAGCAACCATTGGATGAGTAGGTTTTTTTAAGGCTTGACTTAATGCATCTAATTCAGAAGATAATAATGGTCCTGCGCATGCTATAGGAGCAAATTTTATTACACCATGAGTTGATGCTTGAGTGCGGTGAGCAGTACCAAATGCATCCATTACATATATATCACATAGTTCAGCGTATTTTTTAGATAAAATTTGATCATCTTTTTTTTCACCTTTGTTAAATCGTACATTTTCAAGAACTATAATTTCTTTATTATTAACTTCAATTCCATTTAAATAATTATTTACTAAATTAATAGGATAATTAATTTTATGTGATAAATAATTTACAATTGGTTTTAATGAAAATTTTTCATTATATTCACCTTCAATTGGCTGACCTAAATGAGATGATATTATTATTTTTGCACCTTTCTTTAAAGCTATTTCAATTGTAGGTAAAAAAGCTTTAATTCTTGCATCATTAATAATTTTCCCATTTTCAATAGGAACATTTAAATCTGCTCGAATTAATATTTTTTTATTATATAAATTTAAATCAATCATTTTAATTATAGACATGGCATATTTTCTCATTAATTATTTAAATTATTAATTTATAATATGTTTATTAATATATATTTATATTATTATAACTATATAATAATATAAATATATATTATTATAAATTGACATTTTAAATTAAATAATATTTTATTTATTTATATTTTGTAATATTTATTATAATTTTAATATGAATCATTATGTAAATTATTCTTTATTATAATAATTAATTAATTGTCTTTAAATTATTTTAAATTTTATATATTTACTATTAAAGTAATATTTATTATATTAATAAATATTACTTTAATAAAATTTAAAATTTAGGTAATATTTTATAATTTTAATAATTAATTTATTATTAAATATAATAATAAATTATTTAACAATATTTATTTTAAATTATATTAAATAAAATAAATATGTAATATATTTAAATATTACATATTATTTATTTATTTTAAAATATAAATTTTATTATATTTATTTTAATTTAATCATTAATTGATTAAATTTTAAAAAAATATATATTTATATATAATAATATATATATAAATATAAAAAAATTAATTAATTGCATAATAAATATCTAGCTTTTTTTATAACATTTTCTACAGTAAAATTAAATTTTTTAAATAAAATATCAGATGGAGCTGATTCACCAAAAGTATTCATTCCAATAATAATTCCATTTTTACCAATATATTTATACCAATAATCTGCAGCACCAGCTTCAATAGCAAGTAATGATGTAACTGAAGGTGGAAATATATACTTACGATAAGCTATGTCCTGTTTATCAAAAGTATCTGTTGATGGCATAGAAACTACGCGTATTTTATAACCTTCAGAAGTTAATTTTTCATAAGCTTGAACTGCTAATTCAATCTCAGATCCTGTTGAAATTAAAATAAGATTTGGTAATGATTTACAATCTTTTAAAATATATGCTCCTCTAATAATATTTATTAATTGTTTATCATTACGTAATTGTTGTTTAAGATTTTGTCGAGAAAAAATTAATGCAGTTGGTCCATTTTTATTCTCAATAGCATATTGCCATGCAACAACTGATTCTACTTGGTCACAAGGACGCCAAGTACTTATATTAGGTGTCATACGTAGATTAGCTAATTGTTCAACAGGCTGATGAGTTGGTCCATCTTCACCTAATCCAATAGAATCATGTGTATATATAAAAATATTATGAATTTTCATTAAAGCAGCCATACGAACTGCATTGCGTGCATACTCAATAAATATTAAAAATGTTGCACAATAAGGTATAAATCCACCATGTAATGAAATACCATTCATAATTGCTGACATACCGAATTCACGAACACCATAATGAATATAATTGCCATCTGAATGATCTTTTATTGACTTAGAATCTGACCACATAGTTAAATTACTAGGAGTTAAATCAGCGGAACCACCTAAAAGTTCAGGTAACATTTTACCAAAAATTTCTAATATATTTTGTGAAGCTTTACGACTAGAAATATTAGATGGATTATGTTGTAATTTTAATAATAAATTATTAACAATAGCTTTCCAGGTTATTGGTAATTCTTTTTTATTACGACGCATAAATTCGTCAGCAAGCTTAGGAAAAGATTGTTTGTAATAAATAAATCTTTTATACCAAATATGTTCTTTTTTTTTGCCTATTTCACGCGCATCCCAAGATTTATAAATATCTATAGGTATTTCAAAAGGTAAATAAGGCCAATTTAAAAATTTTCTTGTTTCTGCAATTTCTTTTTCATTTAATGGTGAACCATGTATTTCTTTAGATCCAGATTTACATGGTGATCCATAACCAATTATTGTTTTGCAGATTAATAATGATGGTTTATCAGTAACTTTATGTGCTTGTTCTATTGCTAATTTTATTTGCTCAGTATTATGTCCATCAATATTATCTATAACATGCCAATGATAAGAAATAAAACGATCAGCTGTATTATCCGAAAACCAATTTAATACTTTTCCATCTATTGAAATACCATTATCATCATAGAAAACAATTAATTTATTTAACTTTAATGTTCCAGCTAATGAACAAACCTCATGTGAAATTCCTTCCATCATACAACCATCACCTACAAATGCATAGGTATAATGATTAATAATATTATGATTTGGTCGATTAAATTGAGCAGATAATGTTTTTTCAGCAATAGCAAATCCTACAGCATTTGCAAGTCCTTGTCCTAATGGTCCAGTTGTAGTTTTAACACCTGGAGTATTACCATATTCTGGATGTCCTGGTGTTTTAGAATGTAATTGTCTAAAATTTTTTAATTCTTCAATTGATAAATCATAACCAGTAAGATGTAATAAACTATAAAGTAACATAGATCCATGACCGTTAGATAATATAAAACGATCACTATCTATCCAATTAGGATTAATAGGATTATGATTCAAATAATCACGCCAAAGTACTTCTGCTATATCCGCCATTCCCATTGGCGTACCTGGATGACCTGATTTTGCTTTTTGTATTGCATCTATACTAAGAAAACGAATAGCATTAGCTAATATTTTACGATTTATCATCATTTACTCCAATTATAATAAATTATATATTTATTTTATTATATATTTTCTAACTTAATAATTATAAGATAAATTAAATAGTTTTGTTAAAAATAATTAGTAATTATAAAATTATTATAATAATGAAATAAATTTTAATAAATAATAATTTAATATATTTTACTATATTAAAATTAAATATTATAATTTTTTATAAAATTGGCGGTGCGGACGGGACTTGAACCCGTGACCTCCGGCGTGACAGGCCGATATTCTAACCAACTGAACTACCGCACCATTATATAAAAAATAATTATTATATTACAAATAAGTTATTTATATGTCAACATTTTTAAAAATAATTATTTATATAATTTTTAATTAAATAATATAATAATAAATATTTAACTTAATTATTTTTTTTATTATTTAATCTCCAAACTGAAGTTTTACCACTATTATTTTCAATTATATCTAGTATAGTTTCATGAGTAGCAATTTCTTCTTTATTTGCAAAAATTATATTTAATTTTTTTTCTAATTTATTTATTCGTTTTATTTTATCTATAAAAATATCATCATTAGATTTTAAATTAATTGAAAAATCTAAAGATATTTGTCCTCTAGTCATTATTATATAAATTTTTGCTAGAATTTCAGCATCAAGTAATGCACCATGTAATATTCGTTTTGAATTATCAATATTATAGCGATCACATAAAGAATTAAGATTATTACGTTTTCCAGGAAATAATTTTCTAGCTAATATTAAACTATCAGTAATTTTACAAAATTTAACTATTTTGGGAATGTCTTTGTTTAAATTAGAAAATTCATAATCTATAAATCCAATGTCAAAAGGAGCATTATGTATTATTAACTCAGAACCTTGAATAAAGTTTAATAAATCATCTGCTATATCTGCAAAAGTTGGTTTATTATATAAAAAATTATCACTAATACCATGAATTTTAAAAGCTTCAGGGTCAATTAATCGTTTTGGTTTTATATAAACATGAAAATGTTGATTAGTAAGGCAACGATTAATTATTTCTACTGCACCAATTTCAATAATATTATGTCCTTCATAGTGAGCTCCTAACCTATTCATACCAGTAGTTTCTATATCAAGGACAACTTGTCGTGTAATTACTGTGCTCATAGTACCTTTTGTGTCAAACTTAAGAGTATAAATAATAAATAAATGAGTTTAATAAAATGATAAAATATGTAGAAATTTTTACTGATGGTTCTTGTTTAGGAAATCCAGGTCCAGGTGGTTATGGTATTTTATTACGTTATTATAAATATAAAAAAACATTAAGTAAAGGATATTTTAGTACTACTAATAATCGTATGGAATTAATGGCTGCTATTATTGGTTTAGAAAAACTTAAAAATCCTTGTTATGTTATTTTAATAACAGACAGTAAATATGTATATCAAGGAATAAATCAATGGATTCATAACTGGAGAAATTATCAATGGCGTAGACCAGATAAATCACCAGTTTTAAATGTTGATTTATGGAAACGATTAGATATAGCAATTTCTAAACATAAAATACAATGGCGATGGGTTAAAGGTCATACAGGATATATAGAAAATGAGATATGTGATAAATTAGCAAAAAATGCTGCAAATTCACCAACAGAAGTAGATAGTGGATATCAATAATATTTAAATTAATATAAATATTTTTTGAACTTAATATATTGTTAATTAATATATAATTTTCATAATATTTATAATTAACTCACATTATTATTTATAATGTATATATAAAATAATTATTATAATTTTTATTCTACTTTTTTAATTATTAATTTTATAATAGAAAAAATTTTATAAAAAATATATTTATATCATATGTACAATTATATAAAGTATTTTGATTGTAATATATATATTTAATTAGTCTTATATTTAATTAATTAATTAATATTAATTTAAATAAATTTAAAATTAAAATATAAAAATAATTAATAAATAAATTATTCAATTTTATTAAATTAAGTTATTTATGTATTCAAAATATATAGAATAATATTTTTATTATTTTTAATTTTTTTTAGTATAGTTTACTTATATATATAGTTCATAAAAATTAAATATAATATATTAAAATTTATTATTATTGATATACATAAAATAAACATAAAATATATTATTTACTAAATTATTATTTAATTTTAATAAACATATATGAATAAATAATTATTTTATTAAAGAATATTTAATTATTATTTAATTAGTATTTATATTATATATAATAATAAATATAAATTTATTATTATAATATTAAACTTGATACTGAATTATAATATATTTGAAATTATATTTTTAATATTATTATTAAATTATATAATATATAAATTTATTATCTTTTTTGATAAAATTATTAGATATTATTTAATTGTAAAATAATAAAATTAATATAATAAAATTAATTAATATTAAATTATATATTATAATAATATTATATAAATTTATAATATTATATCAAAATATAAATTTATTAATTTATTAATAATATAACATTATAATTAAAAGGTAAATAAATTTTAATAATAAATAATATAAAATTAAAATGCTTATTTTATATAGAAATATTGACTATTTTTTATGAAAAAATATAGTAAAATATATTAAATATTATTGATATTAATAAAAATAATAAATATATTTGTTATTATTTTAATAAAATATTTAGTATTAAATATATTTTATTATATTAGTTATAATATATAATATTTTATAATAAATATTGATTATATTATTTAATATTTTATTTATAAATTGGATATAATATAATGAAAAATGTTGGATTTATTGGTTGGCGAGGAATTGTTGGTTCTGTATTATTACAAAGAATGATTGAAGAAGGTGATTTGAATTATATTAATCCTATTTTTTTTACTACTTCTCAATATGGTAAATTGGCGCCAAACTATGGTCAAAATCAAAAAATTCTACAAAATGCTTTTGATTTTGATTATCTAAAAGAATTAGATATAATAATTAGTTGTCATGGTTCTAAGTATACTGATTGTGTTTATTATAAATTACGAGAAATAGGTTGGTTAGGTTACTGGATAGATTCTTCTTCTTCATTACGTATGAAAGAAGATAGTATTATAATTCTTGATCCAGTTAATCGTCAACATATTGATATTAGTTTAAATAAAGGTATAAAAACTTTTATTGGTAGTAATTGTACAGTAAGTTTAATGTTAATGGCTTTAGCAGGATTATTTAATGAAAATTTAATTGAATGGATTTCTATTGCAACATATCAAGCAGCTTCTGGTGCTGGCGCTAATAATATGCGTGAATTATTATTACAAATGGGTGAATTATATTCTCAAATTTCTTATGAGTTACAAAATTCTTCTGATAATATATTATTAATTGAAAAAAAAGTATCTGATTTTATGCATAGTGGTAAAGTAAGTACAAAATTTTTTGATGTTATATTAGCAGGTAGTTTAATACCTTGGATAGATAAAAAATTAGATAATGGTCAAAGTCGTGAAGAATATAAATGGCAGTATGAAACAAATAAAATTTTAAATTCTATCAATTATATGATTCCTATTGATGGCTTATGTGTCCGTATTGGTTCATTACGTTGTCATAGTCAAGCATTTACAATTAAATTAAAGAAAAATATTTCTATTAATGATATTGAAAAAATTCTAACTATACATAATAATTGGGTAAAAATTATTCCTAATGAGCGTGAATCAACAATTCAATCATTAACACCAGCTTCTGTAACAGGTACTTTAAACATTCCAATTGGACGTTTACGTAAATTAAATATTGGACTAAAATATTTATCAGCTTTTACAGTTGGTGATCAATTATTATGGGGAGCAGCAGAACCTTTACGTCGTATGCTTAGTATTTTAATATAAAAATTATTTGTAAATATTTATATAAATTACTTTTTATTATAATATAATTTATTTTAAGTTAATTTTAATAATTTTTATTAGTTAATGGTTTTTATATTTTTATTAATTGTTTTTTAAATTTTATTTTTATTATTATAAAATTAATATATCTAAATATCGATAATTTTAGTTATTTAAATTAAAGTAATTTATCTAAAAGTAAAATAATAAATAGATAATTGGAGATTAATTTGATCCCAAATATATCAAAAATGCTATTATGGTTAGAAATGAATCCTAATATTTTATATGGTCTTCGTAGGGGTATTGAGCGCGAAACATTAAGAATAACACCATCTGGAAAATTAGCTATTTCTAATCATCCAGATAGTTTAGGAAAAGCATTGACTCATCCATGGATTACAACTGATTTTGCTGAATCTTTATTAGAATTTATTACTCCAGTTGATAATAATATTAATTATATTTTAGCATTTTTAAGAGATTTACATCGTTATACAGCGCGTCATCTTAATTACGAATTAATGTGGCCATTAAGCATGCCTTGTTTTATAGATCATATAGATAATATTAAATTAGCTCAATATGGTGTTTCTAATATTGGTCGTTTTAAAACTTTATATCGAGAAGGATTAAAAAATCGTTATGGTGCATTAATGCAAATAATTGGAGGAATTCATTATAATTTTTCTTTACCTATTAAGTTTTGGCAGAAATTAGTAGGAATTAAAGATGCTAAAAGTGGTAAGGATAAAATTTCTGCTGGTTATTTTAGACTTATTCGTAATTATTATCGTTTTGGTTGGATAATTCCATATTTATTTGGATCATCTCCTGCAATTTGTAGTTCATTTTTTCATGGGAAAATGAAATGTTTACCTTTTGAAAAAACAAATAATGGAACTTATTATTTACCTTATGCTACATCATTACGAATAAGTGATTTAGGATATACTAATTCATCACAAGGTAATCTTAAAATTACATTTAATGATTTAAAAACTTATATTGTACTTCTTAAACGTGCGATAAAAAAACCATCTCCTATATTTACAAAATTAGGTGAATTTAATAAAGATGGTAAATACTTACAATTAAATATGAATATTTTACAAATTGAAAATGAATTATATATGCCAATTCGTCCTAAAAGAGTAATTATAGGTGATGAATCACCATCTGATGCTCTTTTAAAAAGAGGAATAGAATATATTGAAATTAGATCTTTAGATATAAATCCTTTTACTGCTATTGGTATAGATAAAATTCAAATTCATTTTCTTGATCTTTTTTTAATTTGGTGTGTATTGGCTGATGCCCCAATAATGAATGAAAAAGAATTAAATCTTTGTCAAATGAATTGGAATCGAGTTATTCTTGAAGGTCGAAAACCTGGACAAATTATTGGTATTGGTTATGGAGAATCAATGAAGTCTTTAAAAGAAGTAGGAGAACTATTATTTGATGAATTAATAAGAATTGCTTATATATTAGATATTAATAATAATACTTTATATCGTAAAATTTGTTATCAATTGATAGAAATGTTTGAAAATCCAGAATTAACTTATTCTGGTCAAATTTTACCTTTAATGATTAATCAAAATATTATTCAATATGGTTTAAATTTAGCTAACATTTATTATAAAGAATTGAGTCATGAATCTTATGAGGTTATAACTGATACTAAATTTACTAATATTCGTTATGAATCAATTAATAAACAATCAATAATTGAAAAAACAGATAAAATCAGTTTTGAACATTATTTAAAAATACATACTTAATTATAATAATAAAATAAATATTTTAAAATAGTTATTTTTTTATAAAAAAATAATAATTTTATATTTTATTGTAAATAATTTTTTATAAAAATTTTTAAAAATTATTTTTTATAATAAAATAATAATTTAATTATATAATAATTTTATATTACATGTTATTTAAATAAAAGATTTTATTTTTATGTTTTTTTAAATAATGATAATTATTTATTATATAATATAATTATTAAAAATATTAATAAATAAAATTTTAATTATTAATTTTTTAATACTAATATTATAGTATTATTAATATTAAATATTATTTATATTTTAGAAAATTTTAAATTTATAGTAATTTAATAAAATTTATAATTTATTATAAATGTATAATATTTAATTATGATAAAAATATATTTCACTATTATTTATTATTTTATATAGGAATATTTATAATATATTTAATAATATTTTTAATATTAATTTTAATTAGAATTAAAAAATAATTTAATAGAATCTAATTTTTTACTAAAAAATCCACCTTCATTAACTGAAGTTAAAACAATAAGAGAATGCTGTTCAATTATTTTTCCATCTAATTGTATATTTATTGTACCAACAATTTGATTTTTTTCTAAAGGTGCTTGTAGTTTAGTATTATTTAATATATAAGTAATTTTTAAATGTTTTATATAATTACGAGGAATAGTTAAATATAAATCATTTTTAATGCCTAATTTTACTTTATTATTATTTGCAAACCAAACTGGTTTATAAATAAATTCTATATCACTTTTTAATAGTTTAATAGTTTCAAAAAAACGAAATCCCCAATGTAGTAATTTTTTACTTTCTATATCTCTTTCTTTACTACTGTGACTGCCTAATATAACAGATATTAATCGCATATTATTTTTAGTAGCTGAAGCAACTAGATTATAACCAGCAGCATTAGTATTTCCTGTTTTAATTCCATCTACATTTAAACTTTTATCCCATAATAAATTATTTCTATTTAATTGCTTGATTTTATTAAAAGTGAATTCTTTTTCTTTATAGATTGAATATTGTTCAGGGATATCATGTATTAAAGCTTTTCCAATTAACGCCATATCATGTGCAGAACTATATTGACCAATAGCATCTAATCCATGAACTGTAATAAAATGAGTATTTTTTAATTTAAGATATCTAGCATATTCATTCATTAATTTAACAAAATTATCTTCATCACCTGCTATATATTCTGCCATTGCAACACATGCGTCATTTCCAGATTGTAAATTAATACCACGTATTAATTGAGATACTGAAACATGATCGCCAGGAGTTAAAAACATAAGTGATGAGCCTTTAAATATTGGGTTACCGGTAGCCCAAGCATTTTCATTAATAGTTACAATATCATTCATACTAATTTTACCAGATTTAATTTCTTGACCAATTACATAACTTGTCATCATTTTAGTTAAACTAGCTGGTTCATGTCTCTGATCTGCTTTTTTTTCTGCTAAAATTTTTCCTGAATAATAATCAATAAGAATATAAGCTTTAGAATTAATATTTGGTACTGATGGTATTATATGAATTTGTGAATTATTATTAATGTTAGAAAACGTATTATATAAAAATATAATATTTATAATAATTATTAAACTACTAATATAATATGAGGAAATTGTATATTTCATAATAATATATTAAATCCGATGATAATATGTTTGTGAAGTAAGTATTATATTATTAATTTAAAATTATATTTTTTTTAAAATAATAATAAATTAATTAATTTTTATTTTAATTATATTGTATTAATTAATTAATAAATTTTAATTGAAATAATATTTGATTTAGATAATTTATATAATTAATATAATAAATTTATTTTATATTTATATAATTTTAATATAATATACATTTTAAATCTTTAATTTTATATGATAAATAAATTAATAACCTATATCATGTTTATAAAAACATCCAGTCCAAGTTATTGTTTTTACTTGATTATAAGCTATTTTTTGTGCTTCAATAATTGTTCTTCCAATAGAAGTAATACATAATACACGGCCACCAGAAGTTATAATATGATTTTTTTTAAATTTAGTTCCAGAATGAAAAATTTTACATTGTTTTAAAGAAATATTATTTATACCATGAATAATATCACCTTTACGATAATTAGATGGATAACCTTCAGATGCCATTATAATGCTGAAAGTAGCACGTTTATCCCAAGATAATATTTTATCTGATAATTTACCTTTAGCTCCTGCTAAACAAAGTTCTATTAGATCAGATTTTAATCGCATCATAATTGTTTGTGCTTCTGGATCACCAAATCTACAATTAAATTCAATAACTTTTGGTATTCCTTGTGCATCTATGATTAACCCTGCATATAAAAATCCTTGATATAGTATACCTTCAAGTGCCATTCCTTTTATAGTAGGATAGATAATTTGTTTCATAATTCGTTTATGAATAATATCTGTAACAATAGGAGATGGAGAATATGCACCCATACCACCAGTATTTGGGCTATTATTATTAATACGTTTATGATCTTTACTTGTTTCCATGGGAATAACATGATTCCCATCAACCATTACTATAAAACTAACTTCTTCTCCATAAATAAATTCTTCAATAATAATAGAATGACCAGCTTTGCCAAATATATTACCAATTAGCATACTTTGTACTGCATTCCGTGCTTCTTCTAAAGTCATAGCAATAATTACCCCCTTACCAGATGCAAGTCCATCTGCTTTAATAATAATAGGAATATTTACTGTTTTTAAATAGGAAAAAGCATCTTTAACATTTGTAAAACTTTGATAAATAGCTGTTGGAATCTTATGACGAGTAAGAAATTTTTTTGCAAAAGATTTAGATCCTTCTAATTTTGCTGCATTTTTAATAGGACCAAATATTGTTAAACCGGCATTTTTAAAAATATCAACAATACCTAAAATTAAAGGTATTTCTGGCCCTACTATTGTTAAATCAATATTATTATTTTTAGCAAAATTAACTAGCCCAATAATATTAGTTATTGGAATGTTAATATTAGTTATTTTTTTTTCTAATGCAGTACCAGCATTTCCTGGTGCAACATAAACTATGCTAGCAAGTGGTGATTGTGCTGCTTTCCATGCTAAAGCATGTTCACGACCACCATTACCAATAATTAAAATATTCATATTATTACCTTATTAATTAATGGCGCAAATGACGTATTTTAGTAAAAATCATTACTATATTATGTTCATTTGCTGCTTTTATAATTTCATTATCACGAATTGACCCACCTGGTTGTATAATGCATGTTATACCTTCATTAGCAGCAATATCAATACTATCTCGAAATGGAAAGAAAGCATCAGATGCCATTGTACATCCAATAAGATCTAAATTTTCTTCTTTTGCTTTTAATGCTGCTATTTTTACTGAATAAATTCTGCTAGTTTGTCCTGCGCCAATACCTATTGTTATATTATTTTTAGCATAAACAATAGCATTTGATTTTACAAATTTTACTACTTGCCAACAAAATAATGAATTTTCTATTTCTTGCTTACTTGGTTTACGTTTAGAAACTATATTTAATTTATCTTTACTCATTAAGTATATATCGCGATCTTGTACTAATAAACCGCCATTTACACATTTAAAATCTAAATTTAAATTAGTTGAATAATATTGATTATATATTAAAACACGTATATTAGGTTTATCTGAAATTATTAAAATAGCTTCTTTACTAATACCTGGTGCAATAATAACTTCAATAAATTGTTGATCAATCATAATTTTAGCTGTATTTTTATCTAATGTACGATTAAATGCAATAATACCACCAAATGCAGAGTTTGGATCTGTTTTAAAAGCATAATTATAAGCCATATAAATATTATTACTAATTGCAACACCACAAGGATTAGCATGTTTTACAATAACACAAGCTGGTTTATAAAAACTTTTTACACACTCTAATGCAGTATCAGCATCAACAATATTATTATAAGAAAGTGATTTTCCTTGTAATTGTTTTGCTGAATAAATTTGTGATTTTATATCATTTTTTTTTATATAAAAAGCAGCATCTTGATGACTATTTTCTCCATAACGTATATTTTGTAGTTTAATTAAATTAAAATTTAATTTGTTAGGGAATTTATTTAAGGATTGATTTGTCTCCTTAAAATAAGTAGGTGCTGATTTATTAAAATAATTAAAAATCATTTCATCATAAGCAGCAGTATATTTAAAAGCTTTAAATGCTAAGTTAAAACGAAATTCATCAGTTATAATATTGTTTTTATTATCCATTTCTTTAATTATTCTTGGATAATCTTTATTGTTGATAACAATAATAACATTTTTATAGTTTTTAGCTGCAGCACGTATCATAGATGGTCCACCGATATCAATACTTTCAATAGTATCTTCTAGTGTACAATTTTTATTTTTAATAGTTTGAATAAAATTGTAAAGATTAACAACTACCATATCAATTGGAATAATTTGATATTTTTTTATAATTTTATCATCTTGTCCGCGACGACTTAAAATACCACCATATATTTTAGGATGAAGTGTTTTAACACGACCAGACATAATTTCTGGCCACCCTATATAATCCGCAACCTCTATAGTAACCAACCCGGCAGATAACAATAATTTAGCTGTACCACCAGTAGAAATAAGTTGAACTTTACGTTCAGATAAAGCTTTGGCGAATTCAACAATACCTTCTTTATTAGAAACACTTAATAAAGCGTAATTAATAGAGCGTATTTGTGACATTAAATATATTCCTTGTAAAATAAATATTTTTTAATATAAATTAAGTTTATTATATTTTGTTATTATAAGTAATATTTAAAAATAATAAATTTAAATTAATCATTTAATTATAAAAGTAATTATGATCTAAATATATATTTATTTTATTATAATTTTTATTATTTTATTTATTAATTATAAATTTTATTAAAAATAATGCTTTATTTAAAAAAAATGTTAAAATATATTTAAATTGTTTAAATATATATTAAATACTTTGTAAATAAAATATTATTTAAATTATTTTATATCTTTATATATTTAGTACAAAATTAATATATAATTTATTTTAATATTTATTGTATTAATAAATGAAACATAATTATGGTTTTAAAATAAATTAATAACTATATAAATTTTTATATTGTTATTATTAATAAGGTAAAATATGTTTATTTTTAATAAAATTATTATGGCAATATGGAATCATGATTTTTCTAAATTAATTAATCTAGATGTTTTATGGATTATTTATACTGCACTTTTTATTATAATTATTTTAGAAAATAGTATTTTACCTGCATCTTTTTTACCAGGTGATACTTTACTTGTTCTTTCTGGAGCTTTAATTGAAAAAGGCATTCTTTCATTTATTCCAACAATTATTATTTTAACTATTGCTTCTAGTTTAGGTTATTGGTTAGGTTTTTTACAAGGACGATGGTTTAATGATAAATATATAGTAAAACAATGGATACAGCGAATCCCAATAAAATATTATAATAGTGCAAATAGATTATTTAATAATAAAGGTTTATATGCACTTTTAATAGGTCGTTTTTTAGTTTTTATTCGTACTATATTACCAATTTTAGCTGGATTATCAACTTTAAATCATAAACGTTTTCAATTATTTAATTGGATAAGTGGATTATTGTGGGTAAGTATTATGATTTATATAGGCTATGCAATAAATAAAATTAATTTTTTTAAATATCATGAAAATCTTATTATAAACATTTTAATATTATTACCAATTTTATTATTTATTATTGGATTTATTAGTATATTTATTGCACTTTGGAAAAGTAAAAAAAATAATTAATATTATATCAATAATAAATATGTAATAATAATATTTTTCAATATATTTTAAAATTTAAAATTTTATTTTATATAATTTATTATAATATTTAAAATAAATAATCTAAAATATCATATAATCATTTTAATATAATTATTTATTATTATATTTATAATTAATTATAAATATAATAATAAATGAATTAAATTTTAATAATATATAAAATATAAAATATATTTAATTCATATTTTATTATTAATATTTTATAAATAATAATTTAAATTTAATTTGATTAATTATGTATTTTGTAAAATATAAATATATAAAATATAATTATATTTTATATACTTAATCAATATTTATTTTTATTTATAATTTAATTTTTAATAATAGTAAAAATTTTATATTTTAAAATAATTTAAGTATAATTAAAATTTAATATATATAATCTTTTTATTTATTTCTTGAAGAGAAATAATATATTCAGTTGGATTGCAATTAAACGAAATTACTGTTGCAAAACCACTATTAATAGTAGTGCTATAATTTATTTTATATTGTAAAGCTTTACAACGAATCATTTTTGAATTTTCTATATTATTTACTTCTAAATCAGTATTAATAATATAATTATATTCTCCATTTTTAATTCTATCATAAATATTGGGATAACCTTTATTACTTTTATTAACTAAACGATAATTAATTCTTGCTTTTTTTAAAATAATAGCAGTATTATAAGTTGCATCTATTTTAAAACCATGTTTAATTAATTCATTTGCTAAATTAATAATTTTTATTTTGTCATTTTCTTTTAATGAAAGTAAAACTCTTCCATATTTTCTTATGATGAAGGAAGAACTAAATATAGCTTTAGCAAATGCTTCAGAAAAAGTACGTCCAATACCCATAACTTCACCTGTAGAACGCATTTCTGGCCCTAAAATAGGATCAACTCCAGGAAACTTATTAAATGGTAATACAACTTCTTTTACTGAATAATAAGGTGGAATAATTTCTGTTGTTATACATTGTTTATCTAAAGATTGACCAACCATAACTCTAGCAGCTACTTTAGCTAACGATATTCCTATTGCTTTTGATACAAAAGGTATTGTACGTGCAGCTCTTGGATTAACTTCAATTAAGTATATTTCATTATTTTTAATTGCAAATTGAACATTTATCAATCCTATAATGCATAGTTCAATAGATAATTGTCTCACATGATCTCGTATAATATTTTGTATATTTTTATTTAAAGTATAAGGCGGTAATGAGCAAGCAGAATCACCAGAATGAACCCCAGCTTGTTCAATATGTTCCATAATACCACCAATAAAAATATTTTTTCCATCATAGATAGCATCTACATCAACTTCAATAGCATTATTTAAAAAATGATCAAGTAATAATGGGGAATCATTAGAAATCTTTATTGCAGTTTTAAAGTATTTCTGCAAATCATTTTCATTATAAACAATTTTCATTGCTTGACCACCTAAAACATAGGAAGGACGAACAATTAATGGATAACCAATATTATGAGCTTTTTCAATAGCTTGTTCAATTGTTGTGACAGTAATATTTTTTGGTTGTTTAAATCCTAAGCGATAAACTATTTGTTGAAAACGTTTACGATCTTCAGCACAATCAATTGAATCAGGACTAGTGCCAATAATGGGAACTCCATATTTTTTTAAGTCAAGTGCTAACTTTAATGGTGTTTGTCCGCCATATTGAACAATTACACCTGTAGGTTTTTCAATTCTAACTATTTCTAATACATTTTCTAAAGTTACTGGTTCAAAATAAAGACGATCAGAAATATCACAATCAGTAGAAATTGTTTCAGGATTACAGTTTATCATTATTGTTTGATAGCCATCTTCACGTAATGCTAATGAAGCATGAACACAACAATAATCAAATTCAATACCTTGACCAATTCTGTTAGGTCCACCACCTAATATAATAATTTTAGATTTATTGTTATCAGGGTTAGCTTCACATTCATCTTCATAAGTAGAGTATAAATAAGCGGTATCTGTAGCAAATTCTGCTGCACAAGTATCAACTCGTTTAAAAACAGGATATAATTTATATTTATAACGTAACTTTCTAATTTCAGTTTCTGAAACATTTACTAACTTAGATAATCGTATATCTGAAAATCCTTTTCTTTTTAGTAATCTTAATAATTTTATAGATAATCCATTAATACCAAATTTAATAACTGTATTTTCTAAATTAATAAGTTCTTTAATCTGAACTAAAAACCAACAATCTATATTAGTAAGATTAAATACTTCATTGATAGACATACCTATACGAAAAGCATCAGCTATATACCAAATACGATCAGCACCAGCATTTTTTAATTCATATCGAATTTTTGTTAACGAATCTTTTTTATTTAAGTCTATTTTTGAATCAAAACCAGTTGCGGTAACTTCTAATCCACGTAATGCTTTTTGTATAGATTCTTGAAAAGTCCTTCCAATAGCCATTACTTCACCAACAGATTTCATTTGTGTTGTTAAACGATCATTACTATCAGGAAATTTTTCAAAATTAAAACGTGGTATTTTAGTTACTATATAATCAATAGAAGGTTCAAAAGAAGCTGGTGTTCGTCCTCCAGTAATATCATTCATTAATTCATCTAGTGTATAACCTATTGCAAGTTTTGCCGTAACTTTAGCAATAGGAAAACCAGTCGTTTTAGATGCTAAAGCTGAAGAACGTGATACACGTGGATTCATTTCAATAACAATTAATTGACCAGATTTAGGATTTATAGCAAATTGCACATTTGAACCACCTGTTTCTATATTAATTTCTCGTAATACTGACATAGATGCATTGCGCATAATTTGATATTCTTTATCAGTTAATGTTTGAGCAGGAGCAACAGTAATAGAATCTCCAGTGTGAATTCCCATTGCATCGATATTTTCAATAGAACAAACAACAATACAATTATCATTTTTATCACGAATTACTTCCATTTCATATTCTTTCCATCCAATTAATGATTCATTTATTAATAATTCTTTTGTTGGTGAAAGATATAAACCAGATAAACAAATATCTTTAAATTCTTTTATATTATGTGCGATACCACTGCCAGATCCACCCATAGTAAATGAAGGACGAATAATGCATGGAAATCCTATTTCATCTACTACTTTTAATGCTTCTTCTAAAGAATGTGCAATGCCTGATCGTGTAGTTTCAAGACCAATTTTCTTCATTGCTTTATTAAATTTTTGTCGATCTTCTGCTTTATTAATTGAATCCGCTGTTACTCCTATCATTTGAACATTAAATTCTTTTAATATATCTTTATTATATAACTCTAAAGCACAATTTAATGCAATTTGTCCTCCCATTGTAGGTAAAATAGCATCGGGACGTTCTTTTTTAATAATTTTACGTACTACTTCCCAATGAATCGATTCAATATATGTAGCATCAGCTAAATCTGGATCTGTCATAATTGTCGCAGGATTAGAATTAATTAAAATAATTCGATAACCTTCTTCACGAAGTGCTTTACATGCTTGTGTACCTGAATAATCAAATTCACAAGCTTGTCCAATAATAATTGGACCAGCACCTAAAATCAGAATGCTTTTAATATCTGTGCGCTTTGCCATTTTTTACTCCTGATCAATTAATCTGTATCATTAAGTTTTTTACAATATTTCTTAATCAGTTTAATAAAATAATCAAATAATTGTTCTGCATCTTTAGGCCCTGGACTTGATTCAGGATGTCCTTGAAAACCAAATGCTGGCTTATCAGTACGATGTATACCTTGTAGACTACCATCAAATAGTGATTTATGGGTAATATATAATTTTTTAGGTAATGATGCTTCATTAATTGTAAAACTATGATTTTGTGCAGTGATCATAATACGATTATTAATTAAATTTTTTACTGGATGGTTACCACCATGATGCCCGAATTTCATTTTAACTGTATATGCCCCACTAGCTAATGCTAATAATTGATAACCTAAACAAATACCAAAAATAGGGATCTCTGTAGTTAAAAATTTCTGAATTGTTTTTATTGCATAATCACAAGCTATTGGATCACCTGGTCCATTAGAAAGAAAAATACCATCAGGATTCATTTTTAATACCTCATTAGCTTGCGTAGTAGCTGGTACAACAGTCAAATAACAATTACGATCAACAAGTAAACGTAAAATATTTCTTTTAATACCAAAATCATAAGCAACAACATGATAAAGTAATTGTTTTTGTGATTTTATATATATAGATTTATTATTTGTTATGCGCCAACTTTGTTGTTGCCAATTATAAATATTTTTAGTTGTTACTTTTTTAACTAAATCTAATTCTTTTTCTTTATTAAATAATTTAATTTTTTTTAATGCTAAATTAGTATCTAAATTATTTCCAGCAATAATACAACCATTCTGTGTACCTTTTTCTCTTAATAATCTCGTAAGTTTTCTAGTATCAATATCAGAAATAGCAACTGTTTTATGACGTATCAAATAATTAGATAAACTTTCTTTGCCACGAAAATTGCTATAAATTAATGATAAATTTCGTATTATAAGTCCTTGAGCATGAATAATATCAGATTCTTCATCATCAGGATTAATACCTGTATTTCCAATATGAGGACAAGTTAGTGTAATAATTTGTTTGTAATAAGAAGGATCAGTAAGAATTTCTTGATACCCAGCTATTGATGTATTAAAGACAACTTCTCCAACAATAATTCCTTTGACTCCAATAGAATTGCCATGAAACTGGGTTCCATCTTCCATAATTAACATAGCTGGTTCAATCAAAATATCCTCCAAAATAATAAAAATTATACATTAAATGTTATTTATTGATTCTTAAAATAATAAATTTACACTATAAATAAATATTATATAAATTTATTTATTAATTACATATATTTTAATAATGAAAGTAATTATTTTCTAAAATTGATATAATTAGTAAAATTATAAAATATTTTTATTATTGTAATTTATTATTAAATTTAAATATTATATATAAAAAAATAAAAACATTATTATAAGTATAATTTAGTGTAGATTAAAATTTTGTTAAAATATTGACTAAAGTTAATGTACTAATTATAAGATGATTAGCTAATTATTGAAAATTTATATAAAAACTAACAATAAAATAATTTATTATACAATATTAATTGTTTTTAATATAAAATTAATTATTAATATAAAAAATTAGTATATAAATTAATAAAAAATTAATAAGTATTAATAATTTTAATAAATAAAATAATTTTTTTTATATAAAATTGATATTATTAAATTTTTTAATATAAATATTAATGGTTATATTTTATCATATAAAATTTATTGATCTTAAATAGATTATTAATTATTAATAAATTTCACTATTATTAATTTTTAAATATATTTTATTATAATAAAATAGTAATATAATTTATATGAATAAAATGTAATTAAATATTTTATATATTTAATACATCTTCCATACTATATAATCCATTTTTTTTCCCTTTTAACCATAAACAAGCTTTAATAGCACCTTTTGCAAATATAATTCTACTTGATGTTTTATGAATTATCTCTATTCTTTCTCCAATATCAGCAAAAATTACTGTATGCTCTCCTAAAATATCTCCAGCTCTAATTGTTGTTAAACCAATGTTATTATTTTCCATATTATAAGAAATATTTTTTTTATTGCATGATTTATATTTTTTTAAATTATATTTAATTGATTTAGAAATAATATTTTTCATTGCTAACGCTGTTCCTGATGGTGAATCTACTTTATATCTATGATGAGCTTCAATAATTTGAATATCACTACATAAACCGATCACTTTTGCAGTTTTTTCTAATAACTTTAATACTAAATTAACACCAATACTAAAATTTGATGATAATACAATAGGTATTTTTTTTGCTGCTTTATTGATTTTTTGTTGTATAGTTTTACTAAAACCAGTAGTACCAATAATTATTGCTTTATTATTTTTTTTGCAAATTGATAAATAATATTCGGTACATTTAGGATGAGTAAAATCAATTAAAATATCAAATTTATCTAAAACATTAATTATATCATCATTAATTATAACATTTAAATTACCAATACCTACTAATTTACCAGCATCAGTACCTATTATACTTGATCCCTTTTGTTTTAATGCTGCCCCTAAAATAATACCTTTTTGTTGTGAAACTGCTTTAATTAATTCACGGCCCATACGTCCACTAGAACCAACAATAGCAACACGAATATCTGATTTAGACATGTTTTTCTCTTATTTAAAAATAAATTAAATATATATTTATCAAATATTAATATTTAATTTAATATAATATTAATTTAAATAAATATTAATAAAAAATTTATTAAAATGAATTTTTTAAAATAAAAATTACTACTTTAAATGAATATTAAAATATAACTCTTTTGGTAATTTAAAAATAACATTTTCTTTATTACCAGGTAACTCTATTACATTATTAACACCTAAATATCTTAATCTTTTAATCACCTGACTAATAAGAATATCTGGTGTTGAAGCTCCAGCAGTAAGACCAATAATTCGTATATCATTCAGCCAATGTTTTTTAATATCATTATATGAATCAATTAAATAACTAGGTTTATCAGATTTCTGCGCTAATTCAAAAAGACGATTAGCATTGGAAGAATTTTGAGATCCAATAATAAACATAATATCTACTTTATTCATTAATTCTAATACTGCTTTTTGACGATTAATGGTTGCATAACAAATATTACTTTTATATGGCCCAACAATATTAGGAAATCGATTATTTAGTGCATTTATAATATGAGATACACTATCAATTGATAAAGTTGTTTGAGTTATAAAGCATAAGTTATTTGCATCTTTTACTTGTAATTTCAATACATCTTTTATATTTTCAACAATATATATACCACCAGTTAAATTATGATATTGTCCAATTATACCATTTATTTCAGGATGACCAAAATAACCAATTATAATTACTTCTTTACCTTTATTACTAGCACGAACTACTTCCATATGTACTTTAGTAACTAATGGACAAGTTGCATCAATTAACATAGTTAAATTACGTTTTTTTGCTTCTTGTCTAATTTTTTGAGAAACACCATGAGCAGAAAAAATCAAAATAGCATCATCAGGTACTTCAGATATTTGTTCAACAAAAATTACACCTTGTTGTCGTAAGTTGTTAATTAAATAATAATTATGGACAATTTCATGTAAAACATAAATAGATGTATCATATAAAGATAATGCATATTCAACAATACTAATTGCTCTATTAACACCAGCACAAAATCCTCTAGGATTAGCTAATAATATTTGCATTTAATTTCCTTATTTATATAATTATATTAAAATGATATTTTGATATATTAATAAGTAATTAAATTTAATGTTAATAAAATAAAAAATATTTTATAATTAATATTATAATATATAATACCTTATAATTATTTGTTATTATAAATAATATAATATTATAAATTTAAAATAAATCATAATTAATATATTTAATAATAAAATATATAATTATACTTATATTTAAATTAACAAATAATTTTTCATTTAAAAATATTGATATTATTAATTAAGTAAAAATATTTTAAATATTAATATAATAAAATTTTGATATTTAAGTAAAATAACAATTTATATTTAATTTATATTACATTAAATTAAAAATTTTAATTTTATATTATAATACTATATTATTTACACTAATATTAATTTAATAATATAAATTATTATAATAAATAAATTAATTTATATAATTTAAACGAATGATAAATTAAAATATATTTAAATTTTTATTTGTATTTATAAAATCATTTAAAATAATTAAAATTGTTCCAATACAAATAGCTATATCTGCAATATTAAATGTTGGCCAATGCCAAGTGTTAATATAAAAATCAATAAAATCAATTACAGCACCATATACTAATCTATCATATAAATTTCCTAATGTTCCACCAATAATTAATGCATAAGCAATATTGATTAATTT
This sequence comes from Arsenophonus endosymbiont of Ceratovacuna japonica, assembly GCA_024349725.1. Classification (GTDB taxonomy): domain Bacteria; phylum Pseudomonadota; class Gammaproteobacteria; order Enterobacterales; family Enterobacteriaceae; genus Arsenophonus. The sequence continues at coordinate 336,242 of AP026064.1, forward strand.
ATTATTTATATTTTGATAATACATAATAAATGCAAGAATTATACAAATAATAATAGAAATAAATATAAATAACCAACATTGCCATCCATTCTCATCAGCTAAAAAACTAAATGCTGACCCAGAGTTTTTCGTATAAGTAAAATTAATATAATGTATGAATGGTATTGATTCATATAATTGAAAGTTATTTAAAATTATTTGTTTAGTATAAAAATCAATAAATAATATAATAAACGTTAACCATAACCAATGTAAACCAGTATAACAAATATAATTTTTCATTAGACAAACTTACGTATTTCACCGTTACCGGATATATTAGTAATACATCGACTACACAACTCTATATAATCTGCTTCTAGACCAATATCTGTTGTATAATGCCAACAACGAGGACATTTATTACCTTTTGCTTTTTGTAAATCAATTTTTAATCCACTTAACTCACTATTTTGTGCATTAACTGTAGCTTTATTAATATCAATAACTTTAGCTTGTGAGGTTAATAATACAAAATGTAATTCATCACTTATAAGATTAAGTATTTCCATTAATTCCGCATCTGCATATAAAATTACTGAAGCTTCTAATGAACTACGTATTAATTTATTTGTACGAGCTTGTTCAAGAATTTTATTAACCTCACCACGAATAATTAATAACTTATCCCAAAATTTATTATTAAGTATTTCATTATCATCTAATCCAAATAAGTCTACATAATATTCCTCAGTAAAAACATATTTACTATGTTCACCTGGTAATTGTTGCCAAATTTCATCGGCTGTAAAAGAAAGTATTGGCGCAATCCATCGTACTAATGCTTCTATTATATGAAATAAGGCTGTTTGGCAACTACGATGTGCTAAACTATCTTTTTTTGTTGTATATTTTCGATCTTTAATAATATCTAAATAAAAAGATCCCATTTCAATTGAACAAAATTGCATCAAGCGTTTTACAACTGAATTAAAGTCATAATTAGCATAATATACAGCTATTTCTGATTGAACTTCTTTGGCTTTTCCTACAGCCCAACGATCTATAACTATAAATTTCTCTGGTTTAATTTGATGTAAATGTGGATTAAAACCATTTAAATTTGCTAATAAAAAACGTGCAGTATTACGTATGCGGCGATAACTTTCAGATGAATTTTTTAAAATTTCTCTAGAAACTGCAATTTCATTAGTATAATCTGTTGAAGCAATCCATAGTCTTAAAATATCAGCTCCTAAATCATTCATTATATCTTGCGGGCTAATAGTATTCCCTAATGATTTTGACATTTTACGTCCTTTGCCATCAACAGTAAAACCATGAGTTAATACTTCTCGATATGGTGCTTTTCCTTTGATTGCTATTGATAGTATTAAAGATGACATAAACCAACCGCGATGTTGATCAGATCCTTCTAGATATAAATCAGCAGAATTACCTTTAAATTCTGGTCTAAAATCTATAACACTATAATTAGTAGAACCAGAATCAAACCAAACATCAAGAGTATCGTATACTTTGATATAATTAGAGGCATCATTACCTAATATTTTAACAGGATCTAAATCCCACCATGCCTGAATACCTGATTTTTTAACATGCTTAACAATTTCTTTAATTAATTCTAATGTACGCGGATGTAATTCTTTTGTTTTCTTATGTATAAATAATACCATTGGTATACCCCAAGTACGTTGGCGAGAAACGCACCAATCTAAGCGATTTGTAACCATAGTTTTAATTCGATTTTTTCCCCAATTAGGCATCCATTTAACATTTTCTATACCTTTTATTAATTGTTCGCGTAAATTATTTTTTTCCATACTTATAAACCATTGTGGTGTTATACGAAAAATAACTGGTGTTTTATGTCTCCAACAATAATGATAACTATGTTTTAATGTTTCTTTATATAATAAGGTATTATTTTTTATTAAAATTTGTATTATTAATTTATTAGCTTTAAATATGGAAACACCATCTAAACCAGGATAAGTATTAGGTAAATAACAACCATTTGAACACACAATATTTTCTATTTGAAGTTTATATTCTTGCCCAATAATATAATCTTCAGGACCATGGCATGGTGCAATATGTACAAGACCAGTTCCTATATCCATAGTCACATGATTACTTAAAATTATTGGTACATCAAAATTAATAAATGGGTGATAAAATCGTAAAAATTCTAATTTAGAACCATTACATTGTCCTAAAATTTTCCATTTTGTTGTTGAAATTCGTTTCATTATTATTTTAACTAATGATTTAGCTAAAATTAAGCATTCATTATTGTTAATTTCAATTAATTGATATTCAAATTTAGGATTAACTGCAATTGCTCGATTGGCAGGTAATGTCCATGGTGTCGTTGTCCAAATTACTGCTGAAATTGGTAAGTATGATGATTTTATGTTAAATATATTATAAACAGCATTAATGTTTATTGATCTAAAGCATATATAAATAGAAGGTGATAATTTATTATGATATTCTATCTCTGCTTCTGCTAATGAAGAACAACACAAAGTGCACCAATAAACTGGTTTAGCACCTTGTATCAAATAACCGTTTTTAATTACTTCATGTAATGCATAAATAATATTAGCTTCTGTATTAAAATCCATAGTTAAATATGGTCGATCCCAATCACTAAGTATACCCATTCTTATAAAGTCATTTTTTTGTTTAGTAATTTGTTCTGTAGCATATTTACGACATTCTTCACGAAAAATAACTGTAGAAACTTTATCACCAGGTTTCCCAATAATTTGTTCAACTTTATGTTCGATAGGCAAACCATGGCAATCCCAACCAGGAATATATGGTGAATCAAATCCTGCTAATCCTTTAGATTTAATTATAATATCTTTAAGTATTTTATTAACTGCATGACCAATATGAAGATTTCCATTAGCATAAGGAGGCCCATCATGTAGTATAAATACTTGTTTTCCTATTTTAGATTTGCGAATAGCTTTATATAAATTGTTTTTATACCAATTAATTAATATTTGTGGTTCTTTTTTAGATAGATTACCACGCATAGGAAACTTTGTTTTTGGTAAATTTAGAGTATTTTTATAGTCATTCATTTAATTTCTCGATTATAATTTTTTGTTAAATAATTTAATTATAATGACCGAAAGAATTTTCTTGCAGCCATTATATCATTATAAATTTGATTTTTTAATTGATTAATAGAAGAAAATTTTTGTTCATTACGTAATTTTTTACGTAATATAATGTTAATATAACGTCCATATATATTCATATTTATATCTATTAAATGTACTTCAATTTGTTGATCTATACCATTTACTGTTGGTCGAGTGCCAATATTTGCTACTGCAGGTAATGGGTATTTAGATAATCCATGTACCTCCACTATATAAACTCCTCTAACAGACATAACTAAACATTTAAATAATATATTTGCTGTTGGAAAACCAATCGTACTGCCAAGTTGGTTACCATGAACCACTCTACCACTTAACCTATAAGAATGTCCCATAAGGCTTTCAGCTAAATTCAGATTGTCATTTAATAACGCTTTCCTAATAGATGTACTACTAACTCTCTTCCCGGAATCACAAAAACTTTCAGTATTGGCTACTTTAAAACCATATTTTTCACCAGCTTTACAAAGATATCTAAAATCACCTACTCTATTTTTTCCAAATCGAAAATCATCACCAATAGCTAAAAATTTTACTCTTAATTTTTTTACTAATAATTCTGAAACAAAATTTTGTGGTGTTAATGCAGAAAATTTATGGTTAAATTTAATACATCTTAAATAATCTACTCCATATTCAGTAAGATATTTTATTTTATCACGCAAACATGTTAAACGTGCTGGTGCTTTTGTTCCTAAAAAAAACTCTAATGGTTGAGGCTCAAAAATCATAACCATTGTTGGCAATCCTGAACGTTGACTATATTGTTTTAAATATTTTAATAACGATTGATGTCCTCTATGAACAGAATCAAAATTACCAATAGTTAATACACAACCATTATGATATGAATTTATATAATGTATATTACGTATTAACTTCATAAATAGTCTCAATATAATAAAATTTATATACTATACCGTTTACTACATTGAAGATTAAATAACTATTTTATGAATTTAATAATAATAAATAAATAATTATTTTCACATTTTTATTAAAAAATTTTATTTAAAATAATTATATATTTTAATTATTAAAAATTAATATTGAACATTATATTAAATATTTTAGTAGATAAAATATAATTTTAAATTATTTTATAATATAGTATAAAATTTATATATTTTATTAATTTTTATTATAAAAATTAATAAATTATTATTTATTTATAAAATATTTAATATTAATATTATTTTAATTTATATTTAAATTTAATAGTTTATTAATTATATTAATAAATTATTAAAATAATATAATAATATATTTCATTTTTATATATCATATTCAATTATAAGCATTTATTGACAAATAATTATTTAAAAGTATATTATTTAATTTTTAAATTACTTTAATAAAATAAATATTTAGGAGATAAACATTGGTTAATATCAAGTCAGCTAAAAAACGTAGTATACAATCAGAGAAACGACGTAAACATAATTCTAGTTGTCGTTCTATGGTGCGAACTTTTATCAAGAAAGTTTATTTTGCTATAGCTTCTGGAAATAAAGAAGAATCGCAAAAAGCATTCAATAATATGCAACCTATTGTTGATCGTTATGCTAGTAAAGGTTTAATTCATAAAAATAAAGCTGCACGTCATAAAGCAAATCTATTATCAAAAATAAAATTAATGTAATTTTTTAGTTTTTTTAAATGAATTTTAGTTAAATTTTATTTTTATTAAAATTGTATTTTTTACTTTAAATTGTTATTTATAAATATAAAATTTATATTAAATATAATTAAAAAATATATGATATATATCATACTTAAAATAAATATTTATTTTATTTTTAAATAAAAAAATAAATATATTTATTATAATAATTTAAATAAATTATTTTTTTAATAATAAATAAATATATAAAATTATATGTATAAATTAAATTAATAATATTTAATTAAATGTATTATTTTAATTAATAAAATTAAAATAAAAAAATTAATAATAAAATATTAGCAATTATTGAAAAATATTTAAATTTAATAAAATATTTATTAATTCAATTGTTATTTAAAAAATTTTAATTTATTTTTTAGTAAATATTAAATTAATTTTTAATAAGTAAATTATATAATAAACAATAATAAAATATATAGAATATATAAGTATGTTTAATAAAATGTTGCCTTTATTTAAAAATATTATTAAATCATTAGATAAAGGTAAAATTATAGCATATCCAACAGAAGCTATTTTTGGTCTTGGATGTGACCCAACTAATGAAGAAGCAGTTTGTCAGTTATTATTATTAAAACAGCGTTCATGGAAAAAAGGATTAATATTAATAGCAGGAAATTATAAACAATTAATTCCTTATATTGATGATAAAAGATTAACTAATTTGCAAAAGAAAAAAATGATTGCAACAGATAATAGGGCTATAACTTGGATTGTGCCAGCTAAAAAAAATACACCAAAATGGTTAACAGGAAAATTCGATTCTGTAGCGGTTCGTATTATTAATTTTAAATTAATTAAGAATCTTTGTTTTTTATATAATAAACCATTAATTTCTACTAGTGCTAATTTAAATGGATTACAACCTTGTAAAACAAAAGAAGAAGTTATTTCTCAATTTAATGGCAAAATATCTATTTTAGAAGGTTTTATTGAAGGTTATAAAAATCCATCTGAAATTCGAGACATAATAACTGGTTATTTATATAGAAAAGGTTAATATAATAATAATTTGCATTATTTTAGTAATTTAATATATATTATAAATTATTTTTTATTAAATTTTATTAAAAATAAATACTAATTATAATTTTTAAAGTTTTATATTTTAAATAAAATAATTAATATATTATATGTTAATTATAATATTATTAATATATAATATATAATATAAAAATTTATTTTTAAATTATAAATATTAAATAATAATTATAAATATAATATTTAAATATGTTTATTATATTAATTATTAATTTTTTTATAAAAATCTTTTTATTTAATTTTATTTAAAAAAATATATATTATTAAAATATAATAATATTATATATTAATATTAATATTTTATTATAAATTTATTATTTCATATATATTAAATTTATTGATTAATTAAAAAAATAAATTATTTTATTGTTTAGATAATAATTAATGCAATAATTATATAATATAATTATTACATGAATTATATTAATCAATGTTTTATATTTTTGTAATATTTGAATATTTTATTTATATAAATTAAAATTTAGTTACTAAATAATATATATTAAAATTTATTTAATATTAAAATATTAATTTTTAAAATAGTTGATTTTTTATGTAAAATTTGTTAGTTAATAGATTGTTGAATTATATATAATATTTTATTATTAAATTATTAATAAAATATATTTATTATTAGAAATAATAAGTATTTAAAATAAAAAATAAAATAATTACTTTACTTTTATAATTTAAAATATATAATATATAATTTTATTATTTTTAAATTAATAAATAATAAAATTCTTAATAAAATAGTAATTAAATTTATAATAATATTATATAAAACATTGTTTACTTAAATAATATTTAATTATATTTTAATTGTTTATATTAAAATTAAAATTATGTATAAAATATTATAAAAAATATAAATATATAATATATATATTATAAATATACTTTTTAATATAATTATATATACTTTATATAAAGTATATATAATTAAATTTTTTATATTTAAAAAAAAATGAAATATTAATTAATTTTATATTAATAATTAATAATATAAATAATATTAATTTAATTATATATATAAATTATTTAATTTATTAATAATAGTTTTAATGTTGACTAAATAAAATGTATTAATTATATTAGTTTTTATTTATAATGATAAAATTTATATTTTAGATAAATAAATATATAAAAAATTATTATTTTATAATTATTTAAAATATTTTATAAGTTTAATAAAATTATATATTCATTTTTATTATTAATTATTTATTTTATTTTTATATGTATTATATTAAAATATATATAAATATATATCATTTAATTTTTATATTAAATTTTTATTATTTTATTTATTATTTAAATGATATTAATAATTATACAATCAATTAAAGTAAAAATATATTTTGAATTTAAATAAATATAATATTAGTATTAAATATATAATAAAATAATATAAATTGATTTTTATTTAATTAAATAATTTATAGTCTCTTTCGTCTAGAGGTTTAGGACATCGCCCTTTCACGGCGGTAACAGGGGTTCAAATCCCCTAGGAGACACCATTAATAATAAAATAATAAAATATAAAATAATAAATTAATATTTCTATAAATATAATTAATATATATATATTATATTTATAATAAATAAATATATTATTAATATTTTAATTTATGTTTAATTAATATATAAAATTTATATTTTACTTAATTTAAAAATTATATTTTATAATTTAAAAAATTTATTTAATTATTTTATATTTAATTAATTTATTATATAATATATTTTATTAATTTATCAATGTGTATTCTACGTAATCTATATATAAGTTTTTTAATTTTTATTGGATATTGGTGGATATTTTCTAGTTCTTTATATTGCTTTATAAGATAAGTATTAGATATTATACATTTTAATTCTTTATTTTTTTGTTTTAATAAAAAATTTTGTGGGTCATGAATTAATATTGCATTCTCTAAATCTAAATTCCATGCTCGTGGATTAAGATTACTACCAGTTATCAATTGCCAATTATTATCTACCCAAATACCTTTTAAATGGTAGCTATTTTCACCATTTTTCCACAATCTAATAGTTAATTGTTTGTTATCAACAAAATATTGCAATTTAGAAATAAATTTACGTAAGTTAATTTCATATAAATAAGGTAATATATGAATAATTTTAAATGGTTTTTCTGGAGGAGAATAAAAATCATTAGCTTTTTTATCACCAATTATAATTTCAATTTTTTTACTATTATGTAATAATTTATTAATTATTTTTATTAAAATATTAGGCAAATTAAAATAAGGAGTACAGATAGTCATTTTTTTTTCTGTACTACTCATTAAATGTATAATAGTTTTATTTAATTCATTTTTTTTCCCTAAACCAATTAATGGAGTTACTGACAATTCTTCATTAGTAGCATTATTTTGTAATTGATAGTAACAGTTTTTTAAATTATTACGAAATTGTTTAATTAATTTTTTAATTTGCGAATTATTATAGTGATATGCTTGATCTAATCTCTGAATAGCTGGTGAAGATAATAAATGTTGATCAATAAATTCTTTCATAATAGTAGCTAATTGAGTATTATATAATATATGATAACGATCATAACGATAACGTTGATGTTGTTGCAAGTATAAATTATTAATGCTTGCACCACTATAAATAATAGTATCATCAAAAATAAATCCTTTTAAATGTAAAATACCTAATATTTCACATGTATTAATAGGAACACCAAAAATAGAAATATTTAATCCTGGATGAGTTATTGCCATTTGATAATACCAATCTGCATTAGTTATATTAGAAGATGAACCTATACGATTACGTTTAGCACGATGCCAATCTATTATTATTTTAATATCTAATTCTGGCCTTATTATTTTAGCTTTATAAAGTGCATTTAATATTTCTTTTCCAGCATCATCATATTCGAAATAAAGTGAATTAATATAAATATATCGTTTAGTACTAGCTATTTTATTTAAAATAGCTGTGCGAAAACATTTAGTTGTATAAAGTGTGATAAAATTAGAGATAGATTGTGGTAATTTTGCTAATTGTGCAAGATATTGTTGATGTTTTGTTTTTTTTAATGTATACAATATCATAGTGTAATCTTTCTCTTTTTATTAATGAAGTAAAATATATATTTTAATTTTAATTAATTAAAATTAATAATTAATAATACCATTAGTTTATTTTTTTGTATTGATTAATATTCACTATATTAAATTATTTAGTATTATTTATTTTTAATAAAAGAAATTATTATATTATATTAATATATTAATATAATATAATAATTTAATATTAAGATAATTTTATTATTTAGTTAAAATTTAATATAATTATTTTTATTTAATTATATTTTTATTTTAAGTTATCTTTTAATTTAATAAAAAATAAATTTTTATATTTTATAATTAATAATTTAATTATAAAATATAATATAAATAATATTTAATTAATTATCTTATAAATAATAATTTAGTTTTAGATATTATTAATTTATTTAAAATAAATTTTAATATATTATATTGTTTTTTAATAATTAAAGTTTATCATTTATTAATAAAAATATTTTATTTGATATTATTGTTAAATTTATTATATAAAAATACTTAATTATTTTATTCAAATTTAATTTTAAATTAATTTTAAAATATAAATATTTTTTATTTTAATATTTTATCTTAAAATTTATAAAATTTTTAATAAATTTATAATTATTATAATTATTTAGTATTGTTTATATATAAAATAACTATTAATAATAATTTTATATAATTATATATAATATTATTTAATTTATTAATATTATTTAAAAAATTATAAAAATTATTATTTTTTATATTTTATATATATTTAAAATAATATATATAATTTTAATATTTTGATTTTATCAATTAAAATGATATTTATAATTAATAATTTAAGAAATATATTATTAGTATTAATATTTTTTTTAAAAATTGTTTATTATTTATGTAATATTAATATAAATTAAAATTTATCAATAATAATTACTATAATTAATAAATTCACTATATATTTATAAACTATAAATTATTTTTTGTAAAATAAAATTATTTTATAATATTTTATTATATATATTTTATATATATTGTTATGTTTATATATAAAGGTATATTAACTTAATTTTTTGAATATATAAATTATTATTAATTTATATTAATTCTCAACATCTTATGTTTTATTATTTATATAATTAATTAATTTATTATAATAAATTAATTAATTATATTAAAATATAATAGTTGTTATGTTAATTTTAATAAGTATATTTATTGAATTATTTTATTTAAAATATTAAGTTTAAATAAAACTTAATGATAAATTTTTAATTGTTGAAAATAATTTTCATATAAAGTATTAGCATTGCCTACATCATTTTGCCATTCTCCTTTTTTTAAGGTTTCTTTATTTGGATATAAAATTTTATTTGATATCATTTCTATTGGTAATAATTGTTTAGCAGCTAAATTAGGAGTTGGATAACCAATTTGTTGTGCAACTTTAGCTGCAATATCTGGTCGTAGTAAAAAATTAATTAATTTTAGTGCACCATCTATATTTTGTGCATTAGTAGGTATTGCTAAACTATCCATCCAAAAAATTCCTCCTTCTTTTGGCCAAATAAATTGTATAGGAGCTCCATATTTATTAGCCATATAAGCAGAACCATTTAATATCATACCTAAATTTACTTCTCCTTGTATATATGGATTAGCTGAATTATCGGAATTAAATACCATTACATTAGGCATTAATTTTTTCAATTCTTTATATGCTTTTTTAATTAAGGATGGATTTTTTGTATTTCCTGAATAACCTAATTTAAGTAATGCCATTTGAAATTCTTCACGTGCATCATCAGTTAATAAAAGTTTATTTTTATATTCAGGCTTCCATAAATCAGCCCATGAAGTTATAGTTTTTTGATTAATAATCTTATTATTAATTCCAATTCCTGTTGCTCCCCAAATATAAGGTATTGAATAATCATTATTAGGATCAAATGATTTATGTAATAAATGTGGATCAAGATTTTTAAATTGATTTAATTTATTTTTATTAATTTTTTGTATCATTCCTTCTTTACTCATTTTAGATATAAAATAAGTTGAAGGTACTATTAAATCATAATAATTTTTATTATAAGTTTTAAGTTTTATATACATACTTTCATTAGATTCATATGTAGAATAAATTACTTTAATTCCTGTTTCCTTAGTAAATTGATTAAGCAATCCAGTAGGAATATATTCTGACCAATTATAAAAATACACTATTTTATTATTAGCTATAGTTGAATTAACATTTGTAATAATAATACATACTATAAAATATAAATAGAATTTTTTCATATATTTTTTCACAAATAATAATCATTTAAAATTAAATATATTTTATCACTAATTTAAAATATTTTAAAAGATATTAATAATTAGTAATAGTTGAAATTAGTAAATTATATTAATTAATATATAATTATTTATATTTAATTTTTAAAATTTATTTTATTTTATATTTTTATAGATTTTATTTTTAAGATCCATTGACTTAATAATGCAAATATTAATGAAAATAATAATAAAATAGTCGCTAGTGCATTAACTTCTGGTGAAATACCTATTTTTACCATTGAATAAATTTTTACAGGTAATACTTCATAAGTTGGACTAGTAACAAAAGATGATATAATTACATCATCAATTGAAAGAGTAAAACTTAACAACCAACTTGAAATCAAAGCTGGTAAAATTAATGGCAAAATAATTTTGCATAAAATAGTTATTTCACTAGCACCTAAATCTTTAGCAGCTTCTAACATTTTCATATCAAAATATTTCAGTCGTGCATAAATTATAATAACAACAAAAGGTAAGCAAAATGTAATATGTGAGAATAATAATGACCAAAAACCTAAAGAAAAATCTAATAACATAAAAACTAAAAGTAATGAAATTGCCATTATAATATCAGGAGACATCATAATAATAAATAACATACTATTAATAAATAATTTTCCATGAAATTTATAACGAAATAAAGATATAGCTGTTAATGTTCCAATTAAAGTAGCGCAGCTAGCTGAAATTATTGCTATAGTTAATGAATGAGTTGCTGCTTGTAATAAGCTATCATTATTCCATAATAAATTATACCATTTAGTTGTTAATCCTTGCCATATATTACCAAATCGTGATTTATTAAATGAATTAATAATTAAAATAATAATTGGAATATATAAATAGTAATAAATTATCGTGATAAATATAGTTTGTAAAAAACGTCTAATCATATTAAATGGATCTTATTATTTAGTAAATTTAAAGTATAATAATAAATATATAATAATAACCCCATTATAATTGTTAATACAATACTAGTTGCTGCTCCAAAAGGCCAATCATGTAAATCAAAAAATTGACTTTTAATTATATTACCTATTAATAAATTTTTTGCTCCACCCATTAAATCTGATACATAAAATAATCCAATTGCTGGTAATAGTACTAATAAACATCCAGCTATAATATCTGGCATAGTTAAAGGAATTATAATATAAAAAAAAATTTTCAATTTATTAGCACCAAGGTCTTGTGCTGCTTCAAGATAAGATTTATCTAATTTTTTAATGCTTGTATAAAGAGGCATAACCATGAATGGCAAAAAAATATAAATTAATCCAATAATAACTCCTTCTTTTGTATATATAATATGAATAGGTTTATCAATTAATCCAATCCATATTAAAAAATAGTTTAAATAACCATTAGTACTAAGAAAAATTTTTAAACCATAAATGCGAATAAGTGAATTAGTCCAAAATGGTATAATTAATAAAAATAACATTAATGGTTGTAATTTTACTGATAATCGTGTTAAACAAAAAGCAAGTGGATAACCAATAATTAAGCAACATAAAGTAGCAATAATTGATATATTTAGTGAATTATACATTACTTTTATATATAATTTATTAAATAATTTAATATAATTATCTAAAGTAAAAATTATATCAACTAAATTTGTATCATTTTTAGTTAAAAAACTAATTATTATAATTATTAGATTTGGTAAAAAAGCAAATAAAAATAACCATAAAATTAAACTAATAATAATAATTTTATTAAATACTTTATAATTATTATTCATCAAGAAATACAGTCTCCCAACTTTCTACCCATGTTACAGAAATTTTTTGTTCTAATAGATGATCAATATCAGGGTCATCTTCATTAAAAAATTCAGTAATCATTATTCGTTTTCCATTATTAATTTTTACTTCTATATCTAGCATCATTCCTTTATAACTTCGTTCATATACATACCCAACTAATCCAGTTGGTTGTTGATCATTATATATTTCTTTAACACGCATATCCTCTGGTCGTAATAAAACTTTTAATTGTTGACCTTTTATTACAGATATTTTTGTATAAATATTACATTCATAACCTTCAACATTAGCTCTAATACGATTTTCATCAATTCGATATAATGTAATTGCATTAAAAACATTAATTTTACCTATAAATTGTGCAACAAATAAATTCTTTGGTTTTTCATATATTTCACGAGGTGATGCATCTTGTTCAATATGACCTTCTTTCATTACTAAAATTCGATCAGACATAGCTAATGCTTCATCTTGATCATGTGTTACATATATAAAAGTTATACCTAACTGTCTTTGTAAATGCTTTAATTCATTTTGCATTTTTTTTCGTAAGTTATAATCTAGTGCTGATAAAGATTCATCTAATAAAAGAACTTTAGGTTTATTTATTATTGCTCGTGCAATTGCAACTCTTTGTTGTTGTCCACCAGATAATTGATATGGATATCGTTTAGTAAAATTTTCTAATTGTACCATACATAATATTTTTTCTACTTTTGATTTTATTTCTTTATTGGATTTTTTTTGAATACGTAAACCAAAAGAAACGTTATCAAATACCGACATATGAGGAAATAAAGCATAGTTCTGAAATACTGTATTTATATGACGTTGTTCTGCTGGAACATTTGTAATATCTTGACCTTCAAGTATAATACTTCCATTATCAACTTGTTCAAGTCCGGCAATTAATCGTAAAATAGTTGTTTTTCCACATCCAGATGGTCCTAGTATGGTAAGAAATTGACCATTATTAATTGTAAGATTAAATTGTGAAATAATATTTTCCCCATCGAAACCTTTAGTTAAGGATTTTAATTCGATAATTGGTGTAAGATTGGTTATCTTAGTCATTTAAATTATTAACCTATCTTTCATATAATATATATATCTATAATAGAAAAGAATTGTATTATTTTTAATAGATAAACTCTAATAATAATAAATATACTATCTTGTATAGTAAATTTAACTAAAATAAAAGAATAAATTTAATAATATAAAATTAAAATTAATATAATTAATAATATATAATAAATTTTATATTTAATAATTATTTTTTAGAAATTAACATTAAATATAGTAAATATTAATTAATTATAAATATTTTAATATATTTTATTTAATTATTTTTATTAAGTTAATAAATATATAATTTGTTTAATATAAATTTATTATATTATATTTGTATTAATTACATGATGTACTCAATATAAAATAATTAATTATTATTATTTTTAATTAGTCTTTTAATTATTACTTATTAATATTTTATTTATATTTTAATACAGATAACTTAAATTATTTTAATAATATTATCATAATTATTTTATAATAATGATAAAATATAATTATATTTAAAAATATATGATTAATATTAAAATTTTAATAATTAAATTATTTGTTTTATTGAATAATAATATTTAGTTAATTATTTTATAAACATGTAATATTTTTAATAAAAAATAATTTTATTATAAAATAATATATTTTATAATTTTTAAAAATATTTTATATTATAATTTAATTTAGTATAATTTATTATGATATTTTATTAATTTTTTATTAAAATTATTTTATATTATTAAGTGATTATTGAATTTATAATGAATATTTTATATACTAATAATATAAGTATATTTTATATTAATAAAATAATAAAATTAACAAAAATTATTAATTATTAATTTATTATTAAATTATATAAATATAAAATATTATTTTTTAATTATTTAATAGTTAAAAATAAAATATTAAAATTATATATATAAATTATTATTAATAAATAAATAATTTTTAAAATTTTATTTAAATAATTTGAAAAATATTTTATAAAAATTATTTTATAATAAAATTTATAATTTGTAATAATAATATTTAATGATTTATATATATAAAATTATTATATAGATTTTAAATATTTATTTTTAGTTTAAAATAATTATTTTTAATTTAAAGTATATCATAATTTATATATTATACAATATTTTATTTCTAGAAATATATAATTAATTATTATTAATAATATTAAAATTATTATAATATTTTATTAATAATATTTATATTATAATCATATAATTATATCTAGTTAGTAAATAATTAATTTATATAATTTAAAAATATTTATCATTTTATTTAGTTTTTTATTGATTGTAATTAAAATATGTTTATTTATAATTATAATTTTTATATTAAAATATTATTTTTTACATAATTAAATATAAGCCATTATTAATAATGGCTTATAGTAAATAAATAATATTTATTTTGATATATGTTTAATTAAGTCTAAAACTTTGTTTGAATATCCAGTTTCATTATCATACCAAGAAATTAATTTTACAAAATTATTATTTAAAGCAATACTAGCTTTTGCATCAAAAATTGATATTAATTTATTACCATTAAAATCAGTAGAAACAACATCATCATCAGTATAACCAAGAATACCTTTTAATTCATTGTTTGATGCTTGTTTTATTACTTGACAAATTTCTTTATAAGTAACAAATTTACTTAAACGAACAGTTAAATCAACTACTGAAACATTTGGTGTTGGTACTCGTAAGGCCATTCCAGTTAGTTTTCCATTTAATTCAGGTATAACTTTACCAACTGCTTTTGCTGCACCAGTTGATGAAGGTATAATATTTTGTAAAGCACTGCGTCCACCACGCCAATCTTTAAATGAAGGACTATCAACAGTTTTTTGTGTAGATGTTGTTGAATGAACAGTAGTCATTAAACCTTCAATAATTCCAAAATTAATATTTATAACTTTAGCTAATGGTGCTAAGCAATTGGTAGTACAAGATGCATTAGAAACAATATCTTGACCATTATATTTATTATGATTAACTCCCATGACAAACATAGGGGTATTATCTTTTGAAGGTCCAGTTAAAACAACTTTTTTTGCTCCAGATATAATATGTTTACGTGCAGTTTCATCAGTTAAAAAAATACCTGTTGATTCTATCACTATATCAACTCTAACTTCATTCCATTTTAAATTAGCAGGATCTTTTTCTGTAGTACAACGTATAGTTTTGCCATTTACTATTAAGTAATTATTTTTAGATTCAATGGTACCATTAAAACAACCATGAGTAGAATCATATTGTAACATATATGCCATATAATTAGTACTTAATAAATCATTAATTGCTACTACTTCAATATCTTTACGATCTTGTGCAGCTCGGAAAACAATTCGTCCAATACGACCAAAACCATTAATACCAACTTTAATAGTCATAATATTTCCACCAAATATATTTAATTTAAAAAATTTTATTTATGGTTACTAAAATTTTATTATACGTCAAGATAAATTATATTAATTATTTTAAAATTAATATAAAAATTTTTATCTATTTATAGCAAATAAAGATAAATATTTAAATTTTTAATTATTAAAATATATATTTATATAATTATTATTAATAAATAAATAAAATATTTTTTCAAATTCTATTTAAAAAATATTTATTAAATAAAAATTAATAAAATAAATATTATACTACTATAAGTAATTAATATAAATAATTATATTTTATATATATAAAATAAGATATTAATTTTAAATCAATAAATTTTATTAATAAATTTATAAAAAATATTAAATTATATTATTAATCATAAATTATAATTTAGTTATTAATATTATTATATTTATTTTATTTTATTTAAGTATTTATTCATAATTATTATGAATAATTTATATTTAAGTAAAAATTATTATAATTAATTAATATTAATGTAAAATTAAAAAAATAATAAAAAAAATTATATATATAATAATTTTTAATTCAGTAATTTTATATATTTTTATTTTTATTATGAAATGCATATTTTATAATAATTTATTATTAATTTTTTTATATTTTTATTTATTTTAAATTAGATTGTAATTAACATTAATAATTAAAAATTTTTATTTAATAAATAATATTATTTATATTTTTTAAATAATTATGTTTATTTTTAATATAATTACTTAATTTTTATAAGTGTATTTAATATTTATTTTTTTATTTTAATAATTATAAAATAAGTAAGTATTGATTATTAAAATATTTATTTTTATATTTATTTATATATTTATTAGTAATAATTTATTTTAATTTTATAAAATTTTATAAAAAATAATATTATATTTAATTATTAATTAATATAAATATTATTAAAATATATTATATTAATTCTTTAATTATATAATAATTTAATTAATTTTCATTAAATATTTTTTTATAAAAAAATAAAACATTTAATAAATTTATATTAAATTATTTACTTCATATTAGTAATTTATTAAAAATATTATAAATTTTTAATAATAATTATTTATTTATAAAATTTTTTTAAAAGTTAAATACATATTTATATAAATATTTATAATTTATAATTTAAGTATCTATTTTAATAAACTATAATTATTTGTAAATATTAATAATTAATATATAATAATTAATAAACACTTATATTAATACTTTTTATTAATATTATTTGATTTATATTAAAAATTTTTAAAAAAAAAATTATTTACTAATATAATAAATAATATATATAATAAGATATAAAAATAATTATATTATTAAAAATATTTATTTATTATAATAATATTTGTAATACTTTAATTAATATGTAATATTTATTAAAATATTTATTATATATATAATAAATATTTTTATATAAATAAATATCTTATTAAATTAATAATATTTATATAAAATAAATAATAATGTTATTTATTATTAATATAAAATATTTATTTTATATTAATAATTTAATATATCTTATATAAATCAAAATTAGTTAATAAATAATTTTTATATTTTCTTTATAATATTAATTATAAAATATATAAAAAAATATTTATAAAATATTAAATATAATATATATTTAAATAATTTCAATATATTTAAAGAATTTATTTTAAATAAAATTTAAAGAATTTTTTATTAATTATAATTTAAATATAATATTATATTATAAATATACTTTATAAATAATTTAATTATATATTTATATTTTTGATAAAAATAATTATTGATATATAACTTTAATTATATAGGTTAGTAAATAAAATAATTATGGAAATATTTATAATTATTTTTTCAAAAATATTTTATAAAATAATTTTTATTAAAAATTTAAATTTTTAATAAAAATATTAATAATTAATTAACTAATTAATAAAAAATAATGATTAAAGGAAAATTATATATTATATCTGCTCCAAGTGGCACAGGTAAATCAACTCTTATTAAAGCTTTATTAAAAATTAAATCTTTATGTAATATGAAAGTTTCTATTTCGTATACTACTAGAGCAATACGACCTGGTGAAAAAAATAATAAACATTATTATTTTATTTCTAAATATAAATTTAAGAAAATGATTAAAAATAATGATTTTCTTGAATACGCATGTGTATTTGGTAACTATTATGGAACTTCTCGTATAATTATTGAAAAAAATATTAATAGTGGTATAAATATGTTATTAAATATTGATTGGCAAGGTGCAAAACAAATTCGACAAAAAATCACATCAATCTGTACTATTTTTATTTTGCCACCATCAAAAAATGAGTTACTACGTCGTTTACGTATGCGAAATCAAGATAGTGAAGAAATAATTAATAAGCGTATTAAACAATCGGTTAATGAAATAAAGCATTATCATGAATATGATTATATTATTATTAATAATAATTTTAATGTTGCATTAGAAGATTTGAAATCTATTATTCAAACTGAATATCTAAATTTAGATCATAAATCTCAGAAATATAATATTTTAATTAATAAATTATTAGTAGAATAAGTAAAATTTTATTATTATATAATTATTTTTATTATTGGAGTCACGATACTATGGCACGTGTAACAATTCAAGATGCAGTAGAAAAAATTGGTAATCGTTTTGATTTAGTTTTAGTAGCCGCTAGACGAGCACGTCAATTACAAATTAGAGGTAAAAGTTCTTTAGTTAAAGAAGAAAATGATAAAGTAACTGTTATTGCTTTACGTGAAATAGAATCTGGATTAATTAATATTGAAATACTTGATGTTTATGATAATCAAAATACTATAAATAAAAAATGGTAGAAATATTAATAATAATTTATTAATTAAAATTAAAAAAGTAAATATTATTATTAAGTTTTTATATTATAAAAAAATTATATAAGTAAAATTATTGTTAATTTTGTATTATTAGATGTATTTATTTCTTTATTTTAATATCAATATATATTTATATATATTGATAATTTATAATTAATAATTATAATATTTTTTTACTACAATATAATTTAATATAATTACTAAAATTAAATAAATAATATTATATAAGATAATAAAATTTATATAATATTATTTAAATTAATTAAAAATTCAAATATATTTTTTTAAAATTCAAATTTATATATTAATATAAAATTATTAAATTATCAACTAATTTTATAATAATTTATTTTTTATTTTTATATTTAAATTAGTTTATAGGACTTAAGTAATATTAATATTAATTATTATTAATTTATTTTATTTAAAATATTAAGTGTTTATTTAATAAATATAAAAATTATTATTTTTTATTTATAATGTTAAATATATATTAAATTATAATATATATTATATTTTTTATAAAAATATATAATAAAAAATTATTAAAATAAAAATTACTTAAAATTATAATTTATTAACTTAAACTAATCTAAATATTATAATAAATATTATAATAATATTTATTGTATATTAATAATAATGAATTTTATTAATTAAATATTTATATAATGATATCTAATTTAAATATTAATTATTTATTTTATCTATATAATATATATTTTATAAAATTATTAATATGTTAATATATTAATATTTAATATTATATTGTATATTTTATTTATATTAATTAAATAATAATTATTAAATTCTATTTAAAATAATATATTTTTTAATAAATTAAAAAATATAAATAGTATAAAATATAATATTTATTTAATATTACCAATTTGTTAAAATTATAATAAATATATAACTATTAATTTTTAAAATATATATATCACAATTGTTTATTATTTAATTTTATTTGCAAAATAAAGTTTTATTTAATTAAAATTAAAGATTAATATTATTAATTATTATAATTAATAATATTTATAAATTAAATTTAGTTAATATAATTATATAATAAAGATATTAACTAAATTATAAAATTATTATAGAAAATAAATATAGATAAACTTTTAAATTAAAAAACTATTTATTGATTGTTATGACTAGAATTAATGTAATAAAACCTAATGAATTATGTGATCAACATTTATTGGCTGAGCATAGAGAATTAACTCGTATACCAAATTATATTATTAAAAAAAAAGGAAATATTATATTATCTACATTAATATATTATACTTTAGGAAGTGGACATGTTATATTTTTTAGAGATAAATTATTATTTTTATATTTAAGATATAAACTTTTAAATAAAGAGTGCTTAAAAAGAGGTTTTTCTATTACTAATAAATGGCCAAATGATGTAAAAAAATATTTTTATTTATGGAAAGATTATCAAATTAATGAGATAGATATTATTATAAATAAGATTAGAATTAATGAAAGAATGCCATTAAAACCTAGATTTACGTCTTATAAAAAATGATAATTTTAATTAAAATATTTTTAAATATAATTTATATATTAGTCAACATATAAATTATTAATTATAATTTTTAATAGTTATTATTATATTAATTAATTTTAATTATTATAATATTTTATAATTTTATGTATTATAAATAATATTAATTTTATATATAAAAAATTAATTATAAATTGTTATTTTATATAATATTTAATTTATTTCTTTAATTTTAAAAGAAATTTTAAATTAATATATTATATTAATATAATATAATTTATATTTAATAATGCATTATAAATATAAATTTTATATTTATAAATAAATAAATTATTTTTAAATATTATTAAATATAATAATATTATATTAAAATAGATAAAATATCATTAAATTATTAAAATATATATTTAATTTTATTAAATATTATAAATAAGTAATTTATAATTTATTTATATCATAGATTTATTTTCTAAAATTAAATTTATATATAAAAATTTAAATTATTATATATTATTATAATAATTATTTTTATAATTAATTAAAATAATATATATATAAAATAATAAAAATATTTTTAATTTTAATAAAATATAATTAATTAGTATAATTAATACTTAAATATATAAAATTATTTATATTATATATAATATTTTATATATTATTTAAAATATTTATATAAAAATATTAATAATGTAATTAAATTATAGTTAATAATATTTTCTATTTTTAATATATTCTATAATATAAAATTTTTAATTTTTTAACTTTTTATTTAGTATTTATTTAATTTAAATTTTAATTTTTTAAGATTATATTACATATATAATAAATATATAAAATATAATTATATATAAAATATATTAATTATAAAATTTTTATATTATAATATTAATTAAGGAGATAAATAAAAGTGATAAAAATATATAATATTATTTGTTATTATAATGTAAATATTTATTTATAGTTAAAAATTCATACTAATTTAATAGAATAATTCTTATTTAAAAGTATAAATATATTAAAATAATTAAAAGTATGGTTAAATTTAAATAATAAAGATGTAAATATTTAAAAAAGTAGTTATTAGATAGTAAAATATTAGAGTTATGATTATAAAATAAAATAAAATAATAATTATATTATAATAATTGTTATTTTATTTTATAAAAAGAAATATTTATTATTTATATTACAAATAATAATAATTAAAATATTTTTATTAAAAAATATATAATATAATAATAATTAATTGTAAAAATAAAATTTATTTTGCAAATATATTTATTTTTACAATCTTTATTTATAATTATTAATTGGTAAATAAGTGTTATATTTACTTCTATTTCTGAATATCAATTATTTTAAATATTTATATTTAAAATAATTGCTATCATTTTATTGTAAAATTACACATAATTATGATATTGTTATAATTAAATTTTTAATTTTACATATAGTAAAATTAAATAATGAATTTTATTATTTTATAGATTTTAGATAAGATCATTATTATTAATTAATTAAAATATAATAATAATATTAAATATAAGAATAAATATTTTGTTTATAATAATTATCGAAGTTATTATTTGTAAATATTGAGGTTTATTTATTCAATAATTGAATTTTAATATTGATTATACTAAAGTTAGTAATTTAAAAAAATTTTACTAATTTTTATTTAAATGTATTAATAATACTGATAGTTATTCTATACAAAGATTTAGTATTAATTATATAAAATTTAATAATATTTTATTCTAAAATATAAATAATTTTAAATTTTATTTATTCCATATAATAGTGAATTTTATAAAAATAACTCTTAATTAAATTTTAATTTTTATAAAAATAATTTAAAATAATTTAGTTTTAAAGTTTATTATTAAATTGCACACATTACTAACATGAATACTAATAACTTTAATATTATACAATTATGCATTAAACTAAAATTTACTTTATTATTAATTGATTGTTGAATTAGTATTAATAATATTTTAAAAAGAATGATGATTCACTATAATTAATATATTATAAAAAATATAAAAGTAGTTTTTTTAAAAAAAAATTATATACATTTTTCTATATATAAATTTTAATGTAAAAATTAATTTTTGAATATAGTTTATTGACAAGTAATAATTATATATACATTTTAAAATTTTGATTAAATATTTTTATGTTTCTTGCATTAATTAAAGTAAGATAAATAATTATGATTAATCATTATTATAATATAATTATAATAATTTATTTTATAATTGTATATATAGTGAATTAAACAGAATTACTTTAGTTAATTAATTGATTATTTTTATTACAACTAGTATTTATAATTAAAATTAAATTAAATATTTTTAATTTTTCTATTGAACAAATATATTACTTTGATAAATAAAGATTAGAAAATATTTGATTATAATATTAAATATAAAAAAAAATATTATTTTATTATTTTGTGTTAGTAATTCTTATTTTGCGCTAAATAGATAATTGTATATTTAGTAATGAATTCAGTATAATAAACGATTAAGTAATATTATAATAAAATATAAATTAGATTAAAATTATTTTATTTAAATAAATTATCATTTAGTAGATTATAATTATATTCAAGTAAATCTTAAAGATATTACTTAAGGTTTTTAAAAAAATATTTTTAAATATGAACTATAATTAGTTTATATATAGGTAATAAATTGAGATTTATGTAATTATATTATCATAATATAAAAACAATTAATAAATAAATTATTATAATTATATAATAATAATTACTATTTATTAATTAACATAAATTATAAAAAATAATATTTTACTTTATTAATATAATAAATTTAAAATATAATTTAATTAAATAAAATGAGCATTTTATGAATTGTTGTAGAAAATTAATTATTGTTTTATTACTTACATATAGTTTTACTATATTATCTATGCCAAAAATATTAGATGAAGTAATAGTTATTGTTAATAATAGTGCTATACTACAAAGTGATATAAATTATATATTAAATATTATTAAAATAAATATTAAAAACCAAAAACAAAAAATTTACAATGAAAATATATTACGACATGAAATATTAGATAAATTAATTATAGATAAAATTATTATACAAATAGCTGAAAAAATGCATATTCAAATTTCTAATAAAGAAATAAATATGGCTATTATAAATATAGCAGAACAAAATGGATTAACAGTTTCTCAATTAAAACAACGATTAATAATGAATAATATCAATATACAAAATTATCGTAATAATATTCGTAAAGAAATAATGATATCAAAAGTTCGTAATAATGAAATTTTACAACGTATTATTATTTCTCCTCAAGAAGTTTGTTTATTATATAATATATTAAATTCTCAAGAAAAAAAAAATATTAATATAAATTATATTTTAATACCAGTATCAAAAAATTCAATTTATAAAAAATATCAATTAGCAATTGATATAGTATCTAAAATAAAAAAAAAAATAAATAAAGAAAATGATTTTAATAAATTAGCTATTTTTTATTCTTCACGTTTTACTACCTTAAAAAACGGAAAAATGAATTTTAGTAAAATTGAATCATTACCAATTATTCTTGCATATTTAATTAAATATGCTAAAAATGGTGATATTATTGGACCTATATATTCTAAAATTGGATTTTTTATTTTAAAAATTAATAATACAGAAAATATAAATATATCAGATTTTATTATTAAAGCAAAAGTACGACATATCTTTGTTAAATCTTCATCTATTATTGATAACGAACAAGCATATATAAAAATAAAACAAATTTTGCATAAAATTAAAACTGGTCAAATAAATTTTACCGAAGCAATTAAAAAATATTCCCAAGATGAAAATTCTTTATTACATGGTGGAGAATTAAATTGGAATATGTTTAATATTTATGATCCAGTTTTTTATAATAATTTAATACATTTAAATAAAGGTGAAATAAGTCAACCAATTCATTCTTATTTAGGTTGGCATATTATTCAATTAATAGAGGATATAAATAAAGATAATAAAATGGATATAATTAAACAAAATTATATTTATCGTTTATTATTTAATCGTAAATTTAATGAAGAATCGCAAATTTGGATAAAAGAATTACGAAAATCTGCATATATAAAATTTTTTAATAATATTAATATATAATAATTTTATAGTAAAATAATTAATATTATAATAATATATTTATATAATTTTATTTTTTATTTAATTTAATTAGTAAAATTAAGTAATTAAATTTATTATTTATATACATTTAAATTTGTTAAAAATAAATTTTTTAGTTTAACTTATAATTATAATTAATTATATATAAATTAATTTTACTAAATAATTAGTTAATTATTAAAATATACATAGTAGTTTTAATAAAATTATATTTTAATATTATGTATAATATTATTAATAATAAAATAAAAAATATTAAATTTTATATTAAATATTATAATTATTTATATTTATAAATTAGAATTATTATAATAATAAAATAGTACATATAAAATATAATTTATTAATATTATTATATATATATATTAATAAATTATATTTTAAAAAATTATATTTTATAATTTTTTTATTAAAAAATATTTTAATTAAAATTTTTTAATTATGATAATATAATTTTAATTATATATATTTATAAATATTTAATTTTTATACAATATAAAATTATTATATATATAATAAATATTATTTTAAGTTTATTATTTATATACATTAATTAATTATTACATTAATATTAAACTTATAATTATTAGACATATAAAGATTAATATAATTGCAAATATTTTAAATTTATCTGTAATTTTTATACAAATAACAATGAATAAACAAATTTATAAAGGACATTTCGCACGAAAACGATTTGGGCAATTTTTTTTAATTGATCAATTTATTATTAATAAAATAGTTGATGCTTTAAATCCAAAACCTAATGAAATTATTATTGAAATTGGTCCTGGTTTAGGTGCATTAACATTACCTGTTAGTAAGTATATAGATAAAATGATAGTAATAGAATTAGATCGTAATCTTGTTTCTATTTTAGCTAAGGATCCAATATTTAGAACTAAATTAACAATTATAGAAAATGATGTAATGAAAATTAATTTTAGTGCTATAGCGAAAGAAAAAGGTAAATCTCTTAGAATCTTTGGTAATTTACCTTATAATATTTCAACTTCATTAATATTTTATCTTATTAATTATATTAATAATATTATTGATATGAATTTTATGCTACAAAAAGAGGTTGTAAATAGATTAATTGCAGAACCAAATACTAAAATATATGGTCGTCTTAGTATTATGGCTCAATATTATTACAATATAATTACTATATTAGAAATACCTTCATCATCTTTTATACCAATACCAAAAGTAAATTCATCTGTAATACGTTTAATTCCTCATCAAAAAAATCCTTATACTATATGTAATGTTAAGTTATTAAATTATATTGTTACACAAGCATTTAATCAAAGACGTAAAGTAGTTTATAATAGTTTAAATAATTTATTTAGTATTCAAGATTTTAAACAATTGGGAATTAATAAAAATTATCGTGCTGAAAATATTTCAGTAGAAAATTATTGTAAATTAGCTAGTAGATTGGAAAAAAATAGATCTAAAAATAATATATTTTAATAATATAATATTAGTTTATTATTAATATTTAATAATAAATATATAAAAATTCAATATTAATAAGTTTTAAAAAATAACTTATAATAACTATTAAAAATTATTATACTAAATGTATTATTATAAAAAAGTAAAAAATAATATTTAATTGTTTAATTTTATTATTGTAAAAAATTATAAATTGATTATGACAACTTATTTAGTAGGTGATATTCACGGTTGTTATCGTGAATTTAAAGCTCTTCTTAAACAAGTAAAATTTAATCCAGTAAAAGATATTTTATGGATTACAGGTGATTTAGTATCTCGTGGTCCTGATTCACTTAAAGTTTTACGTTATGTTAAAAAATTAGGATCATCATCTAAAATAGTATTAGGTAATCATGATTTAAATCTTATTAAAATATATACTAATATTAATTATAATAGACCTAGTTATAAACTAAAAAAATTACTTATTGCTTCAGATTTTGATAAATTAGTTAATTGGTTACGATGCCAACCATTATTACAAATAGATAATAAAAAAAAAATTATTATGATACATGCTGGAATTATACCACAGTGGGATTTAGTAACAGTTAAAAAATGTGCTAAAGAAGTTGAAGATATTCTCAGTAGCGTTAATTATCGTTTATTTATTAATTCTATGTATGATAATATACAAAATAGTTGGTCACCTAAACTTACAGGATTATCACGTCTATTTTTCAGTACTAACGTATTAACTCGTATGCGTTATTGTTTTCCTAATGGAAAATTAAATTTTTGTTTAAAAAATAAACCTAATAATACACAATTACCATTAAAACCTTGGTTTTGTTTTCCACGTAAGATACCATTAGAATATACTATTATTTTTGGTCATTGGGCTTCTATAAATGGTAATGGAATACCTAATGGTATTTATGGACTCGATACTGGTTGTTGCTGGGGAGGTAAATTGACTTTATTACGTTGGGAGGATAAAAAATACTTTAGACAATCTGCTATAAAAAATAAATAGTACTATAATTATTATTATGTAAGTATAATAAAATATTAATAATTTGATTTGAAATTATTATTAAATTTTAATATTTTTATTTTTTCTGATTTGTGATAATATTTAAAATACACAGTAAATTATAACTTATTATCACTATTAAATATAATTTTACTTATATAGAATTATATAATATAAAATATTAAATATTATAATTAAAGTATATAAAATGAATATTATAATTAAAATATATAATAAATGTAAGATTGTATAATAATTAAAATTAAAATTTTTACAAAAGTATATTTCAAATAAATTATTAATTAATAATATAAAAATATTATAATATAAATTATATTATTTGCATAATATCATATTTTAAAAAAATTTAATTAATTAAGTAATTATTATATTTTGAAATATATTTATATATTATTATATAATTTTAATTTTATTTTAATATATTTAATTATTGAAATGTATATATTATATTTGTTAAATATTTATAAATATTATCTTATTTTATTTATTTTGTAATTTTATTTTATAAAAAAAATTTATATTTTATTATAAAATTATATTTTAAAATAAATATATTTAAATTCAATAAAATATCATGATAATAAATTATTTTGTTAGTTCATAATGAATAATATTTAATTTTTGAATAAATATAAAATGATATTAAAATTAGTTAAAATTAATAACAATATAAATAAATAATTTTAATTATAAATTTATTATAAATTATAAAATGAATTATTTTTTAGTAATTACTATTATATTTAATATTTAACATTTTATATTAATATTAAATATAATAGTAATTATATATTATACTTTTATATAAAAAATAAGTATTTTATTTTTTACAATAAATAATTATTATATTTAGTAATAAAATTATAAATTTTATTAATTACTATAGTATTAAATTAAATAATATTTATTAATTTTATATATATTATTATATTTTTATATTCTTATATTAAGTATTGAAATAAAAATTTTTTAATATGTTTTAGTAATTTTAATTTATTAATATTATAAAATATTAATAAATTAAATAAAAATATAATATTTTTATTTAAATAATTTAATGTAAATTAAAACTAAAAAATATTATAATTATAAAATATCATTTTTATTTTATGTAATAAATTTTCAATAATATGCAATTAAATAATATTATTATTTATATATTAATAATATTATTTATAATTTTAAAAATGTTACTTTATTTATATAGCATAATTAAAATTTAAATTAATATGAAATAAAATTATTTATATATTTATTTATCAAGTTAAGATAATAATTATTATTTTTTAAAAAATTACTTAAAAAATATATATTATTAATTAATAATAAATAATTATTTATTTATAATATAATATATTATATTTATTATTATATATATCTTGTAAAGTTTTAATTTATATTAATTTTAATTAAAGTATTATTTTAAAAATTTTTAATAAAATACAAAGTACTTTATTACAATAAAATATTTTATATTTTATACAATTTTTATTGTAGAAAATTAATATATAATAATTTTAATATCAATAAATTAGGTTTATAAATGATTTTAAGATATTTATTTTTGTTTATATTATTTAATATAATATAATTTTTTATATGAAATAAATTTTTATATAATAAAATATATTTTAAATAATTATATTTTAATAATAATTAGTAAAAGAAATTATAAATATAAATAAATTATAATTATAATATATTATTAATTATCTGTCAATAAATTATTATTTAATATTTAGTAATTAAATTATTTATAATAAATATTATATATATTTTATGAATATAAATAAAAAATAAATATTTAATATTAATACTTATTAATAACTATATAATATATATTTAAAATTTAAAATAATTTTAATATAGATTATTTTTATTAATATAGTTTAAAACTTTTGGTGGTAATATATACTTATAATTTTTTATGTTATATTTTCGTTTTCTAATTTTAGTTGAAGAAATATTTAATAAGGAAGTATTAGCTATATATATAAAACCATAAGGTTTATTTTTAAGTATTTCTGGTTTATATATTTGATGATTTTTTAACCATTGTTGCATTTCTATAGTTGGAAAGTAAGTAGTATATCCTGGACGCGCACAAACTAATAAATGACAAATATCTAAAATTTTTTTCCAATGAAACCAAGTATTAATTGATATAAGAGAGTCTTGTCCAATAATAAATCCCAATTGTTTTTTCCATCCAATTTGTTGTCTAAAAGATATCAATGTTTCAACAGTATAAGATGGAGTCTTACGTTTAAGCTCACTAGTACTAATACTAAATAATGTGTTATTTTTTATAGCTAATTTTATCATTTCAAGTCTTTGTTGAATACTTGCTTTAGGTTTTATACGATGAGGCGGTATATTATTAGGAAGTAAAATAACATGATGTAAACCTATTTTTTTAGCTAGTTCTTCAATTGGAATCAAATGACCATAATGAATGGGATCAAATGTACCACCAAATAGTGCATAAATATCTGTAAAATTAGTTATTTTTTTGATTTGTTGAGTCATGAAAAAATATCTCTGGTAATACTTTATCACATAATATCATAGATAAAGTTTCTAATTTTATCCAAATTAAATCATTATAATTGTTTTTTAAAGATAGTTCAGCTTGTGTAATTAATTGTATTGCAATTTGTAATTTATTAAGTGATAATCGCTGTATTGCAGTTTTAATAAAAAAATGACGAAAATGTAAAACATTATATTCATCAAATAATTTTTTTAAATTTTTATTGTTATTTTGTTGTTTTAATTTTAAAAGTAATATAATTTCACGTTGAATTATTCGCAATAAAATTATTATCTCATAACATTCTAATCGCAATTGTTGTAGAATATATAATGCTCTTTTAATTTTTCCTATTAATAATGCATCAATTAAATGGTAAGGTGTAAAATTAACAGAATTATTTATAATATTTTTTATATTTATTAAATTAATATGATTATTAGGATATAACAGTAATAAATGATTAAATAATTGATTAAGAGCTAATAAATTTCCTTCATAATAGTAACAAAGTAATTTTATAGCTTGGTTATCTAAAGAAATAGACATTTCTTTAGTTCGTTTTGTTATCCACTGTAATAATTTGAATTGTACAGGTGTTACACAATTAATATATATTCCATTTTGTCCTATTTTTTTGTACCATATACTATTTTTTTGTGCTTTAGTTAACTTTCCACATTGTAATATAAGTAATAAATTAGAATGCAATAAATTATATAATTTAATTAAATGTTTTGAAGTAATTGTTGTAATATTATTTGTTGTAGCTATTAATATAAGTACTTGTTTGTTAGAAAATAGGCTACATGATTGACTAAAGCAATAAATTGCATTCCAATCGGTTGTTGTATCTAATAAATAATAAGAGCGCTCACTGAAACCTTGTTTCTTAGCAACTTTATAAATTTTATCAACACTTTCTTGTATTAAAAATGGATCATTGCCAAAAACAAGGTAACTATGTTGTAATTTATAATAAAGATGTAAAGTTAATTGTTCAGGATATATTTGTATCATTTTAAATTTGCCAATAAAAATTTTTATTAATTATGTTGATTAATATGCATAGAATAAATAATTAATAATTTATTGATTAATTATTTTAGCTAAAGAATTATAATAATTATTAATATTTAATTTTATTTTTTTTTAATTTTTTTTTTAGATTTTGAGTTTTATCTTGTAATTTAAATTTACATCTATCTATTATTAATATAATTAAATGTAAAAATGAAATAATTAAATAATTCATATCATTTTTTAATTAAATTAATCAATAACTAAATTTAATATCTTTCCTGGTATATAAATTACTTTACGTATATTCATATTTTTAATATATTTAGATACATTATATTCTTTTGTGGCTATAGTTAAAACTGAATTTTTAGATGCATTTTTATTTATAGTAATACGTCCACGAACTTTTCCATTAACTTGTATAATTACTAATTTACTATGATCTATTTTTGCTTTCTCATTAACAATTGGCCAAGATGCATTATCTATATCTCCTTTATAACCAAGTGCATTCCACATAATAAAACATACATGAGGAATAATTGGCGATAACATTCGTACGATAGCTGATAAAGATTCTTGTATTAATGATAGATCTTGTTCACTATTATTAGAAAATAGTGTTAATTTATTCATAAATTTCATAATAGTTGCAATTGCAGTATTAAATGTATAACGTCTACTAATATCATCGGTTACTTTAGCAATAGTTTTATGTAAATAATGATATAGATTTTGTTGCTTTATAGTAAGTTTAGTATTATCTAATGGCATTACTTTGCCTTTATTTATATGTTTGAAAACAGTACACCAAAGACGATGAATAAAACGATTAGCACCTTCTACATTAGATTCATTCCATTCTAAAGTAAGTTCAGGTGGTGCAGCAAACATTATAAATAATCTAATTGTATCAGCACCATATTTATTTATCATTAATTGAAGATCAATACCGTTATTTTTTGATTTAGACATTTTACTCATTCCGGCATAAATAAGTTTATTTCCATGTTGATCAGTAGATTTGATAATTTTACCTTTTTTATCTTTTTTAATATTTACATTAAGTGGTGATACCCAAATTCGTTGTTTATTTTTTCCTAAGTAATAAAAAGAATTAGATAACACCATTCCTTGGCATAATAGACGTTTAACTGGTTCATCAGAATTAACTAAATTAGCATCTCGCATTAATTTATGAAAAAATCGAAAATATAATAGATGTATGGTAGCATGTTCAATTCCACCAATATATTGATCAACTGGAAGCCAATAATTAGTAGCTATTGGATCTAGCATTGCTTTATGATAATTAGGACAAGTATAACGAGCATAATACCAAGAGGACTCTATAAATGTATCGAAAGTATCAGTTTCACGTAATGCTGAATAACCATTGATATTAGTGTTAATCCACTGTGAATCATTTTTCATAGGATTAATAATGTTATTTATTAATTTATATTCTGGTAAAATTACAGGTAGTTGTTTTTCTGTTACTGGTATTATTGATCCATTTTCTATTGTTACCATTGGAATTGGCGTCCCCCAATAACGTTGTCTAGAAATACTCCAATCACGTAAACGATAATTTACTTTATGTTTAGCTATACCTTGTGAAATTAATTTATTACTAATATTAATATATTTACTTGAATCAATTAAATCATTTTTATCTGTTAATAAATTTTTTTTTATAAAAGATTTTTGTTTTTTATTATAAATATTTTTTTTAATAGGCAAATTATATTTAATTGAAAATTCATAATCTTTTTTATTATTTTTTAAAATAATAATTTTTGCATCTGTATTATGTTCCATTGATATAATATTTACTATCCATATTGGAATTTTTTTATTTGTTAATGGATGAATTGCAAATAAATTAGTATTGATACTTCTTTTCTTTATAGTTGATATTTCTGATTCAGAAATTTTATTATTAAGACATTTATTAATAAATGTCTTAATAGTATTATTTTTTTTTGCTTCTTTTTTAGCTAATGGATTATTTACTGTAATAACAATATAAGTTATATCTATAAAATTATTAATTTTTGTAGTATAAACTGTTAATTTTTCATTATTATTTATTAGTTTAAAAGTAATTTCAATACCTTCTGTACGACCTATCCAATTACGTTGCATAGTTTTAACTTTTTCTGGCCAATCATTAAGTTTATCTAAATCATTTAATAATTCTTCAGCATAAGATGTAATTTTTATAAACCATTGTGGAATTTCTTTATATTCAATATTAGCATTACATCTCCAGCAGCAACCATCTATAACTTGTTCATTAGCTAAAACTGTTAAATCATTTGGACACCAATTAACAGAGTAGGTTTTTTTATAAACTAATCCTTTTTCATAAAGTTTAATAAAAAACCATTGTTCCCAACGATAATACTCTGGATCACAAGTTGTAATTTCTCTATCCCAATCGTAACTAAATCCTAATATTTTTAATTGATTTTTCATATAATTAATATTATTATATGTCCATGTTGCAGGTGCAGTATTATTTTGTAATGCTGCATTTTCTGCTGGTAAACCAAAAGCATCCCAGCCAATAGGATGTAATACATTTTTACCTATCATGCGTTGATAACGTGAAATTACATCACTAATAGTATAGTTACGTACATGACCCATATGTAATTGACCTGATGGATATGGTAACATTGATAAACAATAATATTTTTCTTTATTATTATCTTCTATTACTTTAAATGTTTGTTTTTCTTCCCAATGACGTTGTACATGTTGTTCTATTTCTTTTGGTTTATATTGTTCTTGCATAATATTGGAATCCTAATTATTAAATGAAAATATATATATTATATAATATTATAAATTTTAAATTTTATTAGAACATAATTATGTTTGTATTTAAAAATAATTATTTAATTATTTGTATTAATATATAAATAAATTTTATATTATAATAATATTTTTATAATTTTATTATTTAATATAAATTTCTTAAATTACATAATAATATTTTAATAATAAAATATTATTATGTAATTAATATAAATAATAAATATTAATAAATATATAAAATAAATTATTAATTTTTAAGAAATAATAATTATTAATATATAATAAATTTATTAGTTTTATTTTTATTTAATAAATATGCTATTATAATAAATAATGAAACTAATATCCACATAGGAAAATTACTCCATCGTGCATAAGGAGTA
Organism: Arsenophonus endosymbiont of Ceratovacuna japonica; assembly: GCA_024349725.1. Classification (GTDB taxonomy): domain Bacteria; phylum Pseudomonadota; class Gammaproteobacteria; order Enterobacterales; family Enterobacteriaceae; genus Arsenophonus. Next base: position 370,674 of record AP026064.1, read on the forward strand.
AGACCAGATGTTGCTATTATCACTTTAGTATTTAATACTGAACGAGTAAATTGAGGAAGTTTTTTTTGAATATCCCCATTTGGTGTTATTACTGCTGTAATTCCATTATTAGTAGCGCGTAATAATGGTCTTCCAAGTTCTAGTGCTCTCATTCTAGCTATTTGAAAATGTTGCCATGGACCAATAGAACATCCAAACCAAGCATCATTAGAAATTGTTAATAAAAAATCTGTATTTAATTTAAAATTATCTCTAATTTGAGTACCTAAAATAATTTCATAACATATAGCAGCAGTAAAATGAATATTACCAGCAATTAATTGTTGTTGTTTATAATTGCCTTTACTAAATTCTGATATAGACATATTAAATAAAGAAATAATTGGTCTGAAAATATTTTTTAATGGTAAAAATTCACCAAAAGGTACTAAGTGATGTTTATGATAGTAATTATTAATTGAATATTTGTAAGGGTTATTTTCTCCTAAAATAATAATTTTATTAAAAAAATATCTATTTTTTTGTTTATTTAATTTAGAATCAATAATACCAGTAATTAATTGAGTATTTTTAAGATGTAATACTTTATCTAATGAAGTTAACCATAAATTATTATCTAATTCAATAGAAGGTATTGCAGATTCAGGCCAAATAATTATTTTAGCATTACCAAAATAAGGTTTAGATAAATTAACATACGTATTAATTATTTGTTTTATAAATTTTGGTTGCCATTTTAAATGTTGTTGTATATTACCTTGAACTAAAATTATTTGTATTTTTTTTTCTTTAATCTGTGTAAACCAGTGATAATTTTTAATAATTATAGGTGTATATAATAGAATAATTGCTATAATTATTGGGACAATTTTATATTTTATTAACGCAAAAACTAAGCAACTGCTGATAATTAATAATAACAATGTTATCATTTCAACACCAAATATTGGTGCAATTCCTTTAAGCGGGCCATCAATTTGACTATATCCAAATTGCAACCAAGGAAAACCAGTAAGTACTTTACTACGTAAATATTCAATTATTTGCCATATTGATGGAGCGGCAAAAATAAATCGTGCTATATTAAATTTTGGAAAAAAATAATTTAGCAAATAAGCAAATAAAGATGGATATAGTGATAAATAAAAGATTAATAAAATAAGCAATAAAATATTAATTATTACTGGCATGCCACTAAAATTAGAAATACCAATATAAATCCAACTAATACCACTACTAAATAAACCTACTCCCCAAAAAAATGCTAATAAAGTTGCTTGTTTATTTGAATCATTACAAATTAGTAACTGTAAACCAAAAAGAGAAAAAAGAGCAGCTAACCAAATATCAAATGGTGAAAAAGCTAGTGTTCCACAAAATCCAAAAATTAATGCTATTAAATATTGCAACCATTGATATTTATAAAATGGTATTTTTTTATTAATATTATTCTTCTGTAATATTAGGGATATTGGCATTATCTGGAATTTTTACCTGAACTTGAATAATTTTACGACTATCAACCATAGTAATTTTAAAAATATAATTATTAATTGTAATAATCTCTCCTTTGGTTGGTAAATGTCCAAATGCTTGCATTACCAAACCACCAATAGTATCAACTTCTTGATTATCAAAATATGTATTAAATATTTTATTAAAATTATCAATTTGAGTTAGTGCGCGAATAGAGTAAATATATTTACTTAGTTGTCTAATATTAATATCTTTTTCTTCATTATCATATTCATCTTCAATTTTACCAACAATTAATTCTAAAATATCTTCAATTGTAACTAATCCTGAAACACCACCAAATTCATCTATAACAATTGCCATGTGATAACGTTGTAATCGAAATTCTTTTAATAATAGATCAACGCGTTTACTTTCAGGTACAACAATAGCAGGACGTAATACCTTGTCAATATTGAAAGCTTCAGCATTAGTACGCATAAATGGTAATAAATCTTTTGCCATTAATAAGCCTTCAATGTTATCTTTATCTTCACTAATAACTGGAAAACGAGAATGTGCTAAATCAATAATTATATCAAGACACTCATCTAATGATTGATTCTTCTTTAGAGTTATTATTTGAGATCGCGGGATCATTATATCACGAACTCGTTCATTAGATATACTAATTACTCCTTCAAGCATCTCTCTAATATCAGGATTAATAACATCTTTTTGTTCTGAATTACGAATAAATTCAACTAAATCATTACGATTTTTAGGTTCGCTATGAAATAATTGATTGATTCGTTCAAAAAAACTTTTTTTCGAGTAGTTATTATTATTTTTAGTATAGTCATCGGTACTCATAGAGTTTATTAATATTTCTCTTAATAATTTATTTTATTATATATTATTTAATATAAAATTATCATTATTTTTATAATTTTTTATATTTTTATAAGTTAGTATCAAAAAACAAAATAAATCATTTTAAAATTTTATATTTTATTATAAACTAATAATTAATAAGGATTAGGATAACCTAATTTTTTCATAATTTTAATTTCTATTGTCTCCATTTTTTTTGCTTTAAAATTATTTTCATGATTATAACCTAATAAATGAAGACAACCATGTATTACAATATGAGCCCAATGAGAATTTAAAGTTTTATATTGTTCTATAGCTTCTTTTTCAACTATTTCTTTACAAATAATTAAATCACCTAATAATGATAATGAAATATTATCTAATGTTTTAAATGGAAAAGATAATACATTTGTTGGTTTATTTATTCCTCTGTATATTAAATTTAAATTTTGACTTTCTATTATATCAACAATACGAATAGTTATTTCAGTTGTATAATAAAATTGCGATAATAAAATTACAAGCCAATGTTGGAATGTACTTTTATTAGGTAAATTATTATAATTACTACAGGCTAACTGTAAATCAAGAATAATTGATTGCAATTAAATATCTCATCTTATATATAATTAAATTGTAATTTTATTAATAAATAATAAATATTATGTTTTATTTTTTTTAATTTTTTATAACAAATAACTATTATAATTATTATTATAAGAATATATAATATTCTTATAAAAAAATAAAATTTAATTATTGAAATTTTATTTTTTTTAATTATTTTATATTAGTTTAATTTTTAATTATAAAATAAATTAATTTATTTTATAATCAACAATTGTATCTCTTTTATTTAATAAAATGTTATGTATATTTTATTGATTTTATTATAATATTTTAATTTTTATAAATAAAAATTAAAATATTATTTAATATACAACTTCTATATATAAATCAATAGAATTAATTATATTATAATCCTTTAATTATTTTAATTTTTCATTTTTATTTTTAAATAAAAAAATAATTTTTATTGGTATTTATAATATATAATAATATTTATTTTATATTTTCTTAAATATTAATAATTATTTAATAATAATATATAAAATATAATTTAAATATATATAATTTTATGTTGTAATTTTAGATTTTATATTTATTAATTTTAATTAAATATTTTATAAAAATACTATTATATTTTATAAGTAAATTTATTATGTAATTAATATTAATTTTTAATATAAATAATAATACTATATTAAAATATATATAGTATGAAATATTTTTAATAATATATTAAATAATTTATTAATTGATTATTAATTATTATAATGATTGATAAATTCTTATATTTAATTTTTAATTATAATATTTTACATTACAACTTAAAAATTAATATAATTTATTTAATATTTATTTTTCTACTTATAAAATATTTATTTTTAATAATTTATAAAATATTTTTATTATTATTTATTATTAATTAAATAATTGTTTATTTTAAAATTATTTATATATTTAAGTAATAAATTATTTAAATAATTTATTAATTTATTAACATTAAATTATTTTTAGTTTTAATAAATTTTCCGCGTAAAGAATTAGCATAGATATCAATAATTTTAACATCAATAAACTTTCCAATCATATTTCTTGTGCCCTCAAAATTTACTACTCTATTATTTTCTGTTCGACCACAAAGTTCCATAATATTTTTATGAGAAATTCCTTCAACTAAAATTCTTTGAATACTACCTAACATTTCTAGACTATAATTCATTGCTTGCTGATTAATACGTCGTTGAAGTAAATAAAGACGTTGTTTTTTTTCATCTTTACTAATATTATCAATTAAATCAGATGAAGGAGTACCAGGACGAGGTGAGTAAATAAAACTAAAACTCATATCAAAATTAATATCATAAATAAGTTGCATTGTTTTTTGAAAATCATCTTCTGTTTCACCAGGAAAACCAATAATAAAATCAGAGCTAATAAGAATGTTAGGTCGTGCTTTTCGTAATTTATGTATTATTCTTTTATACTCAATAATAGTATATGATCGTTTCATCATTGTTAAAATACGATTCGATCCACTTTGAACTGGAAGATGTAAAAAACTAACTAATTCAGGAGTATCTTCATAAACATCAATAATGTCATCAGTAAAATCAATTGGATGACTAGTAGTAAAACGAATGCGATCAATGCCTTCAATAGAGGCAGTTAAACGTAATAATTCTGCAAATGAACAAATTCCCCCATCAAAAGTCATTCCTTTATAGGCATTAACATTTTGTCCTAATAAATGTATTTCACGTACACCTTGAGTAGCTAATTGGGAAATTTCAAATAACACATCATCACATGGTCTACTTACTTCTTCACCACGAGTATAAGGAACTATACAAAATGAACAATATTTATTACAACCTTCTATAATAGAAACATAAGCTGAAGGTCCTTTAGCTCTAGGATCTGGTAATCTATCAAATTTTTCAATTTCTGGAAAACTAATATCAATTATTTTACTACGCTTATTTTTAATTTGATCTATCATGTTTGGTAATCTATGTAACGTTTGTGGGCCAAAAATAATATCAACATTTGATGCGCGTTGAAAAATTAAATCACCTTCTTGTGAAGCAACACAACCACCAACACAAATAATAATATTTGGATTCATATTTTTTAGTTTTTTTAAACGTCCAAGTTGATGAAATAATTTTTCTTGCGCTTTTTCACGGATTGAACATGTATTTAATAATATAATATCAGCTTCTTTAATAATTTGTGTTAATTGATATCCATGAGTACTATTTAAGAGGTCATATATTTTTGATGTGTCATATTCATTCATTTGACAGCCCCATGTTTTAATATATAATTTTTGATTTGTTATCATTTTATATATCCTAAATTTTATTAAAAAATTTATTATAATAGTATTATGTATTAATAATAAATTTTATATTAATAAATAAATAAAAAATTATAATATTATAATAATTAATATTATACTTATAAATAAAGTTATAGTAATTGTATTTATTAAAAAAGTTAAAAATAATTATTCAAATATATTAAATAATGTATTTTACTATATTTATTATATTAAATTTATTAGTTTTAACATAAATAATATTTAAGTTATTTTATTTAAGTAATTTAAAATTGAAAATTTTATATGATATGTAAAACATAATAATATTTATTGATTTAAACTATATTAAATAATTTAATATATAATGGATAATTAATAATTTAATATAAATTTTTAATTATATTTATATTATATTTATAATAATATAATGTAAATATAATAAATGTAATTTTTATTTATAATAATTTTTATTTACAAATGATACAATATTTAATATTAATAATAATATTTAATAATATATAGATAAATTTTATTTATTAATTATATAAAAATAGTAAAAATTATAAAAAAATATATTATTTAATGATAATTATTTATATTAATTAATATTTTATTTTTTATTTAAATATTTAATATATTTAGTTTAGTGGATTTAAAAGTTATTATTAAATATATTAATTAATATTATTATAATAGTAAAGAAGTAAATTATTTATTTATTATTAATAAAATTTATTATATATTAATAATATATAATAATTAATATTTATTATATATTTTTTATTATTTTATATTATGTTTTATGTTAATAATTATTTTATTAATAATTAATTATTTTATTTAGATAATTTTAATAAAAATATTAATTTTTAATAGTTAAATTATATTTTCTATATATAATAATTATTTTAATTTTACATTAAAAAATAATATTCCGTATAATTAATTATATTTATTATTATATAATAATTAATTAATATAAGATATAAAATTACTAACTAATATAAATTATTATAATACAATTTTAAATTATTTTATTATAGTAAAGATAATTTTTTATATAATAATTTATTAATAATGAATTTTTGCATTTTTAATAGTTAAATAAATTATAGGAGATATTAATTTAGATACAATAAAATGTAATTGTTTTATATTAATAATAATTATTATATCTTCTTTTTTATTAATATAACCTTCTTTTTTTAATGAATTTAATAGTTTAAAAAAAATTGATTTATCAAATAATTCAGGTATGTTAATATTATGTAAAATAGATAAGCGTTTAGCAATAATATGACTTTCTTTTTCTAATATTTTTGTTTTAATTTTATGTGTTATATTAAGTAGTGAAAAGATAATTATATATCGATATAATATATCTTTAATATTATTTGCTAAAAGTTGTAAATTATAAATTCGATTTTGATTTATAGTTATAAAACCTTCTATACTTAAAAATATTAATTTTTGGCGATTTAATTCGTTTAGTAAAGTATTAATATAATTAGGTAATTCTTCTATATTATATTTTATGAAAAGTTCTGATTTTAGAAATGGATACATTAGAATAACTTGATTATTAATTTCTTTAAGTTGAATATTTTTATTATATAAAATAATATTAGCTACTAAAGAAGGTAAGGCTAATAAGTGTATAATATTATTTCTATAATATGTCATTAATATTATATTTTTATTTGTTAATATTATAATATCACCTATATTATCATGTTTTATTTTAAATTCATTTAATTTTAAAGCATTTTCTAATAATTGCTTTGAAGTTTTATTTGGTATTGTGATATTATTACTGTAAGGTATATTATTTAATAATTGAATATAACATTCTATTTGCTCAATTAATTGATCTTTAGTTAATGCATAATTATTTGAAGAGAGTAAAATTGTTGAACATAAGTTAATTGCATTAATAGCAGCAGCATTATTAATTGTAACCATAATTTTATGTGCTAATTTAGTTACAATTGAATTTAACCATATTGGGCGTTGTAATTCAATAGAATTAATAGAAAGGCGCCATTCTGGGGCATATTTATTTAAATATTGATCTAATTTAATTGGTTGACCAAAATTAACATAACTATAACCTAATTTACGTAATTTAGTTAAACTTTTTAATATAGAAAAAAAATTTTCTTTTTCTTTTGTTTTTCCTTTTAATTCTTTAGCATAAGTAGTAATTTCTAGTACATGTTCATAGCATATATAAATAGGAACAATAGTAATTAAGTTTGAATTACTTCTTAACATTGCTTTTATAGTCATTAACAAAGTGCCGGTTTTTGGATCTAATAGTTTTCCTGTACGAGAACGACCACCTTCAATAAAATATTCAATTGAATAACCACGTACAAATAATTCATTAAGATATTCATAAAATATAGCAGAGTAAAGTTTATTTCCTTTAAAAGCACGTCTAATAAAAAAAGCCCCTAAACGTCGAAAAATTTGTCCTATAGGCCAAAAATTAAGATTAATGCCTGCAGCAATATGAGGAGGTACTAATCCATTATTATAAAGTATATAAGAAAGTAATAAATAATCCATATGACTTCTATGAGAAGGAATGTAGACAATTTTATGACCATTTTGAACTAATCTATGAATAAATTTAATATTTGTTACATTAATTCCTTGATATAAATAATTCCAAGCCCAATTAAGTACTATGTCAGCAATACGAAGTGTTTTATAAGAAAAATTAGCTGCAATTTCTTTTATTATAATAATTGCATTATTTTTTGCTTTTTTAAGTGAAATTTTTTTTACTTTAGATTCATCTTCAATAACTTTCTGAATTACTTTTGAGTTTAGCAATTTATTAACTAAATCATATCGTATATTTATTTTAGATTCAATTATAGATAATCTTTGTTTATAATAATGAATTTTAGCTAATCTAGAAAGTTTATTGATAATATCTTTATTAAATCCATAATTATCAACTATCTTTCGTAAAGATACAACTGATGAAAAATGAATAAAATTGTTTCTACCTAAGCAAATTATATTAAAAAATTTTATAATACTATCAAATAAATATAATTTCGAAGTTAATGAGTATTTTTTTTTATTAGATATTTGGTTAAATATTATGAATATAGGTAATATTTGAATATTTAATTTAGAATTATTATAATGTAGATCAAGATAAGTTGTAAATATTTTTAATGAATCTTTATGTAAATCTGCAGAGTAATTAAATATATCTTTATTTTTATATATAAAAATAAAAGAAGGTAATTTAATGTTATTTATTTTAATGAAATCTAGTGGATCAGGCAAACCAATTGAATAACATTGTTTTCGTAAAATGAATAAATCTATTTTAGAATTATAAGGCAATACATATAAAAAAGAATTAGTTATATCTAAATTTAACTTTTTAATTGGATTAGACGGTATAGATCTGATTCTTACTAAAAATTTTATTGGTAAGCTTAATAAATAATAATAAATATTATGCCAAAATAACATATATAAATATAACCTTTAATTTAGTTTTAATTAAAAATATTAAAATAGTTATTAATATTTGATGAAATGATAATTATATAAATTATAAATATCTAATTTATAAAAAATATATATTTAATTATATGTAAATAAAATATTAAATCCAATAAAATTTTAAAAATAAAAATTTATTTATTTATATTAAATTTATATTTGATAATAAAAGTTATTATAAATTAAATAACAAATTTTTAGTAAAATTAATAAATTAATTAATTATTTCTGAAATATTTAAACATAATTATAATAAATTTAAATATTTCAGAAATAATTAATAATTAAAATAATTATTATATATTTTATATTTAATTAATAATTATTTAAGTAATTATTATATATTAATTTATTGAATTTGAATTATTTAATATACAATAAATATTATGGTTTATATAATTATAAAATTATATAGATGTTTAATTAATTAAAGAATATTATAATAATTAATTATTATTTTTAATTAATTATAATTATTAAATTCTATATTTTTATAATAATTATTATATATAAATTATGCATTTAATATTAAATTTTTGTAATTTTAATAAATAATAAAACAATTTAATTAAATAAACAAAAATATTTATTAATTATTTTATAATTTAATTAAATATACTATTTAGAGAAAAATTTTTTATTGAATTTTAATATTTATTTAAAATAATATAATAATAAAAATATTTATATAATAATATATTATTTATACTATATTGTTAAATTTTTAATAAATATAAAATTTAGTAGTGAAATTTATAATTATTTTATTAATAACTATAATAATTATATTTATATAATATTTAAATAATTATAATAATTTTATAAATAGTAAAAAAATAATTTTAAATATTTTATTTATATTTTAATAATATATAAAAATATTTTTTATTAAAATTATTAAAATAAAAATATAATTATCATTAATATACATATTTAATAAATAAAATATATAAAAATTTTAATATATTTTAATTAATATATAAGTTATTTAAAAAAAAATATAAAAGATAATTTAAAAATAATTATTATAATAATTATATAATTATAATTATTTATAATAAAAAATTATTGTTAATAATTTTTTATTATTGTTTTATACAGATAAAAAATTTTATTTGCTAAAATATAAATATTATTAAGTATTAAAGTATATATAGTAAATATTAATAAAAATTATTCAATATTTAAATATTTATATAAATTTAATATAGAAATATTATCTTTTATTAGTATAGATAATTTTTTATTAAATTATATTTAATATATAAAGTAATTTATTTATATAAATTATAAAATTTATAATTTAATACATAAAATATAAATTTTTATATGTTATTTAATAATATATATATTATATATAAATTAATATTTATATTGTATTATACAATATAAATATTAATTAATTATAATAGTATATATTTAACAAAATTATATAAATGTAATATAAATTTAAAATTATTTAAATATTTTTTCAAAAAATTGTAGTAAAAATATAATAAAATATATTTAATAATAGATAAAAGATTTAAAATTTAATTACTAAATTAAAATAATTAATAAATATTGTTTAATTAAATTAAGTAATTATTTATGACTTATAATAATATATAAGATTAATTTAATATTTATAATATAATTTAGTTAAATATAGTTAATTTATAATAAAGAAATAATAAAATTATTAATGATATAATATAAATTTAATTATTTATTAATAATAACATTATGAATAATATATAATCATATTATTATTTATATTAAATACATATAATAATAATTTTAAATAAAATATGTTATTAATATAATTGTTTAATTTGTTATATATTATTTATTTATTATTTTATCTTTAGTAATATTTATTATTTTATATAAATTAATATATATAATAATAATTATTATTTTACTTAATATAAAAATAATATTTTTTTAATAAATGTGTTATTTAAAATAAATAAATATAATAAAATAATAATTAAAATAAATTTAAATTATAAAATATTTTATAATGGTGCCCAGAGCGGGAATTGAACCCGCATAGCATTATAAAAGCTGAGGGATTTTAAGTCCCTTGTGTCTACCAATTTCACCACCTGGGCTATAAATTATAAAGACGCGTCCCGGAATCGAACCGGGATAAACGGATTTGCAATCCGCTGCATAACCATTCTGCTAACACGCCATACTTAATTTAATTTATTTTATTATTTAATATTTGAGCGGGAAACGAGACTCGAACTCGCGACCCCGACCTTGGCAAGGTCGTACTCTACCAACTGAGCTATTCCCGCATAATTATTATGTTTAATTGTATTTTATTCAATTTATAATTATTTAATAAATTATATTTTACTTATTTATTCTACTGAGTCAATACTATTGATTATTAATTAAGATTATTATCTATCTTTTTAATCATTTTAATAAAATTTTATGTAAATATCTATAAACTAGTAATAAATATTTAAACATAGACCAAAAAGTTAAAATAGTTGTAAAATAAAGAAATACAATAGAAATTATTTTAATTTGAATATTAGGATGCCATAATAATCCAATTAATGATATCATTTGAGTTGATGTTTTAAATTTTCCAATTAAAGAAACAGTTATAAAATTATATTTACCAACTTCAGCCATCCATTCTCGTAATGAAGAAATAATGATTTCACGAGTAATAATTGTTATTATTGGTATTGTAACCCATAAAGAATTATAATATTCTGTTACTAATACTAATGCAGTAATTACCATAATTTTATCTGCTACAGGATCCAAAAATGCACCGAATCTTGTTGTTTGTTTATATAATCTAGCAAGAAAACCATCAAACCAATCTGTTAATGCAGAAATAATAAAAAGAAAAGTGCTAATAAAAGGAGCCCAATAAAAAGGAAGATAAAAAAATAACACAAAAAATGGAATCAATATAATACGAAAAAGTGTTAACCAAGTTGGGATATTTAATTGCATCATGTTCTATAATTATTTGTCTAAAAAATAAAATATATACATAATTCTATTGTACTAATTTACTTAATAAGTGTAAATTTCATGTTAATATATATGAAATAGTTAGCGTTTTTATATTTTATTAAGATTCAAATTATATAAAGATTATAAATTACTTATATATTTATTTTATTTTTATTTGATATTTAAACATTATACCTTTAATTAATTTCAAGATGTTATTTTTATTTTATTTTATATTATTATAAAATATATAATCTATAATTAATATTTTGCATTAAAATAATATTTAATAAAATATATAATAATAAAAAATTATAAATAATTTTATATAAAAGTGATTAAAAATAATTTTAATATTTATTATTTACATTTCTAACAACATCTGTAAAATTAAAAAAATATTTTATTTATTTAAATAAAATATAAGTTAATAATAAGATTTCATTAGATAATTATAAAATAAATATATTTTATTTTTTTATATTAGGTAAATCAGTAATACTACCTTCAAATATTTCAGCAGCCATACCAATTGATTCATATAATGTTGGATGAGCATGAATGCTTAATGCAATATCTTGTGCATCACATCCCATTTCAATGGCTAAGCTAATTTCACCAAGTAATTCACTACCATTAACTCCAATAATAGCTCCTCCAATAATTCGTCTATTTTCTTTATTAAAAATAAGCTTAGTCATACCTTCTGAACAATTAGATGCTATAGCGCGACCAGAAGCAGACCATGGAAAGTTAGTTACTTTATAATTTATACCTTGCTTTTTTGCCTCTTTTTCTGTTAAACCTACCCAAGCAAGTTCAGGATTAGTATAAGCAATTGAAGGAATAACTTTTGGATCAAAATAATGATTTAAACCAGAAATTACTTCAGCTGCAATATGTCCTTCATGGATACCTTTATGAGCTAGCATTGGTTGACCAACAATATCACCTATAGCATAAATATGTGGAATATTAGTACGCATTTGTTGATCCGTATGTATAAAACCATGTTTATCTACTTCTACTCCAGCCATATCTGCACTAATTAATTTACCATTAGGTATACGACCAACTGCTACTAAAATAGCATCATAGCATTGTGAAGTTATAGGTGCTTTTTTCCCATTCATTTTAACATAAATACCATTTTTTTGTGATTCTACTGATGTTATTTTAGTTTCTAGCATTAAATTGAATTTTTTACTTATTTGTGTGGTATAAATATTAATTATATCATTATCTGCTGATTGAATGACTTGATCAAACATTTCAATAACATCAATTTTTGATCCTAATGCATGATAGACAGTACACATTTCTAAACCAATAATACCACACCCTATTACTAACATACGATTAGGAATTTCTTTTAGTTTTAGTGCGTCAGTAGAGTCCCATACACGTACATCATTATATGGAATAAATGGAAGCTTTATTGGACGTGAACCTACAGCAATAATAGCATTACTAAAGTTTATTTTTATTGTGTCTTTTTCATTTTTAACAACTAGTATATTAGCGTTAATAAATTTACCTATTCCATGAATAACTGTAATTTTACGTCCTTTGGCCATACTTGACAACCCAGTTGTTAATTTATTAATAATTTTTTCTTTCCATAAATTTATTTTATTAATATCTATTTTTAGATCACCAAACGATACTCCATATTTTGATAATGAATTCGTTTCTTCAATAACTTTTGCAATGTGTAATAATGTTTTAGATGGAATACAACCTACATTAAGACAAACTCCACCTAAAGTTGTATAACGTTCAATTAAAATAGTTTTTAAACCAAGATCTGCACAACGAAAAGCTGCTGAATAACCAGCAGGACCAGAACCTAAAACTACTACATTAGTTTTTATTTCAATACTCATTTATTAACCTCTTACTTTTATATAATATATTTAGTAAAATGTAAATATAACCACTAAATTATATATATTATAGGTACTTTATATAATTATTAATTCAAAAAAAATTATAATTTTATATCAATTTTAATTTCTTAATAAAATATAAACATATAACTATTAATAATGAAATAAATTTAATTACATATTAATTTATAAATCACATAATTAAACGACGAATATCACCTATTAATTGTGAAATACGAATAATAAAACGCGCACCATCTGCACCATTAATAATACGATGATCAAAAGAAAGTGACATAGGTAATATTAAACGCGATATAAATTCATTTCCATTCCATATTGGTTTTATTGATGAACGAGATAATCCAAGTATAGCTACTTCTGGTGCATTAATAATAGGTGTAAATCTTGTTGTACCAATACCACCTAAGTTAGAAATCGTAAAATTACCACATTGCATATCAGAAGGAATTAATTTACCGGAACGTGCTTTTTTTGATATTTCTAACAATTCTTTTGCAATCTCAATAATACCTTTTTTATTAACATCTCGAATAACAGGCACCATTAAACCATTTATCGTATCAATAGCTATACCAATATTAATATATTTTTTAAATATTAATCGTTGAGCATCCACAGAAATTGAAGCATTAAAATTAGGCATTTCTTTTAATATTTGAGCAACTGCTTTTATAACAAAAGTTAATAGTGTAATTTTTACTTCAATTTTCAATTTTTCTATTTCTTTATTTTGTTCCTTACGAAAAGACTCTAATTCAGTAATATCAGCATCTTCCATAATAGTTACATGTGGAATTGTTACCCAATTACGACTTAAATTAGCGCTAGATATTTTTTGAATGCGACTAAGTTCTACTTCTTCAATATTACCAAATTTACAAAAATCAATTTTTGGCCATGGTAATATAGTTGGTGAATAATCAGTTTTTTTTGTTTTAGATTCAGTATTTTTTATTATTTTTTTAATATAATTTTGAATATCTTCACGCAAAATTCGACCTTTTAATCCAGTTCCATTTATTTTAGATAAATTAATGCCAAATTCACGAGCTATACGACGAATAAGTGGTGTTGCATGCACATATTCATTATTTTTAATAGATTCATTATCGATTTTATCAATATTATTTGATTTTATAGTTGATGATATTAAAGATTGTTGAGTTAATGAAGACTCTAATTGTGTTGTTATTTTATTGTTAGTTTTTATTTTTATATTATCATCTAATGAAATCATAGGAGATTTAACTTCAAAAATCATAATAACTGAACCAGTTTTAATTTTATCACCTTTACTAATTTTTATTTCTTTAACTTTTCCATCAAAAGGAGCTAGTATTTTTATTGGTGATTGTTCTACTTCTATAATAATTAATTCTTGTTCAATTGAAATATTATCACCAACTTTAACTATTATATCAGTAATTTCTATTTCATTAATACCAATATCAGGTAAAATAACTTCTTTTAATTCATTTTTTATTAATTGATCATCTGTATTTACAAACGATATTTTTTTAATGTTAGATTCTTTTTCTATATGATCAAAAATCATGATTAAATTACCAGTAGTAATTTTATCACCAATAGAAATTTTAATTTCTTTTACAATACCAGTATATGGTGATGGAATTTCAATTGATACTTTTTCACCTTCAATAGTAATTAATGATTGCTCAATATTAACTTTATCACCTACTTTTACCATAATATCAGTAACTTCAGCTTCATCTATACCAATATCAGGAACTTTAATTTTAATAGACATAAATTTTATCTCTTATACTATACGCGGGCTAATTTTTTCTGTATTTATATTATATTTTTTAATGGCTTTATTCACTAAATTTATATCTATTTCATTACATTTTGCTAATTCATTTAATGATGCTATTACTATATAATAAACATCGATTTCAAAATAATGACGCAAATTTTCACGGCTATCTGAACGACCAAATCCATCAGTACCTAAAACATAGTAATTATTTGTAGGAATATAAGGACGAATTTGTTCAGCAAATAATTTCATATAATCTGTTGATGCAACAGTAGGAGCATTATGCATTATTTGACTAACATAAGGTATATGAGGTTTTTCAGATGGATGTAATAAATTCCAACGATCACAGTCTTGTCCTTCACGAGCTAATTCGGTAAATGATGTAACACTATAAATATCAGAACTAATATCATATTCTCTAGATAAAATTATTGCAGCTTCGCAAATATGGCGCATCATTGAACCAGATCCAAGTAATTGAATTTTACTTTTATTTCCATTTAATGATTTTAATTTATATATACCTTTACAAATACCATCTTCAACACCAGGAGGCATTGATGGCATATAATAATTTTCATTTAATGTAGTAATGTAAAAATAAATATTTTCTTGTTTTTTACCATACATACGAACTAAACCATTATGTATAATAACCGCTACTTCATAAGCATAAGATGGATCATAAGAAATACAGTTAGGTATAGTTAGTGATTGTATATGACTATGTCCATCTTCATGCTGTAATCCTTCACCGTTTAATGTAGTACGCCCTGAAGTACCACCTATTAAGAATCCACGTGCTTGTTGATCTCCGGCTGCCCATAATAGATCACCAATACGTTGAAAACCAAACATAGAATAATAAATATAAAATGGTATCATTGGTAAATTATTTGTGCTATATGATGTAGCAGCAGCTAGCCAAGAGGAAGCAGCACCTAATTCATTAATGCCTTCTTGTAAAATTTGACCTTTTTTATCTTCTTTATAATAAGCAATTTGCTCATAATCTTGCGGTATATATTTTTGCCCATTTACATTATAAATACCAATCTTACGAAATAATCCTTCCATTCCGAAAGTACGTGCTTCATCAGCAATAATTGGTACTAAACGATTTTTAATAGAATTATTTTTTAACATTATATTTAGAACACGTATAAATGCAGTTGTAGTAGAAATTTTTTTATTTTGTTCTACTAATAATTGATTAAAATCTTCTAACATAGGAATATTTAATTTTTCATTGAATAAGGTGCTTCTTGTTGGTAAATATCCACCTAATATTTGACGACGTTTATGCAGATATTTATATTCATCTGAATTTTTTTTAAATGTAATAAAAGGCAATTTTTCTATTTGATCATTTGTTACTGGTATATTAAATCGATCACGAAAATAATAAATCCATTCTAAATTCATTTTTTTTACTTGGTGAGCAATGTTTTTACCTTCAGCAATATCGCCCATACCATAACCTTTAACTGTTTGAGCTAATATAACTATTGGTCTTCCTTTATTATTTTTTGCATGCTTAAAAGCGGCATAAATTTTTTTTGGATCATGTCCGCCAAGGTTTAATAACCAAATTTCATTGTCAGTCATATCTTTAACTAAATCACTTGTCTCAGGATAACGATTAAAAAAATGTTTACGAATATAAGCGCCATCTTTAGACTTAAATGTTTGATAATCACCATCTAAAGTTTCATTCATCAATTTAATGAGTTTACCTGAATTATCTTTATTTAATAATTTATCCCATAAACTGCCCCATATGACTTTAATTACTAGCCATCCAGCTCCATTAAATACGCATTCTAATTCATTAATAATCTTACCATTACCAGTAACTGGTCCATCAAGACGCTGTAAATTACAATTGATTACAAAAATAAGATTATCTAATTTTTCACGTGTTGCAATTGTTATAGCTCCTTTAGATTCAGGTTCATCCATTTCACCATCACCAAGAAATGCATAAACTGTTTGATCTGTTGTATCTTTTAAATCTCTATTTTGTAAATATTTTAAGAATCTTGCTTGATAAATAGCGCTAATTGGACCTAAGCCCATCGATACTGTAGGAAATTGCCAAAATTCAGGCATTAATTTAGGATGTGGGTAAGAAGGTAAACCTTTTCCTCCAACTTCTTGTCGAAAATTATCAATTTGTTCTTCAGTAATACGACCCTCTAAAAATGCACGTGCATATATACCAGGTGAAATATGTCCTTGGAAATAGACTAAATCTCCACCATTTTTATTATTTTTTGCTTTAAATAAATGATTAAAACAAACTTCATATAAAGTTGCAGAAGATTGAAAAGAAGATATATGACCCCCTAATTCTAAATTTTTTTTAGAAGCTCGTAAAACCATCATTACAGCATTCCATCTAATTGCAGATCGAATATTACGTTCTAAATATATGTCTCCTGGATAATCTGGTTCATCTTTTGTAGAAATAGTGTTAATATAATTACAATTTTTAAAATTTGATGTAATATTAACACCTATATTATGTGCTCGTTGTAATACTTGATTAATAATATATTCAGCACGATTAACACCTTCTTCACGGATGATCGATTCTATCGATTGCAACCAGTCGTTAGTTTCGATCGGATCCATGTCATTCTTTAACATATCTGACATGGTTTATTCCTTTATCTATTATTTATTTATATATTTATATAATTATTTTTTAAATATATTTACTAAATTATAAGAAAAAAAATTAAAATAATTTTTATTATAATATGATTTTTAATAAATTGAAATAGTAATATGAATAATAAAAATAAAATTTATATTATTAAAAAATTTTATTTTTTTTGTAATTTTATATATAATAATTTTTTAAAATTTAAATTTTATATTTATTTTTTAATATATATATATTTTATAATTATAAAAATATATTATATAATATATTATCTTAATATTTTATATTATAAAATAAAATATATAAATAATATTATTAAATTATTTTAATTTTATCATTAATATTTTAATATTTTAAATTTATAAATATTTTTTAAATAAAAATAAATTTTCATAAATTTATTAAAATTATATATTAAATAATAATATTATTAAAAATATATTATATATTTTAAAATATACATTATAATTAATATATAATTTTATATATATTTAAAAAAATATTTATTTAAAATTTTTAAATTATATTTTTATTATAAAAATAAAAATAAATATTAAATATTTAACAAATTTATATTTAAATTATAATTTTATTAATTATATAATATTTTTATATAAATAAAATATTTATAATATTATTTAATTTTTATAAAATTATTATAAATTAATTATTTATCTTAAAATATATAAAATAACAAAATATTTATTAATTGTCTATATAAGTTTTTAATTTTTAAAATATATAATTATTAAAAGTTTTTATATAATAATTAATATTAAAAATAATTATTTTAATTAAAATTATTAATATAATATTTTCTATTATATTATTATTGATATTATAAATAATTATAATATAAAAATATAATATATAATAATTATATTTTTAAAAATTTAATCTTTAAAAATATAAAATTTTTATTATATTATTTTTTATTATATTATTTTTTATTATATTAATTATTATTATATTAATTATTATTATATTAATTATTATTAATAAATTTTAGTTTATATTATTAATATAAATAAATTATTTAATTTATTATATTCTTGATATTATTAAATTTATATATTATAAATAAAATTTATACAATTTATATTTTATTTATATATATTTATTAATAATTTTATTAATTTATACATAATTTTTATTATATTATAAATTTAAATTAAACATTAAATATTTACTAAATATTAAAATAATAGAAATATTTATATTTAGTTAATTTTAAAGTAAAATTAAATAAAATATTTAATATTTTTTTTAAAGACATATAAAAAATATTAATTAATTTAATTTATTTATAAAATAATTTAAGAATAGTAATTAATATGTTATTTAAATATTATATAAATAAATAATAAGTTATTATGATAAAATAATTAAAATTATTTTTTATATAAGAATTAATAAATGAAATATTAATAATAATTTAGTTAAATAAAATATTCTTTTTATATTTAATAAATATTAATAATTATAAATATAATTATTTAATAAAATTATGAATATTTTACAATTTTACTAATAATTATAATTAATACAAAATTTTAATTTATTTATATAATATAGAATATTTATAGTTAATTATACAAAATTATTAAATTATTTATATTTATATTATTTTAAATTAAAATTTAATTTTTATTAAATATGGAAATATTATGAATATTAGTTTAATTGCAGCAATATCAGTAAATAAGGTAATTGGTTTAAAAAATAATATGCTTTGGAAATTATCAAGTGATTTAGCTTGGTTTAAGTATAATACATTAAATAAGCCAGTTATTATGGGTCGTATAACTTATGAATCTATAGGTAAACCTTTGTCTCAACGATTTAATATTATTCTTAGTAAGACTTATTCGAATAATAAAAAAAATGTTTTTTGGGTTAATTCAGTTGATAAGGCACTTATAGCAGCTAAGGGATCAGAAGAAATAATGATTATAGGTGGTGGGAAGATTTATGAATTATTTTTACCTATGGCAAATCGTCTTTATTTAACTCATGTAGATATAAAAGTTATTGGTAATGTTTATTTTCCAGTTTATAAAACTAATGAATGGAATTCTATATTTAAAGAATATCATCAAATAGATAAAAAAAATAATTATAATTATTGTTTTGAAATACTAGAGCGTCGATTATAAAGATAAGTAAAAATATTAATAATAAAAATATGAATATAAATATAAATATTTATATTTTATTATTAATTTTATTTAAATTTTATTAAATTAAATAAATATAAAAATTTTTTAAAAATTTTTTATAAATATAAATTTATGATAAGTATTAATACATTAAAAATTTTCAATAATTTTATTTATATTTTATTTATAATATAAATACAAATATTTTTTATAATTATATATAAAATAATAATTATTTAAATATATATATAATGTTATCTAATAAATAAAATTAATTAAATTAATTTAATTAAAAATTTACTTTTATTTAGAATATATTTATATGATTATTAAAGTAATAATTATATATATAATATGATTATTTTTTAATAAAATTTAATTTATTAACTTTATAAAATAATTATAGTTAAATATAAATAATTAATTATTTTAAATTAATATAATAATATTTAAATATATATAATTAAAGTTAATAACTATAATGTTATTAATTTTAAAATATAAAATATAATTTAATATAATTAATATTATTTATATAATAATAATATTAATTATTTAAGTTTTGTTTTTAAGAAATCAATTATATGTGTAATATGAATAATTTTTTTCTTATTATTTTTTCGTTGTTTATATTCAATTTTATTATCATTTAAATTTTGATCACTAATTATTATAACATGTGGTATGCCAATTAATTCCATATCTGCAAACATAACACCAGGTAATTCTTTACGATCATTGAAAATTACATTAATATTATTTATTTGTAAATCATAATAAAGTTTTTCAGCAATCTCTTTAACACGATAAGATTTATACATATTAATTGGCAGAATGGCAACTTGAAAAGGTGCAATTATATCAGGCCAAATAATCCCTTTATGATCGTGATTTTGTTCAATAACTGCTGCTATAACTCTTGTTATACCAATACCATAACATCCCATTTCAATAGCTTGATTATATCCATCTTTATTTTGCACATAAGTTTTCATAATTTTAGAGTATTTAGTTCCTAATTGAAAAATATGACCAATTTCTATTCCTTTTTTAATTTGTAATATACCTTTACCATCTGGACTTGGATCACCATTAATAACATTTCGTAAATCATAAACATCATATAAAGTAAAAATTTTTTTCCAATCAATGTCAAAATAATATTTATAATCAATATTAATATTTATACTAAAATTATTCATTATAGAAACACTACGATCAATAATAGCCGGTATTGGTAAATTAATATTATTTATTACACTTTGTTTAACTTTTATAAGTGTAAGTATTTCTTCTTTTGTTGAAAATTTTAATGGTTTAGAAATTAATGGATGTTTTTCTGCTTTAATTTTATTTAATTCATGATCACCTCTTATTAATAATGCAATAAATTTATAACCACTTTCTTTAGATGCATTAACAATTAATGCTTTAACAGTTTTTTCAATAGGTAAATTATGTTGTTTAATTAGTTCTTTTATATTATTTTTTTCAAAAATATTTAAAAAATTAATATCTTTAAATATTGCAATATTTTCATTTGTTGGATAAGTAACCTCTGCTAATTCAATATTAGCAGCATAATCAGAAATTGTAGAAAAAACAATATTATTTTCACCATTATCAGATAATGCTTGAAACTCATGTGAAATATTTCCTCCGATTGATCCATTATCTGCTTTAACTACTATAAAATTAATGCCAATACGTGTAAAAATTGTATTATATGTTTTATACATAATATCATATGTTTTCTGTAGTGAATTTTGATTTATATGAAAAGAATAAGCATCTTTCATAATAAATTCACGTGATCGTATAACACCAAAACGTGGTCTTATTTCATCGCGAAATTTTGTTTGTATTTGATAAAGATTTAATGGTAGTTGTTTATAAGAAGTTATCTCATTCCGAATAAGATCAGAAATTAATTTCTCATTAGTAGGTCCTAATACAAAAGATCGATTATTTCGATCAATAAAACTAAATAATTCTGTACTATATTTATTTAAATGCTCATTTTCTTTCCATAAATCTGCTGGTTGGATTATAGGCATATAAATCTCAATAGCGCCAGAACGATCCATTTCTTCACGAATTATATTTTCAATTTTACGTAGTACACGAATACCAGTTGGTAGCCAATCATATAACCCTGAAGCAAGTTTACGAATCATACCAGCACGTATCATTAAATTATAGCTAATAATATCAGAATCTATAGGAATTTCTTTTAAAGTAGAAAGAAGATATTGACTAGTACGCATTATTATTTTCCATTATTTATAAGTAACTTATAGTAGATATTTATTAATTATATAAATAAAATTATTTTTTTATTTAACAATAATCTATTAATATAAAAAATAATAAATTAATTTTTAATAATATATAAAATAATTAAAATAGTCATATTTTTAAATACATTAATAAATATTAAAATAAAATAAAATATATTTTATTAATAATTTATTAATATAAAATATAAATTTTTAAAATTATATACTAATTAATAGTAATATTATTTTAAATAAATTTATTTTATGATAAAATACATTATATTTAATATTTATTATAAAATTTTAATATACTATTAATTAGTATATTTTTATTATTATAAAATAATAATTTATTGATTATATTATAATTAATAAATTATTTATTATATTTTATTAAAATTATTATTAATAATTAATTAATTATATTATAGATAGTTATATTAATTTTTAAATTATTATTTTTAGTAAAAATTAATATATTGATTGTTATTAAATAAGTTGTTAATAAAAATATTTATAATATATTTACTACAATAAAATTTAATTCATTATTTATTATAGTTTAATTTTTAATATAATTATATTTTAATTAAATAAAGATTATTTAATAATTATAAATAGTATTATTTTAGTTAATTAAAACTTTTTTACTAATAATAATTAATTAATAAAAAATTTTTATAAATTTTATTATAATTTAAAATAGTTTTATATAAATAGATAATTTTATTTTTCAATATTTTATTTTAATAAAATAAATAAAATTTTATATAAAATATAATAAATTATATATTAACTATAATTAGTACAATTAATTAATGTTATTTATAAAAATTTAAATAAAATATATTATTATAAATAATAAATATATTTATTAAATATTTTTATAAATTTTTTCTTTTAGAATAAATAATTATAATTTATATTTGTTAAATTAAAATTATTATTATATTATAAAATAAAATAATTTAAAATTATTATTTAATATTTTTATAAAATTATATAAAATTAATATTTAATATATAAAATATTAATAATATATAATTAAGTGTAAATTAAATTAAGTTAATAAATTTTTATATTATTAAAAATATTTTATTTTATATAATATATTTTCAATAATTATAATTAATTTATTATTTATATTTTATTAGTATAAAGTTTATTATTATTATAAAAATAAATGAAAAACAAAATAAAAAAGTTACTTACTCTCGATTAGAAATATTTAGGCCATCTATTTTAATTTTTGATTCTGGAGTTGGTGGTTTATCTATTTATCGAAAAGTTAAAGAATTATTACCAAATTTACATTATATTTATACATTTGATAATGATGCTTTTCCATATGGAGAGAAGAATGCAGAATTTATTATTAACCGTATTATATGCATATTTAATAAAATTCAACAAAAACACCATTTATCAATAGCAATTATTGCTTGTAATACAGCAAGTATAGTTAGTTTATCTATATTAAGAGTTTATTTTAAATTTCCAATTATTGGAGTTGTTCCTGCAATAAAACCAGCAACAAAATTAACTCGTAATGGTATAATTGGATTATTAGCAACTAAAAGAACTATTAGTGAAAACTATACTAAAAAACTTATTGATAGATTTGCAGTAAATTGTAAAGTTAAAATGATTGCCTCATCAGAATTAGTAGAATTAGCAGAAAAGAAACTTCATAATCAAATAATTTCAAAAGAAATATTAATGCACATTGTAACACCGTGGATAAAAATAAAAAAATCACCTGATACCATAGTATTAGGTTGTACGCATTTTCCATTATTATTAAAAGAACTAAAAGAAGTATTATTTAAAGAAACTTTATTTGTTGATTCAGGCATTGCAATTGCTAAACGGGCATTTTGGTTAATAAATAATCATCAAAGATTAATTTTAACAAAAAATAAAAATATTGCTTACTGTACTAAAATAGATACTAAAGTTATAAGTTTTACTAAAATATTAATAAATGAAGGATTTAATAAGTTAGAAAAAATTTTTATTTAAAATATATTATTATAATAATATATAATATTAAAAATAATTAAAATTATTTAATTTTTGTAAATTTTTATTTATTAATACTGGAGTAGACTTATAACGTTAGTATCTATTTTAGTACAGTAAGCAATATTTTTATTTTTTGTTAAAATTAATATTTGATGATTATTTATTAACCAAATGCCCGTTTAGAAATTGCAATTCTTGAATCAACAAATAAAGTTTTTTTAAATAATACTTCTTTTAGTTCTTTTAATAATAATGGAAAATGCGTACAACCTAATACTATGGTATCAGGTGATTTTTTTATTTTTATCCACGGTGTTACAATGTGCATTAATATTTCTTTTGAAATTATTTGATTATGAAGTTTCTTTTCTGCTAATTCTACTAATTCTGATGAGGCAATCATTTTAACTTTACAATTTACTGCAAATCTATCAATAAGTTTTTTAGTATAGTTTTCACTAATAGTTCTTTTAGTTGCTAATAATCCAATTATACCATTACGAGTTAATTTTGTTGCTGGTTTTATTGCAGGAACAACTCCAATAATTGGAAATTTAAAATAAACTCTTAATATAGATAAACTAACTATACTTGCTGTATTACAAGCAATAATTGCTATTGATAAATGGTGTTTTTGTTGAATTTTATTAAATATGCATATAATACGGTTAATAATAAATTCTGCATTCTTCTCTCCATATGGAAAAGCATCATTATCAAATGTATAAATATAATGTAAATTTGGTAATAATTCTTTAACTTTTCGATAAATAGATAAACCACCAACTCTAGAATCAAAAATTAAAATAGTTGGCCTAAATATTTCTAATTGAGAGTAAGTAACTTTTTTATTTTGTTTTTCATTTATTTTTATAATAATAATAAACTTTATACTAATAAAATATAAATAATAAATTAATTATAAATAGTAATTTTTTAAATAAATAATAAAATAAAATAAAATAATTAATTATTATGAATTAATAATTAATATTAATAGAAATATTATTTTTTTATTAAAAGTTATAATTAAATAAGTTAATATAATTATCTATAAAATAGTTAATTAATTATTAGAAATAATTTTAGTAAAAACATAATAAATTATTTATTGCATAATATAATAAATAATATTTTTTTATAAAAATAATAATTATTATAATAATAATTTAATATTTTATTGTAATAATAATATTTTAATTAATAATTTATAATTGATATATTGATTTTTTTATAATTATTAATAATATAATAAAATATTTAATAAATATTAAATATAATATATTTTATTATAAAATTATTTTATTTAAAGTAATATTATTATTAATTAATATATAGTTTTAATAAAATTTAATATTATAATTTTATATTATTTATATACTTATTAAATAATAAAATTTTTTAGTATTAATAAGTTAAATTAGTAAATATTATAAATTAACAATAAATTAGTAATAAATAAAAAATTTAATTAATATATTTAATATTCCATCTTAATTTATATATATAATCTTATTAATTTAGAATAACTTTTTATATTATATTACATTATTAATATTATAATATTTAATATAAATAATAGTTATTTATAATATATAAAATATAATTAAAACATTATTATTTAATTTTCTATAATATAATTATTACAATAATAAAAAAATATATTATAAATAATATTTAATTAATTAGTATGATTTTTTAAATAGAAATTTATTTAATATTGATAACTTTTTAAAATATATTTTTATTATTTATTTATATAATATGATAAAATAATATCTATAATTATAATAAACAATAATATTTTAATTTACATTAAATATTTAATAAATATCATTTATTTTCATTTATTAAAAAAAAATAATATACTTTAATATATAATATATTTTATTTTAAAAATTTTTAATAAATATAATTAATTTATAATATAAATTGTATTTATTATTAGAAAATTAACTTTAATTAGTAAATATTATTTTTATATTAATATTAGTGATTTCAAAATATTGATCGCATATAATTTATTATCTTACCTTTTATTTTTTATTAAAATATTTATTTATTATTTAATTATTTTACATAAATAATTAATTTTATTGTATTACTAATAATTTAAATTATTACTATTAATGTATTTATTTACAATTTTTAAAAATATAAATAATATTAGAATAATATTTATTTTTAATATAATAATATATAAAATAATATAAATATTTTAATTTTTAATAATTTATTAATTAAAATTAAAAAGTAAATGATCAATATTAATTTTAAAATAAAATGTATTAATAAATAATTATATTAGATAATTAAAATAATTATTTTTATTTGAATTTATTTTTAAGGATAAAATGATTATTTAATTATATAATTTTAGATAAAATACTATTGATTTTATATTTTATTATAATGTTTAATAATAAAATATATTTATAAGTAATATTATTTTAAATTAAATATTTTTTAAAATATTTTTAATTTTTAATATAAATATTATTTATTATTTTATTTTTTATAAAATAATTTAAATAAATTTATTATTAATTTTTATAATTATATATTAATAATTAATTTATTAAATTATAAACGTTTTTAATTTTCCAAAGATATCGAGATGCTTGTGCATTTGGGTGTTTTTTTTGAATGTATTGATAAAATGCTTCTGCATTTAATTTATTAATTTTATTAATTGCAATATTATCATTTTTATCAAAAATTCGTAATAATGTATTAGCACCATTAACATATGAAACTATAGTGGCATAATAAAGTACTTTAGGGTCGATAATATTAAATAAATAATTATTTCTAATAAAACGAATATAGGCAGTTCCAATA
This sequence comes from Arsenophonus endosymbiont of Ceratovacuna japonica, assembly GCA_024349725.1. Classification (GTDB taxonomy): domain Bacteria; phylum Pseudomonadota; class Gammaproteobacteria; order Enterobacterales; family Enterobacteriaceae; genus Arsenophonus. Next base: position 398,073 of record AP026064.1, read on the forward strand.
TCAATATTTATTGTTGGATTCTTAAGTTGATCATTTGTAGGTTGACCTATTTTATTTTGTAAACGATATACATCACGACCAGCAGTAGAAGCTTTAATTTGCATTAAGCCTATTGCATTAGATTTACTTACTGCATTAATACAAAAATTAGATTCTACTTTAATAATTGCTTTAATTAAGTTTTCATCAATAGAATATTTTTTTGAAGCTTTTTTAATTGAATAATCATAAGGAGTTTTTAATTCTAAATTTTTAATTTTATTTTTTATAAAATATCGTAAATAATTTCTTTGTAATATTGTTGTAGTATTATAAAATTTTTTATTTGAACAGCTTATTAATAAAATAATGAATATGAAGCTATACCTTTTAAATTTCATCTTCATTTAATCCTCTAGTATCTTTATTTTATTAATTATAATTATAATTAAAATTAAATGTATTAAAAATATAAGCTAATATTTATGAAAAAAAGTAAATATTAAAATAATTTAAATTATTATATATGTATATATGTTATATAAAAATATTTTAAAAATACTTATAAAATATTATTTTAGGAATTCAAATATTTATAATTATATGCAAAAATATATATTAATAAAATTAAAAAAATTTATTTATTGTTAAAAACAAAATTATAAAAATAATATATTAAAAGTATTGGTAGTAACTGATGATTAATATCATAGTTATTTTATTGATGATTATAATTATAAATAATCTTATTTATGAATTATCAATTTATAATAATAAAATTTATTATAAAAAAAGTATATTTATTAATATTGCAAAATATATAATATTTTAATTATTTTAAAGTAAAATACTATTTTTGATAAAATAATATAAATAGGTAAAATAAGAAATTAATGCTAAATATGTCAAATGTTTATGATAAAATTTAAATAAATATTTTTAATTTAAATTTTCTAATATAATAATTCTATTAAAATGTAAAAATTTATTATATATTTTTTTAATTCTAATCAATATAAAATTATTATTTTTCCTATAATATTATTATAATATGAATTATTCTTTTTATTAACATATATTATTGTAGCATAATTATAATTATTAAAAATAATTTTAGTTATTTCTATATTTATTTTTTTATAAAATTATTTTTTATATTGTGCATAATTTTAAAATGATATATATTATTAATATTATTATTTAAATTATATAATCTTTAATTATGTATGATTTTAAATTTTATATTAATTAATCAACTGAATCTTATATTATATTAATTTAATTATTTTAATATATTTATTATTATAAATTTTAATTAAAAATATAAAATTTATTTTAATAAATAAATAAGTAATTTTAAATTTTATATTTAATTATAGTTAAATTTATATATTTATGTTATTTTTATTTTATATAATATATAATATTTATTAATATTATAAAATAGCTTTATAAATTAAAATAATATTATTATGTATATTATTAAATAATATATAAAATATTATATATTATATATCTATAAAATTATATTAATAATAATTAATTATTATTAATATAATAAATTATTTTATTATATTAATAATAGTATTATTAAATTTTAATATACATAAATATATTTTATTAAAAAAATACATATAACGATTCATAATAATAATTTATTAAATATATTAATTATTTTAAATTTAAATATAAATAATAAAAATTATTATATTATTTATATTTAAATAATATTAATTATAAAAATATTAATAATATATGCATTTAAAATTTAACTTCTTAGTTATTTAGAGATTAATAAAATCATTCTTACTTATTATAACTAATAATAAAATATATTTATAATAATTAAATTTTATAAAATTTTCTATATAATATAAATTTTTATAATAATATATTTTAGTGTTAATAATAGTTTAGATTTACTAATAATAAAATATTAATTATTTAGAATTTTATTCTATTTTTTAATATTAAATAACATATATTTTATGTATTAATAAATATTAATTTAATATTATTTATATCAAAATTAATTACTATATATTAAAATATTTAAATTTAATTTACTAGCAATAAGATTTATTTATTTATGTCATATAATTATTTTAAAAAAGTTATCGTTGGTATATCCGGTGGTGTTGATTCATCTGTATCTGCTTACTTATTAAAAAAACAAGGTTATAATGTTGCAGGACTTTTTATGAAAAACTGGGAAGAAGATGATAATGAAGAATATTGTTCAGTAGCTGCTGATTTTGCTGATGCACAATCAGTATGTAATACACTTGATATAAAACTTTATACTATTAATTTTGCTACAGAATATTGGGATAATGTTTTTATACATTTTTTAACTGAATGTAAAAAAGGACGTACATTAAATCCTGATATATTATGTAATAAAGAAATTAAATTTAAAGCATTTTTAGAATTTGCTATTAAAGATTTATCAGCAGATTATATTGCTACTGGTCATTATGTTAGATGTAAAATAGTTTCTGGTCGTTATCAATTATTACGTGGATTGGATGAAAATAAAGATCAAAGTTATTTTCTTTATACTTTAGATCAATCTCAATTAGCACAAAGTCTTTTTCCTATTGGTAAATTAAAAAAATCAGTTGTTCGTCATATTGCAGAAAAAATTAATTTAATTACCGCTAAAAAAAAAGATTCAACTGGAATTTGTTTTATTGGAAAAAGAAGATTTAGAGATTTTATTTCTCGGTATTTACCAACTAAACCAGGATTAATTATAAAGGTTAATGGTGAAATTTTAGGTAAACATCCAGGATTAATATATTATACAATAGGTCAACGCAAAGGATTAAATATTGGCGGAATAAAAAAAGATAATAATAATCCTTGGTATGTAATTGATAAAGATATTAAAAATAATTGTTTAATTGTTGCACAAGGTTATAATAATCCATATTTAATGTCTATAGGACTTATAGCTAAAAAGATTCATTGGATTAATCCCATATCATTAAAAACAAACTATCAATGCACAGTTAAAACTCGTTATCGACAGGAAGATGTTCCTTGTACTATTAAGATACATAGTAATAATACAATTATCGTACAATTTAATTATCCTATTTCTTCTGTTACACCTGGTCAATCTGTCGTATTTTATCAAGGTGAAATTTGTTTAGGTGGTGGTATTATTGAAACACGGATTCAGGAGATAATGTGAGTAAAAATTTTTATGATATTACTATTGCTTTCGCTGGTATTTGTCAAGCATGTTATTTAGTACAGCAATTAGCTTATAAAGGAAAAATTGACCACAATGCTACAGAAATAATGATTAAAAGTACATTAAATATTAATCCAAAATCTACACTAGATGTGTATGGTAATAACACTTCAAATCTTTATATAGGTTTAAATACATTACTTACTACACTTACTGCATTAAATAATATTCTTTATTCTGATTTAATACGTTATTTATTAAGCCTTATTGTATTAGAACGTAGATTAAGAAAAAATCCAATAGCAAATGAAAAACTTAAACAAAGTATTAAATTATTACAACAACAAATAAATTATTTTGAACCAATGTCTAATGGTGTTTTTAATGCGCTAGCTGGTATTTATATAGATGGTATTAGTTATATTGGTCCACGAATTAAAGTTACTGGTTCTTCTAAAATTTTACAAAATAAATTAATACAAGCAAAAATACGAGCATTGCTTTTTACTGGTATACGTAGTGTTGTTCTATGGCAACAAATTGGTGGTAATAGACTACAATTAATGTTTTCACGACATATTTTAATAACTAATGCAAAAAAAATTCTTAATAATAGTTAATAAATTTAGGAGTTACTAGTAATGGAATTATCTTCATTAACTGCTATATCTCCAATTGATGGTAGATATAGTGATAAAATTAGTTTATTGCGTCCAATTTTTAGTGAATTTGGATTAATGAAATATCGCATACAAGTAGAGATATGTTGGTTACAAAAATTATCAGATTTTAATGATATCAAAGAAATACCTACATTTAGTATTATAGCAAAAAATTATCTTAATAAAATTATTGATAATTTTAATGAAAAAGATGCAATTCATATAAAAAAAATTGAACAAATAATTAATCATGATGTCAAAGCAATTGAATATTTTTTAAAAGAAAAAATGTCAACTATGTTTGAATTAGAAAAAATATCAGAATTTATTCATTTTGCTTGTACTTCTGAAGATATAAATAATCTTTCTCATGCATTGATGTTAAAAACTGCCCGTGATCAAATAATTTTACCTCAATGGAAAAAAATTATTAATAAATTAAAAGCAATGGCACGTCTTTATCGTGCTTTACCATTATTATCTAGAACTCATGGTCAACCTGCAACTCCAACTACTTTTGGTAAAGAATTTGCTAATGTTGCTTATCGTATGACTCGTCAATATTATCAACTTAAAAAAATAGAAATTTTAGGTAAAATTAATGGTGCAGTAGGTAATTATAATGCTCATTTATCAGCTTATCCAGATATAAATTGGCATAAATTTAGTGAAGAGTTTGTTATTTCTTTAGGAATTAGTTGGAATCCTTTTACAACTCAAATTGAATCTCATGATTATATTGCAGAGTTATTTCATTGTATTGTTCGTTTTAATACTATTTTAATAGATTTTAATAGAGATATATGGGGTTATATTTCTTTGAATTATTTTAATCAAAAAATTGTTGATAATGAAATTGGTTCATCTACCATGCCACATAAAGTTAATCCTATTAATTTTGAAAATTCTGAGGGAAATCTTGGGCTATCAAATACTTTATTAAATTACATGGCAAATAAATTACCTATTTCACGTTGGCAACGTGATTTAACTGATTCTACAGTATTACGTAATTTAGGTGTAAGCATTGGTCATTCTTTGATTGCTTATAAATCAACATTGATAGGTTTAAGTAAAATAGAGATTAATAAACAAAATCTACAAACTGAATTAAATGCTCATTGGATAGTATTAGCTGAAGCTATTCAAACAGTTATGAGACGTTATGGAATTAAAGAATCTTATGAAAAATTAAAAATATTAACTAGAGGGAAACATACTACTTCTAATGATATTAAAATTTTTATTAATAATTTAGATTTACCATTATCAGAAAAAAAACGTTTAAATTCTATGACACCATCTAATTATATTGGTTATTCTATTAATTTAGTAGATTGTTTATAATAATTTTTATTAGTTATTAACGTTAATTCTTATTATATTTTTTATTAAAAAAATAAATAAAATGTTTTTAAATTATATTTTTAATAAAAATTTTATATTATTAATTATTTAATTAATTATTATAAAATAAAATAATAATAATTATATAATATTATAATTTAAAATAAATATCTTTTATATATGCAATTATATTTTAGTTAATATTTTATTAATTAATTTTAGATAATTTAAACAATATTAAATATAATTATATATATTCAATTTGTTATAATATTTTATTAAAATTATATAATAATATATTTATATATTTTAATAATATTATATTTATAATAATTAATTTTTATTTTTTATAGTAAATTTTACTATTTATTTATATAATTATTATAAATATTTAATTAATTATTATTTATATATTATATTAATTTTATATATTATTTATTAATTAAATATATTACTTAAATAATATTTTATAAATATTTTTATTTTTAAAATGTAAATTTATTTATTAATAGTAAATATTATTAATTTTTATATTTTATTATTTTAATTTATTATAGTATTAATGTTAATAATTAAATATAAAATATTAAAATATTATTATGATTTAATAATACTAAAAGTAATATTTAACTAATTAATAAAGTAAAATTTAATTATTTTAATAATATACTAAATTTAAAAATATTTTTATTTTACTATATAATTAATAATATATATTATTAATATTTAATAATAATTATTAAATATTAACAAAGATTAATAAAAATATTATTTTAAATAAATTTAAATAACTTTAAAATTAATTATTTTTATATTATAAATAATATTTTATATTTATAATATAAATATAAAATATTAAATTATTATATATAAATTAAAATTAATAATTTTATTTATATATATTTATTTTTATAGGAATTGCGACGATTTATTTCTTTTAAATAATATTTTCTTAATCGAATTGATTTTGGTGTAATTTCTACTAATTCATCATCATTAATAAATTCTAATGCTTGTTCTAATGTTTTATTTATTGGTGGTGACAAAATAATTGCTTCATCTGTTCCTGAAGCACGCATATTTGTTAATTTTTTACCAGTTAAACAATTAACAGTTAAATCATTTGAACGTGAATGTATACCAATAATTTGTCCTTCATATACTTTAGTACCATGATTAATAAATAATTTACCACGTTCTTGTAAATTATAAAGCGCATAAGACACTGCTTTACCTTGATTTATTGAAATCATGACACCATTTTTCCGACAATTAATTTCGCCAGGTAATATATTATCATAATGACTAAAAGTTGAATATAATATACCTGTTCCTGATGTTATAATCATAAATTCAGTACGAAAACCTATTAATCCACGACTTGGAATAATATAATCAAGTCTTACTAATTCTTTACCATTTGGTAATATATTTAATAATTCTCCTTTACGCTTACCTAATGCCGTCATAATATTACCTTGATATTTTACTTCAATATTTATAACAACTTGTTCAAAAGGTTCTTGTTTATTGCCTTTAAATTTACGAAAAATAACTTTAGGACGTGAAATAGCTAATTCAAAACCTTCTCTTCGCATATTTTCAATTAATATTGAAAGATGTAATTCACCTCTACCAGAAACACAAAAAGCATTTGGATCTTCAGTTTCTTCTACACGTAACGAAATATTATGTATTAATTCTTTTTTTAGTCTATCTAATATTTGACGACAAGTAATATATCTTCCTTCAAGACCACAAAATGGTGAAGTATTAACACAAAAATACATACTTACTGTTGGCTCATCAATAACTAATGCTGGTAATGCTTTAACATTATTTGTATCACATAAAGTATCTGAGATATTTAATTCTCCTAATCCAGTTAAAGCAATAATATCACCTGCTTCAGCAACATATGAATCTACACGATCTAATCCTAAATGTGTTAATACTTTACCAATTTTAGCACTACGTATTTTACCATTGTTATTAATGATAGTAATAATTTGATTTGGTTTTATTGAGCCACATTTAATTCGACCAATTCCAATAACTCCAAGATAATTATTATAATCAAGTTGAGATATTTGCATCTGAAATGATCCCATTGGATTAACTTGTGGTATACTAATATATTTAATAATTGCTTCATAAAGCGGAATCATATTTGATGACATTTTGTGATAATCAGTTCCAGCAGTTCCATTTAATGCTGAAGTGTAAATAATTGGAAAATCTAGTTGCTCATTAGTGGCACCTAAACTTACAAATAAATCAAAAACATGATCAATAACCCAGTTTGGTCTTATACCTAACCGATCAATTTTATTAATTACTACAATAGGTTTTAAATTATAAGAAAAAGCTTTTTGAGTTACAAAACGTGTTTGTGGCATTGGACCATCTATTGCATCAACTAATAATAATACACCATCAACCATTGACATAACTCTTTCAACTTCACCTCCAAAATCAGCATGTCCAGGTGTATCAATGATATTAATTTTATAACTTTTCCATTTAATTGAAATATTTTTAGAAAAAATAGTAATCCCACGCTCTTTTTCTAAATCATTAAAATCCATAATACTATTATTAAGATTAATATTATCACTAAATGTATCAGATTGTTGCAATAATTTATCAACTAAAGTTGTTTTTCCATGATCTACATGAGCTATAATAGCGACATTTCTTAAATTTTTAATAGACATAAATTATTACCACATCATTTAACTAAAAAAGTATTAAATTGTTTTTAAATAAACTATGATTTATTAGTATATATTTTTTAATATATAAAATTTAATATTTATTTAATAAAATAAATATTAAATTATATTTATTATAACATATTTTATATTAAATATTGTAATTTAAATTATTATTGAATTAACAATAATAAATTTTATCAATTAAAAAATATTTAATTAAATATATAATTATATAAAATTATAAAAATATATCATTAATATTTTTAATTAATATATATATTGTTATATTTTATTATATTAATTATATTAACTAAAAATATTTTTTTATATAAAAAATTTTTCTATTTTTATTTTTTTAAAAAATTAATTTATTATTAAATTATTAATAATAATAAATTAATTTATTATTTTATAATAAATAATTGTAAAAAATAAACTTAATGATATTATCAATAATCATACTATTATAAAATATAGTAATAGTTAATTAATTTATTATTTTATAATTATAATTAATTAATATAAATAAAATTTAATTAAAAAATTATGAATTTAATTAATATATTAATTTATAATTATATTATTAATATAATTTTTTAAAATATACCAATTCTTAATATTTTAATATAACTTTTTTGTTTAATTTAAAATTTTATTAATCATTATGCAATATTGAATATTTAATTTTTATATAAATAAATATCTTATTATAAAAATATAATAAATTTTAATATTTATAAATTTTAATATTAAATTACTTCAATTTAAATATATATATAAAAAAGTAATTATTTATAATATAATTAATTAATTTAAAAATTTATTAATTAAAATAATATAAAATAAAATAATTAAAAATACAATTAATTTAATTTATATAATATTAATAATAAAATATTAAATATTATAATTTATAAAATTTATTTAATTAATATTTATAATATATTAATCATTTAAGTATTACTTCTATTTATATAATGTTTTAAACATTGTCATCTGTAATTTATATTTTATACTAAAATAAGTATTAAATTATTATCAAATATTAAAAATATATTAAATATTAATATATTATAACTTAATAAATAAAAAATGAAAATACGGAATTAAATTATGGACATTCGTAAAATTAAAAAATTAATTAAGATTGTTGAAAAGTCAGATATTTCTGAATTAGAAATTTTGGAAAGTGGAGAAACTACTGTACGCATTAGTCGAGCTATTATGCAAAATTCATCAAATGTGCAACAACAAATATCATCATCAACTACTAATCAGTCTATTTTAAAAAATAATATTAACCCTTCTATTATTTCACATAAAATGTCAAATGAGAAAAAAATAGAAATTAGTGGTTATAAGATTCGTTCACCAATGGTTGGAATATTTTATCGAGGTCCAAGTATAGATGCAAAACCGTTTATTGAAGTTGGTCAAATAATTAATATAGGAGATCCTATATGTATTATTGAAGCAATGAAAATGATGAATAAGATTGAATCCGATAAAGAAGGAATAGTTAAAGCAATTCTTTTGAAAAATGGAGAGGCTGTAGAATTTGATGAACCATTAGTTATAATTTAATATGGAGTATTTTATGATTAAAAAAATTGTTATTGCTAATCGTGGTGAAATTGCTTTACGAATTTTACGTGCTTGTAAAGAATTAAAAATAAAAACTGTAGCTGTTTATTCTACTGCAGATCGTGACTTAAAGCATGTATTACTTGCTGATGAAACTGTTTGTATTGGACCTTATGCTTCAATTGATAGTTATCTTAATATTCCAGCTATAATTTCAGCAGCAGAAATTACTGCAGCTGAAGCCATTCATCCTGGTTATGGTTTTCTTTCAGAAAATGCTGATTTTGCAGAAAAAGTAGAACGTTCTGGTTTTATATTTATTGGTCCAAAACCAGAAACTATTAGATTAATGGGAGATAAAGTTTCTGCTATTAAAGCTATGAAAAAAATAGGGATTAATTGCATTCCTGGTTCAGATGGACCTTTAAGCAATGATATTAAAATTAATAAAATTATTGCTCATAATATTTATCCAGTTATTATTAAAGCATCTGGTGGTGGTGGTGGACGTGGTATGCGTGTTGTTTATAATGAAGACGAATTAGAACAAGCTATTATTTTAACTAGCATTGAAGCAAAAGCTTCTTTTAATAATAAAATAGTTTATATGGAAAAATTTTTAAAAAATCCACGTCATATTGAAATGCAAGTTATTGCTGATGGTAAAGGGAATGCAATTTATTTAGCTGAACGTGATTGTTCAATGCAACGTCGTCATCAAAAAGTAATTGAAGAAGCACCAGCACCAGGTATAACAGTTGATATGCGTGAGAGAATTGGTGAGTGTTGCGTAAAAGCTTGTCTTAATATAGATTATCGTAGTGTAGGTACATTTGAATTTTTATATGAAAATGATAAATTTTATTTTATTGAAATGAATACTCGTATTCAAGTTGAGCATACTGTGACGGAAATGATAACTGGTATTGATTTGGTTAAAGAACAACTAAAAATTGCTTCTTATTTACCATTATCTATAAAACAAAAAAATGTTAATATTTGTGGTCACTCAATAGAATGCCGCATTAATGCAGAAGATTCCAATAATTTTTTACCAAGCTCTGGCAAAATTACTCGTCTTCATATTCCTGGAGGTTTTGGTATAAGGTGGGAATCACATATTTATGATGGTTATAAAGTTCCACCTTATTATGATTCTATGATTGGTAAATTAATTACTTATGGTGAAAGTCGAGAAATCGCCATTCTTAGAATGAAAAATGCTTTATCTGAATTAATTATTGATGGAATTAAAACAAATATAGAATTACAACAAAGAATAATGAATGATAGTAATTTTTTTAAAGGAGGCACCAATATTCATTATTTAGAAAAAAAATTAAATTTAAATATATAGTTTTTTAATATTATTTATTTATATAGTTGTTTTATAATTTTTTAGATTTTTAATAAAAATTATAATAATATTATTATAATTTTATATTTCATATTTTTATATTTATTAAAAATTTTTATTTTATGTCTTTATGATTAAATTATTATCTAAATAAAGATTATTGGAAAATAAAGATATAAATTAAAATTTTTTTTTATAATTTATTAATTATTTATTATTAACTTATATATTATGTATTTATAATTATAATAAATATTAAAAAATAATTTTTTATAAATATTTTTAGATAATATTCTTATTTGTAAAATTATTTTAATAATATTAACTAATGTTTTATATTAATTAATGTTTTATATGTGATTTTAAATAAAGTTATAAATACTGTATTATTTAATATTATTTTATTTAATTTAAGTTTTTATTATTTAGTTATATCTTAAACTATTAAATAAAAATTTATAATTTTATATTATAAATATAATATAGTAATTATTAAAAATATTTTATATTTTTATTTCTAAAGATATTTAATAGTATAAATTATTATTAATTGTTATTTTTTGATATTATAATTATTTATAAAATTAACTAACTAATTTCAATAATAAATATATTAAAATAATTAATAATTTTATATTTATATAATAAGTAATTAATAATGTTTTAATATGTTATTTATATTTTATTTATATATTAATTTAATTTTAATTATATATTTATTATATATAATTACTTATTATTTTTTATTACAAAAATAATAAGTAATATATTTATTTATTCTAATAGTTATTTTAATTTTATAAATGTATTTATTAGATAACACATATTAAAAATTTTATATAATTTAATTTTTTATAGTAAATTATTATTATGTTAATTATTATGTTTAATATAATTTTATAGAAAATTATATTATTTGATAAAATATTATTTTCATATTTAAAATTTATTGATAATCATTTTAATTATTTGCAATATTATAAAACATTTATATTTTAATATAAAATTAAAAATATAAAAAAATTAATATAGATTTAAATTATTTATATTATTATAATTTATATATTATTATATAATTAATATTAATTATAAATTATTATTTATTTGAATTTATTAACTATGAATTTATTATAAATTATTTTTATTTTATTATTAATTTTATAATTTTATTGAAAAATAAATTATGTTATAAATTAAATTTAATAATTATTATTATTTGTTATATAATATTTATTTTTATACTATAAATTTGAATTGTTTTATATTATGCTATTATTATTAAATTTCATTATTTTTAATTCGTAATTTTATTAAATATAAAATATTATTTAAAATTAATAAAATGTAATAAAAAATTATAATTCTAAAAATATATTTATATCTAAAATATAAATAATTCTACATTTAATTAAGTTAATAATATTATATTTTAAATAACATATTAATATAATTATTATATTTTATTACATATTATTAAATTAGTATAAAATTATATTTTAATTTTTTAGTATAATTTATTTTTAATAAAATATTTATACTATTATTTTATTTAATATAAAATATATATGAAATTTATAATATATAATTATTTTAATTGTTATTTAAAAATATATTATTGTATATTATAAATAGTAAATAAAATTTTGTTAATTTAGTTAAGAGATGTTTATTTAATAAATAATATTTATATTAAAGATTTTTTAAAATATATTTTATAAAAATATAAATATATTAATAATATTAATTATTAAATATATATAATAATATATATTATTTTAGTAATATTTATATTTATTTATTTTATATAAAAATTTTAAATATTAAAAAATTTTATTATAAAAATTATTTTTATAATAAAATATTTAAAATTAAATTTTTTATATTTATTTCAATAAATTTAATTAAAATATTATTAATAATATTTTAATTAAATTTATATTAAGTATATTAATAATAATTAATGATTATAAAATATTGTATTATTTATTATATTTATAAAATATAGTTATAAATATTATAATAATTTAAAATAAAAAATAATCATAATTATTATTATATTATAATAATAATTATATTGTAATAATAATTTATTTATAAAATTATATATTTTATTTATAAATTTATAATTATAATAAATTTTAATTAGTAAGTAATATAATAAATGTTATTTATAAAATAAAAAATTTTATTAATTTAAATAAATATAAAATATAGTATAATTATTATAATTATAAGGTTAAATTTAAAATTATTATAATTAAAAAAATAATTAATATATATTTATTAAATATTAAATAATATTTATATAATTTAAATTATTTATTAATATAATAATAAAAATTTTTAGTAATAAAAAATACAAACAATTATAAAAACTATTTTTATAATATTATTAATTGTTAATAAAAATAATAATTAAAATTAATTTATTATTTATATTATTAATAATTAGATATTAATAGTAATTATATTAAATTTATAACAAATATTTTATTATATAATTTAAATTATTATTTTAATATAAAAATTTAATTTAAAAATTTTATAAATTTTTATTTTATAATAAATAAAAGTTTATAAAAAATAAATATAATATATATTAAAATATTTTCAAAAAATAATTAAATCATAATTTTGCATTAAATTTATATTATAATTATTAATTAAATAATAAATTAATAAAATAGTAAGTTAATAATTAATAAATTTTGCTATTTTATTTATTTAAAATATTAATTTTTAGATCTGATAATTTTTTTAATAAGAAAAATTAGTAAGATACATAATTTTATTTAAGATTAATTAGAGGAATTTATTAATGAAACGAATTCCAATGACAGTATATGGTGTAGAAAAATTACGTAAAGAATTAGAATTTTTAAAAAATATTCGTCGTCCTGAAATTATTGCTTCTATTGCAGAAGCACGTGAATATGGTGATTTAAAAGAAAATGCAGAATATCATGCAGCACGTGAACAGCAATGGTTTTATGAAAAACGAATTAAAGATATTGAGGATAAGTTATCTAATGCACAGATTATTGATGTAAAAAAAATGCAATACGATGGTCGTGTAATATTTGGTTCAACAGTCACTGTATTAAATATAATGATAAATAAAAAATATATTTATCGCATTGTAGGTGATGATGAATCTAATATTAAAGAAGATCTTATTTCTATTAATTCACCAATAGCTAGAGGATTAATAGGTAAAACTATATATGATATAGTTGTAATTATTACTCCTGGCGGAAAAGTTAAATATAAAATTTTACAAGTAGAATATATTTAATTTTTATTTTAAAATATTGTATTTTTAAATAAATTTAAAGTAAAAATAATGTTATTTTATAATAAAAATAGTATTTTATATATTAAAAATTTATTTAATTAAAATAATTTTTTGTTATTTATAATAATAAAAAATTAAAAATTTTTTTTGAAATTTATATATTGATAAAATTATTTGCTTATAATAATATTATTTATAAAATTTTAATTTTATAATATTTATTTATTATTTTTATTTAAATAAATTTTTAATGTAATAAATATTATATTTTGACTAAAATATTTTAAATATAAATATTATTATTTATTATTATAAGTTACTTGTATAATGTAAATTAAAAATTTAAAATATTATATTTATTTTTTAATTAAAATAATTATTTTATTCTAATAATATATTAAATACTAAATTTTATTATTATAATTTATTATAACAAATTTTATAAATTAGTATATTTAAAATAATAAAATGATATTATTTTATAAATATAATTTAAAAAAATTATGACTAATAAAAGATATTTAATCAATTCTAATCGTTGGTTAATTGAGCATTTTAATGATAAATATGTTATTCAAGCACAAAAAAAAAACTTTCGTTCACGAGCATGGTTTAAATTAGATCAGATACAGAAAAGTGATAAAATATTTAAACATGGTATGACTGTTATTGATTTAGGTTCATCTCCTGGTGGTTGGTCTAAATATGCAGCAAGTAAAGTTGGTCATATGGGACGAGTTATTGCATGTGATTTATTATCAATGAATCCCATAGTTGGTGTTGATTTTTTACAAGGAGATTTTAGAGATAATAAAATATTAAGATTATTACTTAAACTTATAGGTAATAAAAAAATTCATGTTGTTATGTCAGATATGTCTCCAAATATAAGTGGAATATCTACAGTAGATATATCATGTTCTATACATTTAATTCAATTAGTATTAGATATATGGTATGATATATTAGCAATTGAAGGAAGTTTTATTATTAAATCATTTCAAGGAGAAGGTTTTAATGAATATCTAACAAAAATTCGTTCTTTATTTTTAAAAGTTAAAATTCGTAAACCAGATGCTTCACGATCACGTTCACGTGAAGTATATATTGTAGCTACAGGACGTAAAATATAGTATCCTGTATGTTATTATTTAATATACTTGTAATAAAGAGGTTTATTCATTGAGCGACATGGCGAAAAACCTTATTCTTTGGGTAGTTATTGCTGTAGTTTTAATGTCTCTGTTTCAGAGCTTTGGTCCTAGTGATTTAAGTAGTCGCAGGGTGGATTATTCTACCTTTATGAATGAGTTAACTCAGGATCAGATACGTGAGGTTCATATTTCTGATCGTGAAATTATTGTTAAAAAAACTGATAATAATAGTTACGTTACTTATATTCCAGTAAAAGATGATCCAAGATTATTAGATACTTTACTTGAAAGGCATGTTATTATTATTGGTGAACCTCCTCACGAACAAAGTTTCTTAGCAACTATTTTTATTTCATGGTTTCCAATGTTATTATTAATTGGGGTTTGGATTTTTTTTATGCGTCAGATGCAAGGAGGTGGCGGAAAAGGTGCTATGTCTTTTGGTAAAAGTAAAGCACGTATGTTAACAGAAGATCAAATTAAAACTACTTTTGCTGATGTTGCTGGTTGTGATGAAGCAAAAGAAGAAGTTAGTGAATTAGTTGAATATTTACGCGAACCTGGTCGTTTTCAAAAATTAGGTGGTAAAATACCTAAAGGAATTTTAATGGTTGGACCACCTGGTACAGGTAAAACGTTATTAGCAAAAGCAATTGCTGGTGAAGCAAAAGTTCCATTTTTTACTATTTCTGGTTCAGATTTTGTTGAAATGTTTGTTGGTGTTGGCGCTTCTCGTGTTAGAGATATGTTTGAACAAGCTAAAAAATCTGCTCCTTGTATTATTTTTATTGATGAAATAGATGCGGTTGGTCGTCAACGTGGTGCAGGTTTAGGTGGTGGTCATGATGAGCGTGAACAAACTTTAAATCAAATGTTAGTAGAGATGGATGGATTTGAAGGTAATGAAGGAATTATTGTTATAGCAGCAACCAATCGTCCTGATGTATTAGATCCAGCATTATTACGTCCTGGTCGTTTTGATCGTCAAGTTATAGTTGGTTTGCCTGATGTACGTGGTCGAGAACAAATTTTGAAAGTACACATGCATCGTGTACCATTAGATCATAATGTTGATGTTTTAGTGTTAGCTAGAAGTACACCTGGTTTTTCTGGTGCTGATTTATCTAATTTAGTTAATGAAGCAGCTCTTTTTGCAGCTCGCATAAATAAATCTGTTGTTAGTATGATAGAATTTGAAAAAGCAAAAGATAAGATTATAATGGGAGCTGAGCGACGTTCTATGGTTATGACAGAAGAACAAAAAGAATTAACTGCTTATCATGAAGCTGGTCATGCTATTATTGGACGTATTGTTCCAGAGCATGATCCTATTCATAAAATAACAATTATACCTCGTGGGCGCGCATTAGGTGCAACATTTTTTTTACCAGGAAGTGATCAAATCAGTATAAGTATACAAAAGTTAGAAAGTCAAATTTCTACACTTTATGGTGGAAGGTTAGCAGAAGAAATTATTTATGGTTTAGAAAAAGTATCTACTGGCGCTTCAAATGATATTAAAATAGCAACTAATATTGCTAGAAATATGGTAACTCAATGGGGATTTTCTGAGAAATTAGGACCATTACTATATGCAGAAGAAGAAAGCGAAGTTTTTTTAGGTCGTTCAGTTGCTAAAGTTAATCATATATCAGATGAAACTGCTAGAGCAATCGATGAAGAAATTAAGGTTATTATTGATCGTAATTATAAAAGAGCTCGCAAAATTTTAAGTGATCATATGGATATTATGCATGCAATGAAGGATGCATTAATGAAGTATGAAACTATTGATGCAAATCAAATTGATGATTTAATGAATCGTCGTTCTGTTAGAATTCCAGTTGGTTGGGATATTAATGATAGTAGTAATAATTCTACTAACAAATCTTTATCACAAGAAGAAAGTTTAAAAAATAATATCTCTATTATTGATAATCAAGATAATATACATGAAAATAATGATAATAATAATATAAAAAAGAAATAAATAATAATTAATTATTTCTATAAAATTAATTAATAATAAATAATTAATATTAATATTTTATCGATTAATTAGGTATATTATGAAAATTGTTACTAAAAAAATAAATCTTGATCTTAATCATCCAATTATTATGGGAATATTAAATATTACCCCAGATTCTTTTTATGATGGCGGAATATATAATAATTATAATTATGCTCTTCAGCATACATCTAATATGATTAAATATGGTGCCACAATTATTGATATTGGTGGTGAATCAACTCGTCCTGGTGCTAATAAAGTTAGTTTGCAACAAGAACTTGATAGAGTTATTCCAATAATTGAAGCAATAGTTAATCGTTTTAATATTTTGATTTCTATTGATACATCTAAAGCTGTTGTTATGGAAGAGGCAGCTAAAGCAGGTGTACATATTATTAATGATATTCGTTCATTACATGAACCTAATGCATTAGAAACTGCTGCTAAAACAGGGTTATTAATTTGTATTATGCATATATTAAATCAATCTAAAATAAAACATCAAATGTATAATTGTAAAAATATAGTTATAGAAATAAAACAATATTTATTATATGAAATAAATCGTTGTAAAAAAGCTGGCATTACAAAAAATCGTTTAATTATTGATCCAGGTTTTGGATTTGGTAAAAATGTTTCGTATAATTATAAATTATTATCAAAATTAAATGAATTGCATAGTTTAGGATTACCGATACTTGTTGGAATTTCACGTAAATCTATGATTGGTATATTATTAAATCTTCCATTAAAAGAACGTCTCATTGGTAGTATTGTATGTGCAGTTATTGCAATTATGAAGGGTGCATGTATTATTCGTACTCATGATGTAAAAGAAACTGCACAGGCTATAAAAATTATCAAAGAGACTTTTTTAGAAAAGGAAAAAAATTATTATGAGTAATCACAAATATTTTGGTACTGATGGTATCCGTGGCAAAGTAGGAAAAAAACCAATTACTACTGATTTTTTTTTAAATTAGGCTGGGCAGTAGGTAAAGTTTTATCTAGAAATGGTTCTCGTAAAATTATTATAGGTAAAGATACACGAATTTCAGGTTATATGTTAGAGAATTTTTTAGAAGCTGGTCTTTCTGCGGCTGGATTATCAGTTGTATTTACTGGACTAATGCCTACACCAGCAATTGCTTATTTAACACGAATATTTAGTGTAGAAGCTGGTATTGTAATTTCTGCTTCTCATAATCCATATTATGATAACGGTATTAAATTATTTTCTATTCATGGAACTAAATTGTCAGATGATATAGAAAAAGAGATTGAAATAGAAATAAATAAACCATTAACTTGTGTTGAATCATATGAATTAGGGAGAGCAAGTTGTATTATTGATGCTGCTGGAATATATATAGAATATTGCAAAAGTACATTTCCTAGTAATCAGAGTTTAAGTGGTTTAAAAATAGTTTTAGATTGCGCTAACGGTGCAACATATCATATTGCACCAAAAATTTTAAGTGATCTTGGTGCAGAAGTTATAACAATTGGTTGTGAACCAGATGGATTAAATATTAATCATGGATGTGGAGCAACTGAAGTTATGTTATTACAAAAACATGTTGTAGAAGAAAAAGCAGATATTGGTCTTGCTTTTGATGGTGATGGTGATCGGGTAATAATGGTTGATCATTATGGAAATATAGTAACTGGAGATCAAATTCTTTATATTATTGCATATGATGCATTTCAAAATGGTCAATTACATGGCGGTGTAGTTGGTACATTAATGAGTAACATGGGCTTAGAATTAGCTTTACAACAATTAGATATACCTTTTATACGAACAAAAGTTGGTGATCGTTATATTATTGAAAAACTACAAGAACAAGGATGGCATATTGGTGCAGAAAATTCTGGTCATATTATTTTATTAGATAAAACAACTACAGGTGATGGTATTATTGCTAGTTTACAAGTTTTAAGTATTATGATTCATAATAATATAAGTCTTTATGATCTTTATTACAAAATTAAATTAATGCCACAAGTATTATTAAATGTACATTTTTCAGGTAATAATAATCCATTAGCTACAGAGCATATTCAAAATATAGTTAATAAAGTAGAAAGAGAATTATATGGAATAGGAAGAGTGTTATTACGTAAATCAGGTACTGAACCTTTAATTCGAATTATGGTAGAAGGAAAGAATAAAAAACAAGTTATAAAAATGGCTAATTGGATTACTGAAGTTATTAAAGAAATAAAATAAAATATTTTTTATAAAATAAAATTATTATATAAATTTTATATTATAAATTATTAATTAATTATTAATATATATTATAATAAAATAATCTTGATTATTAATTAATATTTGATTAATATTTAAATTATTTATTAAAGTAATAATTTAAAAGAATAATTTAAAATAAATAGTTTTTTAAAATTTTTTATTATAGTAGGTATTTAGATATGTATGTAACTCTTTTATTTATTTTTTTGTTAGTTTCAATTGCTTTAATTTGTATGATTATATTACAACAATCAAAAGGTATTGATATTGGATCTTCATTTAGTATAAGTGCTTCTGAAACATTATTTGGTTCATTAGGTTCAAGTAATTTTATAACTAGATTAACAGCAATTTTTGCAATATTATTTTTTGTTATAAGTTTAATTTTAGGTAATTTAACTTCTAAAAAAAATGTAATTAATAATAAATGGGAAAATATTACTAAACCTATGCTTATACAGGATACTAAATTAGCAGGAGATTTTGTTCATCCTATAGTATTAACAAAAGATATTCCTAATTAAATTAAAATTATTTATTAATATACCGAGGTGGTGAAATTGGTATACACGCTATCTTGAGGTGGTAGTGCTTATATAATAGCGTACGGGTTCAATTCCCGTTCTCGGTACCATTTTAAAAGATATCTTGTGTTTTGTATTTTATTAGTATAAAATTTAAAAAATTATAAATACGCGGGATGGAGCAGCATGGTAGCTCGTCGGGCTCATAATCCGAAGGTCGTCGGTTCAAATCCGGCTCCCGCAACCATATTTTAATATATGATATATTTATATATTTTATTTTATATTATATTTATAAGAATATTAAGTTAAATGTTAAATCTACTGGCAGTGTATAGGGTCCAGTTGCATAAAGCCCCGATTTTCGGGGTTTTTTATTATTTAAATAGAATTACTAAATTGTAACACTTTAATATATATGTAAAAAAAGGGGGTGGTCATTTGTCTATATTAGAGAAAAAATTAACATCGATGATTTCAGTATTAGTAGAATCTTTAAATTTTGAATTTATTGGTTTAGAATTTATACGAGCACGTATTTCTATATTACGTGTTTATATTGATAATAAAAACAATCTTACTATTAATGATTGTGCAATTGTTAGTTATAAGATAAATAATACATTAGATTTTAAAAATTTGATATTAAACTCATATAATTTAGAAGTATCTTCGCCTGGACTTGAACGTCCATTATTTACTATTGAGCATTATCAGAGTTTTATTGGTAGAAAAGTAAAATTAATATTAAGAAAAATAATTTATAATCATCGAAAATATCAAGGTATAATTAAAAATGTTGATAATAAAATCATAACAGTTACTGTGGATAATAAAGATGAGGTATTTATATTAGAAGATATTAAAAAAGCTAATTTAGTATTCTAATAAAGTTTAATGAGGCAACTAGGATGAATAAAGAAATTCTGGCTGTTGTGGAAGCAGTTTCTAATGAAAAATCTCTTCCTCGCGAAAAAATATTTGAAGCGATTGAAATAGCATTAGCAACAGCTACCAGAAAAAAATATGAACAAGATATTGATATTCGAGTTAGTATTGATCGTAAAACTGGAAATTTTGATACATTTAGACGTTGGTTAGTAGTTGATGAAGTTATGTTACCAACGCGTGAAATTACTTTAGATGTAGTAAGATTTGAAGATCCAAATATTAATTTAGGTGATTATATAGAAGATCAAATAGAGTCTGTTATATTTGATCGTATTGCTACTCAAACAGCAAAACAAGTTATTGTTCAAAAGGTTCGTGAAGCTGAAAGAGAGATGATTGTTGAGCAATTTTATGGGCAAAAAGGTAATATTATTACTGGAATAGTAAAGAAAATAAATCGTGAAAATATTATTTTAGATTTAGGTAATAATGCTGAAGCAATAATTTTACGTGAAGATATATTATTACGTGAAAATTTTCGATTAGGTGACCATATGCGAGGTATATTATATGATGTACGTTCAGAAACACGTGGAGCACAGTTATTTGTTAGTCGCTCTTGCTCTGAAATGTTAGTAGAATTATTTCGCATAGAAGTACCTGAAATTAATGAAGAAATTATTGAAATAAAAGCAGTATCTCGTGATCCTGGATTGCGTTCAAAAATTGCTGTAAAAACAAATAATAAGCGTATTGATCCAATAGGTGCTTGTGTTGGAATGCGTGGCGCAAGAGTACAAGCAGTATCAAGTGAACTTAATGGTGAACGTATTGATATTATTTTATGGGATGATAATCCTGTGCAATTTGTAATTAATGCTATGGCACCAGCTGATATTGAGTCTATTGTTGTTGATGAAGATAAATGTACTATGGATATTGCTGTAGAAAGTAGTAATTTAGCTCAAGCAATTGGTCGTAATGGACAAAATGTTCGTTTAGCTTCTAAATTATTGAAGAAGCATCAAGAAAATGATAAATGGGAACTAAATGTAATAACTTCTAAAGAGCTTGAAATTAAACATCAAGCAGAAATTCATGAATCAATTCATTCTTTTGTTAAATATCTTAATATTGATGAAAAACTTGCTTTTAATCTTATTAAAAAAGGTTTTTCTACATTAGAAGAATTAGCTTATGTACCAATTAATGAACTATTAGAAATTGGAATTGATGAGAAAATAATTAAAGTTTTACGTGAAAAAGCAAGAGAAACATTAACTACATTTGAATTAGCTCAAAAAAAGATTATAGAAAATAATCAGCCAACTGAAGATTTATTGAATTTACCAGATATGAGTTATACATTGGCAATAAATCTCGCTGCTCATGGTATTTGTACATTGGAAGATCTTGCAGAACAAGGAATAGATGATCTAAGAGATATTGAAAAATGGTTAAATAATGAACAAGCTGGTAAAATTATTATGGCTGCACGCAATATTTGCTGGTTTGGTAATAATGCAAAATAATTCGTAGTAGGAAGGAACAGAATGGCAGATAAAACTGTAAAATCATTAGCAGCAGATATTAAAACTTCAGTTGAATGTTTAGTAAAACAACTTGCTAATGCTGGGATAAAGAAAAATGAATATGATGCTGTTACTCAAAATGAGAAAGAAATTTTACTTAAGTATTTAAATCGTAAAGATGGTATAATAAATAACCAAATTGGCAAATTAACAGTACAACGAAAAACTAGAAGTACATTAAATATTCCTAGTATTAGTGGAAAAAATAAATTAATTAATATTGAAGTTCGTAAAAAACGTATATATATTGATTGTAATATCTTAGAAAAAGATAAAGTAATAGAACGAGTTAAGAAAGAAAAAAAAGAACAAGTAAAATTCGAATTAACGGAAAAAGAAAAATTGAAGAAAAGTAAAAATAATCAAAAAATATCTAAATCTAATCAAGATTCATCCGTTAATTTTGAAAAACAACGTCTAGAAGCTGAAGCGGCAAATATTAAACGTAAAGTTGAAGAAAAAATACAGAAAAAAGTTGAAGCTGAAGCTAAACGAGTTTCTGAAGAAGCGCGTCGTATGGCAGAAGAAAATATTAATATTTGGAATAATAATGATGAAATAGAAGATAATGTAGATTATCATACTACTACTTATCGTCATGCTCGTGAAGCAGAAGATGAAAATGATGCTAAAGAAGAAGGTCGTCGTGCTAGAAATAAAGTAAGTAAAAAATCTATTAGGCATAAAAAAAATAATAAACATTATGAAAAAACTGATCGTGAAGTAGAGCGAGTGGTTAGTCGTACAAATAAAAATAAAATTAAACAAAAAAAAGTTAGTTTATTGCATCAAAGTTTTATAAAGCCAATTACAGTTATTAATCGTGAGGTTGTAATTGGTGAAACTATTTCAGTTGGTGAGTTAGCAAATAAGATGGCAGTAAAGGTATCTCAAGTTGTTAAGATTATTATGAAAATGGGTATGATGGTAACTATTAATCAAGTTATTAATCAAAAAATGGCACAACTTATTGCAGAAGAAATGGGTCATAAAGTTATTTTACGTAGAGAAAATGATCTGGAAGAATCTATTTTAAATGATCGTAATATAGGTCAATTAATTGCAGAACCACGAGCACCAATAGTTACAATTATGGGGCATGTTGATCATGGTAAAACTTCATTAATTGATTATATTTGTTCTACAAAGGTTATATCAGCAGAAGCTGGTGGAATTACTCAGCACATAGGTGCTTATTATGTTAAAACAAACAAAGGTATGATTACTTTTTTAGATACACCAGGACATTCTGCATTTACTTTAATGCGTGCTAGAGGAATTAAAGTAACTGATATTGTTATTTTAGTTATTGCAGCAGATGATGGTGTAATGCCTCAGACAATAGAAGCTATACAACATGCTAAAGCTGCTAATGTACCTATTATTGTCGCAATTAATAAGATTGATAAACATGGTGTTGATATTAATAGCATAAAAAATGAGCTATCACAATATGGTATTGTAGCTGAAGAATGGGGTGGAGAAAATCAATTTGTTAATATTTCTGTAAAAAAAGGGATAGGTATTAGTGAATTATTAGAAGCAATTATATTACAATCTGAAATATTAGAACTAAAAGCAATTCATAATGGTATGGCAAGTGGTATTGTTATTGAGTCCTATGTAGATAAAGGTAGAGGTTCTGCTGCAACTGTATTAGTTCAAGAAGGGACTCTTAATAAAGGTGATATTGTATTATGTGGTTTTGAGTATGGTCGTATTCGTGCAATGCGTAATCAGTTAGGTAAAGATATTCAGTCTGCAGGCCCGTCAATTCCAGTAGAAATTCTTGGATTATCAAATATGCCATTAATAGGCGATAAAATAAATGTTGTCCGTGATGAAAAAAAAGCACGTGAGGTTGCTATTTATCGTCAAAATAAATTTCGTGAAAATAAATTAGCACGTCAACAAAAATTAAAACTAGAAAATATATTTACTAACATAGAAGATTCTAAAATTTTTGAATTAAATATTGTATTGAAAACAGATGTGCAAGGTAGTTGTGAAGCTATTATTAATTCATTACAAAAATTATCAACTAATGAAGTAAAGGTAAAAATTATTAGTTCAGGGGTAGGTGGTATTACAGAAACAGATGCTACATTAGCTATAGCTTCTAATGCTATTATTATTGGTTTTAATGTTCGCGCTGATTCTGCAGCAAAACGAATTATAGAAAGTGAAAATTTAAATTTACGTTATTATTCAATTATTTATAATATTATAAATGAGATGAAACAGATAATAAATGGGATGCTTTTAAATGAATATAAACAACAAATTATAGGTTTGGCAGAAGTTCGCAATATATTTAAATCACCTAAATTTGGTACAATTGCTGGTTGTATAGTTATTGAAGGAATAATTAAACGCAATAATCCTATACGAATATTGCGTGATAACGTTGTTATTTATGAAGGAAAATTAGAATCATTACGTAGATTTAAAGATGATGTTAATGAAGTACGTAATAATATGGAGTGTGGAATTGGTGTAAAAAATTATAATTATATGCATATTGGTGATATAATAGAAGTATTTGAAATTATCGAATTAAAACATTCTATTGATAATTAATATATTATTTTCTTTACATATTAAAAAACTATAATTAATATTATAGTTTTTTTAATAAAATATTATAAATAATAATTTAAATTATAAATATTATGAAATAATTATATTTTTATTATTTTTATATTGTTTCAATATATAAATATACAATATTATTAGTTTTTATATTTAATAGATAAAAATATATATAAATATAATATTATAAAATATATATTAATTATATAAAATAAATATATTTATATGATAAAATATTATATATAATAAAAAAATTAGTATAAAATAATTAAATTATATTAAATATTTATTTAAAAATAATAAATATTATATATTTATATATAAATTATAATAAATAAAATATTAAAATAATATATAATATTTTATATTAGTTATATTTATATGCGGAGACATTGCCATAATGATAAAAGAATTTGGTCGTGCTAAGCGTATTGCTAAAGAATTACAAAAAAAAATTTCTATTATTTTTAATCAAGAAATCAAAAATCCATATATTAAAATGGTTACTGTTTCATTAGTGGAGGTTTCTAGTGATTTTTCTTATGCTAAAGTATTTGTAACTTTTTTAACAAAATCAGGTCAAGAATTCGAAATAGATGAAATTAAGAATAATATTAATTTATTAAATAGTAATGTATCTAAATATATTCGTTTTTTATTAAGCAAATCTATGCGTTTGCGTATTATTCCTAAATTAATGTTTTTTTATGATAGTTCTTTCATTGAAGGCATGCGTATATCTAACTTAATCAATAATATAATTAATGATGATAAAAAACGTTATCCATATAATTATAGATAATAAATAATGAAAAATTATTTATATCGTGAAGTTCATGGAGTATTATTATTAGATAAACCTACAGAACTTTTATCTAATGATGCTTTACAAAAAGTGCGTCGTTTATTTAATGCTAAAAAAGCCGGTCATACTGGAACACTTGATTTTATTGCAACTGGAATGTTACCTATTTGTTTAGGTGAAGCAACTAAATTTTCACAATTTTTACTTAATTCTGATAAACGTTATTAT
Organism: Arsenophonus endosymbiont of Ceratovacuna japonica; assembly: GCA_024349725.1. Classification (GTDB taxonomy): domain Bacteria; phylum Pseudomonadota; class Gammaproteobacteria; order Enterobacterales; family Enterobacteriaceae; genus Arsenophonus. Next base: position 424,273 of record AP026064.1, read on the forward strand.
GTTATTGCTCGTTTAGGACAACGCACTGATACTTTAGATTCTTATGGCAAAATAATTTGTCAGCGTCCAGTTGAAATAACACAAAATCAACTTAATAAAACATTAGATACATTTCGTGGTAATTTAATTCAAATACCACCAATGTATTCTGCACTTAAATATAATGGTAAACCACTTTATAAATATGCTCGTAAAGGCATTAACATTGAACGAAAAGGTAGGTCTATTAATATTTATGATTTACAATTTAAATCTTGGAAAGAAAATAAACTTGAATTAATTATTCATTGTTCTAAAGGGACTTATATAAGAACTATTATTGATGATTTGGGTGAATTATTAGGTTGTGGTGCTCATATAATTTCTTTAAGACGATTACAAATAGCTAATTATTCTATCGAACAAATGGTAACAATAAATAAATTATATATTCTTAAACAGCAAGCAGAGTTGAAAGGAATATCTTTAGAAAAACAATTAGATTCTTTATTATTGCCAATAGATGCAATAGTTAATCATTTACCTGAAGTTAATATTTCGTTATTTATCGCAACTTATTTTAAACAAGGTCAGTCAATTATTGTTATAGATAACAATCTTAAATTAGGAAGTAAAGTTAGAGTAACAGAAGGTAACATGAGAAAATTTATTGGTATTGCTGAAATAAAGAAAAAAAATATTATAGTTCCTCGTCGTTTAGTAGTAAGAAATATATGATATAATTTAAATGTTGTCTTGCCTTATAATTTATTAGAGAATAAAATAAATAAGATTTTGTTTTTTAGGAAGTTATATTATAAATTTACCATATTATATTTGATGACAAATTTGGAGTTATTTATGTCTTTAAGTGCTGTAGTAAAACTACAAATTATTGCTGATTATGGTCATTATAAAAATGATACTGGTTCTAGTAAAGTTCAAATTGCTTTATTAACTTCACAAATTAATCATTTACAAAAACATTTTATGGTACATAAAAAAGATTACCATAGTCGACGAGGATTATTAAGAATGGTTGCACAACGTCGCAAGCATTTAAGTTATTTAAAGCGTAAAAATATTATTTGTTATACTGGGCTTATTGAAAAATTAGGATTGCGTCGTTAAAATTAGTTTTATTAAAATAAAGGGGCTAGTAAAGCCCCTTTATTTTAATACAATATAATATTTTACTTATAAATAATATTAATTTTTCATTATAATTTGTTAGTAAGATTAATAAAAATACTTAATTAATGAAATTAATAAATACTTAATTTCATTATTAATAATTGAATAATGAAAATAAAAAATACATCAATATTATTATTTAAATACATAATTCTTAAAGAAGGGGGTATTATTTTGATTAATCCTATTGTACATAAATTCAAATATGGTCAACATATTGTAACTATTGAAACTGGTATAATGGCATGTCAAGCTACTGCTGCTGTTATGATTAATATAGATGATACATCTGTATTTGTTACTGTTGTTGGACAAAAAAAAGTAAAAGAAGAAAAAGATTTTTTCCCATTAACAGTTAATTATCAAGAACGATATTATGCTTCTGGTCGAATTCCAGGTAGTTTTTTTCGTCGCGAAGGACGGCCTAGTGAAAATGAGATATTAATTTCTAGGCTTATTGATCGTGCAATTCGTCCTTTATTCCCAAAGGGATTTGCTAATGAGATACAAATTATTACTACTGTTGTATCTATTAATCCACAAGTTCATCCAGATATCGTTGCTATTATTGGTGCATCTGTTACATTATCTTTATCTGGGATTCCATTTAATGGCCCAATTGGTGCATCTCGTGTTGGTTATATTAATGATAAATATATTTTAAATCCTTCTATTGATGAATTAAAATGTAGTCGCTTAGATTTAGTTGTAGTAGGTACTTCAAGCGCAGTTTTAATGATTGAGTCTAAATCTGATTTATTGAAAGAAGAACAAATTCTTGGTGCAATTATTTTTGGTCATGAACAACAGCAAATAGTAATTAAAAATATTAATATTTTGACATCAAAAATTGGTAAAGTAAAATGGGAATATGAACCTAAAGTAATTAATATTGAATTATATAATTTTATTTCTGAATTAGCAGAAAAACAATTAGGAGATGCTTATTGTATTATTGAAAAGCAACAACGTTATGCTAATATTAATTTAATTAAAGAAAATGTTATTAATAGAATTTTAGAAGAAAATAAATCTTTAGATTCTATTGAAATAAAAGAACTTTTTTCTATTTTAGAAAGAAAAGTTGTTCGTACTAGAATATTAAAAGGTGAACTAAGAATTGATGGTAGAAAAAAAGATATGGTACGAACCATTGATGCTCGTACTAGTGTATTACCTCGTACTCATGGTTCATCATTATTTACTCGTGGAGAAACTCAGGCATTAGTTACAGTAACATTAGGTACTGAACGTGATGCACAAGTTATTGATGAGTCAATTGGCGAATATATGGATCGTTTTTTATTCCATTATAATTTCCCTCCTTATTCAGTTGGTGAAACTGGTATGATGAGTTCACCAAAACGTCGTGAAATTGGTCATGGTAGTTTAGCTAAGCGTAGTATGTTAGCAGTTATGCCGAATAAATTAGAGTTTCCTTATACAGTTCGTATTGTTTCTGAGATTACTGAATCTAATGGATCTTCTTCTATGGCTTCAATTTGTGGAGCATCACTAGCTTTAATGGATGCTGGCGTTCCTATTAAAGAATCAATAGCTGGTATTTCAATGGGATTGGTAAAAGAATATGATAATTTTGTTATACTTTCTGATATATTAGGTGATGAAGATCATTTAGGTGATATGGATTTTAAAATAGCTGGCAGTAGAGAAGGTGTTAGTGCTTTACAAATGGATATTAAAATTGATGGTATTACACGTAAAATTATAGAAGTTGCATTAAATCAGGCAAAAGATGCACGTTTACATATTTTAAATATTATGGAAGAAGTTATTAATAAACCACGTGAAAATATTTCTAAATTTGCGCCTCGTATTCATACTATGCATATTAATCCTAACAAGATTAAAAATATTATAGGTAAAGGTGGTTCAGTTATTAGGTCATTAACTGAAGAAACTGGTACTATTATTGAAATTAATGATGATGGTACCATACAAATTGCAGCAACTGATATTTTTAAAGTAGAATTAGCAATTAGTCGAATTAAAAATATTACTGCTGAAGTTGAAGTTGGTTGTATTTATCAAGGAAAGGTTACTCGTATTGTTGATTTTGGTGCTTTTGTTTCTATTAATGGTGGTAAAGAAGGTTTAGTACATATTTCTCATGTGTCAGAAAAAAGAGTAGAAAAGATTACTGATTATTTACAATTAGGTCAAGAAGTATTAGTTAAAGTATTAGAAATTAATCGTCAAGGTCGTATCAGAATTAGTATTAAAGAAGCAGTTTCTAGCTATAAAATTAATTAAAATAAAAATATAAATTTTATAATAATTTATTATAAAATTAAATATTATTTAAAAGAGTATATACTTAGTTTTTAATAACTAATATTAATAGTTATAGTATATTAAAATAAATTATTTTATATTTAACTTTATATTATATTATTTCTTATTAGTAACAATTATTAAAAATTAAGTAAAAAAATTTAATTTAATTATTTTATTATAATTTATTTTATAAAATAAATTATAATATTATTTTAATATATATTAAATTTTAAATGTTAAAAAATTTATTATGAATTTATATATTTTATATAAATATAATATGTTGTATTATAATTTTAAATTAAAGATTTTAGTATATAATAATTTTACTATTATATTAATTATTGTATTTTTATATTTGAGAAATTTTTAATTTTATAAAAAATGTTTTATAAAAAATAATTTTAACATTAATTATTGAGTATTTAATTTAATTTTTTGATATTCATTAATCTAAAAATTTATTACTTATTAATTATTTTATTATAATTTTATATTATTGTGTAAAATATTAATTATTTAAGTATTATTTATTAATATTTTATTAATAATATTTAAATAATTATTTTTAATTTTTATAGTTTTATGTAATAAATAAATAGATAATTATAAAATAATTACAGATAATGTATATCTTATTATAAATAATCTAAAAATTATAAAAATAAAATATAATTAAATTTATTTAAGTAAAATTACTTAAATTTACAGAATAAAATAAAAATATAATATTATTATAGTTTAGAGTAATTATTTAAAATAATACATATAATTTTATCTATTATAGATATGCTTAATTATAATAACTTTTTAGGTTAGATATAAGATATAATTTTCATAATTTATATAATAAAAAGTATATCATAATTGTTTTAAGTTTTTATTAATTATAATAAAAACTTATTATTTATTTAATAATATAATTTGCGCCAGTTCACATTTTAAGTAAAATAATCGAAATAGTTTTCGCATAGTTATGTAAACTGGCCATCGTAATTAATGAGGTACATTTACATGATTAATAAAACAGAAATATCTTTTGCTAATTTAGGCTTATCGACAACAATTCTTTCTGTATTAAATGATCTTGGTTATAAAAAACCATCACCAATTCAACAAAAATGTATTCCTTATTTATTGAATGGACGAGATGTACTAGGTATAGCACAAACTGGTAGTGGTAAAACAGCAGCTTTTGGTTTGCCATTACTAAATAATATAGATCATAAATTAAAATATCCTCAGATATTAGTATTGACTCCAACGCGTGAATTAGCTATACAAGTTTCAGAAGCTATGAGTGAATTCTCTAAATATACACGTTCAATTATTGTAGTAGCGTTATATGGTGGACAGCGTTATGATTTACAATTTCGTATACTTAAGAAAGGTCCGCAAATTGTAGTGGGAACACCAGGTCGATTATTAGATCATTTGAAACGTGGGACATTAAATTTATCATATTTACAAGGATTAGTTATTGATGAGGCAGATGAAATGTTGCGAATGGGGTTTATTGAAGATGTAGAAAATATTATGAGTAAGATTCCAATTGATCATCAAACAGCATTATTTTCTGCTACTATGCCGGAAGCTATTCGGCGTATTACTCGTAAATTTATGAAATCACCAAAAGAGATTAATATTAAATCCAGTATTATGACGCGTCCAGATATTACTCAAAGTTATTGGTTAGTTTGTGGAATACGCAAAAACGAAGCATTAATTCGTTTTTTAGAAGTTGAAAATTTTGATGCAGCAATTATTTTTGTTCGAACTAAAAATGCTACATTAGAAGTTGCTGAAGCTCTTGAACGCAGTGGATATAATAGTTCAGCTCTAAATGGTGATATGAATCAATCACTACGTGAGAAAACATTAGAACGTTTAAAAGATGGTCGTCTTGATATATTAATTGCTACCGATGTTGCAGCGCGTGGTTTAGATGTTGATCGTATTAGTTTAGTTATTAATTATGATATACCAATGGATGTAGAATCTTATGTGCATAGAATTGGTCGTACTGGTAGAGCTGGTAGAGCTGGACGAGCAATTTTATTTGTGGATAATCGAGAACGTAGATTATTACGTAATATTGAGCGCACTATGAAGCAACCTATTATTGAAATTAAATTACCAACGATGACACTTTTAAGTGAGTGTCGGCAAATGAAATTTGTTAAAAACATTAAAAAACAATTAGAAAGTAGTGACTTAGAAAAATATCGAGCATTACTGACAAAATTAATTACCAATGATAATATAGATATAGAAACTTTAGCTTCAGTATTATTAAAAATAGCACAGGGTGATCGTCCATTAATTTTACCTCCAGATCCTATTCGTCATATAAAACGTGAATTTAATACTTATAATGATCGTCATCGTAATAATAGTATTTATGAACGTAGTAAACGTCGTGAACGTTATGATAATAATATGGAATTATATCGCATTGAGGTTGGTCGTGATGATGGAGTTGAAGTTCGTCATATTGTTGGTGCAATTTCTAATGAAGCTGATATTAGTAGTCGTTATATTGGTAATATTAAATTATTTTCTTCATATTCAATAATAGAATTACCAAAAGGAATACCAGATAAATTACTTAATAATTTAACACATACATATATTTTAAATAAACCAATACAAATACAATTATTAAGTAAAGTACAATCATCTCAACGTCGTAATAATAGTAATTACAATGTTAATGAATTACGAAAGAATAAAAATAATATTAACAAATAAATATTGTAATAAAATAAAAATAATTTTATAGCTATAAAAAAAATACAATATCTATATATTATATTTATATAGTAATTTTTAATATTTATAATATTTTTAATTGTAAAAAATTTAAATTTAATATAAAATATCATTAAAATTATATATTATTTGTTGAATAGTTTAAATAAATAATTTTCCATAGAAGATATGATTTTTTAATTAATAATATTAATATATAATTTAATAATATTAGTAAATACAATATGATTATTATAATTTTTAAAAATTATTATAATATTATGTATAAGTATTTAGTATTTTATGTAATAATATATTTTAAATAGTTTTTATTATATTAAAATATTTATTTTAAAAATAAATTATTTAAATATTTTTAATATTTCAATTTTTAATAATATTTTTTAATTAATAAGCATTATTAAATATACAAATTAATATATTATATAATTTATGTTAATATTTAATTTTTATTTTATTATTTTTTAATATAAATAATATATAATATATATTATTTATATAAGATATTTAATGGAGTCTGTTGGCTCTTCTATGGCGCTAACTTATTAAATTGGTCAGGTCTGGAAAGAAGCAGCCATAATAAGGTATATGTGTATGATAGAATGTTGCTAACAGTACTCCGCCAATTTAATATTTTAAGAAATTATAATTATTTAAAATAAGAATTAATTATTATTTATGTTTATTATTAAAATATAATATTTAATATCAATAAAATATATAAATAATAATTAACTTAGATAAATAATATTGTACAATATAAGAAAATATTTATAGATATTATATATATTTTAAAAATTTTGTATAAATTAAAAGAGTTAATATAATTATGTTCGATCAACGTGTAAATTATAATACATTAACTGTTGCTACTGTAAATTCACAAAATAAAATAACTCAAAAGCCATTACGTGATTCAGTTAAGCAAGCATTAAAAAATTATTTTATTCAGTTTAATAATCAAGATATTAATGATTTATATAAATTAGTATTATCTGAAGTAGAAAAACCATTATTAGATATAGTAATGCAATATACACGTGGAAATCAAACTCGTGCTTCATTAATATTAAATATTAATCGTGGAACTTTACGAAAGAAATTAAAAAAATATGGCATGAATTAATAATTGAATTATTTAATTATTAATAAAAATAATTTTAAATTAAATTTATTTTTTTAATTATTGTTATAAATAATTATATTTTTTATTATTTATAATTTGTAATTATATTTAATATAAATTAAAATAATAATATTATATATTCATAAATTTTATTTATATTTTAAAATTAAAATATTTTATTTACAGTTATTAAATAAAAAATAATATTTAAAAAATATTATTTATTAGGTAATTTTTTCCAATATATTTTATTATGTAAATAAACTGGATGTGCTTCTTCAGCATTAATTATTTTACCATCTTGCCATGCTTGTAAAGCTAAAGGTAATATATCTTGTGCATCAGGTAAACAAATAATACTTTCTAATAAATGTAAATTTGTCATTTTTAAAATAGGATATATTTTCCAACCTGTACCTACAGTAATCCATTTTCCATTTAAGTTATTAATTTTATTTAAAAATTGTTCTGGTTTAAGTACTTTTTCAGTTTCTTCACCTGACCAATAACCATTTGATTTTAATTCATAACAAGCAGAATAAATATCTCCCATTTTTGCATCCATTGCTACTATTATTTTTTTTTCACCTAATTGTCTATATGCTCCTTGTGCTATTATTAATAAAGAAGAAATACTTATTATAGGTAAATTAGCACCAAATGCTAATCCTTTAATAATTCCAACAGAAATACGAACACCAGTAAAACTACCAGGACCACGTCCAAAAGCTAAAACATTAATATGTTGCAAATTTAAATTAGAATCAATAAAACACTGTTCTATCATTGGTAATATTTTATGTGTATGCATACGTGGTGAAAAAATAAATTTATTAAAAATTTTTCCATCACGCCATATAGCAACAGAACATGCTTCAGTTGAAGTATCAATTGCTAATATATGGATTGACATATTTTAGATCCTAAATTATTTAAAATCTAAATAATTATTAATTATAATATATTTATTTAATAATTATATATTATAAATTAATAATTATTATATAAATTTAATATAATAAAATATATTAAATATAATATAATTAATTTTATTATAGATAGTCATTTTATTAAGAATAATATTTAAACTAATTATATTATATTAAATTTATTATTAGTTAAAATAGATAAATTTTAATTATTAATTTTAGCATTAAATAATAAAAATTATAAGAATTGAGAAAATATATTTATATTTTTTTTAATAAAATATAAATTAATATATTTATTTTGTATAAATATATTAATTATGATAAATTAACTAAAAAATTATTTTTAACAACATTTATTACTAGAATGATTATATAAAATATAATAATATTTATATTGTTTTAAATTAATTTTAATATATAATTTTATTATTTATAATTGTTAAATAATTTTTATTAAGTTTAATGTTTTGATTTAAAATTAATTGTTATTTATTAATTATATAATTTAATTATATAATTATAATTTATTTTTAATGTAAGATAATAAATAAAAATAAATAATATTAATAATCATTATTAATATTATTTATTTTTTACTATTAATTTAATTAATACATTAATTAATAATTATATATATTAATAAATAACAATTATTATAAATTTTATTAATATAATGCATTTTAAGTATTATTATATATTTTAATTTTAAATATATCTTAATTAATAAGTATTAATTTTATTTTAATTTATATCTCAACTTCAATTTTAATAATATTAAATATCAATAAATATTGTTTATTAATTAATGTAAATATTTTTATTAATAAATTTTTTAAAGTAGAAATTAAGTCACTATATAATCATAAACAGTTTAAAATTATTATTATGTAATTATTTATATTAAATTACAATTATATTAACTGTTTTAGGAAGGGAGACATAAGTGAAACGACTACTTAATTTATTAGTAACTATAAGTATAATAATATTATTTATTGTATCACTTTCCATTATTGGATTATATTTTTTTCTTCCTAAACTTAATAAATATCGCAATCAACTTGAAATTCGGTTTCATTCATTAATAGGAATGCCATGTACAATTGGTTATGCAAAAGGTGAATGGAGTTCTTTTGGGCCAATCTTAACTTTTTCTAATGTTAATATTGCAACTAAAAAAATAAATTTTAAAATTAAAAAAATAATATTTTCATTGGACATATGGCGTTCATTATTTTATTTTCATATTCATTTTCGTAATATAATTTTATATAAATTAGATATTAATTATTATAAAATACCAAAATTTATTAAAAAAGTAGATTTTACTTATTTTAATTTAGATATTTTAGATAAATTATTTTTTTATCAATTTGATTATTTCACTTTAAAAGAAAGTAGTATTATTTTCTTTACTCCATTAGAAGAAAAAAAAATATTAAAAATTCATGAATTAACATGGTTAAATAAAAATGAATATTATCAAGCTCAAGGATTTATAAATATTGATAATTTAAAACAATATCATAATTATAATTCAATACAAATAAAGATTAATCTTCATAATAAAAATGGTTTAATTGATAAAGGAATTATTTATTTAAAAGCAGATAATATAATTTTAAATAATTGGTTAAATAATTGGTTATGTAATAGTGCTATATTAAAAGGTTCAGTATTTAGTTTTTCTAGTTGGGTTAATATAAAAAACAATCGTATCGATAATGGACAACTACAATTACATAAAGGACAAATAAATTGGATAATTAATAAACAAAATCATAAATTAACTATTAATAATTTGTTATTAATATTTAATTATAAAAAAAATAGTTGGTCATTTAATATTCCACAATTACAAAATTTAAAAACAGATCAACATAAATGGATTAAAGGTAAAATTTATATATTATATTTATTTCAACCAAAAATGAATGAAAATAAATTATATATAAGAATTAATAACATTAAATTAGAAAGATTAAGATTTATTTTACCTATTTTTTCTTTTTTAAAACCTGAATTTATTAATGATTGGCTAAAATATCAATTAAAAGGCAAATTAAGTGTAATATCATTAGATATTATCCCAAATAAACCAGAAAAAATGTTGATTAATTTAATTTGGAAAAATATTAGTTGTAAGCATTGGAAAAATATTCCATCAATTAATCACTTTAATGGTTCATTGATAAGTAATAATAAAAATGGAATGCTTTCATTTAGATTGAATAATAGTTTTATTGAATATGGATCTATATTTAAATTACCATTAAAAATTACTAATGGACAAGGAATTATTTTTTGGTTAAAAGAAAATAAATCTCAACAGATTTGGAGTCAAAATTTAATACTAAAAGCAAAATCACTTTTAATAAATGGTAATTTTCGTTATCTTACTTCTGAAAATAATGATCCTATATTAAGTATCTTAGTTGGGGCGAAATTGACTAATATTAATGATATATGGAGTTATATTCCAACTAAATTTATAAGAAAAAATTTAATTAATTTTTTAAAAAAAACAATCATTGATGGATATATAGATTTTGCTACCATAATTTTTCATGGTAATCAAAATAATTTTCCTTTTAATAATAATGGAAAATTTCAAATTTTTGTACCTTTAAGAGATATAGTTTTTAAATATCAATATAATTGGCCTATAATTTTTAATTTTAATATTGATTTTAATTTTGAACAAAATTTATTTTTGATGTCAAAATCTGATATAAAATTAGGTAATATTAAATCGTTAAATATTAAAAAAAATAATATTAATTATAGCAAATCTAAACTATTAATTAAATCTAATATTAAAAGGAATAAAAAAATAATTTATAATTATTTTATTTATAATACCATAAAAGATTTTATTAGAAAAAAATTAGATATTATAAAAACAAGTGGTGATATTAATGATAAATTATCATTTAATATTCCATTAAATATAAATAGTAATGATATAATTATTAATGAACAATTTTATTTTAATAAAAAAAAATTAAAAAGTAAAAAATTGCAATCATGTTTATTATATCAACCAATAAATTTAAAACTTAATACTATTAATAATAGAAATAATTACCAAATTAATATTAATGTTAACAATATTTGCAAAAATAAAAAAATTATTATTTTACCTAAATCGATTGTATGTAATTTATTAAATAATATAAAATGGCAAAGTAATATTAAAATTCAAATACTGAATAAATTAAAGAAAAATACTATATTATCTATCATTTTTAATGAAAAATTTGATAATATTATTAGTAAATTATCTTTATTAGATATTAAAAATTTAAAAAAATTAAGTAATATTCAAATTTATATTAATGGTAATACTAAAAAATTACATATTTATGGAAATTTTGGTCAACAAATAAGTTTTAATAGTCAATGGCAATTTAATAATAAGAAAATTAATTTACTAAAGGGAACTATTCAACCTTATACAAATAAAAAAGTTATTATGCCAAATAGTAAATTAATAATGATTAATTTATCTAAAATAAGTAATATAAAATTGTTTTCTAAATTAGCTTTTCTTTATTCATTAAATTTGACAACAAAAAATTATAATAAATTATTTATTATTCCAGATATTGCAATAATTAATTTACCAAAAATTACTTTTGCTAATCAGCAATGGAATAATATGGTATTTTATATAAATAAAACTAATAAATTAATAAAAATTATTATTAATAGTGATAAGTTAAAAGGTAATTTATATATTCCAAAGTATGGTAATTGGAAAACTAATATTAATTATCTTTTTTTCAATCCTAGAATTAACTATAAATATCATAATTATATAAGAACAAATAGTATTAAAAAAAAATATAATTTCTTATTTTTGCCAAATATAGATATTTATTGTTCAGAATGTTGGTTTTATGGTTATAAACTTGGTAAACTTAAAGCAAAAATATTTCATAATAAAAAATCTTTAATTTTAAAATGCGGTTCATTAATTAATAGTTCTATGAATTTAGAAATTTCTGGAATATGGAATTTTGATAAAAAAAATAGTGTTAATATAAATGGTATATTAAAAGGAAATAGATTTGATAATTTAGCTTCTTACTATGGTATAATAGTACCAATAAAAAAAACTCCATTCAAAATTAATTTTAATTTAAATTTTATAAAGTCTACATGGCCACTAGATTTTAATAATTTAAATGGTAATTTAAGTTTTAATTTTGATAAGGGCGCAATTGCTAAAATGGGTGGTGGTAGTGCTGGTAAAATATTGCGATTTATTAGTTTTGATGCATTATTACGTAAATTGAAATTAGATTTTAGTGATACATTTAGTAATGATTTTTCATTTAATTCAATTCATGGAAGTGTTAATATAAAAAATGGTATTTTAAGTATTAATAGTTGTTATATTGATGGTTTAATAGCTGATATTGTAATTTATGGTAAAATAAATTTAGTACATCGTAATATGAATTTAAAAGTTATTATTATACCTGAAATTTCAGCTCCAATAAGTGTTTTAACTGCTTTTGCAATTAATCCGTTTGTTGGTGCTGCAATATTTGCAGTTAGTAAAATATTAAGTCCATTATGGAATAAAATATCAATTATTAATTATAATATTATTGGTAATTTAAATCAACCAAAATTACTAAAACTTTAATTAATTATAAAATAATTATTAATAATATAATATTTTATATAATAATACAAATGTAAAAGATAATTTTTTTATAATTAAAATTATATACTAAAAATTATTTAATAATATAGTTTATTGTATATTATTAATAAGTTATAAAATTATTATATTTAATTATAATAATTAAATAATAAATATATATTAAAAATAATATTGTTATATTTTTATAGTTAAATTATTAAACATTAAAATATTAATATATAGAATATTTATATAATAGTTTAATTAAAAAAATAAATTAATATTATATATTATTAATTATAGTTCATATTTTAAATAATTAATTAAATATTTAAAATATTGAATAATATATTATATAATTATTTTAATAATTAAATATATTTATATGATAAAAATCATAAAAAATAAAATTTTATATTTTAATTTAATTAAGTTCTATTTTATTACAAATATATTAATATATATTTTAAAGTTAAATTTTTAATTAACTTTAATTTATGTATTTAAATAATAAAAATTATATTATTATGTAATTTTACTTAATAATTAGTAAAAACATATTAAATAAAATAATATTATTTAATATGTTTTATTATAATTATAAATTTATATTAATATAAATTGATATGCAATTTTATGATTAATCTTTTTAATAAAAAATAAATAAAATTATAATTTATATAAATTATAAAGTAATTTTATTTTTTATTTTTATTAAGTAAATATTATTATAATTTATAATAGTTATTGTTCTAAAAAATATATTATCAAATAATTTTCATTAATAATAAAAAATTATTTTATATATTTATAATTTATTATATTAGATTATGAATTTTTAATAATAATTAATTTATTATTTTTTGATTATTTTATTACTTTATTTACTATTTTACTAGTAATTATATATCATTAATAATAATATTAAATTTAATGTTTTAATAAAATAAATATAATAATAATTTTTAATTTTGTTATATATAAATAAATTTATAAAAATTATATTTATTGGTAAATGAGTTAATTTATATTAATTTTACTATTAGTAAATAATTTAAATGTTTATTAAACTATTTAAATTTCTATTAAGTTTTATAAAATATTAATTATAATATTTTATTTTATATTAATAAAATTTAATAATATTAGCTTGTTAGTTATATTAATTATATGTAGTTTATAATATATATATATATATTTAAATATATATTTTATTATAAATTTTTTAAAAGTATAATAAAATAATTATAATCATAAATAATTAATATATTTTACTTATTTAATAAATATAAATAAAAAATAAAACTAAATATTATATATTTAATATATATTATTTTATAATAAATTATTATATATAAATAATTTAATAAATTAATATTGTAATATATAATAAATATATAATAATAAAATTATTAATTTATTAATTAGTTTATTAATAATTTTTAGTCATATACCGATATTAATAAAATCAAATTTAAATATTTTAAATACCATTATAATAAATGCTTATTAATATATAGTATCATAAAATAATTGATTATATTTTTAATGAGGTAGTCAGATGATTGATAATAATAACTACCGTACAAATGTCGGAATTGTAATTTGTAATCGAAAAGGTCAAGTATTATGGGCTCGTCGCCATGGACAACATTCATGGCAGTTTCCTCAAGGTGGTATTAATTATAAAGAATCTATAGAACAGGCAATGTATCGGGAATTATTTGAAGAAGTTGGATTAAATTGTAAAGATGTTAAAATATTAACATATACTAAATATTGGTTATGTTATAAGTTACCAAAACGTTTAGTTCGATGGAATATTAAACCAGTTTGTATTGGGCAAAAACAACGTTGGTTCTTATTACAATTAATTTGTAATGAACGTTTTATTAATGTGCAAATAAGTAAGAATCCTGAATTTGATAGTTGGCGTTGGGTAAATTATTGGTATCCTATTAGTCAAGTTATTTCTTTTAAACGTGATGTTTACCGACGTGTTATGGAAGAATTTTCTCCAATAGTTATGTTTTTACAACACAGTTCAGTAATTTTAAATAATAATTCTATGTATATACATAAACGTAGTTAAATAAATTAATTATAATAACTATTATAATTAATATCTGTAAAATCAAATGAAAATAATAATATTATTTTATTATTTTAGTAAAAATTTATTTATTTAAGTACATTTAAAATAAATGTATTAAAGTATTTATTAATATAGTATTATTATTTATTTTTAAAATAACATACTATCAGGATAATATACTTTATGTTAATTTTATAAAATTAAAAAATAAAATAATGAATAATAATTATATAGTATTTCCAAATATTAATCCTATTTTATTATCATTAGGCCCACTAAATATTCATTGGTATGGTTTAATGTATTTGATGGGATTTATTTTTGCTTTATGGTTAGGAAAACGAAGGGCTAATAAAGTTAATAGTGATTGGACTAAAGATGAAGTTGAGAATTTACTTTACATTAGTTTTTTTGGTGTTTTTATTGGCGGTCGATTAGGTTATGTTATATTTTATAATTTATCAGAATTAATAAATAATCCTCTTTATTTATTTAAAATATGGAATGGAGGGATGTCTTTTCATGGTGGGTTAATTGGTGTACTATGTGTTATATGGTGGTATTCTAATAATAAAAATCGTAATTTTTTGCAAGTTACTGATTTTGTATCACCATTAATTCCATTTGGATTAGGAATGGGACGTATTGGTAACTTTATTAATGGAGAACTTTGGGGACGTTTAACATTAAATACTAAATGGGCAATGTTATTTCCAGGTTCACGAGATAATGATGTTCAAATTGTTAGTCAAAATTATTCATTATTACCAGTTTTAAAACATTATGGTGTACTACCACGGCATCCTTCTCAAATTTATGAAATGTTTTTTGAAGGAATTATTTTATTTATTATTCTAAATTTATTTATTTGTAAGTCACGCCCAATAGGTAGTGTTTCTGGATTATTTTTAATTAGTTATGGTATTTTCCGTATTTTTGTAGAATTTTTTAGACAACCAGATGTACATTTAGGTTTATTTTATGGTATTAGTATGGGTCAAATTCTTTCAATTCCTATGATTATTATTGGTATTATTATAATGATTTATGCATATAAAAAATAATAGTTTATTTAGTTAGTAATAAAATAAATATGAATAAATAAAAAAAATTTTTAATATTATTAATAGTATTAAAAATAAATTTTAAGTAGATAATAATGAGACAGTATTTAAATTTATGTAAAAAAATTATTAATAAAGGTCAATGGATAAAAAATAAACGTACAGGTGTACGATGTTTAACATTTATTAATTATGATTTTGAATATGATGTCGCTAATAATAAATTTCCTTTAATTACAACACGTAAAAGTTTTTATAAATCAGCAATAGCTGAATTATTAGGTTATTTAAGAGGTTATTCTAGTGCTGCACAATTTAGAGAAATTGGTTGTAATACATGGAATAGTAATGCTAATAAAAATAAAGATTGGATTAATAATCCACATCGTAAAGGTAAAGATGATATGGGGCGTGTTTATGGTGTACAAGGTCGTTCATGGAGACAATATAATGGTACACATTTAGATCAGTTAAAAAAAGTTATTAATAATCTTTCAAATAGAATAGATGATAGAGCAGAAATAATTACTTTTTATAATCCAGGTGAATTTGATTTAGGTTGTTTACGTCCTTGTATGCATACTCACACTTTTTCTTTATTAAATAATATATTATATTTAACTTCTTATCAACGTAGTTGTGATGTTCCTTTAGGTTTAAATTTTAATCAAATTCAATGTTTTGTTTTGTTAGCACTTGTTGCACAAATTACTAATTTAAAACCTGGTAAAGTTTATCATAAAATTGTAAATGCTCATATTTATGAAAATCAACTTGAAATTATGAGGGATATTCAACTAAAAAGAATTCCATATTCCTTGCCTAAATTATATATTAATCCTAATATTAAAATATTAAAAGATATTGAAACTTGGGTAAGTAATAATGATTTTACAGTTATTGATTATCAATATCATGATGCAATTAAATATCCATTTACAGTATAAAATTTATTAATAATAAATATTTCTGTTAATAATAAATTAATATAATTTTAATAATTATAATATTTATACTTAGTTTTGATATAACGTTTATAATAATATTTATATAATAAATAATTGCATTCTATAAATATAATTTCTAATTTATATATAAGTTAAAATGATTTTAATTTTTATATATTTTAATTCATTATGTAATGATATTATGAATTATATGTTTATAAAATTATAATGTTTTATGAGTAATAATAATTTTTATATAATATTGAAGACAATATTATTAATTTAATTATTATTAATTAAAGTTTATATTTATAAATATTATTATTATAATAATAAAAAATATTTATTTTTAATTAAATTTAGTTAAAAAATAATATTATGATAAAAATAATTTATTTAGTAAAAATATTATTTTATAAATTAATATTATAATTTTATTTTATATATTATATTAAATTTAATAATTAATAAAATTTAGTTATTTACTATATAATTAAGTAATTTATATTTTGTAATATTTAGATTAATAATAATTAATTAGTATTATTTTATATAGTAGTTATAAAATTTTTATATTCATTAATATAGTAAATAAATTTATTTTCAATTATCTATATAATAGATAAAATATATTTAATTTTTTATATAATATTTTATAAAAAATTTTTTAAGTATAAATAATGTATTAAAATTTTTTAAAATATCTTAATAAATTATAAAATATTAATAATTTATACTATTTTAAACTAATTATATTTATTATTAATTTTACTTATTTGTTAATAAAAATAAAATTTAATTTAATATATAATTATAAAATATTATATTTAAAAATAAATTATTAATAAATAAAATTATTTTATTATAAAATATTATATATAAAATAATTATTATTTTATATATAATTTAAATAAAAATATTTTTAATTGTTTTAAGTATGATATTATAATTAATATTATTAAAATTTATAATTTAATGTTTATATTTATATTTATATTTATATAATTTTATTTATGTTAATATATTTTTTTATTAATGTATGGATTATAACCTTCTTTAAATTGAATGCATATTTTAGTACCTATAATTTGTAATTTATATTGAAAATAATTAATTAAGTAACGTTGATAAGAATTTGGTAAATTAGTTACTTTATTACCATGAATAACTATAATAATCGGATGATAACCACCTAAGTGAGCATATTTCATTTTAACTCTATTTCCACATATTAAAGGTGGTTGATGTTCTGTTTCTGCCATTTTCATAATATTAGTTAGTAATGTTGTTTTTATTTTTCTTATTGATGATTTATAAGTTTCATTAATAGATTCAAAAAGATTATTAATTCCATTACCATGTAATGCAGAAATAAAATGAATTTTAATAAAATTAATAAAATTTAATCGTAAATATAATATATTTTTTAACAATTGACGATTTTTTTTTGATACATCATCCCATTTATTAATTACAATGATTAAAGACCTTCCTGAATTCAAAATAAAACTCAATAATGATAAATCTTGATCAGAAATTCCTTGTTTAGCATCAACAATAATTAAAACAACATCAGATTCTTTAATTGATTGTAATGTTTTTATTATTGAAAATTTTTCTATATCTTTAATTATTTTACTTCGTTTACGAATTCCTGCAGTATCAATTAATATATATTTATATCCATTTCGTTTCATTGGAATATAAATGCTATCACTGGTAGTCCCTGGTAAATTATAAACAACTACACGTTCTTCACCTAAAATACAATTAATTAATGTTGATTTACCTACATTTGGCCGACCAACAATAGCTAACTTAATTGGCATTAAATCTATATTTGAAGTTTTTTTTTCATTTTTTTTAATTATTATTTTATTTTTATTAGTAAGATAATAATATTTATTAACCTTTTCTTTAGATAATTCTATATTGTTTTCAGTTATTTTTTGTATAGCGTTAAAATTAATTACTTTTTGAATTAATTTATTAATACCAAAACCACAAGAAGCAGAAATAGGATAAACATCACCTATACCAAGATTATAAAAATCATATAATATATTATTAAAATCTAAATTATCTGTTTTATTTGCTAATAAGTAAGTATGTTTTTTATGAATACGTAAATGTTTAGCAATTTTATAATCTGCAGGCATTAATCCAGAATGCATATCTACTATAAAAAAAATAATATCAGCTTCTTCAATTGCTATTAAGGATTGAGAAATTGTATGAATTTCTATTCCTCTTTCTTTACTGTTAATGCCTCCAGTATCAATAATAATAAATTCTTGCCCATTAAACTCTGCCTTACCATATTTTCTATCACGTGTTAGACTAGGAAAATCAGCAACTAAAGCATCTTTAGTTTTAGTTAATCGATTAAATAAAGTTGATTTACCTACATTTGGTCGCCCTATTAATGCAATAACAGATATCATTTTAAGATTCCCTATGAAATTAGAATCTTTATTTTATATTTTATATTTAAAATATTAAATATAAAATTACTATGTAAATTTATAGATATTTAATATTTTATTTTTAAAAATAAAATATTAAAAAAATTAATGTTTAATTAGATATACAATACCATTATTTGCTTGAATAAGTAATTTATCTTTAGCAATAACTGGCTTACTATGAAATCCAGAACTGTCAATTTTATTTTGTGCGATAAATTTACCATTATTACTATCTAACCAATAAAGATAACCATTACTGTCACCAATTATTAAATAACCATTATATATAATTGGTGCAGTTAAGTTGTGGTATAATAAAGAATCTTGAGTCCATAAAGTAATACCATCATTCTTACGAATAGCTAATACTCTATCATTTTTGTCAACTAAATAAAGAATATTATTAACAACAATAATATCATTTACTGAACCTAAATTGCGTTTCCAAATAATTTCACTAGAATACATATCTATTGCTACTAAATTACCATTATAAGCAACAGCAAAAATAATTCCTAAATTAGTATCAATAACTGGCATTATATCAACATCATATAAACGATTAATTTCATTTATACCACATATTTGAGAAATATATCGTCGCCAAATAATTTGTCTTTGTGAAAGTATTATTGCATTGATACTACCATTATCACTACCAATTATTGCTATTCCATGAGTAATAGATGGTGTTGAATTTCCTCTTATTGATAATATTCTAGGAATAGTAGATAAATGAATACTCCATTTATTATGTCCAGTATATTCATCTAATGCTTGTAAAATATCATCACTAGTATGAATTAATACTAAGCCATTACTTACTACTGGTTTTGAAAGAACTTCTGCAGTAACATCAGTTTTCCATATTATTGAACCATCAACTTTATTTAAAGCAATAACTTTACCAGTTTCTGTTCCTATATAAATTTTATTTTTTGAAATTGTTAATCCACTAGCAAGTAGTGATGATAAATTAGGTGTAAAAAAATCAATATATTTTGATAAATCAATGGACCAAAATATTTTACCACAAGTAATATCCATTGCTTGTATAACTCCTTTGCGATTTGCTGCATATACAATAAAATTATCATAAACTGGTGAAAGTTGAGAATAATATTTTTTATTACTATCTCCTACTGATTGATGCCAAATAATAGAAGGGATAAATTGATTATTAATTATAGGTAATGGAGACATATTAATCAAATAACTTCTAGTTGAACATCCGATTAATAAAGTTATTGAAAATAAACTAATTAAATATAATTTAATTGATTTCATGTTAATATCTCTTTTAACGTAATAAATTATTAATTTTTATTTTTAATATTGTCCTTATTGTTTCAGTTCTGCTTAATTTAATCCCTTTATAATAAGCAGATTTTGCTTCATTAATATTATTATTTTTTAATAAAATATCACCACGAATATTTTGAATAATTGCATTCCATCCTTTATTTTTTATTTTATTTAAAGTAATCATAGCTTGATCTGTTTTATTTAATTCTAATTGAATGCGCGATAATCTAATATTTATTAAATCTTTTAAATCATTTAATTTAGTAACTGTTAATGCTTTTATTAATATCTTTTCTGCCCAAATAATATCTTTTTTTTCTACTGCAATTTTGGCTAATGAAATATAAGTTAAAACACTGTAAATATTGTTTTCTTTATCAGCAAATTCTTCACAAGTTATTAAAGTTTGTTTTGAATTTGTTTGTAATTTAGAATAAATGCATTCAAATTTTTTAGCACTTTCTTCTAAATTATTTGTTTTATATAATTTCCAGTAACTACAAATAATAACTATAAAAAATATTATAATTAATCCAGTTATTATTATTTTAATATTTTTAATAAAAATACATTTCATAATATTTATTTATTTGTTTCCAGTATTATAGATATTTTTATATAGTTTACTTTAATTTAAAATATTCGTTAAATATATATAAATATTTTGTTGAAAAATTTTTTCTTGTTTACCTGTACGTAAATCTTTTATTATAATTTTACCAGTTTGAAATTCATTTTCACCTAAAATTAATGCAATTTTTGCTTGATATTTATTAGCTTTAAATAATTGTTTTTTAAAATTTCCTCCACCATAATGAATCATTAATTTTAAATTAGATATTTTGTCACGAATTTTTTCTGCTAAAATTAATATTGTTTCTTTATTAAATTTACCATAAGCAACTAAATAAACATCAACTGAACTACATTTAATAAAAAAATCTGGATTAGTTTTTTGTACTAACAACACTATACGTTCCATTCCTATAGCAAAACCTATAGCTGAGATAGATTTTCCACCTAATTGTTCTACTAAATTATCATAACGCCCACCAGCGCATATAGTGTTCTGTGTACCTAATGAACTTGTAATCCACTCAAATACAGTACTATTATAATAATCTAATCCACGAACTAAATGTTTATTAATTTGATATTGAATACCTACTGCATCAAGTAATTTACAAAGTTGAGTAAAGTGTTTTTTTGAGTTATCATCTATATAATCAGTGAGCAATGGCGCATAATGAAGTAGTTTTTGTATTTCAGGATTTTTAGAATCAAGTATACGTAATGGGTTAGT
This sequence comes from Arsenophonus endosymbiont of Ceratovacuna japonica, assembly GCA_024349725.1. Classification (GTDB taxonomy): domain Bacteria; phylum Pseudomonadota; class Gammaproteobacteria; order Enterobacterales; family Enterobacteriaceae; genus Arsenophonus. The sequence goes on from AP026064.1 coordinate 446,413, forward strand.
TAATAATCTACGTTTACAATCATCATCTAACTTATCTATATATTTTTTTAAAAAAGAAACAAATACTTGACGATATTTTTCTCGTGTCGATATTGAACCAATAGAATTTATTTCTAATGAAATATGTTGAGCAATCCCTAATTTATTCCATAATCTAGCTGTCATAATTATAAGTTCAGCATCAATATCTGGTCCATTTAACCCAAAAACTTCAGCCCCTAAATGATGAAATTGTCGATAACGTCCTTTTTGTGGACGTTCATAACGAAACATTGGACCTAAATACCAAAAACGTTGTGGTTGTTTATTATAAAATAAACCATGTTCTATACAAGCTCGTACACAACTAGCAGTATTTTCTGGACGCAATGTTAAACTATTACCATCTCTATCATTAAAAGTATACATTTCTTTTTCAACTACATCAGTGATTTCCCCCATAGCACGAGAAAATAATGAAGTTTTTTCTACTATAGGAGTTCGTATTTCACTAAAAGCGTAATTAGTTAAAATTTGTTTTAATGTACTTTCAATTTTTTGCCATAATTGAGTATCTATAGGAAGATAATCATTCATACCGCGAATAGATTGAATATTTTTAACCATGTTATTTATTTATTTTAAATCCTATTATAATATATTTTATTAAAATTTAATAATAACAGAGTTTAATTTATAAAAAAAATATATTTAATATTTTATATTATTTATTTAGTTGCTTTATCTTAATTTTTTTATTTTTATCTAAAATAAGAGCTTTTGCTCTAATTTTAGCTTCTAATTGATCTAACATATAAATATTATTTAAACGTTCTTTTTGACGAATTCCATCTTCATAAAATCCACTATTTATTTTTGCTCCTGTAACACCAATAGTAGATGTTTGTGCTTCACCAGGGCCATTAACAATACAGCCAATAATTGAAACATCCATGTGAGTAATAATATCTTTTAATCGTTCTTCTAATGCATTAACAATACTTATAACATCGAATTCTTGACGTGAACAAGATGGGCAAGCAATAAAATTAATACCTCGAGAGCGAATATGTAGTGATTTTAAAATATCAAATCCAACTTTAACTTCTTCTATAGGATCAGCAGCTAATGAAACACGTAATGTATCACCAATTCCTTCGGATAATAAAATACCTAATCCAATAGCTGATTTTACTGAACCCGATCTAGCTCCACCAGCTTCTGTAATTCCTAAATGTAAAGGTTGATCAATTTTATTAGCTAATAAACGATAAGCTGCTACAGTTAAAAAAACATCAGAAGATTTAACACTAATTTTAAATTGTTCAAAATTTAATTTTTCTAGTATATCTACATGACGCATAGTTGATTCAACTAATGCTAAAGGTGTAAGTTTTTTATATTTTTTTTGAATATCTTTTTCTAAAGAACCACCATTGACACCAATTCTTATTGGAATATTTTTATCACGTACACAATCAACAACTTGACGAATACGTTCTTTATTTCCAATGTTTCCAGGATTAATACGTAAACAATCTACACCATATTCAGCAACTTTTAGTGCAATGCGATAATCAAAATGGATATCAGCAATAATAGGAACTTTAACTTGTTGTTTAATTAATTTTAATGCATTTGCTGCATCTATTGTTGGTACAGAAACACGAACAATATCAACTCCTACTTTTTCTAAAGATTTAATTTGATTAATTGTAGCAATAACATCAGTTGTACGCGTATTTGTCATTGATTGTACTGTAATAGGAGCGCCATCACCAATAGGAACATTTCCTACATAAATTCGTGTTGATTTACGTCTTTTTATAGATAATTTATTATACATTTTATTATCCTATAACATATAAGTTTAATAATTTGGAGTATCATTATAATTAAAAATATTTAATTAATAATTTATTATTATATTTTTATATATGGATATTAAATTAATGTATAATATAATTTAATATATTATTATATCATTATAAAATTATTTTTATTATTATAGTTTTTAAATTGATATTTTTATAAAATTAATTATAATATAATAAGTATATTTTATATTAATTAAAAATTAATAATATATTTTTATTTTATTATATTTATCTTAATAATATTTATTTTACTATCTTAATATTTTAAATTACTAATTTTTCAAAAATTATATAATATTATTAATTGTAAGTAAAATTATTAATTATATTTTCTATAAATAAAAATTATTTATTAATAATTTATTTTATTTATAATAATTAATGATAATAATAAACTAGTTAATTTTATTTAAAAAACATTTTATATTATATATATTTTTAAATAAAAGTTTATATAAAAATAATTTTTTTTATTTTTTATAAAAATAAATATATTTTAATTATAATAAATATTTATTAATATTAATATATATTTTATTTTCTAATGTAATTATTAATTTATATATTTAAAATGTATAAATATTAAAATAATAATTTTATATATTTATATTATTAATTATTAATAATATAAATTATTAATATAAATTATACAATAATATATTATTTTATTCAATTTATAATTTAATAATTTATCAAATATAATATTTTATTAATATATTATAGAAAATTCAAATAAAATAAATTTACTATGCAATATATTTTCATAATATTTATTTATATAAAATTATATATTATTAATTATAATGTACTAAATATATCAAATAAATAATTTATATATTATTTTATAATTAAATAGCTTTATTTATATTTTTTATTATATAATAATAATTAAATATATATATTAGTATATATAAAATTATAATATATAATAATAATTATTTAAATTTAAAATAATTATTATTTATTATTATAATTATTTATTATTTTAATATATAAAAATTAAAATAATATAAATATATAATTGCATGGTATAAAAAATATTTTAATATGAATTTTATTAAGAAAAATAATTATTTTTTTAGTACTAGTAATATAATAAAATATTCTATAATAATATTATATATTATATTTTATATATTTTTATAAAAATTATTTTTATTTAGATTGTTATTTAAGTGATTATACTTTGAATAATAATTATAATTAAATTTAATTAATATTTATGTTTCTCTTAAATAATTAATTATTGATTTTTATTTTCATAAAATTTATTAATATTTATAAAATATTATGTTAAAATAATTTATAAATTTAAATATTATAAATATAAATCTCTATAAAGTATAAATATTTATATTTATAATAGTTATTTATTAAATAAATAACTATTATAAAATTAATTTATATTAAATATATTTTATAAAAAATTATTTTTTAACTATATAATATTATAAATTATTTATATTATTAAAATATATTTAATACTATTGATATTATATTTATATTTATTTTGTTATATAAATATTTTTTAATTTTTTTATTGCGTTATGTACTGATATAATAGTATAATCTATTTCTTCTGTTGTTGTAAATCTACCAAATGAAAAACGAATAGAACTATATGCTAACTGATCATTTATACCCAATGCTTTTAATACATATGAAGGTTCTAGATTTGTTGATGTACATGCAGAACCTGATGAAATAGCTAAATCTTTAAGAGCTATTATTAATAATTCACTTTTTATACATTTAAAACTAACATTAAGAATATGAGGTGCACTATGAAATAAATCACCATTAATATAAATTTCTTCGATATTTTTAATACCATTATATAAACGTTGTTTTAAAGTATATAATTTTTTGGATTCTATTTCCATTTCTTTTTTAGCAATACGATAAGCTTCGCCCATTCCTACAATTTGGTGTACTGGTAATGTTCCTGAACGCATTCCTCTTTCATGCCCACCACCATGTTGTTGTGCTTCAATTTGAACGTTAGGTTTACGCCTAATATAAAGTGCTCCTATTCCCATAGGTCCATATAATTTATGTGCTGAAAAAGACATTAAATCAATTTTTATTTTACTTAAATTAATAGGTAGTTTACCAACAGATTGAGTTGCATCAACATGAAAAATAATACCATTTTGACGACAAATATCACCAATAATATCAATATTTTGAATAACCCCAATTTCATTATTAACATGCATAATTGAAATTAAAATTGTATCATTACGTATAGATGATTTTAATTCATATAAATCAATAATACCATTAGTATTTGGTGAGATATAAGTTATTGAAAAATTTTCACGCTCTAGTTGATAACAAGTATCTAAAACTGCTTTATGTTCAGTTTTACTAGTAATTATATGTTTACCTTTTTTTTTGTAAAAATTAGCAGCTCCTTTTAATGCTAAATTAATTGATTCAGTTGAGCCAGAAGTAAAAATAATTTCACTAGAATCAGCATTTATTAATTCAGCAATTTGACTACGTGCAATATTAATTGCTTCTTCAGCTCGCCAACCAAAACTATGAGAGCGTGATGATGGATTACCAAAATTACCATCTATTGTCATGCATTGCATCATTTTTTTAACAACGCGAGTATCAATCGGCGTAGTAGAGGAATAATCTAAATAAATTGGTAATTTCATTAATTTACTAGACCTATAAGAATAAAATTATTAACTTTAATTACTTTATTTTATAAAATAAAGTAATTAAAGTTTAAATATTTATATTAGTTTAAATCAGTTAATTATTTATTATAGAATTAATAATTAATATATTTTAAATATAAATTATTATAGTATAAATATTATATCTCTCTTAAATATTTTAGTCAATTATTTATTTTAGTAATTAATTTAATCATAATTTATATTAATTTAAGTTAATTAAGAAATAAATACTAAGATATAAAATTCTAAAATATTTTGTATATAAAATATTTTATTAATATTTGTATTTAAAGAATTTTAATAATTAAATTATAAAAGTAATATTTATTAATATAATAAAATAAAATAAATTTTTAATTATTTATAATAAATATTTTCAACAGTTATTATAAAATTATTTTAGTAAATATATAAATAAATAAATATCTATATATATGATATTATTTTAAATATAAGTTTTTAATTATATATAAAATATAATTATTTATATATTATATAAAAGTAAAAATATAATAAATAAATATAAATTTTACCTATAAAAATTACATTATATTATTATTTTTTTATAATTAAAATTATTTAAAATTTAAAATTTTATTTATTAACATTAAATATATTATTTATATTATATAAATTTATTTATTTTAGAGATAAAATTAATTTAAATATTATTAATATTATATATAGATTAATAATGTATTTTAATAATAATTAATCATAATTAAATAAATCATAAGTATAAACTTTATTTTTAATATTTTATAATTTAAATCCTAATATATTAGCCAAAATAATATTATATTGATTTTTAAAATAAATTAAATTTTTAATTACTTTAAAGTTAAAAAAATAATTTTTTTTTGTAAAATTATCTCATAAATAACTATTTTTATATCCTTATATTTAATTAGTTTAATTATATTTTGTATAGCAGAAACATTTAAATTCTTTTAACCTATTTGTATTATTAGTTTATAAATTCTTATTTTTATGAATTTTATTAATAATTATATTATAAATATAATTATTATGTATATTATTTAATTCTAAAATAACAATAATTAAATTATTTTGTATATTATTATAATTGGTTAATAATTGTTTAGTATCTTTAGGGAAATAATATCTGCCATAATTAAAATAAGCATTATATTAATGATTATCATTACGCATATTAAGTAAAATATTTGTAATAATTTGATGATTATCTAATTTATAACTATGAGTATAAGTATTTAATTTATTAAAATAAAAAATTTGTATTGCTAAATAAGTATTAAAAAATAATTTTATTTCTTATTGTTAGTAAAATTAGTAAATAATACATCGATATTTTTTTTAATTAACTTTTTAGAAATAAATTCATAAAAATTTTAGTGCAATTATTATATATTTTTATTACAATACAATATGAATAATAATTATTATATAATGTTTTTTATTTAAAATTTTAGTTAAAAATAATATTTTTATATTTTTTTATAAATAATTAATAAAACTTACTAAAATAGTTTATTTAATTATAATTATTGAAGTAAAGTTAATTTTATTTATATAATTACTTTACATTTCTATATAAGAGACATTAAAAGAATTAATTTTAATATTATAATAAGTAGGAATAGTAATAATAATATAATTAGCTCTTTTATAAGTTTGATTTTTTTATTTTTTATTTTTATAAAATTTATTTTGTTTTCTTTTAAAAGTTTTTTAATTTTTGTAACTATAATTAGTGATTGTTAATTATTTATTATAATTATTTTTTAGAAAAAATATTTAATATTGTATTGTAATAAAAATATATGATAATCACATTTATTACTTAATTTTATTTTAATAATAATATTATATTAAATAATTTAAAATAACCTATTCTTACGATAGACATTTTAAAAAATAATACTTAAATATTTAATATCAATAATAAGTTAAATAATAAATTTAATATAATTAAATAAAATATTTTATTTAATTATTTAATTTAAATATATAGTTAATAATTGGTTAATACAATTTATAGCAATTTTATATAAAATATTATTAGCAATTAATAGTAATTAAATATTTTATTGAGAAAAATAATAATTTTTATTATAATTAATACATATAAATATACTTTATCTTGAATGTAACTGTAATAAAAAAATAAAAAATATTTAAATTAAGTATATACATATTAATAATTTTATAATTTAAATATTATTATAGTTAAGTATAAATAATATATGCATTTAATAAACATTAAAATAAATATAAATAACAAATAAATTATATAAAAAATAAAGTTAATATTAAATTTATGTATTAATTATATTTTATACATAAAATATAATTAATAAAATTATATATAATAAAATATACAAATAGTATAAAATAAATAAATAATTATTAATAAATAATGTTATTTATAATATAATTATTATAAATATTAATTATTAATCAATTATATAATAAATATTATTTTAAATAAAATTTTAAAATTATTTATTTATATGAAATTAATACATATATTATAATAATTAATTCAATATTAATAATTAAATATAATTTTAATTATATTTAATTATTATTAATATTTAATATTTTATGATAATAATAACTATATAAATAAAATATAATATTTTGTATTATTTAATGATATTTATTTTTGACCAAAGAATTTCACTAGTTTGTATTTTTATTAGTTATATTTTAATTTCACTTTTTGATTACCAGAAATAATTGAATAAAGTACATAATTAGATTTTAAATAACGTCCTAAATCAATAGCTTTACTAATAGTAATTAAACTATCTTCTCGAGATAAACTTAAAGATTTACGTGTATCTACTATTATATTTTGTGGAATTAATTTAAATATATTTTGATTATTAATTATATTAATAATTATATTATTTATTTGCACTAATTTTATTGATATGTTGGTATTATTTTTTATTGAATTAATTAATATAATTTTACCAAATTTAACTATAGAAGTATGTACTAATTTATTAATTAAAAAAGTAATAATTGTTTACCAATTTACTATTTTTGTTTTTTGTATATTATGAATATTATTTGAGTATGATGACGTTATTGTTTTTTATTAAATATATTAATTTTAATTGTATTAATAGATATTTGTTTTTTATTAATTATAGATGAACAACTTGTTAATAATAATATTGTAATTATTAATTTCAAAATATATTTCATTTGTTTATCTATTTTATTTAAAACTATAAAGTAAACTAAATAATAAAACTTATATTAAAATATTAATATATATTATTTTATAAATAAATATAATTAAAAATATTTATAATATGTTTAATATAATAATAAATTAAAATTATTATTTTTTTCTTATTAACATAGGACCTAATGGATGACCACCAACTAAATGCATATGAATATGAAAAATTTCTTGACCTGAATGTTTATTACAGTTAATAATTAAACGATAACCATTATTAGCAATACCTTCTTGTTTTGCTATTTTTGCTGCAATTATAATCATATGTCCTAATGTTTTTTTATGCTTAGGTTTTACATCATTTATAGTTTTTATTAAAATGTTGGGAATAATTAAAATATGTACTGGTGCCTTTGGTTCTATGTCTCTGAATGCAGTAACTAAATGATCCCGATAAACAATATCAGCATTAATTTCACATTTTATAATTTTACTAAAAATTGTTTCTATTGTCATAATTTTATTTTCTGAATTTATTTAATAATATAAAAAACATTTAATTAAAACTCAAATTTAAATGAAAAAGATCGCAAAAATTTTTTGTTGTAGCTAATGCTATTTCTTCAATATCTATGCCTTTTAATTTAGATAAGAACTGAGCTATATTTCTAACATAAGCTGGTTGATTTTCTTTGCCTCGATAAGGAACTGGCGTTAAGTAAGGAGAATCGCTTTCAATTAAAATACGATCTAAAGGTATAATACGTGCAGCTTGTCTAATTTGTTCAGAATTATAAAATGTTATTATACCAGAAAATGAAATATAAAGCCCCATATCTAATAATATTTTAGCTGTTTTTATATCTTCTGTAAAACAATGTAAAACTCCACCACAATTATTAATTTGTTCTTCTTTTAATATTTTTAAAATATCTTTTTTGGAATTTCGTGCATGAATAATAACCGGTTTATTTAATTTACAAGCTATTCGAATATGTTGACGAAAAGATATTTGTTGTAATTTATAATTGTTAGTTTGACTATTATAATCTAAACCTGTCTCTCCTAATGCAATAACTTCATTACCTGATGCTAACTTAGAAAGTTTATCAAAATCATAATTTTTATTCAGATTAAGAGGATGTATACCACAAGAAAATGCAATATTAGTACGTTGTCCAATTAAGTTTTTCATATTAGAAAAATTTAACAATGTTGTTGCAACAGATAAAATATATTTTACATCATTAGCTTCTGCTTTTATAATGATATCATTAATATTTTTATATTTTAAACAATCTAGATGACAATGTGAATCTATTAAAAACATGATAAACTCTTTAATTATGTATAATGAAATGTTTTGTCCAGTTAATTAATTGAGATATTAATAGTAATTCTTGATTTAATCCTATAGACGATATTAATTGATAGTTACAATTTTGCCATTCATTAATACTTTGAAATAATGAATTGATAGAATTAATATTAGATAATTTAACTATTAAAGTTAATTGATCTTGATTAATGCAATGATTAATTATTTGTTGTTTGTACTTTATAGTATCAAGTAATAAACTTATTAACCATTTTATTCTTATATTTACATCTGGTTGATTTAATTCAGGTAACCAGTTAAAAATTTTGTTAGTTACTAAATATTTCATTAATAATTTATAAAATTGTTTTCTTTTTAACCAATTTTTTGTTTGTAATAAATTTAAAGTAGTTATAGGTGAACCATGATTAATTTTGATAGCCATTTGAATATCAGTTAATTTTGCTACTATTTTCTGTTTTTTTAACCAAGAAATTGTTATTTGTTTATTTGGCACAGTAAGATGATAATAAAAACATCTACTTCGTATAGTAGTTAATAAAAATGTTGGATTATGACATTTTAACAAAAAATAAGTATTATTTGTAGGTTCTTCTAAATTTTTTAGTAATGCATTACTTGCTGCTTCAGTTAATGATTCGATATAAGGAAAATAAATAACTTTAGCGCCATTTTGTTGTGAATGATTGGATAAAATTTCATTTAAATAACGTATACTTTCAATACCTACTGTATATTTATTTTTATCTAAGATAATTGTATGCCAGTCTGGATGTGTATTTGATAACATAAGTTTACAACTATGGCAAATGCCACAACTTTTTATATTTAACTTTTGTTGACACATTAACCAGCGACTAATAGCATACATAAATATAGAACTTCCCATTCCAATATTAGAATATAATAGTAATGCATGATGTCCTTTATTTTCTTTATAAGAAGTAATTATTTTTTTGTATGCATCATTTAACCATGGATACCAATTCATTTTATTCATTTTGACTCATTAATAAATTTAATAATATTTGATTAATATTTTTTTTTACCTCAGGTAATGATTTATTGGCATCAATTGTGATTATTTTGTCATCTTCAGCTGCTAATTGAAGATAGCGCTGACGAGTTAAATAAAAAAATTCTAATGATTCTTTTTCTATTCTATCTAATTTGATTCTATTCTGTATTCTTTGTAAGCATAAAATAGGTTCTATATCTAAATATAATGTTATATCTGGCTTAAAACCATCTAATATATTATCATGCAATATTTTCATTAATTTTGATGAAATTTTACGACCTCCACCTTGATAAGCTTGCGAGGATAAATCATGTCGATCGCCAATAACCCATCTACCATTTAATAATGCTGGTTTTATAACATTCTCTATTAATTGAATGCGAGCTGCATAAAACATTAATAATTCTGCTTTATAAGTAATTTTTTCTTTAGTAATACCATACTTAATTAGATGACGCAATTTTTCTGCTAATGGAGTGCTACCAGGTTCACGAGTAAAATCTATTTCAGTTATTCCTATTTTTAAAAGTGTATTTACAACTGTTTTTACAGCAGTAGTTTTTCCTGACCCTTCAAGACCTTCAATAACTATATAACGATTTTTCATTTGTTTTTCTTTTATTTTTATAATATTATTAATTAGTTAATCTTAATCATTTGATTAAAATGAATACGTTAATTATTATATATTTAATTATTAAAAATAACTAATTTTATTAGTAATATGTTTAATATAAAATAATAATTAATATTAAAATTGTAATAAATAATAAAATAAATATTATAAAAATTTAATTTAATTAAATTATTATATTAAATATTTTATTATATTTTATATAAATTATATATAATAGTAATAATATAATTTGTAATTTTATTTTTAAATTATTAATAAATATTAATATAATTTTAAATATTTTATATTTATGTTTATTTATTGTAAAATAATTAAATTTTAAGTAAATATTTTATATAATTTTTTATTTATTTTATAATATAATATAATCTTAATATATAAATTATAATTAAGTAATAAATTATCTTATAATAATTTTTAATAATATTAAAAATTATAAAATTTTTTAATTTTTAAAATATATTTATTAACTAATTATTAAATTAAATTATATTATGTATTATTAAAATAAATATTATTTATATTGTTTTATATATAATAGAATTATAATTAATATATTTTATTTTACATTTTATTAATACTATTGTAATAAAATAATTATTATTTAATATATAATAATATTTATTAATATATTTTACTATATTAATTTAATATATTATTTATAATTAACAAATTATAATATATTATATAATTATTTAATGTTATCATTAATATATAAATTATTATATATATAAATATATTATTTTTTTATATTTTATATATTATTATTAATATTTAAATTATATAATATTAACAATTTATAATTTAATATTTTAAATATAATATACTATTTCATAGATAATACATATAATAATATATTATACTATAATATTAGTAAAATTTTATTTATATTAATTCATTTAAATATTTATTTTATTTTAATATTATTTATTACAATAATATTAAATATTAATATAAATAAATGATCTTTATAATATAATAATAATGTAAATTAAAATTTATTAATTATTATTTAATTATTAATAATAAATTTTAATTTCTGTAAGTAAAAGTTCTTTATTTATTATATTATTTAATATTTGTTTTATGATATTAAATTTATTATATTAATAAGTATATTTGTATTAATATAATTAATAAAATATAATAAGTTAATATTAAATAAATTTTTAATAAATTTTAATTTATTATTTTTTAATTTTAATTAATAAAGTATTTTTTAAAAATAATTATTACAGTCTAAACAAAATGCATATAAATTTTGTGGATCATTCATATGTTTATAAAATTTAATTTGTTGGTTAATGTTATTAACTGTTTTTTTAGGAAAAAATAATTGCAATGTATTTGGGATTATATTCTCAATATTTGAAGTTATTTCAAATATTAATTGCTCAATAAAAGAACGTTCTTGTTGCATCCAGTAAAGCGAAGGTTCGACAATTTTAGCTAATTCAGCTGCTTTATTTACAGCAGAGTCAAAATCTCCCAATTTATCAATTAAACCATTTTCAAGTGCATCTGAACCTATCCATATTCTACCTTGGGCAATTTTATCTATTTCTATTGGTGTTTTATGACGCGCTTTAGCTACATACTTAAGAAAAGTATAATAACTTTTTTCAATAGTAATTTGCATTATATTAGTAAAATATTTATTAATTCCTTTTGTTATTGATATATCCGCTAATGGTGTTGTTGATATTCCATCGGTATATATACCAATAGTATCTAAGCTTTTTTCTAGAGTATTTATTATACCAAAAATACCAATTGAACCTGTTAAAGTTGTTGGACTAGCAAAAATATAATTAGCTGGAGTTGAAATCCAATAACCACCTGATGCAGCAATACCTCCCATAGATACTACAATAGGTTTATTATCGTTACGTGTAGCAATAAGTTCATTACGTATCTTTTCTGAAGCTGTTACACTTCCACCAGGGCTATTAATACGTAAAACAATTGCTTTAATATTTGGATCAAGTCTCGCTTTTCGTATTTGTGACACAGTTATTTCACTGCTTGTTATACCTGGTTCCTGTGGTCCATCGATAATAATACCTTGAGCAATAATGATTGCAATATTTCCAGATTTATTATTAGATTGTTTTTGTTGTATTAATTGACTCTTTTGTAGTCGTTTATTAATGTAATCATATATACTAATATAATTAAAATGTTGATATTTATTATTCCATCCAAATTTTTTGCTTAGTTCTTTCTCTATATCTGCATCAGTAAAAATATAATCAACAAGTTTTTGTTTAACTGCGTATTTTGCATTATCACCATTTACTTTTTTCATTTCTTTAATTAATTTATCAACACCTGGAAAAATATTGTCTGGTGTTGTTTGTCGATTTTCTGCAATTGTTGATAAATAATGATTCCACAATGAACCAATCCAAACTTTATCAACTTCACGTGCTTCAGGTGATATATTGCTGCGAATAAAAGGTTCTACCGCTGATTTATAAGTACCAACACGAAAAATATGACTATTAATTTTTAAATTATTTAATAGTTTTTTATAATAAAATTTATTAGTTGAAAAACCATAAATTCCAATATTACCATATGGTGACATATAAATTTTATTAGCAAAACTAGCTAAATAATATTGTGATTGATTATAACTATCACCTATTGCATATATAGGTTTTCCAGATTGTTTAAATTTTGTTAATGCTTTTCCAATATATTGTAAAGATGGTTGATCTGAACCAATTAAATTATCTAAATGTAAAACTATGCCGGTAATTTTATCATCATTAATTGCTAAGTAAATAGCTTTTACTATATCAAATAAAGAATTTTCTTGTATTATTTTATTTGATGAGTTAAATAATTCTCGACTTATTTTATTAAATGGATTATGAATAGATACTTGATCAACAATAATACCTTGTAAATCAATAAGTAGTGCATAATTATATTGATTAATAGATTTTTTTGAATTTTTATATGCAAAATAAGTAGTTATTGCAATAAATATCAAAAAAAAACATATAAAATTAATAATAAATTGCCGAATAAAATTAATTAATTTCCAAATAAATTTTAAAGTAATTGCAATTACATTACATATATTTTTCATATGATCTCCGATAATATTGATTAACATATTTTATAAAATAATTATTATCTATAAATTATATAATAATTAAAATATTTTTTAAAATAATATATTATTATTATATTAATAATAATATATTATTGTTGGATTATATATTTATAAAATATTTATTTTTACTATTTTAAATTATTTAATTAATTATGTAATTAAAATTAATTTAATCATCATAAATATATTAATTTATTAATATAAATAATTAATAAATTTAAAAATAAAAATATTTCATATTTAAATTTTATATTTTAATATTAAATATAATTAATATTTAAAAAAAAATTAATTATTATAATAAATTATTAATTTAAGTTAAATTAAATAATTTTTAATTATATTATTAAATGAATTAATATTATTTTTGATAAATAAAATATTATATATAAATATTAATATATTATAATAATTAATATAATTTATTTCTTAAATTATATTTTATAATATAATATATTAATTATAAATAAATTTTAAATTTTGATAATTTTATAATAGTAATATAATATATTAATATAATATTATTTATATAAATTAGTAATTTAATTATAAATTTTAACATTTTAATTTTATTATGTTTTTATTTTTTTTTTAATACTAAAATATTAATATAATTATATAATATACAATTATACTATTTCATAGTTTTGAATGTTAATAGATTATTTTAAAGTATTATATATATAATACTTTAATTAATATAAACATAATAATACTTAAAAATATAATTATTTTACATATATATTATAATTTTATCTTATTTTATTATTTTTTATTATTAATATAATATAAATATTATATATATAATAATATAATATATAATATAAATATTATATATTACTTAATAATAAATGGTTTTAATAAAAAATAATTTAATATTTAAATTTATAAATAATGCTTAAATATTTATATATAATATTAACAATAAATAAATAAATAAAAATATTTAATTTTCATAGATTTTTATTTAATAAAATTTTTAACTAATTTAGTATACTTAATTATATATTGTAATATTAAAATTATCTATAAAATTAATATAATAATCTTATTCTACTTATAGTATAAGTAGAATAAGAAGATTTCAATTATGTTATTAGATAATATATAATATAATGTTAATTTATTTATAATTACTTAATATTTAAATGTGAATATTTTTTATAAAATAAGTTTTTATTAAAATTAAGGTGATTTATATATCACCTTAATATATAATATAAAATTATTTATAATTAAGTTTACGATTTATTTTTTATTACTATTATCGCCAATTTCATTATTAATATAATCAATTGCAGCTTGTACTGTTGTAATTTTTTCCGCTTCTTCGTCAGGAATTTCAGTATTAAACTCTTCTTCTAATGCCATTACTAGTTCAACTGTGTCAAGAGAATCTGCACCTAAGTCCTCAACAAATGAAGAATTAATTGTAATTTCTTCTTCTTTAACACCTAATTGTTCAGTGATTATTTTTTTAACTCGTTCTTCAACAGTGTTAGTAGGTATACCGCTGTTAACATTTTGTTGGTCTTTAAGGTTCATACTATTAATTCCTATTAAAACTTTATTTTACGATGATTTTTGTAGTTTATATAAACTAAATTTTTAATTTTAACTTATCTATTTAAACCTAATTTGCATTATTAAATGTTATTTTAACATTAATTAAGCATATGATTATTAATTTTTAAATCATATACATCCCGCCATTGACGTGTAATGTTTCACCTGTAATATAAGATGCTTCGCTGGAAGCTAAAAATGCTACAGCACTAGCAATTTCTTTTGCATTTCCTAATCTTCCTATAGGAATATTAGATAAAATTTCATTTTGTTGCTTATTTGTTAATGTTTTAGTCATATCTGTTTTTATAAAACCAGGTGAAATAACATTTACTGTAATACCTCGGCTTGCTACTTCTCGTGCTAATGATTTACTAAAAGCAATAACACCAGCTTTAGCTGCAGCATAATTTACTTGACCAGCATTACCCATTATACCGACTACAGAACCAATAGAGATAATTCGTCCATAACGTTTTTTTATCATCGAACGTATTATAGCTTTGGATAAATTAAAAATTGAAGTTAAATTTGTATCAATTACTTTATTCCATTCTTCTTTCTTCATTCTCATTAAGAGATTATCACTTATAATACCTGCATTATTAATTAAAATATCAATTTCACCAAATTCTTCATAAATTCTAGATAAAGTAATATTAATAGATTTAGCATCTGTTACATTTAAGACATAACCCTTACCTTTTTTACCAAAATAACTGCTAATTTCTTCAGCGCCTTTTTTATTCGTAGAAGTACCAATTACTTTAGCTCCACATTCAGATAATGTTTCAGCTATTGATTTTCCAATTCCACGATTTGCACCAGTTACTAAAGCTATTTTTTTATAAAAATTCATGTTTTCCTCAATTATTTATAAATGCAGTATATAATGATTTTGTATCATTAATAGATACTGAATTAATCGTACTTATAATTTGCTTAGATAAGCAAGTTAATACTTTACCTGGTCCTATTTCTATTAATTGCATAATTCCTTGTTTAGCAATAAATTCTATAGTTTCTACCCAACGTACAGGATTATATAATTGTTTTACTAAAGAACGACGGATACCTTCTGCTGAATTTTCTATTTTTACATCTACATTATTTATCACATCTATGTCAGGTTTATTAAATTTAATTGTTTCTAATTCTTGTGATAATTTAATTGCAGCTGATTTCATTAATATGCAATGAGAAGGCACGCTAACAGTTAATGGTAAAATACGTTTCACTCCAGCTTTCTTACATAAAACTATAGCTCTTTCAACAGCATTTTTTTCGCCTGCAATAACAACTTGTTTAGGTGAATTAAAATTAACAACCGATACTACTTGACCCTGTTCAGCTTCATGACATAATGATAATATAGATTTATTATCTAAACCAATAATTGCATACATAACTCCTATTCCTTCTGGTACAGATTCTTGCATTAATCGGCCACGTAGCTCTACTAATTTAATAGCTGATTTAAAATCAATAACATTAGCACAAACTAATGCAGAATATTCACCTAAACTATGACCTGCCATTATTGTAGGAGTTTTACCTTTTTTTTTCTGCCATATACGAAAAATTGCTACAGATGCAGATAAAAGTGCTGGTTGAGTTTTCCAAGTTTTATTTAATTCCTCTTTAGAACCATTCTGCACTAAGTCCCATAGATCATATTTTAATATATTAGAGGATTCAGAAAATGTTTCCTCTACTACTGTAAAATTTTTTGCTAAATCAGATAACATACCAATAAATTGAGAACCTTGACCAGGAAAGATCATAGCAAAATTAGACATTTTTTTTCCTATATAATTTAAAAGTACAGAAGAACCGATCCCCAAGCAAAACCGCCGCCAAATGCTTCAAGTAATACTAGTTGTCCATATTGTATACGATTATCTCTAATTGCTTCATCAAGCGCTGTAGGTATTGAAGCAGCTGAAGTATTACCATATTTATCTAAAGTAATAATTACTTTATCAATTGATATAGACATTTTTTTTACTATTGCTTGAATAATTCGTAAATTCGCTTGATGAGGGATTAACCAATCTAATTTTGATTTATCTAGAGCATTTTTTTTTAATGTTTCATCAATAATGTTAGACAGTTTATTTACTGCTATTTTAAAAACTTCATTTCCAGACATAGTTATATAAGTTTTTTTTGAATCTTTACAATAATTTTGATGTCTTAAGGTTAATAAATCACAATAATAACCATTAGCGTGTAAGTGAGTTGATAAAATTCCTGGATTTTTTGAAGATCCAACTATAATCGCTCCTGCTGCATCACCAAATAAAATTAATGTATTACGATCATTTGGATTTAATGATCTAGATAATACGTCAGAACCTATTATTAATGCTTTTTGTGATATTCCTGTTTTAATAAATTGATCACTGATACTTAATGCGTATATAAAACCAGCGCATGCAGCAGAAACATCAAATGCAGTACAACTTTCAATACATAATATTTTTTGAATTTGGCATGCTGCACTAGGAAAAGCATGTGTTGAAGAAGTTGTTGCTACTATAATTAGATCAATTTCATTAGCTGTAATTCCAGCCATTATTAATGCTTTTTTTGCAGCTTTAGCGCCCATTGTTGATACATTATCTTTGTCTGTTGCAATACGTCGTTCTTTAATGCCAGTTCTAGTAGTTATCCATTCATCAGAAGTATTTACCATTTTTTCTAAATCAAAATTTGTACGAATTTGTATAGGTAAATAGCTTCCAGTACCTAAGATTTTTGTATACATTTTGTTTTAATCACTCTTTGGTAATAAAATATTTAATTTAGTTGCAATTATATTAGGAATTTGCTTTTCTACCGCTTGAATAGCTTGTTCAATTGCAGAATTAAATGCTTTTTGGTTTGCGGATCCATGACTTTTAATGACAATTCCTTGTAATCCTAAAAGTGAAGCACCATTATATTTATCAGGATTTAAGTGCTCAAAACATTTTGAAATACGTTTTTCTAACCATGGTTTAATTAATTTTATACACCATAATAATTTTTTATTGTTTATAATTGTAGATTTTATCAAATACAAAATAACTTGTATTACTCCTTCCATTGTTTTTAACATCACATTACCTACGAAACCATCACAAATAAATACATCAGCTTTACCAGTTAATAATTCATTACCTTCTAGATAACCAATATAATTTATAGATGGTATTGTTTTTAATATTAATGACGCAGTATGGATATTATCTAAACCTTTACTTTCTTCTTCACCAATATTTAATAATGCTACACGTGGATTACTTATATTAGCGATCTCTTTAGACATCACTGCACCCATTACAGCAAATTGTACCAACATTTGACTACTGCAATTAATATTAGCACCTAAATCAAGTATAACAGTTTTACCTTGTTTTTTATTTGGTAAAATTATTGTTAGTGCTGGTCTTTTAATTCCATTTATTGTTTTTAATATTAATTTTGCTAATCCCATAAGTACAGCAGTATTGCCAGCGCTAATACATGCTTGTGCTTTACCAGATTTTACTAATTCTAAAGTAACTCGCATAGATGAACCTTTGCTTTTTCTAATTGCTTTTAATGGTCTAATATTATTAGATATAATATATTTAGCAGGAATAATTTCTAAACGATTATGCATATTAGTTATAAGTAATGGATTTAAAATTTCAGGAATACCAACTAATAATAATTTTAAACGTGAATTAGATGAAAGCGCTTGCATCGCAGCAAGCACAATAACATGAGGGCATTTATCCTCATACATTGTATCTAATGCTAAAGTTAAATTAGTCAAGATGTTAATTTTTTAATAAATTACATAATAATTATTTATTAAGAACTTTACGCCCACAATAATAACCATTAGAAGTCATATGATGACGTATATGTGTTTCACTAGAAGTTTTATCTATCGATATTTCAGTGGTTATTAATATATCGTGTAAACGACGCATACCTCGTTTAGAGCGAGTTAATTTATTTTTTTGCACAGCCATTAATATTACTCCTAAAATACTTTAATTTTTCATAATATAATAAAATTATTTATTTTTTTATTTTTATAAATAATTTACTATAATTAAATTATTATCAATGGTAATATTATTTCATTTTAAATCATTACTAGCAAATTTATTTTATAAAATTAATTAAGTATATTAAATTTATATATTTTAAATAATAATTTAAATATCATATTTAATAATAAAAAATATAAAATAATAAATAATATAAATATAATGATTAATTTTTACTAAAAAATTTTTATTTAAATATTATATTATGATTTAAATTAATTATATAATAAATAATATTTATTTAGTTAAATATTATTTTAAATAATATAATTTTTATAATAATATTATTTATTTAATTAAAAATAATAAATAATTTTTTAAAATGTAATGATTTCTGATAATGGAATATCCCATGGATAAGTTGGGATATGATTAACTAATTAACAATTATGAGATAATCCAATTGGATAAAAATTTATTTTTTTCTAATTAATAAGTAATCTATCATAAAATCCTCCACCTATTCCTAATATTTGTCCTTATTTATTAAATGCTACTAATGGTATAAAAATAACATCTAATTGTGATATTGGTATGATATTTATAATATTTATTATTTGTTCATAAATATTAAGGTAATTTTTTATCAATTTAGTATTTTTTGATAATATAAAAATATTAACTTATTATTA
Organism: Arsenophonus endosymbiont of Ceratovacuna japonica; assembly: GCA_024349725.1. GTDB lineage: Bacteria > Pseudomonadota > Gammaproteobacteria > Enterobacterales > Enterobacteriaceae > Arsenophonus. The sequence goes on from AP026064.1 coordinate 466,556, forward strand.
TTAAATGGATTTAAAACTGATAGATAAATTTTTTATATTTCTTCCATAAATTTTTAATTAATGGAATTGTATTAATTTTTCCATCAAATGAAATAAATAATTCTAAATTTGTAGAAAATTATATAAATTTATATTCTAATATAAAATTAATTATTTTTTTTGATGCATTATTTTGTTATTCTAATATTAACTGTTGATGATACTTTCTACAATTTTTTCTAATAATTTTTTATTTTAAGTTATTAATCATAAATTTATAATTGTTAATTTATCAATATAAAATGAAAATATTATATAAAATTAGTATAAAAATTTATTTTACTAATAAAGTATAATAAATATTTATAAATAAATATAAAATAATTTAATTAATATCAAAAATATATAAAATATTAGTATTTATTATAAATATTAAATATTGTGTTTAATAATAATATAAATTATTTTAAATATATATTTTTTAATTAATTGATTATTAATTGTATTACATAATTTATATATATATATAATAAATTATACAAAAATATATAAAATATATATTTTTGTATAATTAAAAAATAATAATATTTATTATTAATAATTTATTAATATACTAATTATTAGTAATATAATTTTAATTTGAAAATTTATTTAAGATAGTTTATATTTTTAATTATATAAAAAATTTTATCTAATTATTAAATTACTATTTTAATAACAAAATGTTATGAATAATTATATAAATACGTAAAATTATTATAAACTAAATAATAAATATTAAATTCTTTAATATATAAAATGTATAACTTTATATTTGCTTTTTTGATAAAATATTTTTATTAATTATTATTTAAATATTGTAAATTATATAAATTAAATAAGTTTTAATAAGTTAATTATTATAATTAAATTTAAATATATAATATTTATATATTTAATTATAAGATAAAAATTACTAAAATAAATTTTATATAATTTTGATTTTATATTTTATATAATTTATATTATATATATATTTTAATTGATATATAATTATTTTTTATTAATTATTTTAAATATAATTAAATACAATATTAATTATAATTTATATTGTATAAATAATTAATAAAAAATATTGTAAATATATATTATATATTATAAATATATAACATAATTATAATATAAAGTGTAATATTATGTATAAATTATAATAAATTGTATTTTTAGTTTATATTTTATTAATATTATTACTAATTAAATAATAATAACTGTAATAAATTTAAGATTAAAAAATTAAATATGTTAATATTCTATAAAATAAATTAAATACATTAATTTAAAATAAATTTTTATCTAATTTTTACATATAAGTTAAATTATTAATATAGTTAAATATTTATAATTATAATTATTATAATAATTATAATTATCTATTAAAATATATTACATTTATAATAATTTAATTATTAGATAAATATTTAAGTTAAATATAATGTATATAAATATATAAAAAATTATATATATATATTGAATATTATATTTATAATAAAATGTTGTAATTAAAATTTCATAATTATTAAAATAGAACATATTAATTAAATAAATAATAATTATAGTGTAAGTAAATTATTTTAGTAAATTAATATTTTTAATAATAAGAATTATAATTATTTATTATTTTATTTTTTATAAAAGAATATAATAAATTTAATAATTAAATTAAATTATTAAAATAAAATTAATTTATGTTTTTAATATTAAAATATTTATATTAACTTATTGTATTTAATAAAAATTTAACTAAATTATTACTTAGTATAAATTATATTATATAATATTAATTATTTATATTTATAAATATAAATAAATTATTTAGTAAATATCTATATAAAAATATTATTTATTATTAATTGATATTTTTTAATAAAGTTATTATTATTGTATAAATAATAAAATTTATTATATTTAAATTAATTATATAATGTTAATTTAATGAATTTTTATTATTATATATGATAATTATTCTATTCTATATAAATTAAATAAAATTAAATAAAATTATATTTATAATATATAATTATTTAATATTTTATTTATATTATAATATTAGTTAATATATTAATTAATATAGTTTTATGATAATATTAATAATATCTAAATAGAAAAATTTATTGTTTTATATTATTTAATATAATATAAAATAACAATTGTATATTTTAATAATTATTAATTACTATTAATATTTTATTATTATTTTTTTAAATAAAATGATATATTAATTATAAAATAATTTTTTATTTAGCAATATAATATAAATTGTATATCTTTTTATAATTTGATAATTTAATTTAAATATATTTAATTTTATAAGTTATTATTAATTTTTTATTAAAATAATGAATTATATTAATAAAATATATATTTATTTAGTTTTATTAGAATTAAGTAAATTATTTTAATTATAATCATTATATACTATAAGTAAATTAATAATCTAATATATTTTTTTAATAATTATAATTAATTTTTATTATTTTACTTAATAATTATATTAATAATAATATAAATACTATTCATTATATATTATATATTAATATAATTAAATAATTATAGATATTATAATTTCTTTATATATTTATATATAAGGAAATATTTTAATTATATACAATATAATTTAATATAATTATCGTATATAATATAGTATATTATAATTTAGTATTATTTTATAAATTATATAATTAAATAAAATATTTTATGATAAAAATTATTAATATTAAATATGAATTTAATTAATAATAATTTTAATTATTTAAATTATTTATATTATTTAATGATAATAAAATATTTATAATAATGTTAATAATTAATATTAATAATATTAAATTTTATATAAAAATAATTTTAATATTTTATTTATAAAATACTATATTTTATATTTATTTTATATATATTATTAACTTATTTGTTAATATAATATATTATTATATATATATTATTTACTATATAAAATATTTTTAAATTAAATAAAATAGTATATTTAAATATTATAAATATAATTTATTTAAATTGTGAAAGTAAATATAAATATAATATATTATTTATATTAGTGAATATATAGTTTATATTAATTATTTATGATAATAAATTAATTAAAAATATCTTAAAATATAAATATTATTATTAATTAATATTTCCTAAATGTTGAATTTAATGTTTTTTAAGTGTTACAATAATTAATATTTAATATATTTAAATATTTATTTAATATTATAATATATTTTTTTAAAAATATATAAAAATTATAAAATTAATTAATAATTAGTATTATAATATAAATAATTAAATAAATTTATATTATAATGGTAGTTATTATTGTTTAATTTTAAACTAAATTAAACAATAATAAATAATCTACTATACTAATTAAAATTATTAATATATAAAATTTTACTATTTATATAAAAATTATATTTTTAATATAAATTTTATTATAAATAATTTTTTATTATTAATTATTATTTAATATTGAAATTTAGTTGTTTTATGTTTCATCTATTTCAGGTAATGTTACATTTAATTCTAAAACAGAAATATCATCATTTTTTTGTTCAAATTGTATTGTAAGCATTTTTGGATCAATTTTTACATAATTACAAATTACTTTTAAAATATCTTTTTTCATAGCAGTTAAATAAATTGGTTCACAGTTATTACGTCGACGTTCTGCAACAATAATTTGCAGTCTTTCTTTAGCAATATTAGCCGTTGATTTTTTTTTAGATAGGAAAAAATCTAATAAGGCCATTATTTATCCTCCAAATAAGCGTTTTATAAAACTCTTTTTTTCTTCTTTTATAAAACGCATAGGGTGATTTATACCTAAAATTCTGTCAACACAGTCACTATATGCTTTACCTGCATTAGATTTATCATCTAGAATAACTGGTTCCCCTTGATTAGAGGAACGTAAAACAGATTTGTCTTCTGGAATTACACCAATAAGTGGTATACACAGAATTTCAAGTACATCTTCCATACTTAGCATATCACCATTATTAACACGATATGGATTATAACGAGTAAGTAAAAGATGCTCTTTAATTGGCTCTTTACAAAATTCTGCTCGATATGATTTAGAAGCGATAATACCTAAAATACGATCTGAATCACGTACAGAAGAAACTTCAGGATTAGTGGTAATAATTGCCTCATCAGCAAAATAAAGTGCCATCAATGCACCACTTTCAATTCCTGCTGGTGAATCACAAATAATAAATTCAAAATTTATTTTTTTTAATTCATTTAATATTTTTTCAACACCTTGACGCGTTAATGAATCTTTATCACGTGTTTGTGAGGCAGGCAATATAAAAAGATTCATAGTTTTTTTATCTTTAATAAGAGCTTGATTAAGAGTTGCATCACCTTGAATTACATTTATAAAGTCATATATTACTCGTCGTTCGCATCCCATGATTAAATCAAGGTTACGCAAACCAATATCAAAATCAATTATAACTGTTTTTTTTCCTCTTTGAGCTAATCCAGTGGAAATAGCTGCACTAGAAGTGGTTTTACCTACGCCACCTTTACCTGAAGTTACAACAATAATTCGTGCCATAAAGTTATTCCTATAATAGTGTCTAAATGATATTGTCAATTGTTAATTCATTATTTATTAAATAAAGTCTAGCTGTTTTTCCAATAAAATCTATAGGAATTTGTTCGTTTAACCAAAATTGACCAGCAATAGAAACTAATTCAGCCTGTAAATGTGTACAGTAAATTTGACAACTATTATCACCAGATGCTCCAGCAAGTGCTCTTCCACGCATTATTCCATAAATATGAATATTTCCATCTGCAATTAATTCAGCACCGGCACTGACATTAGTATTAATAATTAAGTCGCAATTAATTGCATATATACGTTGTCCTGAACGAACATGCGTTGTAATAATACGCGTTTTGCCACGTTGAATAACATTTATATTAGTATTTTTTTTATTTATTTCTATATAATTTTCACCTTTACTTAGCAAAGGTAAACCAATATCGTTAATAGCTTTACGAAGTTTGCTATTAGCACATCCACATATACCAACTATTTTTAAACCAGTATCACTAATAATTTTATAGTATGATAAAATAATGTTTATATCTAAAATACTATTAACATTAAAGATAATAGGAGCATTTTTTAAAAAATTAGGAGCTTGATCTATTTTTTCTTGTATTGCTTTTTTAATAATATTATAATCTTTATTATAAATATGAAGAACAGTAATAGTAAATATACTACCTTTTAATTCGATTGGTGATTGTGTTATTTGCATTTGATCTAGCATATTAAACTAATCCATAACAAAATTTTTAAATGATATTAGTAAATATAATATATATTATAATTTATTTAATTAATTAAAAAAAATAAATATTTTTAATAAAAATATCTAAATTAAATTTTTTATATAATTTATAATTAAAATAATAAATTTATTTTATATTAAAATATAAATATAAATTTATACATTTGTAAAAATATTATAATAGTAATTAAAATATTTTTTTTTAATTTATAAACAATATTAAATTAATAAATAATAATAATAATTAGTATTAATATTAATTATTAAAATAAAATATAATTATATTTTATAAAAATTCATAAAATATTAATAATAAATAATATATTTTATTAATTTAATATTAAATATTTAATAATATAAACTAATTAAAACTATTAGTATTAAAAATAATTAATTTTTAAAATAATTATATAATATAATTTCATAAAAAATATATTAATAATAATTTATATTAATTTAATGTCATTATTTAATATATTATTTTACATATTTATTAATATAAATTAAAGCTTTATCAATACGTTTTAATGAACGATTTTGACCAACATAATATAATATAGAATCAATACTTGGTGATTTATTTATTCCTGTAATAGCAACTCTTAGTGGCATACATATTTTTTCTATTTTAATATTTAACTCTATTGATGTTGTTTTAATTTCTTTATATATATTTTTAGATGTCCATATTTTAATAGTTTCTAATTTTTTTCTTATTGTTTCTAATGGTAAACGTGCTGTTTGAGGAAAATATTTTTTAGCAATATTAGTATTTAATACAATAAAATCTTGATAGAAATAATAACATGAATGAGCTATTTCTTTTAACGTATTACAACGTTTACCTAAAAGAGTAATTAAATTAGTTAAGTTTGGTCCATTTTGAGTATTAATACCTAATTGTTCTATATGCCATTTTAAATGTGTGACTATATATTCAGCAGGTAATGAATTAATATAATAATGATTTAACCATAATAATTTATTCATGTTAAAAATACTAGCTGATTTTGTAATTCTATCTAAGGAAAAATAATTAATCATTTCTTTACGGTTAAAAATTTCTTTATTACCATAAGACCAACCTAAACGAACTAAATAATTTAATAATGCTTCTGGTAAATAACCATCATTACGGTATTGCATAATATTCATAGCCCCATGACTCTTAGATAGTTTTTTATTATCACTATCTAAAATCATTGAAACATGTGCATATATAGGTATTGGTGCACCAAGTGCTTTTAGTATATTAATTTGTCTTGGAGTATTGTTAATATGATCTTCACCACGTATTACATGAGTAATTTTCATATCCCAATCATCAATAACAACACAAAAATTATAAGTAGGAGAACCATCTGCACGACATATAATAAGATCATCCAATTCAAGATTATTAAATTTAATTGGACCACGTATTTGGTCTACAAAAACAACAGAACCTTGTTTTGGATTACAAAAACGTAATACATAAGGTTTATTTAATATATTATTATAACTTTGATTACGACAGTAACCATCATAATGAGGTTTTTTATTTTTACTTATTTGCTCTTTTCGTAAATTATTTAATCGTTCTTTAGAACAGTAACATTTATATGCTGTTCCTGCAATAAGCATATTATTCATAACTTCATGGTAACGGTCAAAACGTTTAGTTTGATAGTAAGGACCTTTATCCCAATTTAAATTTAACCATCTCATTACTTCTAGAATAGAATTAATATGAACTTGTGTTGAACGTTCAAAATCTGTATCTTCAATGCGTAAAATAAATTCTCCATTATTATGTTTACTATAAAGCCATGAATAAAGTGCTGTACGAATGTTTCCAACATGAAGATAACCAGTTGGACTTGGTGCGAAACGAGTTTTTATTTTATGCATTATGATCACCTTAATGATCTTTGATATAAAATATATAATTAATTTATAAATTAATGTTTTATAAATATGATATACTATTTAAATATTATTTAATTTTATTTATGAATAATATTATATATATATTATATTTTAATAAATCAACTTTTATATTAAAAACTATTGACTGATATATAAATATTAATATAATATAATTTTATATAAATGGGCGATTAGCTCAATTGGTAGAGTATCTCCCTTACAAGGAGGAGGTCATCAGTTCGAATCTGGTATCGCCCACCATTTAAATAAAAAGTAAATATTAATAAATAGTTATAATTTTAATAATTTTAATATAAATTAATTTTTATATATATTTATATTAATATTTAATTATTTTAAAATAATTATAATTTATTATTATGTTATTATTTATAAATTTCTTTATTATTTTATAATAAAATATTTAATTTAATTTAATTAAATAAATTTAATATATATTATTTAATATATAATTAAAAAATATATAAATAAATAATATATATTATTTATTTGTTTTTTTATTATTATTATTTATAATATTAATAATAATAATAATAAAGTAATTTTTTATATTTTATGTTTTATTATATTTTATAAAATATTTATAAAATATAATTAATATAAATATATATTTAATTTATTTTCTTTATTAAATTAATATTATTTTTATTTTATAGTAAGTAATAATATTAATTAAAATTCATTAATTATTATTTAAATTATTAATAATATTATATATTTAATTTTAATAAATGTATTTATATTTATATAATTATATTATATATATTTTATATATAATATAATTATTTTTATTTTTTATATATTTTTTATTATCTTATTATTAATAATAATTAAATCTATATTATTTTATATAATATAGATTTAATTATTTAATACTATATATGAAAATTTTATAAAATTATAAATATATTTTAATTAATAATTATGATTATTTTATATTTACTATAATATAAAAAATATATATTTTAATTTATTATTATTAAATTTAATTATATAATAAAATAATTTAATATAGTATTATAAATATTTTATAATTATATTTTTATCTATATAAATAATTAAATATAATTTTAAGTATTTATATTTATAAATAACAATTATTTGTTTAATAAAATATTTTTAATTTATAATGATTTCTACAATATAATATATAAACGTTTATTAAATGTATGATATATAATATAATAATTAATAATATTTAATATAAATATATTTATAAATATTTATATAAAAATACTATTTTTTATTTTTAAAAAATTTTAGTTCTTAACATTGTTAAACACGTAATGTAAAATAAAAATATTATTTTATTTTACATTACGTAGACGATTAAATGAATTTTTTAATTTATAAATTGCACGTTTTCCTTTTTCTCTCTTCTGTTCTTCAATTAATTTATTCTGTGGTAAATTTCTATTATTAAAAATTACTAAATTAGATTTATCATCATAATAAACACTATAATCTGGTAATTTATTTATTTTAATTAAATTTTTTAACATTCTTTTAAACTCTGCTATATTTGCTGTACTACCAGTTTTTAAATGAAGTTTTTCAAGTGAAATGTTAAATTCTCTCTGACTACCACAGTGTTTACGAACAATTTCATATATACGTCGATCTACTGCTTTTCTGATGCGAAAATAATTAGGATTTATTTTTAGAATTTTTTTCTTATATAATGCTTGGTATAACCATTCTGGCAAAGTTACTTCAACCATACCAATATCAAGTTTACCTTTTTTTTCCTCAATAATTCGCCAACTATCAATAAGACTAAAACCTATACTTTCTTGTTTTTCTTCTGAATAAAAAATATTTGTTTTAATTGTTGTTCCTTTTAGTCTATCTAAAGATTTTTCAAATTCTTGATATGCTCTACCACTTTTATTTCTATTTGTTGTAACAAAAAAATCATATGAAGTAAAACAAACTGTTCTACTAATTTGTTTATTTTCATTAAAGGATTCTTGTAATTTTGATATTGAATATATCCAAATATCTTTATCAAAAATAGTTGCTAAACCAATTTCTGCAGCAGGACGAACAGTTATTATAATAGACCCATTTTTATATTCTCTTACTTTTTTATCACCAGCTTTTAATGCAAAAAATGGATGCTCCATACTAGCCATTTCGTCACGAAAACTAGATAGTTCTATTTCATCAGCAATAAAAAAATCTATTTCATTTTTAAGTGGACATAATCTTTTTAAATGTATAGATTTAGGTTTATTTATATAATTAACCATAACTTCAACTCCTCTACCTTATTATAAGGGTTTTTAGTTAAGTTTTATTTATTGGTAAAGTACTATGTAGATTTATAATGATATTATTTATGAAGGTTTAATTTATGATTTACATATATTAAAGTTATAAATAAAATATTATATAATTATAATTTTATATATAAAATATTAAAATATTTAATTATATATTTATTAAACTTATCAGATAAAATATATATATATTAATTATATATTCGAATATATTAAAATTAATATCATATTCGATTATAATAAAAATTATAAAATAATAATTATATTATTTAATTCAAATGATTTTTATATATTATAGTTAGATTATAATTATAATAATTTAAATTTTAATTATATTAATAATTATAAAATTCATAATAATTAAAATATTAAAATGAATATTTTAATAATATATATATAGTTATTATTATTTTTATATTAAAGTTTATTTTATATGATAAATATATTTATTATTAATTAGATTTTATTATAAATATTTAATTTATTATTATTAAAATAATATAATAATTTAATTATCTTTTTAAAAGATACTTAATAATGTTAATAATGATGATTTTATAAATATAATTATATCAATAATATTATATTTATAATTATATTTAATATATTTATTTTATTTATTTATTATATTAATATTTATTGTTATAAATATTTTTTAATATTTTTATATTTAATTTTATTTATAAAAACTTTTATACATTGAAATAATTAATTTAATTTTTACATAAAAATAATAATTATAAATTATTATTTTTATGTAATTTATTATATTTTTATAATTAATAGAATTACATACAATTTAATGGTAAATAATTGAATAATAAATATAAATATATATAAAATTATAATTATTGTATAATTTATAATTATTTATTTAATTGAAATATTAAGTTTGATAAAATTGTATATAATATTTATTATTAATATAATTATAATTTAATAATTATAATTATATTATTTTTAATTATATAAATTTAAATATATTATTATTATTATATTAATTGTTTTAAAATAATTTAACTTTATTAAAATGTTTTAAAAAATAAATTTATATAATTATATTTTAAAATATAATTATATTACATTAATTTCCCATTTAATATTTTTATGTAATAAAAAGGGAATTAAATTATTTTTATCTTTAGAGATTTTATTATTAAAAATAATCTTTTTCCTCTTAAGTTCAATAAATCCATTATTAACTGGTAATCCATAAAATTTAGCTCCATTTAATGAACAAAATGCTTCAAAATTTTCCATTGCATTCATTTCATTAAAAACAGTAGCATAGGCTGCAAGAGCAGTAGGTGCATTAAAAATTCCAGCACATCCACAAGCAGATTCTTTTTTATTTTGTGTATGTGGAGCAGTATCTGTACCAAGAAAAAAACGTTTACAATCTGTTGTTATAGCTTCTCGCAATGCAGTACGATGAATATTACTCTTTAAAATAGGAAGACAATATAAGTGAGGTTTAATACCATTAACTAGCATATGATTTCTATTAAACATTAAATGTTGTGGTGTTATAGTAGCAACTATATTTTCATTATTAGAAAGTATATATTGAACAGCTTCTTTAGTAGTAATATGTTCAAATACAATTTTTAAGTTAGGAAAATTATTTCTAATAGGTTCCATTATTTGATCAATAAAATAAGCCTCACGATCAAAAATATCAATATTATTATTTGTTACTTCACCATGAATTAGTAATGGCATTCCTATTCTTTCCATTGTAGAAAAAACTGGATAAAGATTAGTTATATTTGATACTCCATATTTAGAATTGGTAGTAACTTTATTTAAATAAAGTTTACAAGCAATAAATACCTTTTGATTAAAACCATCTTCTATTATTTTAGTTTCAGACATATCTGTTAAGTAAAATGTCATTAATGGTGTAAATAAATGTTCTGATGGAATTGCGCGAATAATTCTTTTTCGATAAGATATTGCTTGATTAATACTAATAATTGGTTTAATTAAATTTGGCATAATAATAGCTCTACCAAAAAATTTACTAGTATAAGGTACAATAAGTTTTAATATATTACCATCTCTAAAATGAACATGACAATCATCTGGGCGACGAATTTTAATAGATGTAATAATTTTAGTCATTAAGCGAATTTCATCAAAAAATAAATAATAAAATATATTAAATATAAATAATAACATTAAAAATAAAAATTTGGCTCCTCCAACTGGACTCGAACCAGTGACATACGGATTAACAGTCCGCCGTTCTACCAACTGAACTATAGAGGAACATAATATTATAATATTTAATAAATATATAAATAATAACTAAGCTTATTTTAATTGTAAAGTATAAAATAAAAATAATTACTAAATTCTTTATATAATAATTAAAATTAATTAACTAAAATTTTAATATTTAAATTTTTATAGATAAATATATTTTAAATAATTATAATTTAAAATTAATAATAATTATATTAAAAATATTTTATAATTTTAATATTTATAAATAATTTAATATATTAATTTTATATTATTTTTTATTTAATTTAAATAATAAATTTATAATATTAATAATAATAAAAAATTTTTATTATAATATTATTATATTAAATAATTTTATTACATTATTAATAATAATATAATATTTTATTTAAAATTAATATTATTTATTTGTTATTTAAATTAAATATTTTTTATATTAAAAATATAATTTAAATTTATGATATTTAATAAATTTAATTATTTTATTTCTTTATTAAATATATTAAATTTAATTTTTATTTATTATTAATAATTTATTTATTTTATAATATTATTATTAAATTATTATTGTTAATATTAAATTTTATGTTATTATTAATTATTATATAATATATATTAATATATATTATATAATAATTAATAAAAATTTTATTAAAATTGTAATTTATTTTATGATATTATTTTAGTTTTGATTTATAGTATTTTATACTAAATAATTTAAAAAATAATTTTAATTGATTAATTTCAATAAATAATTATATAAAATAAAAATTATTAATACATTTTTATTATAAATAAAATTAATTTTTTTATATATATAATTTATATTTATAAAATAACTAAATTAAAATTGTATTTTTTTATTAGTTATTACATTAATTTAATTTTATTAAATAAATAAGTTATTTTAATCAATAAAAAATATTGAGAAATTAGGTTTTTTTAAAAAAAATAATAAAACTATTGATATTATTATTTACTTATGCGTTAATAAAAAAATAAGCTTAATAAATATATCTATTTTATGATATTCAAGTGAATATGTTATAAGTATTTTATAATTAATAATTTTTAACTGTTTATTGAATGTTTTCATAAATTAAATAATAATATAGGCTTTTTATATCTGTTATAGTTTTAGTTTTTATTTATATAGGAATAGGCACATGTCTGACAAAATGAAGGGTCAAGTAAAGTGGTTTAACGAATCGAAAGGCTTTGGTTTCATCACTCCTTCTGATGGTAGCAAAGATGTATTCGTTCACTTCTCTGCCATTCAAGGAAATGGATTTAAAACCCTAGCTGAAGGGCAAAATGTAGAATTTAATATTGAAGATGGTTCTAAAGGCCCAGCAGCAGCTAATGTAACTGCTATTTAAGATTAGTTAAATAAATGGATTTTTGAAGTCTGTCGTTTATAAGCGGCAGACTTTTTATATTAATAGTAAAATTTATTAATAAAATATTTAATATTATTTAATTATTATTTTAAAATATATATAATATAAATAATATATAAATTTAATTCATTAATTAAATTTATAATTTCATTATTAAAGTATTTTATAAAATCTTTATTAAAATATTATTACTTATATCTAAACTTTATTTTATTAATTTTAATTTATATAAAAATATAATAATTTATTAATGTTTGATAAATAAATAAAATAAATTTTTATATTAAATATAAATTAAAATTTTTTCAAAAAATATTATTATATAATTATAATAATATTTAAAATTAATAATTATATTTTAATAAAAATTAATAATAAAAATATTATTTTTTAAATGAAATATTAATTTAATATTTAATAAATGAGTTATTTAATATTACTGAAAATGATATAATTTAAAATAATTTAAATATATGTTAAATTATTAATATATATAAATAAATATTTTATATTATAAATATTTTTTAATTATTTTATAAAATTTCATATTAGTAAGGTAGAAATTTTTTAATTATAAGTATAAAATATTATAATAAATTATTATAAAATAAAAATATATAATTTTATGAATATTTATAAATCGATTAAATATAATAAAACACTTAATTAATTTAATAGAATATATTTATTAAAGTAATATTCTATTTAAAAGGAGGATAATAATAGTGTTTTTACCACCTGTTATTACAGTTGATGGTCCAAGTGGTGTAGGTAAAAGTACATTATGTCAAGCATTAGCAAATAAATTAGGTTGGAGAATATTAGATTCTGGTGCTATTTACCGAGTTATGGCTTTAGCAGCATTAAATTATTATATTGATATTAAATCTGAAAAATCATTAGTTTCATTAGCATATAATCTTGATATTTTTTTTAAAATAAGAAAAAAAAAATTAATTGTTATATTTGAAGGAAAAGATGTTAGTACTAAAATTAGTAGTGAATTTATTGGCAATAAAGCATCTCTTATTGCAACTTTTCCTTGTGTAAGAAAAGTGTTAATGCATCGACAAAGAGAATTTCGTACTAAACCTGGATTAATTGCTAATGGTCGTGATATGGGAACTGTAGTTTTTTTAGATGCGCCAGTAAAAATTTTTCTTGATGCCACATTAGAAGAACGAACTTATAGGAGACTACAACAGTTACGAAAAATTGGAGTAAATATTAAATTAGATGATCTTTCTACATATATTGAAGGTCGTGATTATCGTGATCGTAATAGAATAATTGCTCCTTTAGTTCCTGCAAAAGATGCATTAATCTTAAATTCAATAAAATTATCTATAGAAGAGGTTTTTAATCAAGTGATTACTTATATTAAAAAAAAACAAATATTATTTATATAATATACTTAATTTTAATATATAATAATTTGATATAATTTTTAGTTTATATTTAATTAAGTAAAGCTTTGTAATAAGGAGTATTATAAGGTATGTAAAATAACTATATTTAGCAGGATGTTAAATAGCAGTTAAATTAAAAATTTTGAAGATGTTATTATGACTGAATCTTTTTCTGAACTTTTTGAAGAATCTTTACAAAATATAGAAACCCGGCCTGGGGCTATTTTAAGTGGTATTATTGTTGCTATTGATAAAGATATTGTATTAGTTGATACTGGTTTAAAATCTGAATCTTTTATTCCAATAGAGCAATTTAAGAATTCACAAGGCGAATTAGAAATTCAAGTTGGTGATAAAGTAGATGTTGCTTTAGAAGCAGTAGAAGATGGTTTTGGTGAAACTACTCTCTCTCGAGAAAAAGCTAAACGTCATGAAGCTTGGTTTATTTTAGAAAAAGCTTACAAAGATGCAATAACAGTTATAGGTATTATTAATGGTAAAGTTAAAGGTGGTTTTACAGTAGAATTAAAAGGTATTCGTGCATTTTTACCAGGTTCATTAGTTGATGTTCGCCCAATTCGTGATACAACTCATTTAGAAGGTAAAGATATTGAATTTAAAGTCATTAAATTGGATCAAAAACGAAATAATGTAGTTGTTTCTCGTCGTGCTGTTATTGAATCTGAAAGTAGTGCAGAACGTAATCAGTTATTAGAGAATTTACAAGAAGGTAAGGAAATTAAAGGTATTGTTAAAAACTTAACTGATTATGGTGCATTTGTTGACTTAGGTGGTGTTGATGGTTTATTGCATATTACTGATATGTCTTGGAAACGAGTTAAACATCCAAGTGAAGTTGTTAATGTTGGTGATGAAATTAATATTAAAATATTAAAATTTGATCGCGATCGCACACGTGTATCTTTAGGTTTAAAACAGCTTGGGGAGGATCCATGGGTAGCTATTGCTAAACGTTATCCAGAAGGTACTAAATTAACAGGGCGTATTACTAATCTTACCGATTATGGATGTTTTGTTGAAATTGAAGAAGGTGTTGAAGGATTAGTTCATATTTCTGAAATGGATTGGACTAATAAAAATATTCATCCATCTAAAGTTGTTAATATAGGAAACATTGTTAATGTTATGGTATTAGATATTGATGAAGAACGTCGACGTATTTCATTAGGTTTAAAACAATGTAAATCTAATCCTTGGTTGCAATTTGCAAAAACACATAATAAAAATGATAAAGTAAAAGGTAAAATAAAATCTATTACTGATTTTGGTATTTTTATAGGATTAGAAGGTGGTATAGATGGTTTAGTTCATTTATCTGATATTTCTTGGAATATTGAAGGAAAAGAAGCTGTACGTGAATATAAAAAAGGTGATGAAATTTCTGCTATTGTATTACAAGTTGATGCTGATCGTGAACGAATTTCTTTAGGTATTAAACAATTATTGGAAGATCCATTTAATAATTATCTCTCTACTCATAAAAAGGGTGTTATTGTTACTGGTAAAGTATTAGTTGTTGATTCAAAGGGGGCGATAATTAAGTTAGCTTCTGGAGTCGAAGGTTATTTACGTGCATCAGAAGTTTCACATGATCATATAGAAGATATTACTAAAATATTACATATTGATGATGTAATTGAAGCTAAATATATTAGTATTGATCGTAAAAATCGTATTATTATTTTATCTATTCGCGCAAAAAATGAGTCAGATGAAAAAGATTCTATTATATCTACAAATAAACAAGAAGATATTAATTTTGCAAATAATGTGATGGCAGAAGCATTTAAAGCAGCAAAAGGTTAATAATTAATAGTTGATTATAAAGTAATAAAATATTATTTATATAATATAAATTTAGAAGGAAGATATTATGACTAAATCTAAATTAATTGAAAGACTTATTAATCAATTACCTTATATACAAGCAAAACTTATTGATGAAGCTGTAAAAGAAATAATTGATCATATAATAATAACACTTACTAATGGAGATCGTATTGAAATTCGTGGATTTGGTAGTTTTTCTCTTCATTATCATATGCCACGTATTGGTCGTAATCCAAAAACAGGTAATAAAATAAATTTAAAAGGGAAATATGTTACTTATTTTAAACCAGGTAAAGAATTAAGAAATTTTGTTAATATTTATACATAAATATTAATGAATTATTTTATATTTATTTATAAAATTTATTAAAATATATTATATTAGTAAATAATAAATTTATATATTAAATTTATTATTTACTAATATAATATATTTTATTAATTAATTATTAATAATAGTTATTTTATTATTATTTTATAAAAATGATATTTTTAAAATAGTTAATTAAAGATTTAATAATATAATAAAATATTAATTAACTATTTATAATTATTTATTTTTATCAGTATATTTTTTGGTAAAATATTAATAATTTTAATTATTAAATAATATATTTATAATATTTTATTATTTTTTTATAATTAAAATTTTATAATTTATCATATAATAATTATATAATATATGTATAGTATTAATTTAATTAAATATTTTTATTTAATAGTTATTAAACTATTTAATTATAAATTAATTATATTTAATATTAAATCATATTAATTGAAATAATATTATAAATATTTAGATAAAATTTTTATAATATTATTTCAATTAATATAAATTATAATATATTTTGAAATTGATTTTTTTATTAATATAAAATTTTTTTAAATAAAATAAATATTATTTATTATTATTAAATAATTTTATAAATTATATTAATTAATAATAAGATTATTTATTTATTATATTAAAATATAATATTATATGTATAATATTATATTTTATACTTTAAAATAATAAAAATAATTTTTTATAAAAATTAGAAAATTAATAAATAATATTTTATATAATTTAATTAATTTTAATTAATTATTTATTGCTACAAAAGCATTAATAATTTGTTTAATATTATATTCATTAATACCTGATATACAAATACGTCCTGTATTAATTATATATATTGCAAATTCATCACGTAAAAATTTAATTTGCTGTGGACTAAAACCAGTATAACTAAACATACCATATTGTTTTAATAAATAATTAAAGTTTTTATTTGGTAATATATTTTTTAAATTATTAAATAATATTTTACGTATAGTAAAAATACGTTTACGCATAAATTCTACTTCATTTAACCACTCATTACGTAATATATCATTTGTTAATATATATTCGACAATTTTAGCTCCGTTGGATGGTGGACTTGAATATATACTGCGTATAATTGTTTTTAATTGACCAAATACTAATTCATAATCTGATTTATTTTCACAAACAACAGATAAACCACCAATACGATCACCATAGAGACCAAAAATTTTAGAAAATGAATTACTAACAAATAATGGTAATCCAGCTTTAGCCATTGTACGAATAGCATAAACATCTTTATCCATACTGTTAGCTAATCCTTGATAAGCTACATCAATAAAAGGAATAAGATTTCTATTTTTTACTACTTGAGTTATTTGATCCCATTGTGATTGTGTTAAATCAGAACCAGTTGGATTATGACAACATGAATGCATTAAAATTATACTTTTTTTTGGTAATTTTTTAAATGTTTTCAATAATTGAGTAAATTTTATTTCTTTATTTTTAATATTAAAATATGGGTAATAATTAACATTAATTCCTGATCTCATAAATATAGAAATATGATTATCCCAAGTAGGATCACTACACCAAACTTCTGAATTAGGAAAATTATGATGTAAAAAATCTGCTCCTAATTTTAATGCACCTGATCCACCAATAGATTGTACAGTTACAATTCGTCCTTCTTTTATAAGTTTACTATTAAAACCAAAAAGAAGTTTTTGAATAGCTAATCTATAATTATATAATCCCTCAATAGGTAAATAAAGGGAGGCAATAGCTGGTAATTTATTTAAATTTGTTTTTGCTTTTCCAACAGTTTTAAGTTGTGGAGTATTACCATTATTATCATAATAAATACCAATACTAAGATTAATTTTATTTTTACGTGAATCTTTATTAAATTCATCCACTACAGATATAATAGGATCATCAGTAAAAATATCAATATTTTTGAACAATTAAATTTATCTCCATCAATATAATAAATATTATTTTATTAAATAATTTAGGTATTTTCTTTTTATAAGTATTTGTGTCATTATCAATATTATTTTAATTAATAATAATTATTATCTATTTTATTATAATATGAAAATAAAATAGATAATTAAATTATAAAATTATAAAAAATTATTTATAATATACAATTACACATTAGTTAAAATAATATTATTAATAATAATATTATATTATTAGTTATAATTATAATTAATATTTCTATGTCAATTTAGTATAATAATTATCTATTAAATATAATAATTAATTAAATTTATTTTTGAATTTTATATTAATAAATAACAATTAAATTAAATTTTAATATTATAAGAAAATAGTAAACTTTTATTTTATTATTTTTATAATATATTATATAATAATAATTAAAAATATATAATAAAAGGTTTGATTTTTATATTATGTGTCATTTAGTTTTATTTTATTAATAACAATGTTAATTTAAAGATATAAATAAAATCTTTAACTATAATTATAATTTAAATAAATTATATATTAAGTAATTTTAAATTATTATATAAAATAATTAAAATTAATTATTATTATTTTATTATACAATTTAAAATTAAATAAAGAATCTATCTATTTTGATAAATTAGTTTAGCATAATTATCAAAACGTGACCATTTTCCATTAAAAGTTAAATATATTGTCCCAATTGGTCCATGACGATATTTACTAATAATAATTTCTGCTATCCCTTTAAGATTAGTATTATCATGATAAACTTCGTCACGATATATAAATATAATTAAATCTGCATCTTGTTCAATAGATCCAGATTCTCGTAAATCAGAATTAACTGGTTTTTTATTTAATCGTTTTTCTAAACTACGATTAAGCTGTGATAATGCGATTATTGGAATTTGTAACTCTTTAGCTAATGATTTTAGAGAACGAGAAATCTCTGCAATCTCAAGGGTTCGGTTATTATATTTTAAAGGAGTACGTATAAGTTGAAGATAATCAATCATAATTAAACTTAAACCATGATGTTCACGATAAATACGACGAGCTCTATAACGAATATCTATTGTAGTTAAATATGAAGAATCATCAATATATATATTATTTTTTTCCATTAATAATTTCATAGATCTTGATATTTGTGACCAATCTTCATTACTAAGTTGCCCAGTGCGAATACGTGATTGATTAACTCGTGATAGAGAAGCTAATATACGAATAATAATTTGATCATACGGCATTTCTAAGCTAAAAATTAATACTGGCTTTTCTTTTATTAATGCTGCATTTTCACATAAATTCATTGCAAATGTAGTCTTACCCATTGATGGACGAGAGGCTATGATAATTAAGTCTGAATTTTGTAATCCTGAAATTTTTTCATCTAAATCTATATAACCAGTAGATATACCTATTATACCATTATAATTGTTTTGATATAATTGTTTGATTTTTTCTATTGTTTCTATTAATATATATTCAATTTCTTTTGGACCACTATCTTTATTAGTTCGTTTTTTTGATATTTGAAAAATATATGATTTAGCTAAATCTATTAACTCTTTACTAGTTTTATTTTTAAAGTTATAACTAGCATTAGCAATTTTATTTGCTGCTGAAATAATTTCACGAATAATAGCACGCTCACGTATAATACTAACATAAGCATGAATATTATCTTCATTTGAATTATGTTTAGATAACTCTGTCAAATAAGTAAATCCTCCAATATGATTTAGCTCTCCTTTTTTTTCTAGTAATTCAGATAAAGCAATAATATTAATTGATTTATTATTCTCAAAAAGACATTTCATTTGAATAAAAATAGTTTTGTGTGACAAACTAAAAAAATCTTCATTTATTATTTTTTCTGAAATATAATCCCAATTATTATTATTTGATATTATTATACTTAGTATTGATTTTTCAGCTTGTAAAGAATGAGGTGGCATTTTTAGTGTATCTATTTGTTGATCTTTCTTATCAATAAATATATTTTTTTTATAATACTTATTTCCCATAATATTTCTTAATTAATAAATAAAACAATTTAAAAATATTATATATTATTTTATTAAATAATATATAATATAATTTTTTTTATTAAATAATTTATATATAATATTAACATTATTAAATTTTTATATATTATTTTTTAATTTAATATAATTATTATTAATAACAATTAATTAACAATATTAAAAGTAATTTATTATATAAATAAAAATAAAATTATAATAATAAATTTAATTAATTATTAATAACTTTAATAAAATTTATTTTATATTAATTATTTAATTTATTAAATAAAATTTAATAAATGAAATAATTAATAATAGAAATGCATATAAATGAATTGTATTAATATTTAATAATATTATTTAGATATATATTTAAGTATTAATTATTTGCTATTTTAATATATATATATTACTTTATAAAATTATATTTTTATAATAATATTTAATAGTTTTAATATAAGTATAATAATATTAATTATTATAGTATTTTATAAATTTAATTTAATTAATAATAATAAAATTATATATAAAATTACATGAATTATAATAAATATTTATATAATATAGTATAAAATAATAAATATATTATAAATATTATTATATAATTAATTATTATTATAAATTTTTTATTTTTTTATTTATTACTATATAAATAATATATTATTTATGTAGTAAATATATTATTTGTATAATTATAAATATAATTAATTAATATTTAAAGTTATTAAATTACAAAATTTATATATAAATTAAATAAAGTATATTATTGATAATGTTTGATTTTAACTAAAAAGTTATTAAACATTAAATTTATTAAATTAAATTTATAATTTTATGTTTTGCAATTAATTTATAAAGATAATTTTGATATTGAAATTTAAATATATATTTAAGTTTTTAATAAAATTAATATATATTTTATTATTTTTAAATAATATTAATAAAAGTATATTTTTTAAATTTTAATTTTATTAAATGTAAGTATTTTAAGATTTTTTATCAAAAAAAAATAAAATTTAAATTTGATAATTATTATTATATAAATTTAAATAATAAATAAAATAAATTATTATTAAATTAAATGCTTTATTTAATATCTATTCCTTTTGCTTGTAAATCTGCATGATAAGATGATCTAACTAATGGACCACAAGCTGCATGTGTAAAACCCATTTTTATTGCTTTCTTTTTTAATTCTTCAAATTCTTTTAAACTAACATAGCGTTTTATTGATAAGTGATATTGACTTGGTTGTAAATATTGACCTAATGTTAACATAGTAACATTATTATTTCGTAAATCATGCATAACTTCAAGTATTTCTTCATTAGTTTCACCTAATCCAACCATTAACCCTGATTTTGTTGGTATATTAGGATTCATTTTTTGAAATTTTTTAAGTAGATATAATGACGATTTATAATTAGCTCCAGGGCGAACTTGATGATAAATACGAGGAACATTCTCAATATTATGATTAAATATATCTGGTGGTATAATAGATAATATTTTTAAAGCTTTATCCACACATCCACGAAAATCAGGAACTAATATTTCTATTTTAATATTTGGATTTTGTTTTCTAATAGCTATTATGCTTTTAGAGAAATGTTTAGCTCCACCATCTCGTAAATCATCTCGATTAACTGAAGTAATAACAACATATTTTAATTTCATATTTTTAATTATTTCTGCTAATCTTTCAGGTTCATTAGGATCAGTATTGTTAGGTCTTCCATGAGTAACATTACAAAATGGACAATGACGAGTGCATATAGTACCTAAAATCATAAAAGTAGCTGTACCATAATTAAAACACTCAGTAATATTAGGACAAGAAGCTTCTTCACAAATAGAATATAAATTATGAGTTCTCATTATATTTTTTATTTTTTTTATTTTATTAGAAACCACTGGAAGTTTTATTTTTATCCACTCAGGTTTAGGTAAAATTTTTGTATAATCTGTTTTTATTATTTTAATTGGGATTTGCGTAGATTTTTTATGATTTTTAATATTATTTTTTGATTTTATAGTTATACTCATAATAATTTTAGTTCCACTGTATTTTTTTATATAAATTAATAATAAATATATTATAAAATATATAATTATTTAATGTATTTCAATTTTAATAATTACTAAAACAATAAAAACTTATTTTCCAATTTGGAAATTAGATAGTTTACAAAAATTTTTTATTAATAAAGATTTTATATATTCAATTTTAATGCTAGGAATTAAATCATTTATTTGTGTCATTTTTATACCAGAATAACCACAAGGATTAATATTATGAAATGGAGTAAGATTCATATTAATATTTAATGCTAAACCATGAGATGAATAACTTTTATGAATACGTAATCCAAGAGAACATATTTTTTTTTCTTTAACATAAATACCAGGTGCTTCTTTTAATGAATAAGAATTAATTCCTATTTCTTTTAAAGTACTAATTACTGTGTTTTCCATTATAGAAATAAGTTTTTTTGCACTAATTTTATTCCGTTTTAAATCTAATAAAATATACATTATTTGTTGACCAGGACCATGGTATGTTATTTGCCCTCCTCGATCAGATTGTATAATTGGAATATTTTCTGATTTAATTATATGTTTTATTTTACCAGATTTTCCTAATGTAAATACAGGATAATGTTCTACTAACCAAAGTTCATCTAGAGTATTAATTGTTCGCTTTTTTATAAATTGATTCATTGCAAAAAAAATAGGTTTATATAAATGGATTCCAAATTTACGTAATACGATAATTTTTTTTAACATATATTTTCTATTATTATAAATGTACATTAATTATATATTATAATTTAAATAAATAATTTTATTAATATAATTATTACTATATTTAAAATTATAAATTTATAATATTATATTTTAATATATTATTTTAATTGTAATAATTTATATTTATAATACTATACGAACTAAATCTATATTATATAATTCCTCATAAAGTTTTTCTATTTGTTTAATATTAGTTGCTGTGATTGTAATAGATACTGAATAAAAATTACCTTTATTGCTTATATTAACTGATAGTTTATAATCACTTGGAATATAATATTTTACTATTTCAATAATTTTATTAATTAATTCAATTTTAGCAGCACCTATTACTTTATATGTAAATAAACAAGGAAAATTTAATAGATCATGTAGTTTAGTTTTCATATGTTCTCTTATAATATTATTTATATATTTATTTTAATATTAAATATTATATAATTTATATATTATATTTGTTTTTATAAAATTATATATCAATTGTTAGTAATTAATATTAAATAATAATTTTATTTTAAAATAAAATATTTATTAAGATTATATTTAATATATTTCTGTATTAATATAATTGAAAATTATGTATTATTGATAGTATAATAATTAAAATATAATAATTTTTTATAACAGTATGATATTTTAGATAATATTATTATTAGAATATAAAGTAGCTTTAATATTATTAACATTATTTTAATATAATTGTATTTTAGATAAATGGTAATAAATTTAATTTTTTATATTATATATTAATTATATAATATTTTATATCAATTTCTATGTATAAATAATTAATTATATTAAATAATAAATTATTTTATTATTTATTAAATTATATTATTATTATATTAACTTTATTGAATAATAAAATTCATAAATATAATATTTATATTTAATTAAAATAATAATATAATTTAATAAATTTATATATAAATGATAATATATATGTTATTTATTATATACTTTAATAATATTTATAATATTTTTTAATAATAAAAATTTTAATATTAAAGATATATAATGATTAATTTTATTAAACTATAGTTAAACAAAATCTTTAATAAAATATTTAAAGTATGATTTTATATAAAATAATAAAATATTTAATAAAATTTAATTAATTATTATATAATTAATAATTGTTTCATTTTTATTTTATATAAAGATTACTATTAAATAATAATTTAATATTAATTTTTATAATTATCTATTTGTTTAATATGTAATAAGATAATAAAAAAATATATTTTTATTATTTTCAATTTATATAGAAATAAACATTAATTTTATTATATTAGTAACATTTTTATTTGATCAAATTTTAATTATATAAAATTAATAATGTTTTATTGAATTAAAAATATTGATATATATAATTATATAATTAATAAAATAATATTAATTATTATTAATAAATATTTATTATTATTAGATAATAATAAAATATATTTATATTTTATTGTTCATGTTTAATTTATTATTTAATTTTTTATATAATTAAAATATAAATTATTTTAATAATTTTAAAATTTAATTCTAATAATTATATTTTATATTAATAAAAAAAATATATTTAATAATTGGTAATTATATTAATATTTAATAATTATTAATATAATTTGCATAAAATTAATAAATATATAATACTTAATTAAATAAAAATATTTATTATTATTAATTAATAATTTTATTATATCTATATATTTTAAAATATATAGATATAATTAATTATAAATATTTAATTTTTATTATAATTAATTATATATAGAAAAGTAAAATTTAAGTAAATAAAAATTTATATGATAATTTTATATTTAATATTTCGTTTAATACTAATATAAAATTTTATTAATAAAATATTGGAGTATAAAATTATTAAAAATACTCAGTTAGTAAATAAAATTACTCATACTTCCGATATAAATATTCCAATATCCGTAATTCCACGTGATAAACATCTTATTTCTAGAAGAGATATTAGTAATAATGCATTAAAAGTACTTTATTATTTAAATAATGCTGGTTATGAAGCTTATTTAGTAGGTGGTAGTATTAGAGATTTATTTTTAGGTAAAAAACCTAAAGATTTTGACATTGCTACAAATGCAACACCTGAACAAATTTGTAAACTATTCCGTAATTGTCATTTAGTTGGACGACGTTTTCGTTTAGTACATATTAAGTTTAGTTATGAAATTATAGAAGTTTCTACTTTTCGAAGTTCTCATGAACAAACTAATATTATTAATAATAATAAAATTCATCAAGCACAAAGTGGTATGTTATTAAGAGATAATATTTTTGGTAATATTGAAGATGATGCTATACGTCGTGATTTTACAATTAATAGTTTATATTATAAAATTAATGATTTTAGTTTACGTGATTATGTTAGTGGATTTGAAGATTTAAAAAATGGTATGATTCGATTGATTGGTGATCCAAAAATTCGTTATAGAGAAGATCCAGTAAGAATGCTTCGTGCAATTAGATTTGCTTGTAAGCTTAATATGAAAATCGATGATGAAACTGCTAAATATATTCCAAAATTAGCATTTTTATTAAAGGATATTCCATCGGCACGCTTATTTGAAGAATCTATAAAATTATTTCAAACTGGACAAGGTTTTAAAACTTATAAACAATTAAAACATTATAATTTATTTAAATTATTATTTCCATTAATTGAACAAAATTTTACTATTAATAATAATTCTCCTATGGAGCTTATTATTGATCAAGTATTACAAAATACTGATTATAGAATAAAAAATAATAAACGTGTTAATCCAGCATTTTTATTTGCGACTATGTTATGGTATCCATTAGAAAAATATACTGAAAGACTTTCTCAGAAAAATGGATTAACATATTATGAATCTTTTTTCATATCAATGAATTATATTTTAAGTGAGCAATGTCGTTCTATTGCTATTCCTAAAAAATTTACTACAACCATGCGTGATATTTGGCAGATACAATTACGATTATTAAGATATCAAGGGAAAAAAGCAAATAAATTACTTGAGCATCCAAAATTTAAAGCGTCTTTTAATCTTTTAGAGTTGCGCGCTAATGTAGAACAACAACATAAATTAAATAAATTAGTTAATTTATGGTCTAAAGCTTTAATAAATTAATAATATAGTAAATTAAAATAAAAATTATAATTATTATTATTAGTAATGATCATTAAATAATATATTACATTAAATATAAATTTTATTATAAAATATATTTGCAGATCTAGAAAGAAATATTTATTATATTTATGAATAATTTATAGTTAATGTTTTATGTATATGTTTATTAAATATATACATAAAAATATTATTATTTATCACATAAGTAATAAAAATATAATTATATAAAAAATATAATATGTGTTAATTTAATAAAAAAATATTTATTTTAAATATTTAAATATTATATTTTATTTAATAATTTAAATTTTATTAATAAATTTTAATTTATATTATTATTATATATAAAATAATATTTTCTAAATTTTAATATCATAATAAGTAATTATTTATATAAATAGATGAATTATAAAAATTTATAAATTATTAAATGTTAATTATATTTATATTAAATATATTTAATATAAGTATAATTATTAATTCTATAATTAATTTATATTATTTATCATAATAATTAAAATTATATAATTATAAATATAATAAATAATATTTTAAATATATAAAATAATATATATATTATGTATTAAATTATTTATAATTATTATGATAAATAATATAAATTAATTAATCATTTCTAAATAATATTTAAAGTTAATATATTATCTTAATTATAATATAATTTATATAAATAATTTATTTTCTATATAATTATATTTTTTATTATTAATATTAATTATTTTAATAAATATATAAATTTTATATATTTATACACCAAAATACATTATTTTAAAAAAAATTATTAATATTATATAATTTTTTATAATATTTATATAAATTTTAAAAAAATAATATAATTATATTTACATGATAATTTTTATATATTTACATTATTAAATAAAATTTTATAAAAATATTATAATTAAATTACTAATAAAAAATTAATAATAATTTTTAAATAAAATTATAAAAATTATTATTAATATATATTTTTATATAATAAAATATTTTTAATATATTTAATTTATAATATTAATTATTATGTTTTTAATCCATATCCTTTTTCAATTAAATACCAAGTGATAATATATAATATAACAATAAAAATCATTAATACTAATATAATAATTGATAATTTAACTTCACTAATACCAAGAAATCCATAACGTAATCCACTAATCATATATACAATTGGATTAAGTTTAGATATTATTTGCCAAAATTTTGGCAAAAGTGGTAGTGAATAAAAAATTCCACCTAAATAAGTTAATGGTGTTAATACAAAAGTAGGTATAATACTAATATCATCAAATGTTTTAGCAAAAATTGCATTAATTAATCCAGCTAATGAGAATAAAATTACTGTCATTAATATAATTATAATTACTATCCACCATGAATAAACATATAATGGAATAAATAATAATGAAACTAAAGTAACTAAAATACCAACTAATATACCCCTAGTAATTCCACCACCAATAAATCCAATTATCATAATATGACTAGGAACAGGAGCAATCAGTAACTCTTCAATACTTTTTTGAAATTTTGCACTAAAAAAAGAAGAGCAAACATTAGTATAAGCATTTGTGATTATAGACATCATAATCAAACCAGGAAGAATAAATTTTATGTAATTTAATCCATCTATATTACCAATTCTTGAACCAATTAAATTACCAAAGATTATTAAATATAATAACATAGTAATTACTGGAGGTAGCAAAGTTTGTACCCAAATACGTATAAATCGTTTTATCTCTTTGATCCATATAGTTTTTATTGCTACCCAATAGAGATTAATCATCTATTTTCCTCTTAAATCATTAATAGTAGATGTTGTTTTATTCATTAAATTAATAAATAATTTTTCTAAACGATTTACTTTATTACGCATACTAATTATTTTTATTTTTTGAGTTGATAGTTGATTGAATAAATCATTTAATCCTTTATTTCGAATTATATCAACTTCAATAGTTAACTTATCTATTAATCTTAATTTATAACCATTTAATATAGGAATAGGACTTTCTGGTGCTAAATCAAAAATAAATGTTTCTAACTCTAATTGATTTAATAATTTTTTAATACTAGTATTTTCAATTAATTCTCCATATTTAATAATACCTATATTTCTACATAATATTTCTGCTTCTTCAAGATAATGAGTTGTTAAAATAATACTAGTACCTTGTGCATTTAAGTTCTTTAAAAAATTCCACATTGAACGACGTAATTCAATATCTACTCCTGCTGTTGGTTCATCTAAAATTAATAATTTAGGTTTATGTATTAACGCACGAGCGATCATTAATCGTCTTTTCATGCCTCCAGATAGATTACGAGCATAATCATTGCGTTTATTCCATAAAGATAATTGATAAAGATACATTTTAGCTCTAGTTAAAGCTAATGAATAATTAACTCCATAATAACCAGCTTGGTTTAATACTATCTGTAATACGGTTTCAAATGGATTAAAATTAAACTCTTGAGGTACTAAACCTAATTTAAGTTTTACATTTACTGTATTCTTATCAAGATCATAACCAAATACTTTTACTTTGCCACTTGTTTTATTAACTAATGAACTGATAATGCTAATTGTAGTTGATTTACCTGCTCCATTTGGTCCTAATAAAGCATAAAAATCACCAATTTTTACTTTTAAATTAATATCTGTTAATGCTTTTATGCCACCAGGATAGATTTTTGTTAAATGAAATAATTCTAAAGCATAAGTCATAAAAAACCTTTTTTATTTATCTTTATTAAATATAAATTTTGTATCAATAAAAATCTTTATTTGTAATATTTACTAAACATAATATATAATAAATAAAATTTAAATTAAAAATAAATAATTTTACTTGAATTTAAATTTATATAATCAAATATTATATATAATAAATTACATTGTTATTAATATTTAATTTGAATTATAAATAATAATTAATATACTAAAAATAAATTAATATTATATATTATAATTAATATATGTTAATTATAATAAAAAATTAAAGAGTTTTTAAAATAAAATATATAGTAATATAAATAAGAAAAAGATTTTTTTTTTAAAAAATAGCAAGATTTTAAAAATTTTAATTTTATATTAGAAATTTACTATAATAATAATATATTTCTTAAAAATAATTAAATTTTAATATCAAAATTTATATTTAATTATACTTATAAAATAATTTATATTTTATATATAAATTATTATTAATTAAATATATTTATATATTATAGTTTACAAATTATGCTAATTTTTAATAAATATTTATAATATAAGTATATTAATATTAAAAAAACAATAATTATCTCATATAATATATATTACAAAAAATAAATAAATAATACTTTTTTACTAATTTGTATAATAATGTATTTTGATAATTTTAATTTTAAATAATATTATTATTATTTATTAAATTTAGTTTATAATATATAATACTTTTTATTATAAAATAATATTATATTATTTAAAATTTATAATATATATTCTAATAAATATAATAATAATAATATTATTATTATATTTTTTATTAATTTAATTTGAAATATTTAATAAAAATTTTTATTTTTTATTAATTATTAAATATTTTATTAATATGAAAATATTATAATAAATATATATTAAATATTTAAATTATCATATTTTAATAACATAGATTTTAAAATTGTTATAATTTTAATTGCAAAAAATAAATTAAATCTTATTTAACAAATATTTATTATATATAATTTAATTATTATTGTTAATAATTTTATTATTTTAAATAAAAATATAGTTTTTATGAATATAAATAACTTATATTTGTTTTAATTTTTTAATATCTTTATAAATAATGAAATTTATTAATTAATTCTATAAAATATAAATCAATATATATAATTTTAGTATATTTTATTATTAAAAGATAATAGTTTTAATTTTAAAATTTAAATAATTATAAATCATAATAAATAAATATTAATTTATTATAATTGATATTATTTTAAGTTAAATATATTTATTCATCTAAAAAACTACGAAGTACTTCAGAACGACTTGGATGTCGTAATTTACGTAATGCTTTTGCTTCAATTTGTCTAATTCTTTCTCTTGTAACATCAAATTGTTTTCCTACTTCTTCTAAAGTATGATCAGTATTCATATCAATACCAAAACGCATGCGTAGAACTTTTTCTTCACGTGTTGTTAAACCAGATAATACTTCGTTTGTAGCTGATCTTAAACTTTCAGATGTAGCAGAGTCCAATGGTAGTTCTAGCATATTATCTTCAATAAAATCACTAAGATGTGAATCTTCATTTTCTCCAATTGGAGTTTCCATTGAAATTGGTTCTTTAGCGATTTTTAATACTTTACGAATTTTATCTTCAGGCATTAACATTCGTTCAGCTAACTCTTCTGGTGAAGGTTCACGTCCTATTTCTTGTAACATTTGACGAGAAATACGATTTAATTTATTAATTGTTTCAATCATATGAACTGGAATACGAATAGTACGCGCTTGATCAGCAATTGAGCGAGTAATTGCTTGTCGTATCCACCATGTTGCATAAGTAGAAAATTTATATCCACGACGATATTCAAATTTATCTACTGCTTTCATTAGACCAATATTACCTTCCTGAATTAAATCTAAAAATTGTAGACCCCTATTAGTATATTTTTTAGCAATAGAAATAACTAAACGTAAATTAGCTTCAACCATCTCTTTTTTAGCTCTACGAGCTTTTGTTTCACCAATAGACATACGACGATTAATATCTTTTACTTGATTAATTGTTAAACCAATTTCTTTTTCAATTTGTTGTAGTTTTTTTAAATAATTTTGTATTTCTTCTTCGACTTTAATTATTTTTTCTGACCATGGTTTATGTATTCTTTTTGCTATAACTAACCAATTAGAATTAGTTTCATTACCTGAAAATAATGTAATGAAATTTTTCTTAGACATTTTACATTGTTCAATGCAAAATTTCATAATAATCCGTTCTTGATAACTAACACGTTCCATTATATCATGCATATTTTTAACTAAATAAGCAAATTGTTTTGGTACTAATCGGAATTGTTTAAATATTTCAGATAAGTGTTTAATTTCTTTTATTGAATTAATATGATTACGTCCATTTTTTTTAATTTCAATAGACGTACGTTTATATTGTTCTAAAAGTTCTGAAAATTTTTTATGAGCTAATTCTGGATCAATATTACTTTCATCGCTATCATCATGATCATTATCTTCTTCTTTATCTTCGTCATCATTTATAGATTCCTCATGTAATGATGAACTAATATGCATTGGTATAGGTGTTAAATATTCTTTATTTTCTGAATCAACAAAACCAGTAATAATATCAGATAATCGAGTTTCACCTTTTTCAATTCGTTTATATTGTTCTAATAAATATGCAATTGACTCAGGATATTCAGCAATTGAACATTGAACTTGATTAATTCCATCTTCAATGCGTTTCGCAATATCAATTTCTCCTTCTCGTGTTAATAATTCTACAGTACCCATTTCACGCATATACATCCGTACAGAGTCTGTTGTGCGTCCTATGTCACTTTCAACACTAGATAATACCTGGGCGGCAGCCTCAACAGCATCATCAGTATCAGTAGTTGTTTCCACTAACGTGAGATAATCAGAATTAGGTATTTCTTCTGTTACTTGAATACCCATATCATTAATCATTTGAATGATATCTTCGATTTGATCTGAGTCAATAATATCTTCAGGTAGATGATCATTTACTTCAGAATATGTTAGATAACCTTTCTCTTTACCTTTACTAACTAATAGCTTTAGCTGTGAATGTGATTTTTGCTCCATAAGATAATATCTACACTTTATAATTTAAGTTGATGTTGATTACTAAAAATAAATTAATTATAACAAAATTAAATAAAATTTAATAATTTTATTATTATTATTTTATATTATTACATCGTCAAGTTTTCTCATATGTATATAATACTATAAGTAATATATATTTTATATACAATTATTATTTTATTTTTGAAGTAATGATGGAATATACTTCTTTACGTTCCGCATTATTTAAACCTTTTGTTCTCTCTTTTACCATTAATAATTTAAATCTTTTGTCAAATACAGTAATGAATAAATGTTTTAATGTATCTTTAAATATTTTTGTAGCTGTCTCTTCTGTTACTAAATTGTTCCAAGTTGCTAATATTTCAAGTTGTTTAATAAATTTATTATTACGATAATATTCTAATAATTGACCAGTGGTTATACTGGGATTATCTTGACAAATTTCAATTAATTCTAAAAATAAAGTTAATCCTAATATTTGTGAGTTTTTAATATTATCAAGATTAGGTATTAGGTTCACAAAATTTGGATTTTGTAATAATAATGCAATTAATGTTCTCATTGTTGTTTGTTTAATTTTTGGTGTTTGATAATTTGTTTTTTTAGTAAATCCTTTTTTAATAATGTATATAATATATGAAGTATCAGGAATACCAATAAAATTACCTAATTCTTGTGCTAAATATAATTGCAAAATATCACCAGGTATTTTTTTAATTAAAGAAATAGCAAGTTTAATAAATTTTGCTTTACCTTCATTATTACTTAAATTAACTTGTGAAATTAATGTATTAAATAAAAATGTAGATAATGAATGAGATTTATCTATACGTTTTTCAAAATTTATTTTGCCTTCTTTTCGTATTAGTGAATCAGGATCTTCACCATTAGGTAAAAACATAAATTGTAATAAACGTCCATCATTTAAATATGGAAGTGATATTTCAAGCGTTCTCCATGCTGCTTCACGTCCAGCTTTATCTCCATCATAACAATAAATAACTGTATCTGTTGTTCTAAAAAGTAATTGTATATGTTCTGATGTTATTGATGTACCCAATGATGCTACAGCATAATTAATATCAAATTGTGCTAAAGCAATAACATCCATATAACCTTCAACAATTAATAATTTAGAAAGTGATATATTATTTTTTGTTGCTTCATATAAACCATATAATTGTCTGCTTTTATTAAAAATATCAGTTTCTGGAGAATTAATATATTTTGGTAATGTATTATCTAACACTCGTCCACCAAATGCCAAAATATGATTTCTTCGATCTTTAATTGGAAACATTATACGTTTACGAAAACGATCATAAATAGTATGGCTATTATTATTAGTTACTAACATTCCAGAAATAAATAAATATTTGCGCATTTCAATATTTTTATTAAAATTCTTAATTAGATTATCCCATCCATCAGGTGCAAAACCAATAGAAAAACGATAAATTATTTCATTATTTAAACCACGATGAATTAAATATTGTCTTGCATTATATGAATCTATTTTATTTAATGAATATTGATAAAATTTATTAATATCATTCATTAATTGATAAAGATTTTGTCTTTTATGCCATTCTATTTCTTTTAAATTATTATCTACTTCATAAGGAATTTGAAACTTATTAATAGCAGCTAGTTCTTCAATCGTTTCGATAAAATTAAGTCTATCATAATGCATTATAAAATTAATAACATTACCATTAGCACCGCAACCAAAGCAGTAATAAAATTGTTTATCTCCATTAACAATAAATGAAGGTGTTTTTTCATTATGAAATGGACAATAAGCATGATAATTGTTACCTTTTTTTTTAAGTGGTATTTTAATTTTAATAAAATCAACAATATTTGTTACAGCTAATAAATTGTTAATAAATGTATATGGGATTTTTCCAATCATAAAATACAATATTTATTGAATTATAATAATTAGTATAAACGAATGCGACGTGCATTCTCGCGAGTTAATTTTTTAGAATGACGTTTTATTGCTGCCCCCTTTTCACGTTTACGTATAGTTGTAGGTTTTTCATAGAACTCACGACGACGAACTTCAGCTAATATTCCAGCTTTTTCGCAAGAACGTTTAAAACGACGTAATACCACATCAAATGACTCATTGTCACGTATTTTAATTACTGGCATTTATTTTCCTCTAATTTTATAATTTTTTATTAATAATTATTACAATTATAATATAATATAAAATTTTGCTTTAATATATAAAATTTTATAAAGTATTATATAAATATAAAATAAATAAATTATATAATTAATTATTTAATAAAATATTTATTACATTTTATATTATAATAAATAATTCATAAAGATATTTATATTAAAATAATTAATTTAATCTATATAGATAATTATTTATTTATTAATTAAGATATAATTTTTTAGTTAAATAATAAAATAATTTACATTCTTAATAAAGATAGTGAGAATATATGCGTGTTTTAGGTATAGAGACATCTTGTGATGAAACTGGTGTTGCAATTTATGATAATAAAAAAGGTTTATTAGTTAATAAATTATATAGTCAAGTAAAATTACATGCAGATTATGGTGGGGTAGTACCTGAATTAGCTTCTCGAGATCATATTAGTAAAATAATTCCTCTTATTAAAAATGCATTAAAACAAGCAGATTTAACTGGAAATGATATTAATGCAGTTGCTTATACAGCAGGACCTGGTTTAATTGGTTCTTTATTAGTAGGAGCTACAATTAGTCATTCCTTAGCATTTGCTTGGCGAGTTCCAGTAATTCCAATTAATCATATGGAAGGACATTTATTGTCTCCAATGTTAGAAAAGAATAGTCCAAAATTTCCTTTTATAGCATTATTAATTTCTGGAGGGCATACTCAATTAATTAATGCAATAGATATTGGTAAATATCAATTATTAGGTGAATCAATTGATGATGCAGTTGGAGAAGCTTTTGATAAAATAGCAAAATTATTAGGTTTAGATTATCCTGGTGGATCAGCGCTTTCATTTATGGCGCGAAATGGTAATGTTGGTCGTTTTTTATTTCCTAGGCCAATGATAGATCGTCAGGGGCTAGATTTTAGTTTTTCAGGTTTAAAAACATTTGTTGCTAATACTATTCGTAATAATAATATGGATCCACAAACTTCTTCTGATATTGCACTAGAATTTGAGAGCGCTGTTGTAGATATATTAATAATTAAATCTAAACGCGCTATAGAAAAAACTGGGGTTAAACGTTTAGTAATTGCTGGCGGTGTAAGTGCAAATCATACTTTACGGTTAAAAATGAAAAAGTCAATAATAAAATTTGGTGGAGAAGTTTTTTATACGAGACCAGAGTTTTGTACTGATAATGGAGCAATGATAGCATTAGTTGGAATGACTCGTTTTAAAAAATGTATAAATAATACTATGGATATTATTGTTAAATCTCGTTGGTCATTAGAAGATTTATAATTATTAATTATAATATTTAATATATTAATTAACATTATGAATATATAAATTAAAGTTTAATTATTTTATTATATTTTAATATATCAATATTATATAATAGATAAATTATATATATATTAATTAATATAAATTATAATATAATAATATAATTATATTTTATATTTATTTTAAATAAATTACTATATAATAAATAAATTATTATTTAATTATTTGATATAAATAATAATTTATTTAAATATTTAGTACTATTTTAAGTATATAAATATTTTTTAAAATTATTAATAATATATTATATTTTTTTTAAAAATATATTTTAAAATATTTTAAAATTCTATAATTAATAAATAATTTAGTATTATTAATATTATGTTTAATAATATTAATAATTTAATAATAAATAATAATATTTTATTATGATTAATAAATAAAATAAAAAATTATATATAAATATAATATTAATTTTAATAATGTTATCAATTAAAAATTTATATTTTATTTTACAATATTTAAGACATTAAATTAATAATTATATAAATAATTCATTTTTTATTAATAAAAAATATTTTAATATTATTAATAAGTAATATGTATTTTTTTAAGTTGTATAGAAATTTTTTTAAATTATTATATTATTTTATATTTAATTTTTTCATTATATTTTTATTATAATTGCTTGAGTATTAATTATTATTTTTAGTAGAATAAAAAATTGATTTTTTAGTTTCTAATTTAATAATTTGCGAATAATCATAATTATATTTTAAAATATATAAATACCTGTTAAATTAGTAATATTTTCAGTTTCAATAATTGATAAAATAAATATTTTAATTACAAAAATAAATAAAAATAAAAATGTTATTTATAAAGTAAAAATAATTTTATTCATATAATAAATTTAATTATTTAGTAACATTTATGATAATAATATTATTAAATATATTTTATAAAAAATTATCATAAATATAATTAACAAAATTATAATAATATATTTTATAAATATAATAATATTATATTTATTTAGTAATAAGTAATATTTATTTAAATAGTTTTTATTAGTACTTTAATTTTGATAATTTCTTTTAATTACTTTATCAATATATTAGTTTTAATTTTTATTATTATTAATTATTATAAAAATTTATTAACTATTTTTCTATCTTATATAATTTAAATTAATTAATATATTAAGATATTTAAATTTAACAATTAATAAAATATTAAATAATAATTTATTATATATTTAAATATAATTATATATTATTAAAATTTAATAATATTATTAAATTAACTTAATTTTTTATTAAAACAATTATTTTAAATATATTATATAATAAAATTTATTTATTAAAAATATATTATTATATTTTTAATTTTATTAATTTAATATAGTTAATATATTTTATGTTAAAAATAAATAATCTATTTATAATTTATTTAAAATATTTTAATAAAATAGATAAAATTTAATATAATATTAAAAATTAAATATTTATATATAAAATATTATTTTGTTTATTTTAAAAATTGATATTTTAATATAATATTTTTTATTTTATTATAATTGTAATGTATAAAATAAATAATATTAAAATATATATAAATAAAATTATTTAATTAATTAAATATATATTATATATTATATATTATTGTATTATAT
Source organism: Arsenophonus endosymbiont of Ceratovacuna japonica (assembly GCA_024349725.1). GTDB lineage: Bacteria > Pseudomonadota > Gammaproteobacteria > Enterobacterales > Enterobacteriaceae > Arsenophonus. Next base: position 504,269 of record AP026064.1, read on the forward strand.
TTCATTTGTATTTTTATTTATAAAAAAATTATTATTATAAATAATTTTATTTTAAGTATTAAATCTAATAGTTTTTAAACATAATTTAAATTATAATAATTTTATGATATATAATATAATTAATAATTTATTTTATATTATAAAATATAATAAAAAAATAATATTATATTTTTTATATTTAAATTAAACAATATAATTATTATATCAATAATTTTACAAATTTTATTATTACAAGTAAAAGGATATCTATGAGGACTAATTATTGTGGGCAATTAAATATCACTTACATAGGACAAAAAGTAACTTTATGTGGATGGGTAAATTGCTATCGAAATTTAGGTAAATTAAATTTTATTGATATAAGAGATTATACAGGTTTGGTACAAGTTATTTTTATTCAGGAAGTTAATTCTGAACTTTTTATTAAAGCATCACAATTACGTAATGAATTTTGCATACAGATTATTGGTATAGTACGCACACGTAAGCAAATAAATTTAGAAATATTAAATGGTAATATTGAAATTATTGCAGAATCATTATTAATTATTAATCGTGCAGAACCATTACCTATAGATAGAAATCATAAAAATTCAGAAGAAATTAGATTAAAATATCGTTATCTTGATTTACGTCGTCCAGAAATGGCCATAAGATTACGAGAAAGAGCGAAAATTACTAGTATTGTACGTCGTTTTATGGATTCTGAAGGTTTTATTGATATTGAAACTCCTATAATAACTAAAGCAACACCAGAAGGGGCTCGTGATTATCTTGTGCCAAGTAGAATGCATAAAGGAAAATTTTATGCTTTACCTCAATCACCACAACTTTTTAAACAATTATTAATGATATCTGGCTTTGATAAATATTATCAAATAGTAAAGTGTTTTCGTGATGAAAATTTGCGTTCTAATCGTCAACCTGAATTTACTCAAATAGATATAGAAGCATCATTTATTACTTCTGAGCAAATTCGTGAATTGATGGAACGTTTGATCCGATATTTATGGAAAGAAAATAAAGGTATAGAGTTAGGTATTTTCCCAATAATAACTTTTAATGAAGCAATAAAACGATATGGTTCAGATAAACCAGATTTGCGTAACCCACTAGAATTAATTGATATTGCTGATTTAGTTAAAGAAGTTAAATTGAAAATATTTTCTAAATTTGCTAACGATCCTGAAGGACGTGTAGTAGCACTTTCTGTTCCAGGTGGAGCAATTTTAACGCGTAAGCAATTAGATAATTATACTAAATTTATTTCTATTTATGGCGCCAAAGAATTATTTTGGATGAAAATTAATTCATTAACAAAAGATAAGATAGATATTCAAAGTCCTATTATAAAATTTTTATCAAAACAAATAATTCATAATTTATTGTTTCGTACTAAGGCAAAAAGTGGAGATATTTTATTTTTTAGTTCTAATAAAAGAAATATTGTTAATAATTTAATGAGTGAGTTACGATTAAAAATAGGTCATGATTTATTAATCACACAAAGAAATAGTTGGAAACCATTATGGATTGTTGATTACCCTATGTTTGAGAAAAATGAAAATGGTGAACTTAATTCAATGCATCATCCATTTACATCACCTAAAGATTTTACACTTAAACAATTACAAGATAATCCTTTAGATTCTATTTCTAGTGCTTATGATATGATTATTAATGGTTATGAAGTTGGTAGTGGTTCAGTACGTATTCATAGTAATAAAATGCAACAAGTTATTTTTGATATTCTTAATATTAGTAAATCAGATCAAAAAGATAAATTTGGGTTTTTATTGGAAGCATTAAAATATGGTGCACCACCGCATGCAGGTTTAGCATTTGGTCTAGATAGATTAGTTATGTTATTAACATCAACAGAAAATATTCGTGATGTGATTGCGTTTCCTAAAACTACTTCAGCAACTTGTTTAATGACAGATGCGCCTAATATAGTTAATTAAGAAAAGTATTAATAAAATAAAAATAATTATTTTTAAAGAAACGAAATAAATATATATAATATAAATATTTTTATATTATTATTAATAATTAATTATATATTGTAAATAAATAATTATTAATATTATATTATTTTAATATTTTAATATTTAAAGAAATGAATTAATATAAGTTATTTTAAAAGTAAATATAAATAATTTTAAATTTTATAAAAAATATAATTAAAATTATATTAAAATAAAAAATTTACTAATATAAAAAATACTTTAAATATAATTTATTTTATATTATAATAAAAATAATTTTAATATAAAAATATATTTAATATAATTATAATATTAAATATTATAAATAATTATTATTTAAAATTTTATTAATTAATTATAATATATAATTAATTTATTAATATAATAAAGATTTTTGTTAAAAATTAATATTTTATTTTATATATATAAAATAAAATTATTATAATAATATTTAGTTATTAATTTATGTTAATATGATTACAATATATTTATATTATTATTTAATTATAATATAAATATTTTATTTATATAAAATATTAATTTTATTATAATAATTAATATTTTATATAAATAAAATATTTTTTTATTTAAAATTATATTATTATTAATATATGATATATTTAGAATAAAATAAAAATTAAAAATAATATTATATTAATATATTATATTATAGTACAATAATAAATTTATAAAATTAAATTAATTATAAATATAAAAAACTATAAATAAATATCATATAAAATATGTATTATTTATATATTATAATAAAATATATTAATTGATATTTTAAATATTTTAAATATTTTATTATATTATATTTTTAATAATTAATGATAGCATACAATTAATATTATATTAATATTTAATAGTTTAATTTAATTAATATAAATATAATAAATATCTTTATAATTAAGGTAATTAGGTGAATATTCAAGCTTTTCTTTTAGAAAAAACTATCGATGCATTAATATCTATTGGAGCACCTAAAGATAATAAAATATATATTCGTACTTCTAATAAATTGCATTTTGGAGATTATCAAATTAATGGCATAATGTCTGTAGCTAAAAAAATGAGTATTTCTACATATCAATTAGCTGAAAAAATATTACCATTATTAAAATTAGAAGATATTGCGAGTAAGGTTGAAATAGCAGGTTCTGGTTTTATTAATATTTTTCTTAATAAAAAATGGATTTCTAAACAAATTGAACTCATTTTACAATATGAAAAATTATTTATTCATTCTGTTAAACCACAAACTATTATTATTGATTATTCAGCGCCTAATATTGCAAAACAAATGCATATTGGTCATTTACGTTCTACTATTATTGGTGATGCTATTTCTCGTACATTAGATTTTTTAGGACATAATGTAATACGTGTTAATCATATAGGTGATTGGGGAACTCAATTTGGAATGTTAATTGCATATATAGAAAAAATTCAATTAAAAAATACTAGTAATATTATGTTAGATGATTTAGAAATTTTTTATCGTAAAGCTAAAAAATGTTATGACAAAGATGAGACCTTTGCTAAAATTGCACGCAATTATGTTGTTAAATTACAGTCTGGTGATGAATATTGTCGTAAAATGTGGCGTAAATTAGTTGACATTACTATGATTTATAATCAAAAAATTTATCATCGTTTAAATGTTACATTAACTAAAAATGATATCATGGGTGAAAGTTTATATAATAATATGCTTCCTAATATTGTTAATGATTTAATATCTAAAGGTTTGGCTGTTAAAAGTAATGGTGCTATTGTTGTTTATTTAGATGAATTTAAGAATAAAGCAGGAAATACCATGGGGGTAATAATCCAAAAGAAAGATGGAGGTTATCTATATACAACTACAGATATTGCATGTATAAAATATCGTTATGAAATTTTACATGCTGATAGAATATTATATTATACAGATTCACGACAACATCAACATCTTATTCAAGTATGGGATATTGCCCGCAAAGCTTCTTATATTCCAATGAATATGTCATTAGAACATCATATATTTGGTATGATATTAGGTAAAGATGGTAAACCATTTAAAACAAGATCTGGTACAACAATTAAACTTACTGATTTACTTGATGAAGCAATTAAACGTGCTAGTAATGTTATTCGTAAAAAAAATCCAAATATATCAGAAAAAGATTTACAATCTATTACTCAATCAGTTGGTATTGGTGCTATAAAATATTCTGATTTATCAAAAAATCGTACTACTAGTTATATTTTTGATTGGGATAAGATGTTATCTTTTAATGGTAATACCGCTCCTTATATGCAATATGCTTATACTAGAATATCATCAATTTTTAAACGCGCCAATATTAAGCCATCTGAATTAATTGATCATGTTATTTTAGTAAATAAATATGAACAATCTTTAGCAATACGTTTATTACAATTTGAAGAAATAATATTAAGTGTAGCACGTAAAGGTTTGCCACATATTATGTGTGCATATTTATATGATTTAGCTAGTTTATTTTCTAGTTTTTATGAACATTGTCCAATTTTAAATTCAAAAAATGATATATTTAAATGCAGTAGGTTAAAATTAGCATTATTAACACAAAAAACTTTAAAAATTGGTTTAGATATATTAGGAATTGAAACTATAGAAAAAATGTAATTTTTTTTTATTTAAATAAATTTTGTAATTTTTAATTGAATATCTTTATAATATATTTTATTAATATATTTATTAAACAATAAGATAAACAAAAAAAAGAATTATTAATAATATAATAATTGTAGTATATAAACTATATTTTAAATTAATATTCATAACCTTAACTTATTATTTTATTATATTAAAATAAATTATTTTTTTATTACATTAATTAGTAATAAATGATTAATATTTTATTTTACAATAAACTAATTTAAATGAATTATTTATTAATTAATACTATTATTAATTATTTATTTTATATAAATAATAATAGTATGATTTAAATAATAATAAAATAATCAATAATTATTTAAAAATTCTATAAATATATTAATAATTAATAATATATTAAAAATAAAAATATTTCAATTATATTTTTTAATATATAATTAAAATACTTAATTTATTTATAAAATATAAAAATAATTATTTTTAATATTATTAAATAATTGATTATTTAAATAATTCTATAATTATATATAATTATAATATTAATTTTATTATAATTATGTTTATTTATTAATCATATTTAATAAAATATTATATTTTAAATTATATAAATTAACTAAAAATAATATTTTTAGTTAAATATATATTAATTGAATACAATTTATATAATATATAAATAAATAATAAAATTTATAATTAATATTAATTTTAAATAGTTTTTAGATATATAAATATTTAAATTATTATTATATATATTATATAAAAATTATAATTGTAATATTAAATTTATAGGTAATTTATATAATTTTATTTATATTATTATTTATAGCAAATATTTATATAAAATATATATCAATTACATATATATATGTAATTGATATATGATAATTTATGTAATTTATGCATAAATAATTAATATATTAAAAATATTGATTAAAATTAATTATATTATTTATAATATAATTAATATATTAATAATTTTAATGTATATATATTTTATAATATTTACTAAAATTAATTAAATAATAATATTAAATATAGTATATTTTATTATAAAAATTATGTTACTATAAAATTATATTACTTTATTACTATATAATTAAATATTAGTAATATATGTGATAATAAAATTTTTTATATAATATTATATAATTTAAATTATATAATATTATATAAAAAATTTTATTATAGTAATTACTAAGTATTAATAATAATTAACTATTTTATATATATAAAATTTCTTATCTAATATATTTTCTCTTAAATTATTAATAATTAACACTATAAATAAAATATTAGAATTAAAATAAAAAATTTATTGTTTTTATTTTTTAATACAATTTATTTATTTTATAGTATGTTAAATATAGTATATTTTTTAATGATAATATTAAATAATTAAAAATAATTTTATTTAATTAATTTGAAAATATTATTTTTTATTATTTTGTTATTATTTTTTAATAATTACAAAATTATTATTAATTAACATTATTTAAATATATTTTAAATTATTAAAAAAATTATAAATTATATATTTATTAATTAATTTAATTTTATTAAAAAATAGTTTTAATAAAAAAATTTTAAACTAAAATATATAATTAGTTCTTATCTTAAGATTTATAAAATCTAAGTTAATTAAATAAATTATAATAACTAAATAATATAATATTATATTTATAATATTAAAAATATATTATATATTTAAAATATTATATTGAAATTAAATAATAATTAATATTATTTATGTTAATTATTCAATAAATTAATATAAATTATTAGTTTTTATTTTATAATTTAATAATAAAAATAACAAATTTTACTAATTATTATATTATCTATCTATTAATATTAATAATATAATTTTATTGTATTATTTATAATAAAATATTTTTATTTAAAGAATTTTTATTTTAAAATATTTAAAATATACTTAAAATATATAATATTTTAAATACTATATATATTTAAAATTGTTTTTATTTGTTCTTAAAAATTTTTATTGCAAATAAAATAAATAAATTATTATATTTTTTAAATAATAAATTTATAATAAATATTATTTCAACAATATAATAATAAATAGTATATTATAAAATTAAGTAATTTTTAATAGTAATATATGTATTAAAATATTTATCAAGATATATTAATTTAATTATATTATATACTATATAATATTAATTTTATATTTTATTTAAAATAGTTAATATTAATATTCAATTAATATATATTATAAATAATATATATTAATTATATTAATTATTTAAAAATAATTAATATTTGTATTTCATATAATTTTATTAAGTATTTTATTTAATTATTTTAATTTAAATTATTAAATAAATATTAATTTTTATTAAATTTATTAATAAAATATTAATTAAAGTAGTTTTTTCTAAAAAAATATTTTTAGATTGAAAAATATTATTTTTAATTATATAATTTTAATAATATTTATGATAAAATTTAAAATAATTTATTTATTTATTAATATAAATTTAATATAAATAATTTTTAATAAAATATAATCTAATTTTTATATTTAATATAATCTATAAAATAAATAAATAAGAAAATATATATGATTTAAAATTATATAATTAAATTTATTAGTTATTTTTTTAATTATTAAATATTAATTAAATAAATTCATTAAATATATCATAATTATTTTAAAATAAATAATTATTAAATTTTATAATAGTATTTTATTATTATATAAATAAATTAAATAATATTATTTTATTTTTATATAAAAATATAATATAATTTATTTAATATAAAATATAATGATAAAATATTATTAAAAATAATATATATTATTAATAATTAATAATATATATTTATTATATATTTTAGATATTAAATATCAATAATATTAATTTATTTATTAAATATTTACATTATAATCAAAATATAAAATAATTAATAATTTAAAATATTAGTTAATATATATTTTATATTATTAAAAATATTCATTATTTTATATATATTATAATATAAATTATATAATTTTATTAGTTTAATATACTATATAGTAAGTTTTATAATAAATAATTATTAATGTATAAAAAATATTTAACATTATAATATATATAAATATTAAAGTTACTAATTAATTTTAGTATATATTTAAATTATGTATTTTATTAAGTAAATTATACATTTGGTTAATAAAATAATATTTATTATATATAGTAATATACAAATTAAAATTTATTAATAATTTATATTATCAATAATAATATAATTTTTTTAAAAAATAAAAATTTTAATTAATTGTTTTATTTTTAGTATTAGATTATTTTATATATTATTCAAATATTTGTAATTATATCTTATTAATATTATTATAAACAAAAAAAAATTAATTTATATTAATTTTAATTATCTAATATTTTTTAATTTATTAATATTAGTTGTAATTTTATTTTTAATAATAAATATAATAATAATTAATTTTATACATTAATAATGTATAAATAATTTTCAACTAATATTTTATTATAATTTTTTAATTTATGATGCACATTATATTATTATTCATTATAATAATATAATTAAATAAATATAATTAACATATATTATATTATTTATATTATTATTTAATATTTTATAAATTATTAATATTTAAAATTATTATAAATAATAAAAAATAATATATAATATTGTTATTATAATATAAATAAATATTAATATTAGTAATATAATTAAAAATATTTATTAATTAACTGTTATATTTTATATAATTATTCTTTATATATATACTTATTAAATTAATAAATAAATTAAATTTTTATTATTATACTATAATTTACATTTATTTAAAATAAAATTTATTGCGTTTAAAAATAATTTAACAATATATTAATTTATTATTATAATAATAAATTAATATATTGTTAATATATAATTCATATTTTAAACATAAAGATTATCTATTATTATTAATTTATATTAACATTTGAACTATTAACTAAAATAGAAAAAATTGATATTATTTTTTAGAAAAATAATTAATTTTATATAAAATATATAATTATAATAATAATTTTATATATTATTATTATAATGAGTATATATTAATTTATTTAAAAATAAATAATAAAAAATTATTCGTATAATTTTTATATATAACTTTATGATATTATATAAATTAAAGTTAAATTTTATTAAATATCTCCTACATTATATAGATTTAAAACCTTTTATATTATAATAAATATAAATTTATTTTTAATAATTAATAATAAATATAATAATATTTTATTATTTTTTATTAATTAAAAACATATTATTAAATATATATATATTTAATAATAGTTTATTGTTTATATAAATTTAATATAATTATTTATTAACAAAAATTATATATTATTTCATTATTATATATATATTTATAATTGTAAAATTTTAATAATATTTATAATTATATATTAATAATTTAAATATATTTTACTATTTTTACAATAAAATATTATATTAAATAAAATTTTAAATAGATTAATTATTTATTACTTTAAATTTATATAAATTATTTTTAAATAAATAATAGATTTAATGTACTTATAAGTACATTAATTTATATATTAATGGAGGTGAATGATGGTAAAATATACATATAAAGACCAAGAGTTTCAAAAATATCATTCATCAATTATAAGTTGTGAATATATATTAAAGATATTAGAAAAATATACTATACCTATTAGTAAACAAGAAATTGCTAAAATATTAAATATAAATAAAAAAGAAGAATTAGAGTTTTTATATTATCTTTTACGTAAGATGGAACATGATGATAAGTTAATTTTTACTTCTCATAAATGTTATATTTTACCTAAACGACTTAATTTAATTAAAGGTACTGTTATTGGTCATCGTAATGGGTTTGGTTTTTTACGAATAGAAGGTAAAAAAGATGATTTTTATATTTCTTTACAAGAAATGAAGAAAGTTATGCATAATGATATAGTACTGATTCAATTATTAAATAAAGACAAACAAGGACGTACAAAAGTACACATTATTAAAGTACTTATTCCACGTAATAATAAAATTATAGGACGTTATTTTTTAAAATCTAATATAGGTGGATATGTTATACCTAATGATAGCAGACTATCATTTAATATTTTAATTCCTAAAAATAATGTTAATGGAGCTAAAATAGGTGATGTAGTTGTAGTTAAAATATTAATACGACCATATCTACATATAAAAGCAATAGGTAATATTATCAAAGTATTAGGTAAAAATATAGGAACTGAAGCAATCATAGATATTGCATTGAGAACTCATGAAATTCCATATATTTGGCCTTACCAAGTTAGAAAACAAATATCTAATTTATCTAATCAGATTTCTTTATCAGCTAAAAAAGGACGAATAGATTTATGTCAATTACCTTTAGTTACCATTGATAGTGAAGATGCATGCGATTTTGATGATGCTGTTTATTGTATGCCAAAAAAAGGTGGCGGATGGTGTTTGTTAGTTGCTATTGCTGATGTAAGTTATTATGTACGTCCACAAACTGCTTTAGATAATGAAGCACTTAGTCGAGGAAATTCAGTTTATTTTCCATTACGAGTAATACCTATGTTACCTGAAATTATTTCTAATGAACTATGTTCATTAAAACCTAAAGTGGAAAGACTTTGTATAGTATGTGAAATACAATTATCAGTAATTGGTAAAATTATTGCATATAAATTTTATGAAGCTGTAATGCGTTCTCATGTACAATTAACTTATACTAAAGTTTGGAAAATTTTACAAGGTGATAAAAAATTACGTCAATCTTATCAAGATTTAGTACCACATTTAGAAGAATTATATCGATTATATAAGGTTTTATATAATGAGCGTATAAAACGTGGGGCTATTTCATTTGAATCTAAAGAAGCAAAATTTATTTTTAATGCAGAAAAACGAATTGCTCAAATAGATTCTATTGAGCGTAATGATGCTCATAAATTAATTGAAGAATGTATGATTTTAGCTAATATTGCTGCAGCACATTTTATAGAACAAAATAAAGAACCTAGTTTATATCGTGTTCATGATAAACCTAAAAAAGATAATATTATAAATTTACGAACAGTATTTAGCGAATTAAATTTAACATTATATGGCGGTATGAAGCCACGATCAATTGATTATGCTAAAATGATGAATGAAATAGCTAAACGTCCTGATTATGAATTACTTCAAACAATGATTTTAAGATCAATGAAACAAGCTATTTATGATTCTGAAAATAGAGGACATTTTGGTTTATCATTGAAATCTTATGCTCATTTTACTTCACCTATTCGTCGTTATCCTGATTTAGTCTTGCATCGTTCAATTAAATATCTTATATATGTACAAAATAACAATCATCATTATTATTCGACTTCAACAGGAGGTTGGCATTCTAATATTAATGAAATATTTAAACTAGGTAAACATTGTTCAATGACAGAGCGTAGAGCTGATGAAGCAACTAATGATGTAGCTAATTGGTTAAAATGTGATTTTATGCAGAAACAAGTGGGAAATATATTTAGTGGCATAATTACTAGCGTTACTAATTTTGGTATTTTTGTTCGTTTAAAAGATTTTTTTATTGATGGTTTAGTGCACATATCTTCAATTAATAATGATTATTATTATTATGATAATATAAGACAGAGACTTATTGGTCAATCTTCAGGAATAATTTATCGACTTGGTGATAAAGTTAAAATTCGTGTTGAAGCTGTGCATATGGATGAATGTAAAATAGATTTTTCATTAATATCAACTTTACTTAAAATAAAAATTAAATAAAATCTATAAAAGAAAATAATAAATAACAAATAAAATATATATTAAATATTAAAATAAATAATATAAAATATATAATAAAAATATAAAATTATAGTAAAATTAAAATTAAAAATAATTTATTATTAACATTAATATTATTATTAATGTTAATAAATATAAATTGTTTTTAAAAATTATTAAGTAATCAATAAATTATGAATGAAATTATTTATGGTATTCATGTAATAGAGTCAATTTTAGAACATGATTATACATGTTTAAAACAAGTTTATATACTTAAGGGATTTAAAAATAAACGTTTATTATCAATTATTGATCGAATTAAAAATTTAGGTATTATTATTCAGATGACTAATAAACAATGGATGAATAAAAAAACAAATAATGCTGTTCATCAAGGTATTATTGCCCAGATAAAATTAAGATTGCAATATCAAGAAAATGATTTATATAATATTATTTCTAAGATAAAATTACCATTTTTATTAATATTAGATAGAATTACTGATCCATATAATTTAGGTGCTTGTTTACGTACTGCTGAGATAGCTGGTGTTAATGCTGTTATTATACCAAAGTATCAATCAGCTTCACTTAATGCTACTACTAAAAAAGTCTCTTGTGGTGCATCTGAACGTATACCATTAATTATAGTTACTAATCTTGTACATACATTACGTAAATTACAGAAACATAATATTTGGATTATTGGTACTACAGATGATGCTAATCATATATTATATAACAGTAAATTAACTGGACCTATTGCATTAATTATGGGATCAGAAGGTAATGGTATTCGTCGATTAACGAAAGAATGTTGTAATGAATTAATTAGAATCCCAACAATAGGTATGATTTCTTCTTTAAATGTATCAGTTGCAACTGGTATTTGTTTATTTGAAGCTATGCGTCAACGATATAATTTTTAATAAAATATATAGTTAATTAAAATTTAATAATAATTAATTATTATTAAATATACAATAAATGATAATTAAATATATTATTTGAATTTTAATTAAAAATAATTATAATTATATATTTATTTTTAGTCATTATTAACTTAGTTCCTTATCTCTATAATAAAATAATTTATTATAGAGGTTAATTCATCCGTAAGGAGCAAATTTATGCGTTATTATGAAATAGTTTTTATGGTTCATCCTGATCAGAGTGAAAAAGTTGCAGATATAATTAAGCATTACAATATTTTTATTACTGAAGCAAAAGGTCAGATTTTTCGTTTAGAAGATTGGGGCAGACGTCAATTATCTTATCCAATTAATAAATTACATAAGGCACACTATATATTAATGAATATAAAATCCTCACAAGAAGTTATTGATAAATTAGAAAAAAATTTTCGTTTTAATGATTCTATTATTCGTAGTATTATTATACGAATTAAACATAAAGTTACTGAATCTTCTCCAATGATCAAAAATAAAGATGATAATTATAATAAATATTTAGTTGATAATGGTCTTGAAGTAATTAAAAGATTTGAAGATTCTGAAGAGTAATTTTATTTATGAATTCGAATAAATTAGTACTAACAGGTAAAATATGTCATATACCAATAAGAAAAATTAGTCCATCTGGAGTTCCTCATTGTCAATTAGTTATAGAGCACAATTCACAACAGTTAGAGGTTAATTTTTATAGAAAAGTATGGTGTAGAATAAATATTATTGCAAGCGGACAAAAATTACAACAGTTTACTAGAAATATAATAATTAATAATATAATTATTGTTACAGGCTTTATTAGTAGTTATAATAATGCCAATGGTTTAAGTAACTTAGTTCTTCATGCTAAGAAAATTGAATTAATAGATTCTGGAGATTAATTAAATGGCACATTATTTTCGTCGTCATAAATTTTGTAGATTTACAGTAGAAGGTATAAAAGAAATTGATTATAAAGATATTGTAATGCTTAAAAATTATATTACTGAAAGTGGTAAAATTGTACCAAGTCGTATTACTGGAACTAGTGCAAAATACCAACGTCAACTTACTCGTGCTATAAAGCGTGCACGTTATTTATCTTTATTACCATATACTGACCATAATCAATAATAAATATTATATATTAATAATTTTAAAAGGATAAATTAATGCAAATTATTTTATTAGATAAAGTAGAGAAATTAGGTAATTCAGGTGATATAGTTAATGTTAAGGCTGGTTATGCTCGTAATTATTTAGTTCCACAAGGAAAAGCTATTTCTGCAACTAAAAAAAATATAGATTTTTTTGAAGAGAAGAAAGCTAATTTAGAAGTTAAGTTAGCTAATATTATATCGATTGCAAAAAAACGTGCTGAAAAAATTAATTCATTAAAATCAGTGATTATAATTTCAAAGTCTGGTACTAAAGGAAAATTATTTGGTTCAATTGGAAGACGTGATATTGCTAAAGCAGTTAATGATGCTGGAGTAGAAGTTATTAAAAGTGAAGTTCGTTTATTAAATGGGGTATTACGTACTATTGGTGAGCATGAAGTTCATTTTCAAATATATAATAATATAATTGCAAAATTAAATATAAATATTGTTGCTGAATAATTATTTTTTTATTATTAAATGTAAATAAAATATTAAAATATATTATATTTTAATATTTTATTTACATTTAATAATATTTTAAATTATATGTTTTTTATTAATAAAATAAATTATTATTAAGTTTTATCTATTTGTTTAAAATATTAAATATATTTAAATAATTAAGTATATTATTTATTATATTATATATAAAATAATATTTTGTAAGTATTATTATAAATGTATAATAATAAAATTAAAATTTTATAAAATTATACATTATTATATATCTTAAATCAATTATAATTAAAAACAAATAATTAATATTTTACTTAAAATAAATATTAATTATTTAAATATATATAATTTAATTATGTAAAACATATTATTTAAAAATTTTTATATATTTTTTATAAAATTTATTATTTTATTAAATTTTAATTAATTAAAATTTAATAAATTAGAGTTAACTTATAAGCCGGGTTCTGTCATGGACAATCATTCATCTAGGATAATATTTACATATTAACTCAAGCGGCCTACCCAGTTCAATACGGGCCATATTATTGAACCACTATTTGGCCTTGCTCCAGGTGGAGTTTACAATGCCACAATTGTTACCAATTGTGCGGTATGCTTTTACCATACCATTTCACCCTTACCTATATTAATAGGCGGTTTTTTTTCTGTTGCACTAGTCGTAGGTATTTTTTACCTCCCAGATGTTATCTGGCACCCTGCCCTATGGAGCCCGGACTTTCCTCCCCTTTATGTATTAATTATTAATAATAATTATAAAGCAGCGATTGCCTAGTTAACTCTAGTATCAAATTATAATTATTTAATATTATCTTGTATACTTATTTATAAAATATTTTAATTAATAAATTAAATTTTTTATTTTTTAGTATTAATTTTCTGTTCAATAGCATATTTATATATTATATTTTTTTTAAAATCATAAATTTTTGATGTAATATCAGCTGCTTTTTTTAAAGATAATGATTGATATAATAATTTAAATGTTTTAATTATTTCATCTGAAATAATTGTATTAGTTGCTTTTAATTTCTTATATCCTTCAATTATTAATACTATTTCACCACGATAACGATTTTTATCAATTTTTACCCATTCAAATAGTTCACCAGCTGGCAAACCATGAATGGATTCCCAAATTTTTGTTAATTCACGAGCTAAAATTACATAACGTTCTTTTCCTAAAATACAAATTATATCTATTAATGTATTTAATAAACGATGTGGTGATTCATAAAAAATCGTTGTTCTAGATTCATACATTAACTTTTTTAAAATTTCTTGACGAATATTACTTTTTTTTGGTAAAAATCCTTCATAACAAAATTTATCTGAAGAAATACCAGAAGCAGAAAGTGCTGTAATTGCTGCACATGGACCAGGTAAAGGAATAATTAAAATACCAGATTGACGACAATTTTTTATTAAATAATAACCAGGATCATTAATTATGGGAGTCCCTGCATTAGAAACTAAAGCTATATTTATTCCATTTTTTAATTTGCAAATTAATTGTTCTGTTTTTTGTTTTTCATTATAATTATTTAAAGATATTAAACGAGTATTAATATTAAAATGTTGTAATAATAAACTAGTATGTTTAATATTTTCTGCAGCAATAATATTAACTTTTTTAAGTATTTGTAATGCACGTAAAGTAATATCATCTAAATTACCAATAGGAGTTGGTACAATATATAGAGTTGATATCATTTTTATCTCTTTAGTTTAACTATATTAATTTATTTTAATTTAAATAATTTATACAATTAATTAATAAAACTATTTAATTATATAAATACGTATTTTTTCATTTTTATTAAAATATGTTAATAAAGTTAATATTTTTATTTTTGTTAATAAAATATTTTATATAAATAAATTAAAATCAATCAATTATTAATATAATAATTATAAATATTATTAAAATTATTCAATATAAATATTATATAATTAAAGATAAATTTTTTTATAAAAATCATTATAATTGAATTAACATTTTAATATTATATTAATATTAAACATAATTTATTTGATAAAAAATTATTTATTACTATATAAATAATTTATATAGTAATTTTATATATAAAATTATCATTTTTAATTACTATTAATAATAATTAATTATTTTATAAATTAATATTTGTATATTATTTTTATAATTATATTTAAAATTTTATTAATAAATATAATTAATTATATTATTTATATTAAATTTATTTTAAAACATTTTGATTTATTTTTATGTATTATGAATTATTAATGAACTATAAATTTTAAATATTTTTTATTTTAAGATTTAGTTAAAAATATAAATATATTTTAAATTATATTATATTAATAATTATATAATACAATATATTAATTTATAAGTATTGTTATTATACTTAATAAATTATTAAATACAATATATTATTATATGTATATTAAATTTTATAAGTTAGATATATTAAATTAATTTTAAATATTAAATAAATAAAATAATATTTTAACTATACATTATATATTAATAAAATATATAAAACTTTTTAGTAAGGTTAACAATTTAAATTATTATATAATTATATAAATATAAATTTAATATAATTTAAATTAGAAATATTTATTATTGATATTCATAATAAATTATTAATTAATATTAACTTTATTTTTTATTTTATAAATATTATTTTTAATAGTTATTCATAGTATTTATGTATTTAAATATATAATAATGAATAAATAATAATTTGTTTAACAATTAAATTTTTCTATAAAAATAATTAAATTTTAATTTTATTTTTAATTATACCTTTTAATACAGTAAATTAAATATTATATTATAATATATTTTAATAGTATAAATTTTATTTAAATGTTAATTATTAATAAATATTTTTAGTAAAATTTATACTAATTTATCAAATTAATATTATTAATTAAATATTTTATTATACTATTTAAAATAGTTTTTTATTGTATTTTAATATTTAACAAAATTTAAAAAAATTTCTTTGTGGTTAAATTATTAATATAAATAAAATTATTTATAATTTATTAGAAAATTAAAAAATAAATAATTATTATTAAATGAATTTTAATACTTTATTTAAAGATAAAATATAATAATAAAATAATATATTAAATATAATTTTAATAATTGTTTTTATTTTATATATATATTATAAAATTTATAAATTTACTTTAAACATAATAATATTATTTAAAATATAAAATTAAATAACTTCATGATAATAAAAAATTTAAATTTATTGTATTAAATGTTAATATTTTATTAATAAAATATTAATTTAATTATTAATTATAAAATATTTTATATTTTATGAAATTAAATTTTTATCTCTATACTAACTTTAGTAACATATTAATTTTTATAGTATTAAGTAAATAATTATTATTTAAACATTTTAAATTATAATTAATTAAATATTTTGCAATATAGAATTATTTTATGTAATTTTTAATATTTATAGATATAAAAAAATATTTTAAATCTTTAATAAATATATTTAATAATTATATTATTATTTATATTATAACTAAATAATAATAAAATTTTATATTTTACTAAAATATATTTTGTAGTTTTATATAATATTTGATAATTTATATTATTTATTTATTTTAAAATAAATAAATAATATTATAATATTAAAATTTAATACAGATAATATTATTACAATTAAATATTAATTATATAGAAAATATAATATTTTATACATAATTAATATTTAACTTATAACTTAAAAAATAAAATATTGCATAAAATTTAATCTGAAATTATTAAATTTTTTATCGATTAAAATAATATATTATAAATAAATTAATTTACTAAATTATATAAATAATATATTAATTATATTTTTTTAAAAAATGTAATAATTTATAAAATGATTTATTAAAATACATTATTTTATGAAATTTATCTGGATAATATGTTTTATATTAAAATAATTTAGGAGGTAACAATGAAGTACTTTATTATAATTACTATAATATGTAGTACTATTTTATTACAGGGATGCAGTAATACTGCCATAATTGGTTCATCAGTAGTAATTATAAAAAGTGCGATAGATCCTAGAAGTATAGGTCGACAAATAGATGATAAAATCTTAGAATTACGTGTTAGTTCTGCTATTAATAAAGATAAAATTATTATTAATAATTCAAGGATTATTACAACAGCTTATCAAGGGAAAATATTACTTACAGGTCAAGTGTATAATTTAATTTTAGCTGAAAGAGCAAAGAAAATAGCAAATAAAATAAATGGTGTTGAATCAGTATATAATGAGATACGTCAAGAAATTCCAGTTAATCTTGGTACTGCTTTTAAAGATATCTTAATAACAACTAAAATAAAATTACATTTTTTTATTAAAAATTTAGTTAAATCATTACATATTAAAGTAATTACTGAAAATGGAGAAGTATTTTTACTTGGTTTAATAACTAAACATGAAGGAAATATTATAACAAAAATTGCTAATAATACATATGATGTTAAGCGTGTTATCACTATATTTACCTATCTTAATTAATATCTTTAATTCAAAATAATATTTATTATTTTATATAACAAATAAAATATATGATAATATATTTTATTATTTATTTTTTACATTAATAAATGTTTTTAAATTGTATTAAATATAAAATTTTATTTAAAATCAATAATTCAATATATTTATATTGTTGAAATATATATAATTTATTAATTTATTTTATATTTATTATACTTATATATATTTTATTAATTTTAATTTTATAAGGAAATGTATTTATGCATATTCCACGTATTTATCATCCAGAATTGTTGAAATCAAATACAATAATATATTTAAGTAATAATGCTAATAATCATATTAGTCGAGTTTTACGTATGAATATAGGAGAAAATATTGAGTTATTTGATAATAGTAATTCTGTTTTAGTAGGACAACTTCTTGAAGTTAATAAAAAATCAGTTAAAGTTCAACTTGGTACAAAAAAAATAGTAAATAAAGAATCTCCTTTATATATACATCTTGGGCAAGTTATTTATTGTAGTAAAAAAATGGAATTTACAATTCAGAAATCTGTAGAACTTGGTGTCAATATTATTACACCACTTATTTCTGAGCGATGTAATATTAAATTAAATACTAAAAAAATTAGTAAAAAACAACAAAAGTGGCAAAATATTGCAATTTCTTCTTGCGAACAATGTGGTCGTAATAAAATTCCATTAATTCGTCCAATAATAACTATTAAAGATTGGTGTATAAATAAAGATGATTCATTAAAAATTATTCTTCATCCTAAAGCTAATAATAGTATTAATACATTACCGACAGTAGCAAGTAAAATATCCTTACTTATTGGACCAGAAGGTGGACTTTCTTCAGATGAAATTATAATGACAACTAATTATAAATTTAATAATATCTTACTTGGACCTAGGATATTAAGAACTGAAACTACTGCATTAGCAGCAATTACTGCATTGCAGATTCGTTTTGGTGATCTAAGTTAAGGAAATCAAATGATTAAATTAGGTATAATAATGGATCCTATATTAACTATAAAAGTAAAAAAAGATAGTAGTTTTGCTATGTTATTAGAAGCACAACGTCGTGGATATGAAATTTATTATATGGAAATAAATGATTTATATTTATTACAAGGAGAAGCATATGGTTATACTAAGCAATTAATTAATCTTAATAAAGAAATAACGCAATGGTATGAATTTGGTATAGAACAAGAAATTGCATTAAAAAATCTTGATATTATTTTAATGAGAAAAGATCCACCTTTTAATATTGAATATATTTATATTACTTATATTCTTGAAATAGCAGAAAAATCTGGTACTATTGTTATTAATAAACTGCAAAGTTTAAGAGATTGTAATGAAAAAATATTTGCTTCTAGATTTACTAAATTAACTCCTGAGACGTTAGTTACTAGAAATAATAAAAAACTGCGTGAATTTCATCAAAAATATAATAATATTATTTTAAAACCATTAAATAAAATGGGTGGTGCATCTGTTTTTTTATTAACAAAAAATGACCCTAATATTAGTGTTATTATTGAAACATTAACTCAATATGGAAAATGTTTTTGTATGGCTCAAAATTATATACCAGATATTAAATATGGTGATAAAAGGATATTAGTGATTGATGGTGAACCAGTGCCTTATTGTTTAGTTCGTATTCCAGCTATAGGAGAAATACGAGGAAATATAGCTGCTGGAGGATATAGTGAAGCTAGACCATTAATGAAAAAAGATTGGAAAATTGCTAAAACTATTTCTCCTATTTTAAAAGAAAAAGGATTAATTTTTGTTGGTTTAGATATTATAGGTGATTATTTAACTGAAATTAATGTTACTAGCCCTACATGTATATGTCAAATTGAAGAAGCATTTCCTAATATATCAATCACTGGTATGTTATTTGATTCAATAGAAAAACGACTAATTACAAAATATAAAATTTAATTATAGTATATCAATAAACTATATTTAAAATTTTATATTAATAAATAAATAATTTTAAGTATTATTTAATTTAATTTAAATAAAAATTGCTAAAATATATTTAAATAATTTAATTATTAAATTATATTTTAATAAATATTTTGTAAATAAAATATTATTTTAATTATTTATAATTTTAAATTTTAATGCATAATTTTTATAAATATAATATATAATATAATAAATATATTTATTATATTAAATATAAATATTAGATAATTAATATAATATTTACTCAGTTGATAAGAATATTTAACTAATTATTTTTAATTTTTAATTAGTATGTTTTTTATTGATAATTTAGGAAAAATTTTAATAATATGAATTTACAAAACCACTTTCTAATTGCTATGCCAACGTTATTAGATCCATACTTTCAAAAATCAGTGGTTTATATTTGTGAACACAATGAAACAGGTGCTATGGGTTTAGTTATTAATAAAACATTTGAACAAATTTCAATTAATAATATATTAAAAACTTTAAATGTTAAAACAACACAATATGATTACATTACTGCATTAAATCAACCAATTTTTTCTGGAGGACCAATTGCAGAAGCTCATGGTTTTATTTTACATTCACCTAAAAATGGTTTTAATTCTACTTTAAAGCTTTCTGATGAAATTATGATTACAACATCAAAAGATATTCTTGAAACTTTAGGCACTAATCAACAACCAGAAAAGACACTTATTGCATTAGGATATTCTAGTTGGGATAAAGGGCAACTAGAAAAAGAAATAATAGAAAATAATTGGTTAACAGCAAAAGCGAATAGTAATATTATTTTTCAAACTATTGTTTCTAAACGTTGGCGTGAAGCTGCAGCTTTAATTGGAATAGATATTTTTAATATTTCAAATCAAGCAGGTCATTCATAATAGTAAATATAATAAATATTATAAAAATATTAATATAAATTAAAAATAATATATTATTTATATATAAATATATCATAAAATATAATATAAATTATTATTAAACTTATTAATTGATTTATTTTAATATTTATTATATTAAAATAATATACTAATTTTAATAATTATTTTATTAATAAGTGTATTTAAGTTCATTTATTATAAAATATTTTTAATATATTAACTTTTTAAATATGATTAAATAACAAATGACATTATATGTTTAATCAAAAAAAAATTATTCATTAATTAATAATATAATATTTTTAATTATTAATAATAATTAATTATAAGATATTATTAATATTTTATTAATATCAATAAAATATTTTATTAATATAGAAATTAAGTTATATTAATTTAATAAAATACATTATTATTAAAAATATTAATATAATTTACTAATATTTATAAATTAATTCAATTAATAATGAATTATATTTCATATATTATATATGAAATATAATTTTAGTTATATAAAAATTTATATTTTATAAAAAAGATGTTATATAATTTTTATAATTTATAAAATTCTTTTAATTAATAATTATTAATTAAAATTAATATAATTTTAATTTAGGTCTAATTATACGATTAATACTATCTACTAATATTATAAGACCAGTTTTAATATAACCATTTAACATTATTTGATGCATTCTATAAAGTAAAATATAAACTATACGAGCAATTTTGCCTTTAATCATAATATCATTAAATACTAAATTACCTATTAAATTACCAACTGCATTATAATGAGACAATGAAACTAAAGAACCATAATCTTTGTAAGAATATTCTTTTAAATCTTTATATTCTAATAATGCTATAATATTTTTATAACATAAAGTGGCCATTTGGTGAGCAGCTTGTGCTCTCGGAGGAACAAATCCACCATTTTTTTTAGGACAAGAAGCGCAATCACCAATAGCAAAAATATTATTATCTAGTGTTGTTTGTAAAGTTGTTTTAACTAATAATTGATTAAGTTTATTAGTTTCTAAATAACTAATTTTCTTTATAAAATCAGGAGCTTTAATTCCAGCGGCCCAAACCATAAGATCAGCATAAATTTTTACTCCTGATTTAGTATTAAAACCATAATTATGAGCACTAGTTATTATAGTTTTAGTTAAAATCAGTACACCTAATTTAGTTAATTCATCATGAACGACAGTAGAAATTCGTTCTGGTAAAGTTGGTAATATACGTTCTCCAGCTTCAATTAAGATTACATTAAGATCTTTTTTATTTAAACCTTTATAACCATAACTAATTAATTTTTCTATCGAATTATAAAGTTCAGCAGATAATTCTACTCCAGTTGCACCCCCACCAACAATTGCAATGTTTATTTTATTATTTATTTTTTTTCTTATTGAATAACTAAAAAATAAATTTAACATTTCATTATGAAAATGATGTGCTTGTTGAGGATTATCTAAAAAAATACAATATTCTTTAACACCTATTATATTAAAATCATTTGATACGCTACCTATCGACATAATTAAAATATTAAAATTTAATTGCCGTTGTGGAATTAGTAATTTACCATTACTAGTATTTATTTTTGCTAAAGTAATAATTTTATTTTTACGATCAATATCTATTAGACGACCCAATTCAAAGTTAAAATAATGATTTTTAGCATGAGATAAATAACTTATAGAATTAATATTATCATCTAGAGACCCAGTTGCTACTTCATGTAGTAATGGTTTCCATAAATGGTTTTGATTATAATCAACTAAAATAATATCAGCTTTATTCTTACGACCTAATTTATTACCTAATTTAGTTGCAAGCTCCAATCCTCCTACTCCACCACCAACAATAACAATTTTTATTTTTGACACTATCATAACTATCTTATCCTAAAATAATTTTGTTATTTAAATAAATTAAATAATTATTTTCAAATTATTTAATTTTATTTTTTTAATTATATATTAACATAATTAATTATTTACTTATATTTAAATTAATTAAAACAATTTAATAAATTATTATTAATAGTAAATAAAAATTTTATTTATAAAATATCACTAATTACTATTAGTATTATAATAATTTTTATAAAAAATTAATAAATATACTTACAATATTCAATTTGTAATCTTATATATTTATATATAAGATTTTGTTTTAATTACTTTAAAATTTTATAATTCAGTATAAAGTTATATTTATTAATATAATATTTTTTTATATTTTTTTTCTATTCGTTTTTTTTTAAAAAAAATATTCAATAGTTCTGAACATTGATCAGATAAAATACCGTTTGATACAATTATACGATGATTTATATTATGATTATTAAAAATGTTAATTATTGAACCAACAGCACCAGTTTTTTTATTATAAGCGCCAAAAACTAAACGATTAATACGTGCATTAATTATAGCACCAGCACACATAATACAAGGTTCTAATGTTACATATAAAGTAGTATTTAGTAATCGATAATTTTTTAAATATTGACCACCTAATCGTAAAGCTAAAATTTCTGCATGAGCAGAAGGATCATTATATAAAATAGGATTATTACAACATTCTGCAATTAATTTATTTTTATATATTAATATTGCTCCTACTGGTATTTCATTTTTTACTTTTGCATTTTGTATTAAAAAAATAGCTTTTTGCATCCAATAAATATCTTTTTTAATTTGATTCACGAATAAAACCTTAAAAATAAATTATATATTAAAATAATTATAATATAATATTAATTTAAATCTATTTAATAAAAATAAAAAATTATTAGTAATTTTAATAAATTATTTATTTAATTAATTAAATATAATGTATTTAAATTATATAATTTACATGTATAATTAATATTATGTTTAAAATAAATTTTTATTAAAATAATAATTATTTTAATAAAAATTATTATTAGTTTTTAATATTTATATTAATATCAATTAAATATATTTATAAAATATAATTATTTAAAAAATATATTTTATAATATTAATAAATTAATACTTATTATTAAATAATATATATAGTATATATTTTAGTAAATTTTATTTTATAATACACAATAAAATAAATTATTGTTATAATAAAATATATTTAATTTTTAATAAAATACTTATAGTAAATTTTTTAATTAATTTATTTTTAATAATAAAATATTTTATAAATAAATAATCATCAATTTTTATGAAATTAGTTATATATATAATTAAAAATATTTATTATATATAAATCTTATATATTGAAAATATTTATTATAATTAATTTTATTAAATTAATAATATAAACTTATATAAATTATATTTAGCAAATTAATATTAATATAATTATAAAATTATATTAATATAAACATAAATATAAGTATAAAAAATATATAAAGATAGTATTTATCTATATAAATTATATTTATTATTTAATAAAATTTAAAATATATAAATTATTATTAATTTAATTATAATTAATGATTTAAATTTATATTTTTATTATATACAATAATGTTATTTTTTAACCAAAATAATTTATTTAATATAATTTAATTTTATTATACATATAAATAAATATTTATACTAATTATTATGTTATAAAGAATTAATTATTTAAAATTATATTATTATAAATAGATATAAAATAAACTTTATATAATAAATTTATTTTACAAAATATAAATCATAAGATATTAAAATACATTATTATGTATTTTAATAAAAATATATAATAATGATAGCATTAATTAATAGTGTTATTATTTTAATATTATATAGATAATTAAAATATATTTATATAAATTACATTAAATATGATTTTTTATAAAAATTATATATTAAATAATATGTTATAATTATATAATTTTAATTATTTATTAAAAATAATATTTATTAAATTTAATATTAATAAATATAATAATATTAAATGAATATTGAAAATAATAATAATAAAATAATATAAATAAAAAATTAATTATTATATAAATTTTACTTTAAAATATAAACTTCAAATAATTAAATAAAATTTTATTTATGAAAATTTAAAATTTTATAATTTCAAAATATTAAAAAATTAACATATTAGATATTAGTTTAATTTATTTAGAAATTAAATAAGAAAAATTTTAATTAAATAATTATTAAATATTAAAATAATATTTTAAATATTATTTTTTTATTATATAAAATATATATATATTAAATATATCTTAATAGGTATTTATTAAATTATATTTATATATTTATTTATTTATAATGAAAGTATATTTTTATTTCTTTATACTTAATTTAAGTAAATATTACAAATATTATATTATATATCAAAAATATAAAATAATATAAAATAATTTAAATATCAAATATTATAATTTATTAAAGAGAATTTATTTTTTTTTAAAATTTAATATTGTTAAAATATGTAAAAAGTTTTTATATTATAAAAATAGTTTTTTATAAAATTTACTATTAATAGTTATTATAAAAGAATTAAATATGCTAAATTATAAAAAATATATTTATCATAAATTATTTCAAGTATAATTTATTTATTTATTTTTAAATAAGTAAAATTATTTAAAAATAAAGTATAATTATTAATAATTAATTAAATATTCAACTATTATTAAATATATTTTGATATAATATTATTATTTAATTAACAAAATAATAAGTTATTATTTAACTTTATTTTTAATAAAATTAAATAAATTTATTTTATAATAACTTATATATAAATATTACTAAATATATGATTATTAACTTATTAAATTAACCACACAAATAATAATATAATGAATATTATTAATTATTTACTATTATTAAAATAATTTATTTAATATTCATATTATTTCAGCTTTAAAAGGTAAATAAATGATAAAAGAATGGATGAAAGTAATATCTTGGCATAATGGTCAAGCAATTTTAAAACATTATTCTGATTCAGGTTGTAATAGTTGTATTATTAATTCAACTTGTGCATTTTTTATTTTAAATAAAATAGGAGTAAAAACAAGTTATCAATTTAATATTGCAATTACTAAATCATTAATAACAGGTCAGAAAATTAAATTTGGAATACATGAAAATAGTTTATTATTGTCATCTATATTAGTTTATCTTATACCATTATTTGGATTTTTTATTGGAGGTGAAGTTATACAATTTTTCTTTTTAAATCAATTTATTATTTTTTTAGGAACAATTATTGGTATAAGTTTTGGTTTTTTATTATCACAAAAAATTTATAAGTATTTAGAAAAAAAAAATCTATATCAACTAATAATTTTACAAATTAATTGATTTAACAATAAATAAAAATAGTAAATATAAATAATTAATATAAATATTTTATTATATATAATTTTAATATTATTACATAATATATAAATAATTTAATAATAAAATAATTTTAATTATTAATTATTTAATTATTTTATTTTCAATAAAAAATTTTAAAAACTATTATAATAAATTTTATTAATTTTAGTTTATAGAATAATTTTTTTGTTAAAATTAGTTTTATATTATTTAGAAGAATACATAACTTTGAAAATTAAATATATAAGAAATTTTTCTATTATTGCTCATATTGATCATGGTAAATCAACTCTATCAGATCGTATTATTCAAATTTGCGGTAGTTTATCTAATCGAGAAATGTCATCTCAAGTATTAGATTCTATGGATTTAGAAAAAGAGAGAGGAATTACAATAAAAGCACAAAGTGTAACTCTTGATTATAATTCTAATGATGGTAAATTATATCAGCTTAATTTTATAGATACTCCAGGTCATGTTGATTTTTCTTATGAAGTATCACGATCATTATCTGCTTGCGAAGGTGCATTATTAGTTATTGATGTTGGGCAAGGCATAGAAGCACAAACTCTTACTAATTATTATACTGCTATTGATATGAATTTAAAAGTTATCCCAGTTCTTAATAAAATAGATTTACCTACAGCAGATCCTAATCAAATAATTAAAGAAATTGAAAATATTATTGGTATAAATGCTTATAATTCTGTTCGTTGTTCAGCAAAAACAGGAATTGGGGTAAAAGAAGTAATAGAACGTATAATTAAAGAAATTCCACCACCAAAGGGTGATCCATTTGCACCTTTACAAGCATTAATTATTGATTCGTGGTTTGATAATTATTTAGGTATTGTTTCATTAGTACGAATTAAAAATGGCACACTTTGTAAAGGTGATAAAATTAAAATAATAAGTTCTAATAAATTTTATAAGGTTGAACGTTTAGGTATTTTTACTCCTAAACAGATAGATCTTCAAAAATTAAATTGTGGTGAAGTTGGTTGGTTAATTTGTGCTATAAAAGATATTTATAGTGCATTAGTTGGTGATACATTAACAAATGCTTATTATCCTGCTATTCAGGCATTACCTGGTTTTAAAAAAATAAAACCACAAGTTTATGCTGGTTTATTTCCTATTGATTCTAATGATTATAAATCTTTTCGAGATGCTTTATCAAAATTAAGTTTAAATGATGCTTCATTTATTTATGAACCAGAAAGTTCGATATCATTAGGTTTTGGATATAGATGTGGTTTTTTAGGTTTACTGCATATGGAGATTATACAAGAACGTTTAAAACGTGAATATAATTTAAATCTTATTACAACTGCACCTACAGTTATGTATGAAATTAAGTTAAATAATAATAATATTATTTATATTGATAACCCTTATAAATTGCCAGAATTTAATAATATAAATGAATTACGTGAACCTATTGCAGAATGTAATATATTTATGCCAAAGGAATATATTGGAAATGTAATTACATTATGTATAGAGAAACGTGGTGTACAAACTAATATGTTTTATTATAATAAATATGTCTCATTAACTTATAAAATTCCTATGTCTGAAATTGTGTTGGATTTTTTTGATCGTTTAAAATCAATTTCACATGGATATGCTTCATTAGATTATAGTTTTATTGGTTTTAAAGTTGCTGATATGGTACGTATTGATATATTAATTAATGGTGAAAAAGTAGATGCTTTATCATTAATTACTCATCGTTTAAATGCATATTATCGTGGTAATAAGTTAGTAAATAAAATAAAAGATATAATTCCTAGACATCAATTTGATATTACTATTAAAGCTGCAATTGGTACTCATATTATAGCGAGATCAATAGTGAAACAATTGAGAAAAAATGTGTTAGCTAAATGTTATGGAGGTGATATTAGTCGTAAGAAAAAATTATTACAAAAACAAAAAGAAGGTAAAAAGCGTATGAAACAGATTGGTAATATTAAATTACCACAAGAAACATTTCTTGCCATTCTTTATTTAGGTAGAGATAACTAACCATTATAAGGAGTAATAATGGCTAATATTTTTTATGTAATATTAACATTAATAACTTTTATTACAGGTATTATATGGGTAATTAATAATTTTAAATTTATATATACTCGTAACAAAAAAATAACACATAATAAAAATATTATTAAAAAAGATGTCGAAGAAGACATTAGTAAACCATCATGGATAGATGCTTGTTCATCTATTTTTCCTATATTAGCAATTATATTAATTGTACGATCATTTATCTATGAACCTTTTCAAATACCATCAGATTCAATGATGCCTACTTTATTAAATGGTGATTTTATACTTGTCGAAAAGTTTGCTTATGGACTAAAAGATCTTATTACACACACAATGCTATTAGAAACAGGAAAACCTAGACGTGGTGATATTGTTGTATTTAAATACCCTAAAGATCCAAGTATAAATTTTATTAAACGTGTTATTGGATTACCTGGCGACAAAATTATATATAATCCTGAATTAAAAGAGTTACATATATACCCTAATTATTTAGTTTCAGATTCTATGAGAAACTTATCAATTACTTATTCTTTATTAAAAGAAAGTAAATGGGCATTATTTTTCAATATTAATGATATAACAGAAAGTCAAAAAGGAACTTATCAAATTTCATTAAATGAATTAGTACCAAATAATGCATTACGACAATCTGAAAGAATAGAAAAATTAGATAGTATTAAACATGATATCTTAATAATCCCGCAAGTATATACTAAGTCATATTATCAACAACCTGGTTTACAAAAGAATGAATGGATTGTACCACCTAAACATTATTTTATGATGGGAGATAATAGAGATAATAGTTTAGATAGTCGGATGTGGGGATTTGTTCCAGAAAAAAATTTAGTTGGACGCGCTATTATGATATGGTTTAGTCTTGATAAAAATAAATCTGAATGGCCAACTGGAGTACGTTTGAGTCGTATTGGAATGATTAATTAATAAAATCATAAGATAATAAATTATTAATAATTAATTTATATAGTAATCAATATAAATATATCACTATAATTAAAATTATAATTTCTAACTTAAATTAGCAACGTATTAATGTAATATATTTATAAATTTATTATATAATTTTTTATAATTTAATAATAAAATAAATGGTATTATATGAATTCTTTTTTAATTGAATGGTCACAACAACAAAAAATAAGACATTTACAATTTATTATTGGCTATAATTTTAAACAAATTAAATTATTAAAACAATCATTAACTCATCGTAGTGCTAGTAGTAGTCATAATGAGAGATTAGAATTTATAGGTGATTCAATTCTTAGTTTCGTGATTGCTAATGATCTTTATCATCGATTCCCTAAAATAGATGAAGGAGATATGAGTCGTATGCGTGCTACATTAGTTAGAGGCAATACATTAGCTAAACTTGCCAGGGAATTTAATTTAGGAGAATGTTTACGTTTAGGTCCAGGTGAATTAAAGAGTGGTGGTTTTCGTCGTGAATCTATATTAGCAGATGCTATTGAAGCTTTAATAGGAAGTATTTTTTTAGATAGTGATATTAAAACGACTGAAAAAATAATTTTATCTTGGTATAATACTAGATTAATAGAAATTAGCCCAGGAGATAAACAAAAAGATTCAAAAACACGTTTACAAGAATATTTACAGGGGCTTCATTTGCCTTTACCAATTTATTTAGTAATTAAAATTAATGGTGAAGCTCATGATCAAGAATTTACAATTCATTGTCAGGTTAGTGGTATAAAGGATCCTATAGAAGTTATTGGATCAAGTCGTCGTAAAGCTGAACAAGAAGCAGCTGAGATAGCATTAAAAATATTAGAGCTTTCAAAATGAGTAAACAAAAAACTTACTGTG
Organism: Arsenophonus endosymbiont of Ceratovacuna japonica; assembly: GCA_024349725.1. GTDB lineage: Bacteria > Pseudomonadota > Gammaproteobacteria > Enterobacterales > Enterobacteriaceae > Arsenophonus. Next base: position 534,959 of record AP026064.1, read on the forward strand.
GATTTGTTTCTATCATAGGGCGTCCAAATGTAGGTAAATCGACATTAATAAATCAATTAGTTGGTAAGAAGATTTCTATTACTTCACGAAAACCACAAACAACTCAACATCGTATTATGGGAATTCAAACCAAAGATAATTATCAAATTATTTATATTGACACACCAGGATTGCATTTAAAAGAAAAACATTCTATAAATCGATTAATGAATAAAGTAGCAAAAAATTCAATTTATAATGTTGAATTAATTATTTTTATTGTTGATGGAACATATTGGACAATTGATGATGAAATGATTATAAATAAACTACGTAATTTATCTTATATGGTATTATTAGTAATTAATAAAATTGATAATATAATAGATAAAACTAATTTATTACCACATATTGACTTTCTTAATAAAAAAATGAATTTTTTAGATATTATTTTAATTAGCGCTAAAAAAGGTACTTATATTAATTTTATTACTAATATTGTTTGTAAATATATACCAGAAGCAACACATTATTTTCCTTCGTATTATATTACAAATCGATCACAACGTTTCATGGCAACTGAAATTGTTCGTGAAAAGTTAATAAATTTTTTAGGTAATGAATTACCGTATTCAGTTTCAGTTGATATTGAACAATTTATGGTAGACCAGTATGGTTATTATAATATTAATATATTTATTTTAGTTGTAAAAAATAGTCAAAAAAAAATAATTATTAGTAAAAATGGTAATAAAATTAAAAAAATTGGAATTAAATCTAGAATAGATATGGAGAGATTTTTTGATACTAAAGTTAATCTTAAACTTTGGGTTAAGGTTAAAACTAAATTGGTAGATAAGAATCGTATTTTAAATAATTTAGATTGTATGAATAGTTTTATTTATTAGTATTACTTTATAATATAAGTATTATTAAAAAATTAAATAGTAAATATTAATATAATTTTATATAATGTTATTTTATAAAAATATACTTTAATTAATTATCTATGTTATTAAATATAATATATTATTAAATTTATAAAATAATTATATAGATTTAAGATTATTTATATATATATTTAATTAATAAATATATTTTAATTTATTATTATAATTAGAATTTTTTAGATAAATTATTTAACTATTTTTTATTATGTATTTATTATATTATAAATACTCTTTATTGTATATTTAATTTATGTAATCTTATAAATTATATAATATATAACAAATATAATTAATATAGTTTATTAATTAAATTTATATATTATAATAATTAATATAATATATATTAATTTATAAATATTTTATATATATTATAATAACAATTTATAATAAAATAATATTAGTTATTAAAAATTATTATTATATATTTTTATATTAATATAATATTTTATATAATTACATTAAATTTTATTTTTAGTAAAAAGAATAAATAATATTTACTTGTATAGTAATAATTTAAATTAACATTTATTTATTATAATTTATTATTATTAATTATAAAATATTATAATTTTTTTAAACATATAATAATAAACTATTATATATTATATTTAATAATATTTATATACTTATGATTTAATTTTTATATTTAAATATAAATATATATTATTATTAATAATTATCATTAATAAAATATTTATTATTAATTTAATAATTAATTTATTAATTATTATTATTGAATAATTTAAAATATTTATATATTTCTTTAAAGTATTGTTTAAAAATAAATATATTAAATTTATAATTATTTTATTTTTTATATTATTTTAAAATATATTAAAATATAATAAAAGTTAATATAAAACAATTATTATTTAAAATTCATATTTATTATATTTAATATATTATAATATAAAAAAGAATAATTTTATTATAAATTTAATGAAAAAATAATTGATATTATTATAAAAATTAATTAGCATTATAATAACTATTAATTAATGTATTATAATGTTAAATTTATTTATATTAAATATATAAAATATAATATTAAATATATAATTATTTATAAATAATATTAGTCATACCATTATTATAATAAATAATATAAATATTTTGAGGCTATTATTAATGGCAATTATTGGTTTAGGTACTGATTTAGTTGAAATAATACGTATTAAACATATTATTGAACGTTTAGATGATCGTTTGGCAAAACGTATATTATCAATTAAAGAATGGAGACAATATCAAAAACATTATCAATCAGTTCGTTTTTTAGCTAATCGTTTTGCAGTTAAAGAAGCAGCAACAAAAGCTTTAGGAACTGGAATTAGAAATGGATTAGCACTTAATCAATTTGAGATTTTTAATGATGAATTAGGTAAACCTTGGCTTAATTTGTTAGGTCAAGCAAAAATATTAGCTAATTCGTTAAGTGTTCAACATATTCATATTTCATTATCTGATGATCAAAATTATGCATGTGCTACTGTAATTATGGAAAGTTAAGATTTATTGTTATAATGTATTAATATAAATTTATTCCATAAATGTTTTTTTGTTTCTATATTATTATAATCTTTAATAATAGTATTGTTTATTGGACAAACTAATTGACATCTTGGTTTATTATAGTGACCAATGCATTCAGTACAAAGATTTTGATTAATTTGATAATGTATTTCTCCTATTGAAATAGCATCATTAGGACATTCTGGTTTGCACATATCACAGTTAATACAATTATCGTTGATTAATAAAGACATAATAATATTTTTAATTAATCTTTAAAAAATATATAAATAATAATTAATTATTTTACATCTAATTAATAAAATAGTATAGTTTTAATTTAATTTAAAATACATTTAATAATATAAAATTATATAAATATGAAATTAGTTTTTATAAATATTAATATATTATATTAAATTAATATATTTTATATAATTTTATTATTTAAAATTATATAAAAACAAAAATATAAAATTCTTTAAAAAATAATTAAAATTATCTATTTTAATTAAAATTAACATTTATTTTAATTAAGAATTTTTGGATTTTATTTGATATAATTATTGATTAATATTTTTCTAATTTAAACATTATAATTTAACTAAAATATTATATAATTATTATAAAATATCTGTTAATTAAATTTTTATTTAATTAATATAAAATTAATTTATATTTAACTATAATATAATAAATTATGATAATTATAAATTAAATTTAAGAGAAAATAAACTTATTAAAAAATAATTGAAAAACTAAAAAATAAAAAAATAAATTTTATTTATTTATTATTGGTTATTATATATTATTAGAAAAAATTTAGTTTTTATTAAATATAATATTAATTATAAATCTTTAGGTAATGAATTTTTTAAATAAAGAAAAAATATTTTTAAATATTAATTTATTAAATTTATAAATATATAAATATTATAATATATATTTATTATATTATTAATAATAAATTTTTATTATATGTTAAATATAATATTATTGTAAAAAATACCCTTTATATAAAGGGTATTTTTTACACTAAAAATAAAATATTTAAATTAAAAAATCATATAATTTTTTACCTTTTTGTTCTATATCATTTTTAATAACAGCTGGTGTACGTCCTTGACCTGTCCAAGTTTTAATTTCACCATTTTTATTTTTATATTGATATTTAGCTGGTCTTATAGCTCGTTTAGTACGATTAGATATTTTTAATGGAGCTTTTGCTGTAACCAAATCATCTAAACTTAATCCTTCGCCTTTAAGTAAATTAATATATTTTGTAATTTTTTGACTATAAGCTTCTAATTGTGCTTTTACTTGATTTTCATCTTTACGACGTTCTTCTACTACAGTATTAAATTTATCATGTATTTCCTGCAATGATTCTAATGGTATTTCTTTTGATAATGCACGTAAGGTGCGAATATTATTTAATGATTTAAAATATTTTAATAAATCGTTCATATTTACTTGTCTCAAATTAAAATAAATGTTAATCCATTCCTATTAATAATAGGATACTATTATATTTTCCACAATAATGAAATTACAAAATAAAATGAAATTTATTATGTTTTAAAATTAATTATTTTGTAAAAACAAAATAAGATTATGAAAAATATTATATATATATTATATTATTACTATAGATATTTAAAATATATAGTAAAATTATAATGTTAATTATATATTTAAATTTTATTTAATATTATTAATTAAAATTTAAATAAATTTTTAATTTAAATATATAAAATAATTTATTTATTAATATTTTTTTATAAAAAAATTATATTAATATACAATTTTATTTAAATATATTAACTTTTTTTATAATTATAAATATTATTAAAATATATAATATTAATTATTAATATTTTAATAAAATATGTAATAAATATTATAAATACCTACATAAATAAATAAGCGAAATAATTAATAACTTAATTTATTTTAAGTTATTTGTATACTATATAATTAAATATAAAATTTTTAAAATAGATAAAAATAATATTTTATCTTTAATTATATAAAACAATTCATATATATATTAATTGTTTTATATAATAAATTTAATTATAATTATATAATAATAAGTAATATGTATCTAATAATATTTGTAATATAAATTCATTAATTAATAAAGTTATTAAATTCTAATATATTTTATGATTAATTCATTATATAAGATATAATATTTAATTATTATTAATATAATTATTATATAAAAATTAAATTTAATTTTTTATTAATGTAAAATATAACAATTTAAAATATTATTATATAATATAAATATTTTTACTTTATAAGCAAATTTCTTAATATATTTTATTTATAATAAATTATCATAATAATAAATAAAAATTAATAAACTAATGAATAAAAATTATATATAATTTTTATTCATTAGTTTATTAAATTTATTAAAATAATATTATAAATATTTATTTAAATAATATTGTATATTTATTTTTAATACATGAAATTTTAATATATTGATATTAATTATTTAACAAGATTGGAGTATATTATATTTTTAAATATATTTTAATTATTTTTATAATTACATAATAATAAAAACTTTTTAATATAAAATATTAATTTATATTATAAGAATTAAATATATATTGTTAAATAAATATTTTAATATAATGCTAAAATATTTTTAATTATATTATAAATTTTTAATTATATCTAGATTTATATAATTTTTTTATTTATTAATTAATAATAATAATTATATGAAATATAATAAATATATATATATTATAAACATTATTATTCTATTATAAATATATTATTTTTAATATAAATTAATAACTATAATAAATAAAGAAATAAATTAATATTTGATATTATAAAAATTATTTTATAATAATTAAAAAATAATTTTTAATAATCATATAAATAAAATAAAATTATATATTAATTGTAATTTATTATTAAAAATAATATTAATATATAAAAAATAAATATTATTTACTTAATTAAATTATATTTATTTAGTTTAGTTATAAATATTGATTATTAAAATTTTATAAATTATTAAAAATTTTATATATATTTATTTAATAAGTATTATTATTAATTATTTTTTATTTATATTTTTTATAAATAAAATATAAAAAATAATATTAATTATTTCACATTTTATTATAATATATTTTATATTATAATTACATATTAATTAATTATAATTTATATATATAATATTAGAAATTTTTATTTATATAATATTAATCATAATTAGTATTAAAGTTAATTTAATAATTATATATTATATATTTATTATAAATTTACAGGTATATCTAATATTTATCATTTAAAATTAATTAAAAATTAAATAAAATAATGAATAATATTAGTAAATATTTTAATAATAAAATATTTACTAATATTAATATAATGAAAATACATATTTGACAATAAAATCTTAATAAAATTTAAGGATCAAAAATTAATACATTTATAAAATATTTTTAATAAAAAAATACATTTTTATTAATATAAAAATAAAATTAATAATGTAATTAAATTAAAAATAATTATAGTAATAATAATTATATTAAAGTAAATAATAAATTTATTTATTAATAAAATTATAATATAAAAATATACTTAAATTTATTAAATTATAATTATTAATAATTTATATTTTATATTTATATTATATAATTATTAATTTAATTAAAAGATTTTACTTAAAAATAAACTAAAATATGTAATTGATATAAAAAATTATATTTATTTAAATTATATTGATATATAATTATATATATTAAATAATAATTTAATATAAATAAATTATTTTAAGTTTAATTAAATCATTTTTTTATTATAAGTTATTATAATTTAATTAGTTTAAATAAAAAAATATTATATATATAATTTTATATATGATTGTAGTATTAATAATTATCTTATATTTAATAAAATAATTAATAATTAAATATTAATATAATATTTAAATTAATAAAAATTACTGTAATAAAGAAATATCAGCTATCTCTAAAAATAAATTACGCAATTTATTTAGTAAGGTTAATCTATTAATCCTAATTATTTTATCTACATCCATTACCATAACATTATTAAAAAAAGCATCAATAACTTTATTAAGTGAAGTTAATTCTATTAATGCACTTTTATATTGTTTTTTAATAAATAATGGTTTTAATTTATTTTGTAAATTGGCTAAATGTGATGATAAAATTATTTCTTCTGGTATTTTTAATGCTTCAATAATAATATTTTTATTTAGTTTTTCATTTGATTTATGTAAAATATTAGCAACTCGTTTATTAGATGCTATTAATGATTTTGCAACTTTTAAAGTTCTAAAATAAGTTATAGCTTTGATTCTAGCATCAAAATCAGCTGGTTTAGTTGGTCTTCGTGCTAAAACTGACTGAATAGTATCAATTTGATATCCTTGTGCTTTATATAAAGATTTAAAACGTCCTAACATAAACTCAATTACATCATTAATAACATTTTGATTACTTAACTTATTATTATATAGTAAAAAAGTTTTTTGTATTAATAATAATAAATCTAAATCATAATTTTTTTCAATTATAATACGTAATATACCAAATGCTGCTCGGCGTAATGCATATGGATCTTTATTACTTTTAGATAATTTATTAATTCCAGCAATACCTACTATAGTATCTATTTTATCAGCTAATGCTAATGCAGCTGAAACATCATTATAAGGTAATTTATCACCAGAAAAACGTGGTTGATATTGTTCTTTTATTGCTAATGCTACATCTTCTGCTTCACCATCCATGTGTGCATAATGCATTCCCATAATGCCTTGAATGTTAGTAAATTCAAATACCATATGAGTCATTAAATCACACTTAGATAAAAGAGCAGCGCGAGTAACATGATTAACATTAGTATTAATTTTATTTGCTATCCATCCAGACAATGCTTCTAAACGATTAGTTTTATCATATAATGTACCAAGTTTATGTTGGAATAAAATTGTTTTTAATTGTGGTAAATATTCTTCTAAACGTTTTTTACAATCCATTTTAAAAAAAAAATTAATATCTTCTAGTAATTGATTAATTACTCGTTCATTACCATAAATAATTTTTTGTGGATCAGAAGATTCAATATTAGCAACAAAAATAAAATTAGGTAATAAATTACCAAAAATATCATAAATTGGAAAATATTTTTGATTATTTTTTATAGTATATACTAAAGCTTCAATAGGTATTGATAAAAATTTTTTATTAAATTTTGCAGTTAATACCACTGGCCATTCAACTAATGATGTTACTTCTTCAAGTAAGCTATTAGGTAATTCAACAATACCACCTAATTTATGTGCTATTTTATGCGATTGATTTTTAATTAAAGTTTTACGTTTTTCATAATCAGCAATAACTTTACCTTGTTTATACAATATAGAAGGATATTGTTCAGCTGAATTAATAATTATTTTAGATTCTCCCATAAATCTATGACCACGAATCAAACGACTACTTTGCACACCTAATACTTTAGCATCTAATATTTGTTCATCTAACATTATAGTTAAAGTATGAACAGGACGAACAAATTGAATTTCTTTATCCCCCCATCGCATAAGTTTTGGTATTGGTAATTTATTTAATGCGTTAACTACCATACTAATTAGTAATGCTTGTTGTATTAAATTTATTTCATTAGTCTCATAATTAAATAAATATATATCTTTATTAGTTAAAGAATGTTTTATTTGATCAATATTTATAACATTATTATTTATAATATCTTTAGTAGATTTAGTACATTTATTTATTATATTAAATATTTTATCAACTGTAGACTTATATTTTTCAGATTTAAAATTATTTTGATTTATTACTAAATTAATTACTTTTAATGCTAAACGTCTAGATGAAGCATACCAAAATATTTCATTATATTTTAATTTAACCTGTTCTAATTGATATTTAAAATTTATTGAAAATGATTCACCTAAGCAACGAAGAGCCTTAGGAGGTAATTCTTCTGTTCCTATTTCCACCAAAAAAGTATGTTGCATAATAACAATCTCTTAGTTATTTTTATTATAAATTGGAAAACCTAATTCTTTACGAAAATTATAATATGATATAGCAACTGATTTAGTTAATGTGCGAATACGAAAAATATAATTTTGTCTTTCAGTAACTGAAATAGATTTACGAGCATCTAATATATTAAATATATGAGTAGCTTTTAAAATGCATTCATAAGCTGGCAAGGATAATGGTTTTTTCAGTGATAATAAATACTGCGCCTCTTTTTCATATTCTATAAAACATTTAAATAAAAAATCAATATTAGCATACTCAAAATTATAAATTGATTGTTCAACTTCATTTTGATGATAAATATCACCATAAGTTGTATTACCTAATGGACCATTAGACCATAGTAAATCATATACATTATCAACCCCTTGAATATACATAGCTAAACGTTCAAGACCATATGTAATTTCTCCAGTGATTGGTTTGCACTCCATACAACCAACTTGTTGAAAATATGTAAATTGAGTAATTTCCATTCCATTTAACCAAACTTCCCAACCAAGCCCCCAAGCTCCTAATGTTGGATTTTCCCAATTATCTTCAATAAATTTAATATCATTAATAGTAAGATCTAATCCTAATATTTGTAAAGAACTAAGATATAATTCTTGAATATTATCTACTGATGGTTTAATTATAACTTGAAATTGATAATAGCGTTGAAGACGATTTGGATTTTTTCCATAACGTCCATCAGTTGGTCGTCTAGAAGGTTGAACATAAGCAATAGCAATAGGTTCAGGACCAAGAGCTCTTAAACAAGTCATTGGATGTGATGTTCCTGCACCAACCTCCATATCTATTGGTTGAATAATAGTACATCCTTTATATGACCAATAATCTTGTAATGTTAATATCAATCCCTGAAATGTTTTAGTATCAAACTTTTTCATATTTAAATTCGTAATATAGATAAATAATTATATTAAAATTAATAAATTAATATACTTTTTATAAATAAAATATATAATATATATAATAACTTAATATTATTAATATAAAATATTTTTTTATAAATTATTAATTATTTTAAAATAATTAATAATTAATTTATTATTTAATGTATTAAAAATATTTTAATTTATTTTATAATATTTTATATTAACATAAGTTATTAAATATATTTAAAAAACAAAATTAATATATTAAATGTTAAATTATAAATTTAAATTAAAATTTAAATTTATAATTCTATTATATAATATAATATAAAAATATTTTTATTAAAAAAATTATTTTTTATTTAAAATAATAAAATTATTATTTAAAAAATAAAATATTTTTATTTTTATTTATATTAAAATTTATTATTATATTAATTAATAAATATAATTTTTATAAATATAATATAAATAAAAAGTTTAAATATTAAAATTTTATTTTTATATTATTAGATTTAATATATTTAATAATTTTTATATTAATTTAAATATTAATATTATTTTTTAATAATCATTATAAATATATAGATTTTATATTAAAATATACAACAAGTATACTTATATGAATAATTTATTTTCTATTGATTAATAATTAAATATTAAATAATAAATTATTTTATTATATAATTATTATTAACTTTTTAAATATTAACTTATGTAAAATTATTTTGCTTAAATGATATTTAATAATTATTTTTATTTGATATAAAATACTATTAATTATTTTATAAAAATTATTATTATTATATTAATAGTAATAATTTTTTATAAAAATTTTATACTTATATATAATTAATTTTCTTAATTAAATTTAAAATTTATATATTTTACTTTAACGTTTATTTAATTTTTATATAATTTTTTAATTTTATATATTAATATTAACTAAATTTATTAATAATTAATATTTATAATTTTTATAATTTTCTTTATATTTAAATATTATATATAATTTTAATATTAAATTATATTGGTAATAATTATTAATATATTAAGTATTAATATATATATAAATTTTAGAATTTTAATAATTACTAATTTTATATTAATAATATAATATAAATTATTAATAATAATATTATATAATTTTATAATTATAAAAAATTTTTTAAAAAAATAACTAAAATAAATTAAAAAAATATTAAATTTTAATTTATTTATATATAAACGGGAAATTTTTTACATAATAATAATACTTTTTTCTTTATATTTTTTATTACATCATTATTATCAACTTTATCTAAAATATCACATATCCAATTAGCTAATTTAGCTGACTCCTTTTCTTTTAAACCACGACGAGTTATTGCAGGTGAGCCAATACGAATTCCTGAAGTAATAAATTTACAATTAGGATCATTTGGTATACTATTTTTATTAATAGTAATATTAGCTTTACTTAAGGCTATATCTGCATCTTTACCAGTAATATTTTTGTCAAGTAAATCTATTAAAAATAAATGATTTTGAGTTCCACCAGAAACAACCTTATAACCGCGCTTAATAAAAATTTTAACCATAGTTTTTGAATTTTTAATTATTTGTTTTTGATATATTTTAAATTCAGGTTCCATAGCTTCTTTAAATGCAATAGCTTTACCTGCAATAACATGCATTAAAGGTCCACCTTGTGCTCCAGGAAATACGGCGGAATTTAATTTTTTGTAAAAATCTTCATTACCATCTTTAGCTAAAATTAAACCACCACGAGGCCCAGCTAAAGTTTTATGAGTAGTTGTAGTTACTACATGTGCATATGGTAATGGATTAGGATAAATTCCTGCAACAATCAGACCAGCAACATGTGCCATATCAACAAATAAATAAGCACCCACACTATCTGCAATTTTACGCATTTTAGCCCAATTTACTATTCCTGAATAAGCAGAAAAACCACCAATAATCATTTTAGGTTTATATTTTTGTGCTTTAATAGCTATATCATAGTAATTAATTTTACCATTTTCATCAATACCATAATGAATAACATTATAAAATTTTCCAGAAAAATTAATAGGTGAACCATGAGTTAAATGACCACCATGATCTAAATTCATACCTAGTATTGTATACCCTGGTTGTAATAAAGCAATATAAACAGCCATATTTGCTTGTGATCCTGAATGTGGTTGAACATTAGCAAAATCAGCATTAAATAAAGTTTTTGCACGATCAATAGCTAGTTGTTCAATAATATCAATGTATTTACAACCACCATAATAACGATTACCAGGATAACCTTCAGCATATTTATTAGTAAGTTGAGATCCTTGAGCTTGCATAACTCTTAAACTAGCATAATTTTCGGAAGCAATTAATTCAATATGATCTTCTTGACGTTTATCTTCATTTTCTATCGCTTTCCACAATTCTTGATCATAGTTTTCAATACTTATTTTATTCTTTAACATTTAATTCTCCTATCTTAAATATATTTTAAATTGTAATTATAATAAATATTATATAATTTAAACTATTTTATTTTATTTGGATAAATTTAAAGTTAAATAAATTATTAATAATATATATTATAAAATAAATATATTAATTAATAGTAAATTTATCTATAATAAAAGTTTTAATTATATTCTAATTTATATAGTAATGAATAATATAATTTCAGATAGTGATTTTTATATAATATATTTTAGTAATAAAATATATTATATAATATTTTATTAATTTAATAATATAAATAAGATTCCATAATTAAAATATTTATAATATATATTATATTAAATTATATGATAATATTTTATATAATATTATTTTATTATATAATAAATTATTTATAATTATTATTATACAAAAAATTAATTATTTTATTTAAAATATTTTTTATAATTATTTTAATTTTTTATTCAATTTGTTTAAATAAAATTAAGTATTAAATAATTTTTAATATTTTATATTTAATTTTATTATATAATTTATTTTAATTTATTACTAATCATGAATTAATATCATATTTTAATTAAGTTTTATATTATTAAGATAATTAGTATTAATATAATTAAAATTTATATATATTTTACATAATTTATTAAAAGTTTAAATAAATAATAATTAATAAAATATATATAATATATAAAGTAAAATAGTAAATATTATATATTATTTTATTATATAAAATTAACTAAAATAAAATATTTAATTAATAAATAATTTGTTATATATGTAATCACAATATAAGTTTAATAATTTAATTAATTTGTATTACTTATAGTTATTATTGTAACTTTTATATGTTAAAATTTTAATATAACAAAATTTAATTATATTTTTTAATTTAACTTGTATAATATTTTATAATTATATTTATCATTTATATTATAAGTATTATATAATAGTAAAAATTATAGATAACTTTAATAATAATATTGATAATTAATATTTTATAAGATTAAATATAATATATATATTAATAATATGATATATTATATTTATTTTATTATTTAATTTATTTATTTTTTAAATAATAATATTAATTATATTAATATAATTAATAAAATAAGTAAATTTATGTTATAAAATAAAATATTTTAAAATAATTAACACATCAATTATAAAATATAAATAATAAAATATTATTAAAATAATATTCATAATTAATGTAATAAATTAAAATAAATTTAATTATATTAATAATAATTTTATTAAAAATATTATTAATATTAATATATTTAATAAAAAGTTTTTTAAATATTATTATGTTATTTTTTTATTTAAAAATATTTTATTTGACTCATTGAATGTAATTGAATTTTTATATTAAGTTTTATCTAAAGATATGTTAATAGATACTATTATTTTTTTTAAATGATACTAATGATTCATTTTGACATTCATTACGATAGCGACGACGACGTTGTCCACTAATTCTTAAATGCCTAGGAGATCGTCTTGAGCGACGTGGAATAATTGTATTTTGTTGTCTATTATTATAATTTGTAAAGATTTTTTTATGTTTAACTTTCTTTATAATTTGTAGCATATCTATTATATTTTGTTTTGTTGTAGATTCAGTTATTAAAATAGATTTATTGGTCAATAAATTAAATATAATATTTATATAATTATTAATTGGTAATTTAATATTTTGATATGTTTTATTAATATCAAGTTTTTGTGATTTAATAATATTATTATTTATAGTTTTTATATATTGATCTAAATAATATTTTTGATAGTTTGTAGAAATAACAACTGATTTTTTTATTTCAATTTCTTTTTTATTTAAAAATTGTATTTTAGTTATAAATTGATCTTGGTACTTTTCTTTTTGATAATGATAACATTCATATTGTTGTTTATAATGTTGTTGTTTAGTTTTATGTATAATATTATTTTTTATTGTTGTAATATTATTATTTTTATTATAGTCCTTATGTAATTTAAGTTCATCATTATAATAATAGTTTTTATAATTATTTAAATTATTATTTTTTTCAATATAATTTATTGTTTTATAAGTATTATACAATTTATTATTATTACTTTTATTATTAATATTTTTAATTTTTTTTATTATTTTTTTAATAAATTTTTCTATTTTAGTAAATAATTCTTTAAAAAAATAAATAATTTTATTAAATAAATTAATATAGATTTTTTTATTATTTAATTTATATAATTTATAATTAGAAATTATAGCATTTTTTATATCTAATTGAGATTGTAAAGCTAAAGTAGATATAGCTGGTTGTTTGGGTATTTTTTTTTCTATCATCATATCATCCACTAAAATATTAGTTTCAGTTTCATGATACTGCACTAAATAATAACTTAATGCTGAAATTTCCTCACCTTTACGAATACGTATTACATTAAAATGTGGTGATTGCATTTGATCGTTAGGAACAATAATAATACGTATATTATGTTGTCTATATTCAATATCATTTACAGATTTTCGTTTTTCATTTAATAAATAAGATGCAATTTGTACTGGTACAATTGCATGAACTTCATGGGTATTTTCTTTTAAAGCTTCTTCTTCAATTAAACGTAAAATAGAAAGTGATAAAGATTCATTATCACGTATCTTTCCAGTACCACTACATCTAGGACAAATATGATGACTAGATTCTCCTAATGATGAACTCAAACGTTGTCGTGACATTTCAAGTAAACCAAATCGTGATATTTTAGAAATTCTAATTCTAGCTCTATCTTGATACACAGCTTCACGCAAATGCTTTTCAACTTCACGTTGATGACTAATATGTATCATATCAATAAAATCTATAACAATTAATCCACCTACATCCCGTAATCGTAATTGACGAGCAATTTCATCAGCAGCTTCTAAGTTAGTATTAAATGCTGTTTCTTCAATATCGATACCACGAGTTGAACGGGATGAATTAATATCAATAGCAGTTAATGCTTCAGTTGTATCAATAACTAATACGCCACCTGATGGTAAACGAACCTCACGTTGAAAAGCTGACTCAATTTGAGATTCAATCTGATAATGATTAAATAATGGAATATCTCCACTATAATATTTGATTTTATTACTAAAATCATTACGACCAATGGCTTTAATATGATTACGTGCAAGATCTACAATTTTTTCATTATCAATTAAAATTTCACCAATATCAGGACGCAAATAATCACGAAAAGCACGACAAATAACATTACTTTCTTGATGAATAAGAAATGGTGATGATCGTTTTTCTGCCGATTTTTTTATTTCTTGCCAATGTTTTATACGATATTGTAAATCTTGTTGTAAAACTTTGGTTGATTTACCAATTCCAGCAGTACGTATAATTAATCCCATACCATCTGGTACTTCTAATGAAGATAATGTTTCTTTTAATTCTATTCTATCTTCTCCTTCTATTCGTCTTGATATACCACCTGCACGAGGATTATTTGGCATTAAAACGAGATAATTACCTGCTAAACTAATAAAAGTAGTTAAGGCTGCTCCTTTATTTCCACGTTCTTCTTTATCAACTTGTATAATAACTTCTTGTCCTTCTTTTAAAATATCTTTTATATTAGAATAACAGTGTGTTTGATAATAACTAGGAAAATATTCACGTGCAATTTCTTTAATTGGCAAAAATCCGTGTTTTTCTGAACCATAATCAACAAAAACTGCTTCTAAACTAGGTTCTATACGAGTAATTTTACCTTTATAAATATTTGATTTTTTTTGTTCATATCCTGGATTTTCAATATCTAAATCATAAAGGCGTTGCCCATCAACAAGAGCAACACGCAACTCTTCTTGTTGAGTTGCGTTAATTAACATTCTTTTCATTATAAATACTCATTATTCTATTAAGTCAAAAAGTTATGATTTTAATAGTTACTATTAATTAATAGTTTTGTGATTTTTTATAAAATCATCAACCCAACGATTATAAATTATATTAAAATATGATTTTCAGTAAAGTTTAATTTAAATAAAATATTATATTTTAAATTATATATATACTGAATTTATCGATTTAATATATATTAAATAATTTAAAAAATTTTATTTTAAATTAAACAATTTATATAATTTTATATATAATTTTACATTATAGTTATATTTATATATTATTAAAAATAAATATATTGATATAAAATTATATACATTTATATCATTTTTATTATCTCATTGCTTATTAGTGTATATCAAGATAACTTTTGTTATTTATTTTTTAAAGGGAAAATATGAAAAATATATTAATATATGAATTATAAAATTTAAGAAAAAAAGATAAAAATAAAAATAAAGGAATTATAATTTACTATTATATTATTTAATAAAATTAAATTTTAACATAAAATTATAATTAAACAATGAAAATACAAAATCAAGTTAAATTTATTAAAATTAATAATGATCAAGAAGGTCAACGTATTGATAATTTTTTATTTACATATTTAAAAAATGTACCTAAAAGTATGATTTATCGTATTATTAGAAAAGGTCAAGTAAGAATAAATAATATTAAAGTTATACCTAAGTATAAAATTCAAATAAAAGATTTTATTAGAATTCCACCTATACGATTAATAAATAATAAGCAAAATTTTAATCTATCTAAATTAGATAAAATTACTATGCTTACTAATTGCATACTTTATGAAGATGAATATTTAATAGTTTTAAATAAACCTTCTGGCATAGCTGTTCATGGTGGTAGTGGATTAAATTTTGGAGTTATTGAAGCTTTAAGAGCATTGCGATCTACAGAACATTTTTTAGAGCTTGTGCATAGACTAGATAGAGAAACATCTGGTATTTTATTAATAGCTAAAAAACGCTTAGTACTTAAAGCATTACATGAACAGTTACGTTTAAAACAAATAAAAAAACAATATCTTGCATTATTAAAAGGGCAATGGCCAGTAAATATTAAAGTTATTTATGCACCTTTGTTAAAAAATATTTTAAAAAGTGGTGAACGAATAGTAAAAGTTGATAATAATGGTAAATATTCAGAAACCCATTTTAAAATTAAAGAATTGTTTTATAATACTACTTTAGTAAAAATTATGCCAATAACAGGACGAACACATCAAATTAGAGTGCATGCACAATATGCTAAACATCCAATTGCTTGTGATAACCGATATGGAGATTTTGATTTTAATAAGAAACTAAAAATTATGGGTTTAAATCGTCTTTTTTTACATGCTATTTCATTAACATTTATTCATCCAATTAGTGAAAAAAAAATGACTTTTAATGGGCCTTTAGATAAACAACTTGAAAGCTATTTAATAAAATTACGTAAGAGATAATTTAATTAAGATAATTTATATTTAAAATATATTAATTATTAAAATAAAAAAAAAATAAATTTAGTGATTCATTAATGTATTTTAAGGTTATTGCAAGTTTTATAATACTAAAATATTTTAGTTTGTATTTTCATTAAAATATTAATTATTTTATAAAAATAATATTTATATTAAATAATTTTTATTTAAAAATTAATGACTTTAAATTTATTATTATAAATGTTAAAAAAAATCTTTATGAAATATTTAATTTAATATACTAAATTAAATATTTTTAGTCAATTAATATACTGAACTAATATATTAATTAATTTATTATTCATATTTTCATTTAATAATTATTATTTTAAACTATTTATTAAATTATATTTATTTATTTAAATAAATAAATAATAAATAAATATATAAAAATATAAAATAATTATTAATTATTATAATTTTATTATTATTATATATATTAATAATTATATATTTTAAAATATTTATTTTTAATTATAAATTATAATATTTATATATAAATATTATATAATATTTACAAAATTTTTTTAAATATTTATATTTATGCATTCATATAAAATATTAATAATAATATAAATAATTTTTAATAATATTATATACTTTTATATATATATTAATATAATTATTATTTTTATATTTTATTAATATTATATCTAATAATTAATAATTTATTACAATTAATAAAATTAATTAATTTTATATTTTTATTTAATTAAATTATTGTTAATATATTTATTAATACTAATATAAACAAAAATATATTTTACATTAATAAATATATTTAATTATAATATTAAAATTAAGTATATTTTAAGTTAATTATTAATAATATTTTAATAATATTTATCAATATAATAACTTATATATAATATATATTATTATATTTTAATTAAATTAAAATTAAAATTTATAATTAATATTACATATATAATAAAATTTTTTTATTATTATAAATATAATTATTATTAATATTTAATAAATTATTATTTTATTTAAAAATTTTTTATTAGTATTTATATTAATAACTACAATTCAAAAACTTTTCTAAAATTAATGTTTTATTTTACTAAAATTTATAAAATTGCCCAATGTAGTAATTAAAATAATTTCTTATTTACTTAAAATTAAATATTAACATTAATAATAAATATAATTATTATTATATTATTTTATTTATAATAAATTTATAAATTATAAAATTTTAAAATAAATTATCAACAATACACTATAAAAATAAATATAAAAAATAAACATAAATATTTTATATAGCAATATTTTAAATTAATTATTACAATATATTGTTGTTAACAAAATCATAATGATTAAAAAAAATTTAATTTTATGTATTTAATATTAAATAAAAAATATTATTTATTTAATTTAATATATTTATAATATAAATAAAGATAAAATTAAAAATTATTAAAATTATTAAATAATTAAAAATCTATATATTAATATTCACTACTCTTCTAATTAAATAAAATATTTATTTGCAATATATATTAATTAATATTTTAAAAAATAAAAAAATATATATATTGCATATATTGATATTGATTATAATATATAAAATATTGAAATAATATATTAATTATTGGTAATTTAATTACTATAAATTTTTATTAACTTATTATATTATTATTAAGATATAATAATTTACAAATATATTTATATATTAATAATTGCAATAATTATTGTAGTATTTAAATTAAATATTAAAATAAAAAATTATTTAAATATTGATATTATTTAATAAATTAAAACTAAATAAAAAATATGTTAATTATTACATTTAGAAGATATTTAAACATGAAATAAAGTAAAATATTTCTATTATTAGAATAATTAAATCAAAATTATTAACTTAAATATCAATAAAAGTTTTCTAAATGATATAATAATTTATTAAATATTAATAATAATTATTTATATTGATAATAAAATATTTATATTATATATAACATTAATATTTATACATAAATATTATAATATATATAAATATATTATATAATTTTTTATTTTATATGAATATTAATTGATATAAATTAATATTATAAAAATTATATTATAATTTTAAATTATGTATATTATTCTATTATATGTCTTTAATAAAGTTCATAAAAATAATTTAAATAAAATTTTTTATTAATATTAAAATAATTTATTACTTATTAAAATAAAATAATAAAAAATAAAATATTACAATTAACAAAAATAAAATTAAATAAATAAAATTAAATTATTATTATAATAAAAATTATATAAAATTTTAATAATTAAATTTAATTGTTAAAATTTAAATTATCATTAAATTATTTATTTTTTAGACAGTAATTTTTCTACTCCAGTAGGTGATGCTAATAAAACAACATCTGCTGCACGATTAGCAAATAAACCTACTGTAACAACACCAGAAATTGAATTAATTTTATTTTCAAGATCAATTGGATTAATAATATTTAGATTATGAATATCAAGAATAATATTACCATTATCAGTTACTACATTTTCTCTATATTTTGGTATACCACCTAATTTAGTTAATTGACGAGACACAAAAGATCGTGCCATTGGTATTACCTCAACTGGCAATGGAAAATTACCTAAAATAGTAACCTTTTTAGATTTATCAGCAATAGCTATAAATTTTTTAGACATAGCAGCTATAACTTTTTCACATGTTAATGCAGCTCCACCACCTTTAATCATCATTAAATCTGGATTAAATTCATCAGTACCATCGATATAAACATCAACATTATCTACATTATTACTATCTATAATAGGAATATTTAATGAAATTAATTTATTTGTAGAAGCAATTGAACTAGAAACTGTACCTTTAATTAATTTTTTTTGTGTTGACAGAATATCAATAAAATAATTTACGGTAGAACCACTGCCAACACCAACTATCATATTATGTTTAATATATTCTAAAGCTGCATAACCTGCCATTTTTTTTAATTCATTCTTCGTCATAATAAATTACCTTATTATTTTTTATTATTAGTATTTA
The DNA here is from genome assembly GCA_024349725.1 of Arsenophonus endosymbiont of Ceratovacuna japonica. Lineage (GTDB taxonomy): Bacteria > Pseudomonadota > Gammaproteobacteria > Enterobacterales > Enterobacteriaceae > Arsenophonus. The sequence goes on from AP026064.1 coordinate 555,219, forward strand.
CTAATTAATTAATATTTATGAAATTTATTAGTTTATGGATTAAAAATATTATATAATAAAAAATATAATAATATTTATATATATTTTATAATTAAATTTTATTAATGTTAGAATGTAAATATTGAATAATGTATTTTATAAATATAATTTATAATTTATAATATAAAAATTATATATTATATTATTTTATTTTTTTTAAAATAATTAAATACATTAAAATATATTTTATTATTAATTATTAACAATTATATTTTTTTATTTTAAATTTCTAACTAAATATGAAATTATTAATTATATTATCCTAAATAAGATTATTAAAATATTAATTGTTAAATAATTAAAATAATAATATAATTATATTTAAGTATAATAAAAAATTTTTAATATTTATAATTTAATTATTTAATATTTATATATAATTAATTTAATAATATATAATAAAAATATTATTAATATGTTAAATTAAAAATAAATAATAAATAAAATTATTACAAATAATAAAATAGTTAATATTGTTAGAATTTCATTAAAATAATTAACTAGATTTTTTAGTATATAAATTATGGAAAATTAATTATTTATTATCATTAATTAATAACTTTTACTAAATATATTTACTAATATGATATAAATATTTATTTTAATAACATTAATATAATATTGATAATTTTAATATATTTTAGTAATATTTTTATTATATTATTAATTAATGATATTTATTTAATTTACTAAATATAATTTAATTTAATATAAAATATTATATAATAAATTAATTTTACTAAATCAATTAATCTAATATTATATTAAATATAATATTAATTTTTAAAAATAATAAATATAATTAATTTTTTATTAAAATTAGATGTTAAACATCAAAGTAAACAAATAATTTTATTAAACATAAAAAAATAATATTTTAATTCAAAATAATATTTATTTAATAAATAAATTATTTTAAATTTATTTTTAATTAATTTTATTAAATATTATATATTTATTATTTAATAATATAATAATTATTAATTATTTATTTTCAAAAACATAAATCCAATATACTTTTATATTTTATTAAAAATAAAATAATTTAATTTTATTTACTTTATTTTTAATAAAATATATTAATTTTATCTATTAAATATATTATAACACTATAGAAGTTATATTCAAGGAGATTTAATATAATGACAATTAATAAGCCTGTTCAAGCTTGTAATTTAATTATTTTTGGCGCAAAAGGAGATTTAGCTCGTCGTAAATTATTACCATCTTTATATCAATTAGAAAAAATAGGTTATATACATCCTGATACACGTATTATAGGAATTGGTAGGGCTGAATGGAATACTACTATATATATAAATGAAACAAGAGTTGCTTTAGAAACTTTTTTAAATGAAGAAATTAATCCTTATTTATGGCAAAAATTAAGTAAACGACTCGATTTTTTTAATTTAGATGTTCAAGATTTAAATAAATTTAATTTACTAGCAGAATATCTTTCTGGTAATAATAAGCCTACTATTTATTATTTTGCCATACCTCCATCTACTTTTGGTGCTGTATGTTATGGTTTAGGCCATGCTTATCTTAATAAAACACCAAATTTAGTTGTTATTGAAAAACCATTAGGTAGTGATCTTGCTTCTTCTCAAGAAATAAATAATAAAGTTTCTAAATATTTTAAAGAAAACCAAATTTATCGTATTGATCACTATTTAGGTAAAGAAACTGTTCTTAATTTATTAGCATTGCGTTTTTCTAATTCTTTGTTTATAAATAATTGGGATTATCGAGCAATTGATCATGTACAAATCACAGTATCTGAAGAAATTGGAATAGAAGGGCGTTGGGCATATTTTGATCAAACTGGACAGATGCGTGATATGGTACAAAATCATTTATTACAAATATTAACAATAATTGCTATGTCACCTCCAGATGATTTAACAGCAGATCGTATTCGAGATGAAAAAGTAAAAGTATTACGTTCATTATGTCGTATTGATTATAGAAACGTACATGAAAAAACTATACGAGGCCAATATACATCAGGTTATATTCAAGGTAAAAAAGTTGTCGGTTATCTTGAAGAGAATGGAGCAAATAAACTAAGTAAAACAGAAACTTTCGTTGCAATTCGAGTTGATATTAATAATTGGCGTTGGTCTAAAGTACCATTTTATTTAAGAACTGGAAAACGATTAGCAAAAAAATATTCTGAAGTTGTAGTTTGTTTTAAAAAGCCACAATTAAATATTTTTTCTGAATCATATCAAAATTTACCACAAAATAAATTAACTATTAGATTACAACCTAATGAAGGAATTGATATTAAAATTTTAAATAAAGCCCCTGGTCTTGAGCATAAACATTATTTGCAGACTATAAAATTAGATTTTGATGCATCTAAAGTATTTAAAAAAATAAATTTAATTAATGCATATGAACGTTTATTATTAGAAGCTATGCGTGGCATACAAGCATTGTTTGTGCGCAGAGATGAAGTAGAAGAATCTTGGAGATGGGTTGATTCTATTATGGATGCCTGGGAAAACGATAATAAACCTCCTAAACTATATCAATCTGGCACTTGTGGACCTGATGCTTCAGATACGATAATTGTTAAAGATGGTAGATCATGGAATGAATATAAATAATTTTATATTTAATAAATGTTATTAATTATTATCATAGTAATTTTATATTTTTATTAAAATTTTATTTATAAAATATTTAAATAAAGTTTTTATAAAAATATTTAGATATAGTACTAAGAAAGGAGAAATAATACGATGTTTAATCGGTTGTATCTTAAAGATATTATTTCAATTAATGATTTAAAACGTGAAGATTTAATAGATGTATTGAAAGTTGCTACATCATTAAAACAAAATCCACAACCAGAATTACTAAAGAATAAAGTTATTGCTAGTTGTTTTTTTGAAGCCTCAACTCGTACATTACTTTCTTTTGAAACTGCTATTCATCGTTTAGGTGCTTCTGTAGTAGGTTTTTCAGATAGCAATCATACTTCATTAGGGAAAAAAGGTGAAACATTAGTAGATACTATATCGGTTATTAGTCAATATGTTGATGCTATTATTATTCGTCATCCACAGGAGGGAGCAGCACGATTAGCATCTCAATTTTCAGGAAAAATTCCAGTAATTAATGCTGGTGATGGATCTAATCAACACCCTACCCAAACATTACTTGATTTATTTACTATCCAAGAAAGTCAAGGTAGTTTAAATAATTTACATATTGCAATGGTTGGCGATTTAAAATATGGTAGAACTGTTCATTCATTAACACAAGCATTATCTAAATTTAATAATAATCATTTTTATTTTATTGCACCTAAAACATTATCTATGCCAACTCATATTTTATATTTATTACAAGAAAAACAAATAAATTATAGTTTATATGATAATATAGAATCAGTATTATCAAAATTAGATATTCTTTATATAACAAGAGTACAAAAAGAACGTTTGGATCCTTCAGAATATGCTAATGTTAAAGCTCAATTTATTATAAATAGTAATGAATTAATTACAGCTAAACCTAATATGAAAATTTTACATCCTTTACCACGTATAGATGAAATTAATAATGATGTTGATCATTCACCTTATGCTTATTATTTTCAACAAGCTGGCAATGGTATATATGCACGACAAGCGCTTTTAGCATTAATTTTGAATGAAAATATTAATTTTTAAGGATTTTAAATATGACAAATATTTATAAATTACAAGTAGAGGCTATTAATTGTGGAACCGTTATAGATCATATTCCTGCTCAAATAGGATTTAAATTACTTTCATTATTTAAATTAACTCAAACAGATCAGCGTATTACTATAGGTTTGAATTTACCATCTAATCATTTAGGAAAAAAAGATTTAATTAAAATTGAAAATACTTTTCTAACACCTAAACAAGCAAATGAATTAACAATGTATGCTCCATATGCAACTGTTAATTGTATTAAAGATTATAAAGTAGAGAAAAAATTATCAATCAATTTGCCTAAGCAAATTGATGAAGTTTTAATTTGTCCTAATAGTAATTGTATTAGTCATAATGAACCAATAAATAGTAGTTTTATAATTAAACGTAGATATAATGAAGTTATTTTAATTTGCAAATATTGTGAAAAAAGTTTTGATCGAGATGTAGTAATTAATAATATATAATATTAATTATATATTATTAATTAATTTATAATTAATTTTAAATTATATAATAACTATTACTTTATATAATAATAAATTAAAGTATAAAATATATTTATAATAATTAATACTTATATTTAGATATTAATTTTATTTAAATATTTAGAAAAATTTTATCAATATAAATATTATTTGTTAAATTTTAAATATGATAGATTACATTTTTATTAAAATGTTATAAATAATATATAAATAAGTAATAATAGATTAATTAATTATTATTAATTTAACTAAATATATATATATCAATATTATACTTATATAATAATTAATTAATTTTGAATATTTATTATATTAAATATTAATTATTTTAATATATTATAAATATTTTTAAAAACTTAAATTTAAAAAATATATATTTTACTATAATAAAATATATATAAATTATATGAATTAACTATTGTAATATAATCATAAATAAAATTTTATAAAATAATAAATATTTATTCATAATAATTTAATTAATAAAAAAATTATTAATTATAATTATTAATAATATATTAAATTATAATTCTTTTTAAAACAATAAATATAATTATTAAACAATATATATAAAACTTTAATTTAAAGTTAATTATATATAAAATATTATTTTATAAAAATTTATAATTATATAATATTTTTTCAAAAATTTATATTATATTATATTTAATGAAATAAGTTATAATAAATAAATATAAATATAAATATTATTATATAGATAAAAATATTATTTATTTAAATTAAAATATTATTTTAAATAAATATAATTGAATAATTACTAAATATTATTTAATAATTAAATAATATATCTATTATTATCATATATAATTTTTATTAGTAGTTATTCTAATTAAGTTGAATTTAACATATTAAATAATAAAATTTATAAAATTACATATATAAATATAATAAATAAAATATAAAATATAATATTATATACTTAATTATTGGTTATTATTACTAATATAAATTAATATTATTATATTAGTTAATGATTAATTAATTTATACAATATATATTAATAATTATATTAATTATTATAATATATATAAAATTTTTAAAACTTTATATATATTATAATAAAAAGATATTAAAAATTTATATTTAATTTATAATAGTTAATATTAAAAATAATTTCTGAATTTTGATTATACAGTATAATATAAACGTAAAATTATTACCTAATAATATTTATTATAATCATTTAATATTTTATTAATATTTAAGTTTATTTTTTTATTGAGGTAAATATGTTAGCTATTATTCGTATATTTATTGTAATCATATTTACAATATTAATTTGTTTATTAGGTTTTTTTTATTGTTTAATATATCCAAAAAATAAAAATCATGTTATGAGATTTGGAAGATTATTTGGTAAATTATCTTATGTTTTTGGTATTACAATTATTAGCAAAGTACCTAAAGAAGTAAAAAATTATGGACCTAGTATATATATAGGTAATCATCAAAATAATTATGATATGATCACTATATCTAATGTAATACAATCAAACACCATTACTGTTGGTAAAAATAATTTATTATTTATTCCATTTTTTGGTCAACTATATTATTTAACAGGAAATATTCTTATTAATAGAAATAATAAAACTAAATCTTATAAGACAATTTTACATATTGTTAAACAAATTAAAAAAAGAAAAATTTCTATTTGGATGTTTCCAGAAGGAACTCGTAGTAAAGGTAGAGGTTTATTGAAATTTAAAACTGGTGCATTTTACGCAGCAATTTTAGCTAATGTTCCTATAGTTCCAGTATGTTTATCCAATACAGAAGGACGTATTAAACTTAATCGTTGGAATAATGGAGTAGTTATTATAGAAATATTACCACCTATTGATATAAAAAATTATAATTTAAAAAATGTTCGTGAATTAGTAAAATATTGTAATTATTTATTTAAAAATAAAATTGAAGAATTAAATAAAGAAGTTGAAGAAATAGAACAAAAAATAAAATTTAAATCTAATTTATAATAAAATTAAATTTTAATTTTATTATAAATAATTATTATATTAAAATTAATATATAAATTTTTTTATTAGTATATATAAAAAATTCTATTAATTATTTATTAATAGAATTAATAATTTTTATATATTCAATATTTTGCAATCCATTTGGTAATAAAAAACCTTTACTGCCTCGTTTAGAATAATATTTTTTCAAGTCTTTTGAATTTAATTTTAATTTTTTTTTACCAAAATAAAATATAATTGAAGATATGGGAGATAAAAACATTAACCAAGATAGTACATTATCTCCATTAGATGATTGAGAATCTATTATGTTAATAATTTTATTACCTTTGCCTTTAGAAAGTTTAGGTAAATCATCAATAGAAAATATTAATATTTTACCTAATTTAGTTATTGCTAATAATAATTTATGTTGTTTATCATTAATTTCTAATGGTCTAAGTATTTTAGAATTATTTGGTAAAGTAATTAATTTTTTACCTGTTTTATTTCTTGTTAAAAAATCACTAAAAGTACAAATAAAACCATAACCAGAATCAGAAGCTAATAAATATTTTTGTTCTTTATTAGCAGTTAATATATATTCAATTATTGCATTGTGTGGCAATAATAATTTATTAGTAAGTGGATCTTCATGTGTAAAAGAAAAAACAAGAGGATTTAGAGAATAACTACGTCCAGTGCTATCAATAAAAACAATTAATTGATTAGTTTTACCTTTTATTGCACTATAAAAAGAATCTCCAGTTTTATATTTAAGATAAATAGGATTAATGTCATGACCTTTGAATATCCTTACCCACCTTAAAAGAGATAGAACAATTGTAATAGGTTGATGAGGTAAAATATTATTGTTTAGAACTTTTTCTTTAATATATTTATTAATTGGAGATTTACGATTATCACCATAAGTTTGTGCATCTATTTCAATTTCTTTTTTAAGTAAATTATTTAAGCAAATATTAGATTTTAAAATAATTTGCAATTGATTACGTTCTTTAATTAATTCATTTTGTTCACTATATAGCTTTAATTCTTCTAATTTAGCTAAATAACGTAATTTTAATTCAAGAATAAATTCAGCTTGAGTTTCTGAAAATATAAAATTATTTACTAATATGCTTTTTGGTTCATCATTATTACGAATTATATAGATAATTTTATCTATATTAATGTAAACTTTTAATAAACCATCAAGAATATGTAATCGTTTTAATATTTTTTTTAAACGATAATTTAATTTATTTCGTACTATATTTTGTCTAAAAAATAACCATTCATTTAAAATATCAACTAATCCTTTGACTGCAGGACGATTATCCAAGCCAATCATGTTTAAATTAACTCTATAACTTTTTTCTAGATCAGTAGTAGCAAATAAATGTACCATTATTTGCTCCAAATCAATAACATTATTTTTTGGTATAATTACTAATTTAGTTTGATTTTCGTAATTAGATTCATCACGTAAATTTTTTATTTTTGATAATTTTTTAGTGTATATTTGTTCTGCTATTTGTGCTAATATTTTAGAGCCTGATACTTGATAAGGTAATGCAGTAATAATAATATTACCATTACTTATTTCCCATATAGCACGTAGTCTAATAGAGCCACGACCTGTTTGATAAATTTTTTTAATATCTTCTTTTGTTGAAATAATTTCCGCTTTTGTTGGATAATCTGGTGCAGGAATAATATTCATCAAAATTTCAAGATCAGCTTTTGGGTTTTCTAATAAAGTAATTAATGCATTTGCAATCTCTTTAACATTATGTGGTGGAATATTAGTTGACATACCAACTGCAATACCTATCATACCATTTAATAAAATATTTGGTAATCTTGCTGGTAATGTTTTTGGTTCAACTAAAGTTCCATCAAAATTAGGTATCCAATCTACTGTACCATATTTTAATTCACTTAATAATATTTCAGAATATTTAGATAATTTTGATTCAGTATAACGCATAGCAGCAAACGACTTAGGATCATCAGGAGCTCCCCAATTTCCTTGACCATCTACTAATGGATAACGATATGAAAATGGTTGAGCCATTAATACCATTGATTCATAACAAGCACTATCACTATGTGGATGATATTTACCTAATACATCACCAATTGTACGTGCTGATTTTTTATATTTAGATATATTATTTAGACCAAGTTCAAACATAGCATAAATTATACGTCGTTGCACAGGTTTTAAACCATCACCAATAAATGGTAATGCTCTACCCATAATAACATACATAGAATAATTAAGATAAGCATTTTCAGTAAATGTATAAAGTGGTTGTTGCTCCATACAATCATAAGTCATCTTACTCATTAATTTCATTCCTAAATTTTGAATTAATATTATTAATTATACTTCAATCTCTATAGCATCACCTTTATTTTGTAACCAATTTTTACGATCTTCTGATCGTTTTTTTGATAATAACATATCCATCATTTCTAATGTTTTATGATAATTATTATCATTAATAATAAGTTGAACTAATCGTCGTGTATTAGGGTTAAAAGCTGTTTCACGTAATTGAATAGGATTCATTTCTCCTAATCCTTTAAAACGCTGAATATTAGGTTTATTATATTTATAATTAAGTTTATTTAAAATAATATTTTTTTCATTTTCATCAATTGCATAATAAATATTTTTACCTAAATCAATTCTATATAAAGGTGGCATAGCAATATAAATAGAACCTGATTTTACCAAAATAGGAAAATGACGAACAAAAAGTGCACAAAGTAATGTAGTAATATGTAATCCATCAGAATCAGCATCGGAAAGAAGGCATATTTTACCATATCGTTTATTACTAAGGTCATTGCTATTTGGATCTATACCGATAGCTACTGAAATATCATATACTTCTTGTGAAGAGAAAATTTCATCAGAAGAAATTTCCCAAGTATTTAATATTTTTCCTCTTAATGGCATAATTGCTTGATATTCACGATTGCGAGCTTGTTTAGCTGATCCACCAGCCGAATCACCTTCAACTAAAAATAACTCAGTAAAATTAATATCTTGTGAAGTACAATCTACTAACTTACCAGGTAATGCAGGTCCATTAGTTATTTTTTTGCGTACTATTTTTTTCTCTAATCGTAAACGCTTTTGTGCAATAGAGATAATAAATATTACTAATTTTTTTGCTTCTATAATATTTTTATTTAACCAAAAACTAAAAGCATCTTTTATTATTTTGGAAACAAATATAGTACTCTTACTAGAAGAAAGGCGTTCTTTAGTCTGACCAGAAAATTGCGGGTTTTGTATTTTAACTGATAATATATAAGAACAACGATCCCAAATATCATCACCTATTAATTTTATATTACGAGGAAGCAAATTATGGTATTTACAAAATTCTTTAATAGCACTTAATAAACCATGTCGCAATCCATTAACATGAGTACCACCTTGCTCAGTTGGAATAAGATTAACATAACTTTTAGTTAATAATTCTCCTATATCTGGTATCCAAAGTAATGCCCAATCTAATATTTCTGTTCTACTAGTAAAATTACCAATAAATGCTTTTTTAGGTAAAGTAGTTAAAGTATTTACTGATTCCATTAAATAATCACTTAAACCATTATTATAATGCCATATTTGTTTAGTATTATTTATTTTATTTTTAAATACAATTTTAATACCTGGGCATAATACAGCTTTATCTTTTAATATATGCAATAAATTTGAAATAGAAAAATATGGATTATCAAAAAAATAAATATCAGGCCAAAAACGTACACTAGTACCTGTTGTTGATTTATTACAATTACCAATTATATTTAGTTCTTGTATTTTTTTACTATTTTCGAATATTATTTGATATATTTTTCTATTACGCTTTACAGTTACTTCAATACGTTTTGATAATGCATTCACAATAGAAATACCAACACCATGTAATCCACCAGAAAATTTATAATTTTTATGAGAAAATTTTCCACCAGTATGTAATTGAGTAAGAATCAGTTCTATAGCTGGAATTTTCTTTTTTGGATGAATATCAACTGGTATACCTCGACCATCATCTATTATTTCTAGTGAATTGTCTTTATGTAAAATAACATTAATATTTTTAGAATAACCTGCAAGTACTTCATCTATACTATTATCAATCACTTCTTGAGCAAGATGATTTGGTTTAGAAGTATCTGTATACATTCCTGGACAACGACGAACTGATTCTAAACCACTAAGTAACTCTATTGAGTCTGCGTTATAATTATATTGAGTCATACTATTTTCTGCAGTTATTAACAAATAATTATGAAAATAAATATTTATATAATTTTTAATAATATTTAAAATTATATAAATATTTATAAATATTTAATATATATAATATATATTAAATATTTATTATTTTATTTTATAATTTATTATAAAAATGTAAAAAAAAAATTATTTTTAATAAAATTTAAGTAAATTATATATTTAATAATATCAAATATATCGTTATTAAATTTAATAAAATTACAATTATGTTTAAATATATATTTTATTTTTATTATGATAATATTATTATTAAATTAATATTTTATCATATATTTATTACAATAAATTAATTATATTATAAATTAAAATATATTAATTTATATCTTTTATAATTTATTTAAATTATATAACTAACATTATTAAATTAATATAATTACAAATATATTAAATATTTTAATATAATTAAATAATAAAATAATTACTAATTAATATAATATTATAATTTAATAAATTTTTAATATAAAAGATTATAAATTTTATCAATGATAAATTTTTTTTATTTTATATGTAATAGATCTTTTAAGTATTATATATTAATTTTAAATTATTATTAATATAGTTAATTTTTAAAATATTTGTTTTCATCATTATACTAATTATTAAAATATGTATATAAATTATAATTAATATTAATAATTTATATTAAAAATAACTTTAATAAAACTTATTATTATTTAATTTAAAATTTTAACATTAAATATATTTATATTTAATGTTAAATTAATATAATATTTCTTATAAATTAATATATTTAAATTTAAATTATATATAAAAATAAAATTATATTATTTTAAATAATTCATTAAAATATAATATTTTAATAAATTATATTAATTTAATTATATACAATTAAATAATAAAAAATAATATAAATAAATATTTAATTTATTATATAAATATTATTTATTAATATAAATTAAATATTATATAAAATTATGAGTAATAATAATTAAATTAATATTTTATATATTTTGTATTTTATAATTAATTATAATGAATATTAAATTTTAATCTTTTATTCATTTTATTTTTAATAATATTATATATAATTACTAAATAATAATTTATTATATTAAAGTTAATAAATAATAATTATTTTTATTATTTAGATAATATTTAAAATTAATTAAATTTATTATATATATATAAAATATAATTATTTTATATATATAATAAAGTATATTTTATTATTTAAAAAGATTTTATTAATTTTTTTATATACTAAATTATAATTAAAAAAATTTTATATAATTTTTTTAATAGAAAAATAGTAATTTTTATTAAAATAATAAATTAATATATAATAAGAATAATTTAATTATTTAGATTTTAAATATTTTAATAAATTATTTAATTAAATTTATATTTTGTATCCATTTTTTTACTATTTTAGGATTACCAGCTAATAAATTACCAGAGGTAAGATAATTATAACTACCATTAAAATCAGTAATTATTCCACCAGCTTCACGTATTAATAATCCACCTATTATAAAATTCCAAGGTCTTGAATTAATTTCAAAGTAAGCATCAATACGATTTGCAGCAATATAAGATAAATCTAAAATAGATGAACCAGTACATCGATAATAAAAATATATTTTAAATAATTTAGCTGTAAAATTAATATATTCAGAAAAATGCTGTTTTGTGTCAAAAGAAAAATTAATAGCAATAATAGATTCTTCTAACTTATTATCATTTTTCACACGAAGCCGGCAACCATTTAATTGTGCTCCTTGCCCACGTACTGCAGTAAACAATTCATTAAGCATAGGATTATAAATAGCAACAATTTCTGCACGATTATTAACATATACTGTAATAGAAACAGCAAAATGTGGTATTTTTTTAGAAAAATTAATTATACCATTTAAAGGATCAATAATCCACTTAATATTATTTTTAATATTAAGTAATTCAATGTTTTGTTTTGTAAGAAAAATATGATTAGGATATGATTTCTGTATGATTTCGATCATAATTAATTCTGTTTTTTTATTAAAAATTATTATAGAATTATTTTCTTTTTTTTCAGTTTTTTTAAAAAAATTAATTTCTTCATAATTTTTAGTAATAAAATCACCTGCTTTACGAACTGCTCGTATAGCAATAGTTAGCATTGGATGCATAAATTACTTCCAATAAAATATTAAAGAACAAAAATTAATAAATTATAAATTTAACATAAATCTATTTATATAACTATAATTATAAAAAAATATATAATATATATTATATTAAAATATAAATTATTATATAAATAATAATTTACTATTTTTATATTATTTGTAATTTATATATTTTATATTAAATATATAAATTAATTTTATTTTAATATAATATTTATGTTATTTTTATTTTAAATCATAAAAAATAATAATTTTATTTAAGTAAGAATATATTATTTATATTTTTATAAAATTTATATTAATAAAATACAAATAATAAATATTTTAATAAAAAATTTTATTATATCATAATTATAATTAATATTAGTAATTATAATTAATTTAATTTAAAATATTATTTTATTATTATAAAATAATAATTTTATAATAATAAAATAAGTAAATTATTTTTTATAATTATATATTAATCATAATAAATAAAATTTATTATGATTGTTATTAATTTTAATTATATTAGTAATTTTGTTTTTAAAATAATTTATCATTAAGTATTTTAATTAAATTTATTACAGGTAAAATAATAATTTATTTGTAATAAATAAAATAAAAAATAATGTTATTTGTAAATAAGGAAATAATAAATGGATATTATATGTATTGAACAATTATCAGTATTTACAACTATTGGTGTTTATGATTGGGAACAAACTGTTAAACAAAAATTATTAATAGATATAGCAATGAAAGTAGATGTTCAATCCATAGTCGAAAATAATAAATTTAAATATTATATAGATTATACTAAAGTTAGTCAAGTAGTTATTAAATATGTAGAAAGTAAACAATTTGTACTTATAGAACAAGTAGCTAATGATGTTGCTAATATTGTTTTAAATAATTTTTCTAGTTATTGGGTTCAAGTTAAAATATATAAACTAAATGCAATTGTACAAGCTAAACAAGTAAGTATAATTATTGAAAGAACAAAAAAATAAATTAATTTATATATAATTATTATTTAAATTATTAAATAATAGTTTAAATAAAATAAATTAAGTTATATTAATTATATTAAAATAATATTTTATTTATTTTAAGTATATTTTAAATAATTATATTTTTATACTAATAATTAATTAAATTAAATTTAAAATATTTGTTTCCACCAGTTAGTTAATACTTTAATACGTTGTTTAGTTATTTCATTTTTAATATGAATACCTTTATTACCTTGCTCAATAATATTTTTAATTGATACTTGTTGTGCAATTTGAAATGCTGAAATAATTAATTTAGCTTGTGGATAAGTGATATGTTCTTTCCCTATTATTCCACGTGCATCTGATTCGCAAACTATTACTAATTGATTAATACGATATGGTTTACGCCAACTATCTAATTTATTAAAAATATCAATTATAATCTTAGGTGTTAATTTATTAATTTGATGTATTTGTTGATTAAAACGAATAACTAATTTTGATAACTCTTTCATATTATTAGGAATACGTAATCTATTGCACATAGTTTCAATTAACAAAATTCCCATATTTATATCATTATAGTAATTATACATTTGTTTAGATTTTGTTAATATTTTACTAAAATCATGACATATAGTAGCAAATCTAGTTTCAATATTATTTGTCAATAAAGCTGATATTTTTAAAGTTAATAGTGTATGAATTCCAATATTTATTTTATTACCTAATTTAGTTAATATATTTATATTAAATAATTGATTAATTTCAGGGAAAAGAATAGCTAATGCACCACAATTATATAATACATGAAAATATATTTCAGGTGATGATGATTGTAATGCTTTTTTTGTTTCTTCCCATACTCTTTCTACACTAATAGCACTAAGTTCATTTTTATCTACCATTTTTTTCATCAATAATTTCGTTTCGTTGGCGATAGTAAATTTTTGTTTAGATAATTGAGCTGCAAAACGTGCGACTCTTAATAATCTTAAAGGATCTTCTGTAAAAGCATCAGAAACATGACGTAATAAACGATTTTTTATATCTTCTTTACCATGATATGGATCAATTATTTTTCCATCTTTAGTTTGTGCAATAGCATTTATAGTTAAATCTCGTCTCAATAGATCTTCTTCTATAGTTATATTTGGTGCAGAATAACAAGAAAAACCAGTATAACCTATACCAATTTTACGCTCTGTACGTGCAAGTGCATATTCTTCATGTGTTTTAGGATGAAGAAAAACAGGGAAATCTTTACCAATTTGTTGAAAACCTAGTTTAATTAGATCATTTGTAGTTGCTCCAGATACTACCCAATCACGATCAGAAATTGGTAATTTTAATAGATGATCTCTTACTGCGCCACCAACAAGATAAATATTCATATTATTTTCTTTAATTTATCCTGTATTTATTATATTTAATTATATTAATTTTAAGCAATTATTTAAATAATTTTTATAATCAATAACTTATATGTAATTAATTTAATACATGTATTTAATCGTTAAATTTAATTATTTTTTATATTATTCTATAATTATTAATAATATAATAATTAATTTTAGTATTTTAATTGATAAAAGTATATATAATTTTTTTATAAAAATAAAATAATTTAATAATTAAATTATCATAAAAAATTAAATTGATATCATATTAAAATTAGTAATAATTTTTATTTTATTTATATATTTTAAATAAAATATTATTATTTATATTTAACATACTTTAAATATATTAATATAATATATTTATATGTATAATGTATTATAATATTTATTTAAAATTATTATTTATTGTCAAATATTAAATATTAATAATAATATACAATAAATATTGTATTATAAATATATTATTAATTGTATAAATATATAAGTGATTTATTTAAAATATAAAAATATTAAAATATTTTATTTATATAATAAATATTATTACGTTATCATTTATTGAACTAAAGAAAAAATACTAAGATATTGTTAAATTTTATTTAAAATGAAATTTTAAATTTAAAATATATAAAACTTTAATTGAATTAAAAATATTTTAATAATATTATTAGAATTAAATATTTATTTAATATTTAAATTATTTTATTATAATAATAATATATTATTATTATATTAATTATATTGTATATATATTTTATTTATTATTTAAATTATAATATTAATAAACATAAAATATTTAATTTAAATTAATATTGAAATATAAAATATATCTTTATTTTAAATAAATATTAATAAATGTGTTAATAATAATTAAATTAAGAAAAATAAATAAAATTAATCAATTTTATTAATCAATATAAATTCTTTATATAGCATTAAATATAATATTACTAAAATATTAAAATAATAATTATATTAATATAATCTATCTCTAAAAGTATATAACATTATTATAAATTTTTAATATTGTAATTAATGTTTTATATAATCAATACTATAAATATTTAAGTAAAATTTTATTAATATTATTTATATTTAATATAAATACTAAAATTTATAGTTAAAAATAAATATTTAAAAATATATAATTATTAATATATATAATTTAATAATTAATCTATTAATATAATATATTATTTTATTGTTATACATATTAATTATTTTAAATAAAAAATAAAGTAAAGTTCTTAATTTTAAATAAAACTATTTATTATTAAATATTATTATTATGAAGGTAATTAATATTTTATAAAAAAAATCTTAATATATATTTATATGATATTTTATTATATAATTTCTTTTTATTATTAGATAATAATTTTATAATTTTATATTAAGTATTATTATAAAAAATATATTGTAATAATAAATATGATCTTTAAAAAATTATTTTTTAAAAAAATAATATATTAAATTAATATTATTATAATAGTAATATTAGATTATAATTATAATGATATTTAAATATCATTTTTATTTAAATATTATATTTATTAATAATTAATTATTTTAATAAATATTTTTATAAAAATTTTAATTTTTAATAGCTATATTTTAAATGTATTGTTAATAAATATTTTATTTATAGTATTAATATTTTATAGAAGAAATTATTAATATAATTAATATAAATAATATATTAATTACATGTTTTTAATTACTTTATTAATGTAATATATTTAATTTAATTTAAATTCAATAAAGTATTAATATAAAAAAGTAAAAAATTTCTATAAAAATATAAATTTTAGTTATTTAATAATTTTAAATATTAATTTCTTTATTTTAATAACATTAATCATTATAATTATATTTTTATAAATAAATACACTTAATAGATGTTAATTATTTTTAAAAAATTATATCATATATATAAATAATTAAGATTTATTTTTAAAAATATTTTTATTAAAAAATTTATAATAATTGTAGATAAATATTTTATTTTATATTATATATTTTAATTATTAAATATTATTATATATTAAGTAAAATTAAAATATATCAATTTAATAATATTTATTATTAAAATAAATAATAATATATTATTATTTATTAATAATTATTTAATATTAACTAATGAACTAATTTATATAAATTTAAAATTTATATATAAAATTTTAAATAATATAATATTTTATTTATATAATAAAATATTATATCAAATAAAATTGAAAATAATTTATTTATTTACTACAATATAATTTCTTTTAAAATAAAATATTATAGTTATTAATATATTTTGATTTTATTGTTAATAAATTATATTTAATATATAGTTTTATTATTTATTTTTATTATTAACAATGTCTTAATCAATAGTAATATTTATTTTAATAATTAAATAATATAATTAAAAAATAATTTAATTATTATTTATAATAAAAATTAATAAATTTATTAATTTATTGAAATTTATATTAATATTATAATAAAATGATAAAATCATATAATTTAAAAAGATTAATATATATATTTTAATAAAATATTAATGATTTATATTTTTATTTTTTATGATCATTGGTAATCTAGTATTTATTAATGAGGCTTTATTATGAATCAAATATCACTTTCAATGTATAGAAATCCTATTGAAAGTATTGAACTTGCTCTTGAATCATTACGTCAAGGTAAAGGTGTTATGATACTTGATGACGAAAATCGTGAGAATGAAGGTGATCTTATTTTTGCAGCTGAAGTTATGACAATTGAACAAATGGCATTAACTATTCGTTATGGAAGTGGAATTGTGTGTCTTTGTATAACTGATGAACGACGTAAGCAATTAGAATTACCTATGATGGTTAAAAATAATTCTAGTAAGTTTCAAACAGCGTTTACTATTACTATTGAAGCAGCTGAAGGTGTTACAACTGGAGTTTCGGCTAGTGATAGGTTAATGACTATTCAAAAAGCCATTGCTGATAATGCAAAACCAATTGATCTTAATCGCCCAGGTCATGTTTTTCCATTAAGATCTCAAGAAGGTGGAGTATTACATAGGCGTGGTCATACTGAAGCTACAATTGATTTAGTTACTTTAGCTGGTTTTAAACCAGCAGGTGTTTTATGTGAGTTAACAAATGATGATGGGACAATGGCTCGAATGCCAGAAGTTCTTATTTTTGCGAATAAATATAATATGCCAGTAATAACTATCGAAAATCTAGTTACTTATAGGAAGCAATTAAATAAAAATAGATTAATAACAAAAATGTAATTTTTATATTACTTAAGTTTTATATTTTAAATTATAAATAATATATTAAAATATAATTTTTATAATTTAGATATAAAATAAAAATATTTTTTCTAATAATATTTAATTTTAGATAAAAATATTATTTTATAATTTTAATTATATTAATAATATTAAAATAATTATATATTAATATATATAATATTTATTATTATTAATAATTAATAATCTTATAATATTAATGTTTAAATTTTATATATAAATAAATATTTTTTATTTTTATTTTTTTTAATTAAATTTAAAATTATTATATTAATATTTGATAAATACTAAAGATATTTTATATTATATTATTATAAATTAATAATATAATATAAAATATTATATATTGTTTTATAGTGTACAAAATTAAAAATAATCATATAATTTTATATTTAATTAATTGAATAATACTTTAATAAAATTATATTTTAATTAATAATAATTATTTATTTAGATAAAAATAATTACAATTATTTGATATATTATTTAATTATTAATTTCTAATTTTATATATTTTAATATTAAAATTATTTTAATTTAAGCTAAGTTTAATTTATAAAATTAATAAATTTATTTTTAATTAATATTGAAAATTATATATTAATTTACATAAATTAAAAGTAGTATAAAATGTTATTATTAATATCATATATTAATTTAATATTATTATATTATATTGATAAATATATTAAATATTTATAAAATAACTACCATTAATAAAAAAAATTAAAATTTATATTATTATATTTTTAAAATAAAGAACTAATTTATATATTTTAAATTAATACATTTAAATATAATTAATTATAGCATATAATATTAATGGATATATTTTATTTTATATTTTTTATTAATAAAAATTAATAATACATATATAATCAATTTTAAATTTGCGATTAATTTATTTTTTAATAATTATATAAATATTATAATTATTATACTTATAGGAAATAACATTTTACTTAAAAATTAATTTTAAATATTTTATTATTAAAATAGTATAAATATAATAATATATTTTAATTAATTAATTATGAGCATAATATAATGAAAATTGCAATAATATGTGCAATAGAACAAGAATTAGTATTATTATGCAAGCAAATTAATGCTAAAATTATATTATCACGAGGTTATTGTAATATATACTGTGGAAAAATTGATAATTTTAATATTATTATAGTAAAATCTGGTATTGGTAAAGTTTCTGCAGCAATGGGTACAACATTATTAATAGAATATTTTGCACCCGAATTTATTATTAATATTGGAGCTGCTGGTGGGGTAATATCTAGCTTAAAAATTGGAGATATTATAATTTCAAAAGATGTTTGTTATCATGATGTTAATATTATTTCTTTTGGTTATCAATTAGGACAGATGGCACAATATCCAATGATTTTTCATGCAGATAAAAAATTGATAAAATTGGCTAAAAAAAGTATTAAAAAATTAAATTTATATTCTATTTGTGGTTTAATTTGTAGTGGTGATAAATTTATTAATAATAAACAAGATTTAAATTATATTAATCAATATTTTCCTAATGCTATTGCTATAGAAATGGAAGGAGCAGCAATTAGCCAAATATGTTATCAATTTAGTATACCATTTATTATTATTCGCATAATTTCTGATGTTGCAAATCAAGATTCTCATATTTCTTTTAAAAAATTTTTACCTATTGTGGCTCATAAATCTAATATAATAATACAAACAATGTTAACATATATATCTGACTTATATTGATATGAATAAATAATTATTAATAATTATTTATTATATTAATATAAAATATAAACAATTAAATACTAAATGAAGAACCACAACTACAAGTTGTTTTTGCATTTGGGTTTGTTATTACAAATCGTGATCCTTTTAATTCTTCAATATAATCAATATAAGCACCAATTAAGTACTGTAAACTAACAGGATCAACAATTAATTCTATATTATATCTTTTAATAATTAAATCGTCTTTATTAATTTTATCGTCAAAAGTAAATCCATATTGAAAACCATTACATCCTCCACCAGTAATATATATACGTAATCGTAAGTTTATATTTTTTTCATTATCAATTAATTTTTTAATTTTTTTTGCTGCAATTTTAGTGAATTTTATAGGTAATATTATATTATTATTCATTTATAACCTCAAAATAATATATTAATTTAATAAATAAAAATAAATATTTTATTAAATTATTTATAATAATTTAATAACAGATAAATTAATAATAATATTAAATTAAATTAACTAATTTTAAAATATATTTAATTTATTATAAATTTTATGTTACTAAGTAAATTATTTTATACTTATTTTATATATATTATTTAAAAATAATTTAAATATACTTAAATTAATAAAATATATAAATATTATATTAAATATTTACTTATTATTTTAAAAAAAAATAAATACTAAAAAATTAATTATTATTATTTATTTTAAACTAAAATTGTTTTAAAATATAAATAAAATTTTAATTAATAAATAATTATATTTATTATATACTTTAATAAAATTTATAATAAGATATTATTTTTATAAAACTTATATATATTATATTTATAATATTAATAATAATATTTATATTAATAATATTTTACTTTATAAAACTTATACTTTTAAGTAAAATAATTTTGTAATTTAAAATTAATAATTAAAAGATAGATAATAATTAATAATTTATATTTGCAATCTAAACTATTAGATAAATATAAAATGTATAAATAATTATTTAATTTTATTTATTAAAATATTAAATATATATAATTAAAGTAATGAAACAAATTTAATTAAATTAATGATAATTTATTTATATAAAATTAAATATTATTAATTAATATTGATTATATTTTATTTGTTTATTATTTATTATTTAAATATATATTTTATTGATAAAGTATTATTATTTATTTACATATTTTAACTTATTAAAATTTAAGTTTGATTTTAATTATTTGTGCTCCTAATTAACATAATATTTGTGGATTTTTATTCCATATTGGAAACATACGATGTCCATTTCTTATATCGTTAAAGCTATCATCAGTATTAATTTGTATTTCAGTAATATCTTCTAGTGGTGTATTATATAATATAAATGGAGTTTTATTTTCTAAATATTGACTATAAATAGGTAATGCTCCACTAGAATCTATAAGATTTGTTGGTTCATTATTATCACAACCAACCTATACAATTACTATTTCTGTTCCATCAATACTAGCAAACCAACTATCTCTTAAATTATTGATTGTTCCAATCTTACCAGTTAAATGATATTTAGCAAATTTATTCATTAATAATCGAGATGTACCGCGCTCAATTACTTATTTCATTCTATAAAATGTTAAATAATCTGCCTATGGTGGCATTATTAACTTTGATGATGGATAACTTTGATAAAGTTTATTTCCATTACTATTAATAACAAATCTTAATGATAATAATAAAGTTTTATTACCGCCACAACTAATAGTTTGAAACATTGGTACAGTTTCTATCAATGTTAAATTTAAAGCACTTAATAATATTAATGGAACTTTTTCTATAGTAGTACTTGGTATTTCTAAACTAATTAATATTTTACTAATATGATCTAAACCAATATCTAAACCAATATTTACTGTTGTGATATTTAATAAATTAATTAATGCATCAATTAATATAACTTTTCCGCGAAAATTACGATCATAATTTTTAGGCTTCCATATTTTATTATTAAATTTCATAGAAATTAGTTTATCAAGTACCAATGTATTTAATTTAAAACGATTTGGTTCAGTTAATGCAGTGAGATATATAGAAGGTTTAACAAGTGAATCAATTGAACGATGAACATTTAAAGCATGGTTAAAATCAAAATATTGTAGTTGAAATCCTCCAACTATAGCACAAACTTCACTATTAATACGATCAATTACTACCATAGCACTTTCAAGATCAAATAATTTATGTCTTTTACGTAAATTAATTATACCTTGCTTAATAGAATTTTCAGCAGCTTGTTGAGAAACTAGATTTAATATAGTAAATATTTTAGCACCTGAAAGATTATTAAATTTATCACCTAATTTTTTAATTAATTCATTACGAACCAATTGAATAAATGCTAGCTATGTAGTTAAAGTATTATTTTTAAACTGAATACCTAAATAACGAGTAATTAATGTATGATATAATTCATAATTAATTATTTACGCTTTAATAATAATTTTAGTATTAAATTACGTCGTTTAATAGTATACTTATGATTATTCCATGGATTATATAATGATGTTCCTTTAACCATTCCAACTAATAATGCTTCTTGATCAACACTTATCTCATTTATTAGACGACCAAAATAATATAAACTTGCAGTAAGAAAACCATGAATTTGATTATCACCACTTTGTCCTAAATAAACTTCATTTAGATAAATTTCAAGAATGAGTTCTTTACTATAATAAAAATCCATTAAAATTGCCATATAAACGTCATTAAAGCTTTATGTATTAATGTTTTTTATTGATTAAAATAAATTTTTAACTAGTTATTGAGTTAAAGTATTGCCACCCTGAATAGTTTTACCAGTTATAAAGTTAGCAATAATTGCTCTTCCAATAGAATAAATATTAATTTCATTATGTTTATAAAAGTATCTATCTTCAGTTTCAAGTAATATTTTTACTAATGAATTAGGGAAATTTTTTCTAGGTAATATTAATCGTTATTAATTATTAGTTGATTAAATCATTGTAATTAATTTAAGATCTAGTCTAAAAAAACCAAATGAATGACCATTTTTTATATTAGTAATATTTATAAGTTTATCTCGTACAAAATTTAATTTAGCTAAAATATACTCTTCTTTTTGATCTGGAAAAACAAATAGTCTACATAATATTTTTATAGCATTATTTTTAACAATATATTCACCAGGTGAAGTAATTTTATTTACCTTATGATATTATATATTATTTAATAATCTAATTATTTCTTCTTTGTTATAATTCATACTTGGTTCAAAATTAATTATTCTACTATAAATAGCTGATGGAAGATCCCAAATTTTTCCATTTAAACGGTCACTTATTTTTTTATATAAATAAATATCATAAACAATAATTAATAATATTAATATAATGATAATTATTATAAATAATCGAAACAAAAAACACTTATTTCTAAATAATAAATGTTTATTATTTTTTGCCATTAGTTATTTTCTTAATTATTACTAATATCTATATTTTATTAATGATAGTTATTTAACTTATTATAGATATAAAAATATTTTATTTTTTTACTAATAAGCTTTTCTCAAATTTAAATTTATATAACTATTTTATAATGTTAAAATATAAATAAATTTTTATTAATTAAAATTTAATAATAAATATTTAAAATAATAATATTATATTTTTTATTATAATTATAAATTTAAATTATATTTAATAAATATTTTATATTCATTTTTTTATAAAATATTAAATATTAATATTTAATGTTATATTAATATTATTTTAGTTTAAATAATATAGATTATACATTGTAAAATCAAAATATTTTTTATATTATTATATCTTTAATTAATATACTAATTTAAATATTATTTTAATTCTAAATGTTATTTTTAATAGTAATTCCTTAATAATTATATTATATATATAATTTTAAATTAATAATAAATTATAAATATTTTTTAATATAGCATTTAATAATAATTTATAAAAATACATTAAATTTATATTATGTTATATATATAATATAATATAATATAATTTTAATATTTTAAAATAGTCTTATTAATAAATATAAATAATATTGATTATAAATTATATAGAATGTTTCTTCTAAAATAATTTTTATATCTAAATAATATTATTTATATACAATATTTTATTATTAAGATAATAAAAAATTTTGTTTCATATATCCTTATAAAATATTAAAACTATTTTTTTTATAAAAAATGTTAAAATTATTTTTTTTAAAATATAAAAAATAAATAAAAATTTATTAAAATAATTATATATGATATACTAATTAATAGTATTATAAAAAATATTTTATATTAATATTTTAATACTAATAATTAATTTTAATTATAATTTATTACTTTAATAATTATATTAATTTTATGTTTAATATTTCTTTGTATTTATTAAAATATTTATATTTAAATAAATAAAAAAGAAGTAAAATAAATAATTTAATTATATTAAAAATAAAATTAGTATAATTATTAAAGTAATATAAATATTTTTATTAAAAAATTTATATATAAAAATTAAAAGAATATTAAAAATTTATTTATATAATAGTTAATTAACTTAAAATTTACATTAATAATTAAGTATATATAATAATATTAATTCAAAATAAAATATAATATTATAAATAATTTAATTATTTTTTTATTTGATAAATAAATAATAAATATATTTATTGATGAAATATTATTAATAAATACAAATTAAATATTAATTAATATTTATATTAACGACATTATTTAATATTTTATATTTTATTTATAGGAAAATATTATGCAAGAAGGACAAAAACCTAAAACTTCATCATTAAGCATTTTAACAATTGCTAGAGTAGAGCCATACCAAGAGAAACAAAATGAAAAATATATGAATGAAAATCAGTTAATATATTTTAATCGAATACTTAAAGCATGGCGTGATCAACTTATAAAAGATGTTGATCGTAATGTAAATAATATGCAAGATAAATCAGTTAATTTTCCTGATCCTATTGATAGAGCTGTACAAGAAGAAGAATTTAATCTTGAGTTACGTAATCGAGATCGTGAATATAAATTAATTAAAAAAATTGAAAAGACATTAAAGAAAATTAATAATAAAGATTTTGGTTATTGTGAAATATGTGGAATTGAAATTGGTATACGTCGATTAGAGGCTAGACCAACAGCTAGTTTATGTATTGATTGTAAAACATTAGCTGAAATTCGTGAAAAACAAATGACTGGTTAATTAATAATTTTATAATTATATATATTATATATTTTGTTATAAAAAATTTTAAATAAATTAAAATTTTTTATTAATAAAGATAATTTTATTTTAATTTTAATTAAATAAATAAAATTATTAATATTATTAGTTTTTATTATATAATTATATATATTTATTTTAATATTATTAAATCAATATTATAATAATATATTAAGTATAATATATTTATTATTATAATAATTTTTAATTTATTTAATATAATATATATTATATTGATATATTATTTATTAATAATTAATTTGTTATTTAAAATAAATTATATTATTTAATAATATTTATTATTTTTTAATAATAATTTATTTCAATATTAATTTATAATATAAAAAATATAATAAAATTATTTTTTTATTAAAAAATTATATATTATTTTAAATATTTATAATTATATAAAATTATTATAAATATATATTATAATTTAATTAATATTTTTAATTTAATATATTAAATTATTTTAAATTAACTTATTATTAATTTTTTATATGTTAAATAACTTATTTAATAACTTTTAAATTTAAATAAATAATAATATTTTATATAATAATATAATAATATATGTAATTAAAATTTATAAAAAGTAATATATAATATAGATAAATATTATTATTTTTTTCAAAAAATATATAATAATAAAAATTAAATTATTTTGTATTATTTTATAATATTTTATTTATATTATTTATCATATTTTTGATAAATAATATAAATAAAATATTATATATTATCAGTATAATAAATAAAATATAATTTTATTATATAAATAAATTAGTAAATAAATAATTATTTATAACTATTATTACAATAATAATTAATAATGTATTTTTTGAATTTTAATTATTATAAAATATTTAGTTATTAAACTTAGAACAATATAATATTTATATATTAATAATATATAACATTAAAATATATATTAATATATTTTAGTAAATTATTTATATGAATATATTCAATTATCATCAAGTCTAACTAATTATAATAATAATTATTTTATAGTTATTTATTAATTTTGAATCAGCTTTTTAATGATTAAAAAATAAATATTAATTTTAGAATATAAATTTATTTTATTTTAATGAAGTATTTTAATTTATTTTAATTTTTATTAAAAAGAAAAATATAAAATATAAATATATTATTTAATAATTAATATTAATATATAAAAATTTTTAAATATAATAAAATATAATTTAATATTTAATAAATTTACTTTTATTTAATCTTATTAAATTTTAAAAAAATAAAAATTAAAATAGATTTCTTTATATAAAATATTTTTATATTATAAAATATATTTTATACAATTATATTTAATTATAGTAATTAATTAAATTAATTTTATATATTTTTAAACATTAATAATAATTAATTATTTTTATCTATATATAATATTATTTATTTAATAATTATATATATTATTATAATATAATATTTTAATTAATTAAATAATAATTTATATTTTAATATATAAAAAATTTATTTAAAATAAATTAAATATGAAGTTTTTTAATAAATTGTATTGTAAGTAAAATTATATGTAAATTATTATAAAATATAAATAATAATTATACTTACAAACAATAAAAATACAAATTATATAAATATTTTTTATAATATGAGTATAAATATATATAATTATAATATTATATATTTTAATAAAAATTAAATATTAATTATCTTAATTAAGATAATTATACTTTAATTTTATATAAATATTTTAAAATAAAATAATAAAATATTAATTATCTTTAATATTATTATATAAATATAATAATAAATATTATATAATATTAATTTATATATAATTATATTTATATTTAATACATGAATATATATTTTATATTTATTAATTTATGGTAAAATAAAATAATTATTAAAAAATTATATATTAAAATTATTATTAATAAATAAAATTAATTTTTTATTAATTTAATAATAATAAAAAAAATTAATTTATATTAAGATTAATTAATAATTTATTTATATTAAAACATAATAATCTAAATATTATAATTTTGTAAAAAACTTATCTATAAAATGTTATTTTACATAAAAAAATAAAAATAATTATTAATGTAATTTGTTAAATAAATCTAAAATAATAATAAACAATATATAAATTTTAATAAAATAATTATTTATAATTATATAATATTAGATATATAATATTTAATTTTATAAAAATAATTAATTATATTAATATTTTTATTAAAAATAAAAATTATAAAATTTCATTAGACAATAATCATTGTTTAAAATTATTATTTATTTAATATAAAATAATTTAAATTATTTTATAATTTTATAGATAATTTAAATTATTAGAATTTTATTAAATAAATATTTATTATTATAATTTTTTTAGTTAAAATAATAAAAATTTTAAATAACGATATAGTAGGTAATTACATGTCAAGTAAATTTATACTTGTTCTTAACTGTGGTAGCTCTTCTATTAAATTTGCTATTATTAATCCACTTAATAATGAAGAACAATTATCTGGTTTAGCAGAATGTTTTTATCTACCAGAAGCAAATATTAAATGGAAAATAGATGGAATTAAAAATGAGTCCTCTTTACTTACAGGGTCTGCACATAATGAGGCATTAATTTTCATTGTTAATAAAATTCTTACAGAAAAACCAGAATTAGCTCAAAATATTTCTGCGATTGGTCATCGTATTGTTCATGGTGGAGAAAAATTTACTAAATCAGTTATTATTAATGATGTAGTTATAAATAGTATTAAATCTTCTATTCCATTTGCTCCATTACATAATCCTGCTGGTATTATTGGAATTGAAGAAGCTAAAAAAGCATTTCCACATTTAAATGATAAACATGTTGCTGTATTTGATACTGCTTTTCATCAGACAATGCCAATTGAATCATATTTATATGCTCTACCTTATAGCCTTTATAAAGATCATGGTATTCGTCGTTATGGTGCACATGGTATTAGTCATTATTATGTTTCTCAACAAGCAGCTAAAGAATTAAAAAAACCAATTAATGAATTAAATTTAATTACTTGTCATTTAGGAAATGGAGGATCAGTTACTGCTATAGTAAATGGTAAATCAGTAGATACTTCTATGGGTCTTACACCATTAGAAGGTTTAGTAATGGGAACTAGAAGTGGTGATATTGATCCTGCAATTATATTTTATCTTCATAATACTTTAGGTATGAGTATTAATAAAATTAATACTTTATTAACTAAAGAATCTGGTATACTTGGTTTAACTAAAATTACTAATGATTGTCGTTATATTGAAAATAACTATAATACAAAACCTAATGCAAAAATAGCTATGGATGTATATTGTCATCGTTTATCTAAATATATTTGTGCATATTGTGCAGTAATGGAAGGTAGATTAGATGCAATTATTTTTACTGGTGGAATTGGAGAAAATTCATACTTAGTACGTGAATTAACTCTTAAAAAATTATCTTTAATTGGTATTAAATATGATCATAAACGTAATTTATCTGTGAACTTTAATAAGCCATGTAAAATTACTACAGATGATAGTATTTTAGCTTTAGTTATTCCAACTAACGAAGAGTTAGTTATTGCGCAAGATACTAGTAGATTAACAAGATAAATTAGTTAAAAACTATTAATTTTTTATTTATAATATTATATTAAATATATTAAATTATTAAAGAGGTATTTGTGTCTAATACAATAATGCTAATATCAACTGATATTAATGTTGGCTTAACTAGCGTTACTTTAGGTGTTATTCATTTAATAGAAAAAAAAGGAATTAATTTAACTTTTTTTAAACCAATTAACCAATTAAATGTTGGGAATAAAGATCAAATAAATAAAATGTTATATTCTCATACTAATATTAATATTGCTGAATCATTAAATATAAATTATGTTAAATCTTTACTTGCTAAAAATCAAAAAAATATTTTAATGGAAGAAATTTTCACTCGTTATTATGAAAGTAAAAAACAATCTAAAATTATTTTAATAGAAGGCTTAGTACCTAATAGTAATTATCCTTTTGTTAAATCATTAAATTATGATATTGCTAAGACTCTTGGTGCTGATATTATTTTTGTTGTTACATTAAATAACAACAAATTAGAACAATTAAAAGAGCATATTGAATTAACTTATGCAGAATATGGTGGTAAAGAAAATAAAAATATTATTGGAGTAATTATTAATAAATTTAATTCACCAGTTAGCAAATATGGATATGTTAATAATAATTTATTGGAAATATTAAATAATTCAAATAAAGATACAATTATAAAAATTAATAATAAAATGTTAACTGACAATATTTCATTACCTATTTTTGGTTGTATTCCGTGGAATTTTGATTTAATTACTATTCGTTGTATTTATATTGCCAATCATTTAAATGCTACTATTATTAATAAAGGTGCTTTACAAACTAGATGTATAAAATCGATTGTTTTTTGTACTAATACTATGTCTAATATAGTTAAATTATTTCATTCAGGATCATTAATAGTAACTTCATCTGATCGACTTGATATTATTGCATCTGTTTGTTTATCTGCAATTAATGGAATTAAAATTGGTGCACTTTTATTAACTAACAGTGACAAATTTAACAAGTCAATACATAAATTATGTAACTGTGCTTTTAAAACTAATTTACCTGTATTAATGGTTAAGACAAATATTTGGCAAACTTCATTAAATTTACAAAATTTTAATTTGGAAATACAGATTGATGATCATGATAAAATAAAAAAAATACAAAATTATATTTCTTCGAATATTAATTCAAAATGGATAGATTCTCTAAAAGTAAATCCAGAATGCTCTAAACAATTATCACCATTTGCTTTTCGTTATAAAATAACTGAACTAGCACGTAAAGCTAATAAATGCATTATATTGCCAGAAGGAAATGAACCACGTACAATAAAAGCAGCAGCTATTTGTGCACAAAAAAATATTGCTAACTGTATATTACTAGGTGACCCAAATGAAATAAGACGAGTAGCTTCATCTCAAGGAGTTAAACTAGGTAGTAGAATTTCTATTATAGAACCCAAATTGATATATAAAAATTATATTGAACGTTTAGTTGAATTACGTAAAAATAAAGGTATTACTAACATTATTGCACATGAACAATTAAAAAATAATATAATATTAGGTACGATGATGCTAGAAAAAAATGAAGTTGATGGTTTAGTTTCAGGAGCTATTAATACTACTGCAAATATAATTCGTCCATCATTGCAACTAATTAAAACTTCTACTGGTAATTCAATTGTATCTTCAATATTTTTTATGCTATTACCTGATCAAGTTTTAGTATATGGTGATTGTGCTATAAATCCAAATCCAACATATGAACAATTATCTGAAATAGCTATTCAGTCTGCTGACTCTGCTAAAAATTTTGGTATTGAACCACGAGTAGCAATGATTTCGTATTCTACTGGTAACTCTGGTATTGGTAGTGATGTAGAAAAAGTACGAAAAGCAACTATTTTAGCTCAAGAAAAAAGACCAAATTTAATAATTGATGGTCCATTACAATATGATGCAGCTATTATGAAAGATGTAGCTAAATATAAAGCACCAAATTCACCAGTAGCTGGTAGAGCAACTGTATTTATTTTTCCAGATCTAAATACTGGTAATACTACTTATAAAGCAGTGCAACGCTCCGCTAATCTAGTTTCTATTGGACCAATACTACAAGGTATGAGAAAGCCAGTTAATGATTTATCGCGTGGTGCATTAATTGATGATATAATATATACTATTGCAATTACTGCTATTCAAGCTACAAAATAAAATATTGAAAATAAAATTTAATTTTTTATATATTAATTTTTATTTATTATTCTATAATAAAATTTATTTTATATTTTTTTTATAAAAATTATTTTAATTTTATATAATTTATTAACTTATTATAAAATAATTTAACATATTATATTAAGTATATTTAAAAATATAATATTATTTTTATAATGATATATTTTATTATAAATATAATTTTAATTTAATTAAAATATAATATTTATTATATAAATATTATTAAATTATCAAAATTTAAATTAAATTTTGATAATAATTATTATTTAATATTATTACTTAATTATTAATATTTAATATTTAACTAAATTAAAAGAAATAAAAAATAAAATTTAATAAAGATTATTTTAATATCTAAAGTGAACTAATAATTATTTTTTGATTTATTAATTTTTGTTTTTTTATTAAATAAATTTCTAAATATTTACGATTTTTTTCAATAATTATAGAAGGTGCTAAATTAATAAAATTATTATTAGATAATTTATTTTTAATAATTATTATTTTTTTATTTAATTTATCTAATTCTTTATCTAATCTTATTAATTCTAATTTTTTATCTACTAAATTTTCTATTGGAATTAATACTTCAGCTCCATTGATAAGTTTAGTCATTACAATTGGTATTGATTGATGTTCATTTAATATACTTATATTATTAATGTGAGTCATCTCTTGAATTAAATTCATATTTTTAATTACACGTTTTTTTATTACATCGTTAGAACAACGTAATAATAAAGTTAATGACTTAAATGATGAAATATTTATTTCTGTTCTAATATTACGTATAATACAAATTAGCTCTTTAATCCACTCTATATCATGTTTAGCTACTTCATCAACTTTATTAATTGAAAATTTTGGAAAAGTTTGCAACATAATAGAATCTTTATTAATTCTCTTAATTATTTTAACTCTCTGCCAAATAATTTCAGTAATAAATGGTATAATAGGATGTGCTAACCGTAACAAACCATCTAATATTTCAATTAAAGTATAACGAGTTGCTCTAATTTCTTTTTTACTTCCTTTATTAATAATTGGTTTAGATAATTCTAAATACCAATTACAAAATTGACTCCAAATAAATTCATATAAAATATTAGTAGCTATATCAAAACGATAAGTATCTAATGCTTCACGATATAATTTTACCGTTTGATTAAATTCTGTCATTATCCATCGATCAATTAATGAAAATGTTATTTCTTGACTATATTGACCACAATCTTGTTCTTCAGTATTAATCAATACATAACGACTAGCATTCCATAATTTATTACAAAAATTTCTATAACCTTTAAGACGCTGCATATCCCAATTAATATCTCTACCAGTTGAAGATAATGCCGCAAGTGTAAAACGTAAAGCATCAGCACCATGTGATTTAATACCTTTTGGATATTCTTTACTAATGCATTCAACAATTTTTTCAGATAATTGTGGTTGCATCATATTATTAGTTTGTTTTTTAAGCAAATCTTTTAATGAAATTCCATCAATCATATCAAGTGGATCAATAATATTTCCTTTAGATTTTGACATTTTTTGACCTTCTTTGTCACGAACTAATCCTGTTATATAAGCAATTTTAAATGGAATTTGACCTTGACCATTTTCATCTTTAATAAAATACATCGTTAGCATAATCATACGTGCTATCCAAAAAAATATAATATCAAATCCACTTACTAATACATTTGTTGGGTGAAATATTTTTAATGTTTCACTATTTTCTGGCCACCCTAATGCTGAAAATGTCCATAAACCAGAAGAAAACCAAGTATCTAAAACATCTTCATCATGTTTTAAGTAAATTTTTTCACTAATATTATTTTCTAGACGGACTTCTTCTTCATTATATCCAACATAAATTTTACCACATTTATCATACCATGCTGGTATTCTATGCCCCCACCATAGTTGACGTGAAATACACCAATCTTTAATATTTTTCATCCAAGAAAAATACATATTTTCATATTGTTTTGGAATAAATTTAATACGGCCATCTTTTACTGCAGAAACAGCTTCCTTTGCTAAAGGCATAGTACGAATATACCATTGATCAGTTAACATGGTTTCAATAATAACTCCACTGCGATCACCATATGGAATAGTAATTTTATGACTCTTTATATCAATAATTAATCCTAATTTTGTTAATTCATTTATTATTTCTTTACGAGCAACAAAACGTTCCATACCTTGGTAATAAGTTGGAATTTTTTCTGTATAAATATCACTAGAATTACCTTTGCTATCAAATACTTCTGCTTGATTACGAATACATCCATTTAAATCAAAAATATTAATCATTGGTAAATTATGACGTTTACCAACTTCATAATCATTAAAATCATGTGCTGGTGTAATTTTAACAAAACCGGTACCTTTCTTTGTATTGGCATAATTATCAGCAATAATAGGAATACGACGATTAATTAATGGTAATAAGATATATTTATTAATTAAATTATTATAACAAGAATTATCAGGATTGACTGCTACTCCTGTGTCACCAAATATAGTTTCTGGCCTAGTTGTAGCAACAACTATATAATTTTTACCTTCGTAAGTTTGTACACCATCAGTAAGAGGATAACGTAAATACCACATAAAACCATTAATTTCTCTATTTTCAACTTCTAAATCAGAAATAGCAGTATGTAACTTAGGATCCCAATTAACTAATCTTTTACCACGATAAATAAGATTATCTCTATAAAGTCGAATAAATGCTTCTTTTACTGCTTTAGAGAATCCTTCATCCATAGTAAAACGTTCACGTTTCCAATCAATAGAATTACCTAAACGTTTCATTTGTTTTGATATATTACTTCCATATTTATCTTTCCATTTCCAAATTTGTTCAATAAATGCTTTTCTGCCATAATCATAACGAGTTTTATTTTTCTTAGAAGATAATTTTCTTTCAACAATCATCTGGGTAGCAATGCCAGCATGATCTATTCCACTTTGCCATAATGTATTTTTTCCTTGCATACGTAGATATCTAATTAATATATCCATAATTGTTTGTTGAAAAGCATGACCCATATGTAAATTACCTGTTACATTTGGTGGAGGGATAACAATACAAAAACTCTCTTTATTATTATCACCATGTGATTTAAAATAACCATTTTTTTCCCAGTATTTATATATTAGTTGTTCAACTAATGCTGGTTGATATATTTTATCAATCGATATTTTAAATTGATCTTGATTTACTAATTTTTTTTTCATTTTAATTTTTATTTATTTAATTGTTGGTAATTTAGCTATAATCAAATTGAAACCAATATTACGATAAATTTTGTATCGTTTTCGTGCTAACTGTTTTAAATGTTCATCAATAGGTACAAAGTCTATAACTTCATTAAATAGTGGTATAAAGTCTATAAATGTAGATTTTAAATTTATTAATATATCTTTTATTATATTATTTTCTTTTGTTGACCAAGAAATCTCAATAGGTGCTATATAATAAGAATCATTTCTTACTAAATTATGTGGAATAAATTGATAAGGTTCATTTTCCCAAAGCATTTTATCTAATCTTTCAGCTTGTATTTTATCTTCGCATATAATTAAAATACTTTTATCAATCCGCCAATTTTCTACTGCTAACTGACAAGCTAACCATTCATGATTTTTAAATTTTACTTCTGAAAATATTTTCTCTATTAAATAAAAAGTTACTTTTTTCATTATTTTTATAAAAAAATATTATTAAAATATTTTTATTATGTTAATTAATACTATTACTTATTATAATATATTTAAAATAAATTAACAAAAAAATAATAAAAATACTATATATATAATGATTTATTATTTTATTTTCTACATATTTCAATAATTTCTTATAACATTTTAATATATTAAATAATGTATAATAGTAAAATATTATAATAAATAATTATATTATTAGATAAGTATTATGAAATAAAATTATAATTATAATAGTTAATATATGTAATATATTTTAAATAATTAAATTTTATGATATAAAACTTAATTATTGTTTTCATAATAATTAATCTGTATATATAAGATGATTATTTTATAATATTATTTTAATAAATTTTATTTTTATTAATAATTAATATTATTAATAAAAATAATTAACTACATTAATCATTTATTATTTTAAATAATTAGTAAATAAAAAATAATTTTCTTACATAATATTAATATATAATAATTTATATTTATTTATTAATTATATTATTATAATATTTAGTATGTTCTTATTTTTAATATAATTATTAATTATATTAAATTTATATATTAAATTATTATAATAATTTAATGATATTTATTTTAATTATATTAATTATTATCTAGATTATTTAAAATTTTTAAAAATAATAAATTAATAATAAAAAAATATTTTAAATGCTTTATATTAAAAATAAAAATTAATTTTATTATAGTAAATATTTTTTGTATATTATAATATAAATAATAATAATATATAAAACATTATAAAATTAAATATTATATGTTATATTACATAAAGATATTATTAACATTATAAAATTAATAATAAATATAAATATATAATATTTTAATAAAAATATTTTAGTATTATTTAATAAATAAAATTAATTAACTTATTATAAAATAAAAATTATTATATCTTATTTGTATTTAATAATTATAATATCATAAACTAATATATTTATATTCTTAATATTATTAATTTTAAATATAATATTTAAATAATTTAATATTATTAAAATAATAATTTAGTATACTAAATAATATCTATAATATAAAAGATAATAAACTATATGATTTAATAATATTTTAATATAAAATATAAATTATTTTATTAGTTAAATAAAATTTATATTAGATAATTTTAATATAAATAAATTATATAAAATTATATATGAATAAAATAATTTAATAGAAAAATTAATTTTTCTATTAAATTAGATAAAAATTAATAATTATTAAAAAAATAATAAATTATAAATATAATAAAATATAAAAATAAAAATTAATGTTTTTATTTAAAGTTAATTAATTATCATTAATTTACCTTATAAAGTAATTTTTACAAATATAATTAAAATTATTATAATTAAATACTTAATTAAGTAAGGATTTAAAAGTTAAATTATAATATTTTATATTCATTTTGTTTTTTAGCCAAAAGTAATTAATATATTAAGTGTAGTGGTTAAAAAAAATATTTCTTATAATTGAATATCTTATATTTTATAGTTTAATATTACTTAAATAATACATTTTACTATAAGATTATTTCTTAAGTTATTACTATTTTATATCAAACTTTATATTTAAAATAAAATTGCTATTATGCATATTTGTGAGATAAGTAAAAAGTATTAACAATAACAACTTTAGTTTTAGCATTATCTACATATTTTTATTTCTTAAATAAATATTATATAAATAATACTCTATGTATAACAAAATATAAAAAAGAATTTTAATTAACATGCAATTTAATTCTTGTTTATCTGATATATTAAAATGTAATTTAAAAATTTTTAATAAATTATAAAAAATAATAACTAAAGTAGACAAAATTAAATAGAAAGATATTTCTAACTATAATGTGATATATATTAAATTGAAATATAAATTTCACTAGGTATTAATATTAATTTTTTAATATTAATTATATACTTAATAATTATATTATTATGTAAAATTAACTATAGACAAAAAATAGTTTTAAATATCTTACCAACTATATTACTTTATTCAATTTTCTTTTTATTACAAATAATAATACATTTATAATTCACAAAATGAAATTTTTAATCTAAAAAATAATATATGGTCAGTAAATATATCTTTTCTTATATTAGGTATTATATTAAATATCTTAAATATTGTTTTAATACATAAATTACACAATAACTTTATAAAAGAATATATTAATCTTTAAAATATTAAATAAATATATTAATTATATTATTATATAATAGATTTTAATATATCTTTTTATATTAATTTTAATATATGATATAATTATATTTATTGAGTAATTAAAAAAAAATTAAGTTTATAATAATTATGTTATATTAAATGTATTTATTTTTATTTTATTAAATATATCTACAAGATATTGAAATATTTTTTCTTATATTTGTTATATTAAGAGTATTATTTTATTTATAAGATAAAGTAACTGATAATTAATTAATAGTAATATATTATAGTTTATAGGATATAAATAATAATTATTTTATTTATATTAAATATATTGTTAATAAAAATTAAATAAAAAATTTCTATCTATCAATTGAATATAAATAAAAAATTCAATATATTATTTTTTATAATTTTAAGTAATCATAATTATAATAGTTATCAATGGAAATTATTGAAAGTAAATAAATTATTATATAATAATGAAAAAATTTCTAATTTATAAGATTGCTTAATAAATTATAAAATAAATCTTAATCAAGAAAAATTAAATATAATTTCTTTAAAATTATATTTATAATCAATAAAAAATTTGTACAAATATATCAAATATATTAAAAATATGAACAAAAATATTAATTTATAAATTAAGTATATGAAAAAATTTATCACCAATTTAGGTTAATATTATAGTATTAATTGTATTTATCATTTGTTTTCAATATATTAGATAATACAATAATATAAGTTGTAATATTATTTAGTATATTTAAAATATTTATTCTTATTTAATTAATAAAAATTTTAGTAATTTAAGCTTAGTTTATAATATTCTTTTATTAATTTATAATATTATTTAGTAGATTATTTTTTATATTCAATATTTTATATTAAAAATATTTTAATAATTATTTTTTTATAATATATTTAGTTATGTAAAATAATAATATTACATAATTATTTATTTATTTTTATTAAATAAAAATATATTTAAAATTTTCTGTAATTTTTAATGAAATTAAAAAATAAAATATTTATTATTTTATCTAAAATGGATTATTATTATAATTAATTATTTATATTAATATTAAAATAAGAAATATTATTAAAATTATATAATATTAAACATTATAATTTATAATAAAAGTTAAATTTTTATTTTTTAATATCGTAAAATATTATTTTAATGTTTATATTAAAAATAAAAATATAATAAAATATTTTGCTTATAACAATTTTATTATAAAAAATAAATAAAATATTATTAATAATAAAATTTATTATATTTATTTAAAAAATATTATTAATATATTAATATTTTTATTAGTGTTGATATTTTATAAAATAAAGTAAATAATTATTAACTAAATAAATATTTTATTTTAATATTTATTTATATTAAATTAATATATTAATTAATTAAATTATTTATTATTATATATAATATAAAATATATTAATATTAATTATAAAATTATAATATGTTTATATAAAAATATTATTTTTAACAAATATAAAATATATTATTAAATATAATATTAAATAAAAATATTTTATATTTTAAAATAAAATTTTAATAAAATTAATTAATAATGTAATAATTTTAATTTATTATAAAATAATATTAATTAATTTAATATCGAAATCAATAATAATTAATTATTATTTATAAATTACAATAAGATTAAATTTATTATTAAGAGTAATTATAATTAAATATAATTACATCATTTAAGTTATAAATAAATTTATTTTTTTATTGGTAATAATGTATAACTATCTTCATCAATTGGACAAATAAAATGTGCATAAATTGGATCAACTTCTCCAGAATGAATATAATGTAAAACATGTTGGTTACGCGTTATACCATTTAATGTATTATGCCAATATGTTTTTGCAGAAGCCTTACCTTTTGTTTGATATAATTTAAAAAATTGAGCATCAGGAGCAATAACTTCAGCTACTACAATACGTCCAATAATACCATGATAACAATGTTTACAACCTTCAACATATCTCATAAATACTTTATCAGTATTACAATTATTCTCAATCAAATCACGATCATCTTCTTTAAGTTTATCAGCTAATTGATTATAAGATATTTTACAATATGGACATAATCTCTGAACTAAACGCTGGCTTATAAGTCCAATTAATAATTGAGGATCGGTTAATAATCGAGAAGATACCCCTTCTATTTCAAGACGTTCGATAATATTTAGTCCATCATTAGCATGTAGTGTCGTCATTAATAAATGCCCAGTCATAGCTGCTTTAATTGCAATCATAGCTGACTCAAAATCACGTATTTCACCATTTAAAATTGCATCAGGATCACATCTAAGAGCATAAATCATTGATAATAACCATGAACGTTTAATTTCTTCAATATTTTTTTTATTAGCAATAATTGATGTTTGAATTGCGCCATAAATACGACCTTCTGGAGGATCTTCAATAGTTAATAATCTCATTATAGGTAATTTATGAATATATCCATATAACCTAAGATAAGTTTCAGAAGCTGTACGTAATGTAGTTGATTTTCCAGATCCAGTTGGTCCTGATAAAATTATCATTCCTTCTGGTCTACGTAATAAACGTTTAATT
This sequence comes from Arsenophonus endosymbiont of Ceratovacuna japonica, assembly GCA_024349725.1. Lineage (GTDB taxonomy): Bacteria > Pseudomonadota > Gammaproteobacteria > Enterobacterales > Enterobacteriaceae > Arsenophonus. The sequence continues at coordinate 594,978 of AP026064.1, forward strand.
ACTTTAATTTGATCAGGTAGAAATCCTAATAATTCAAAGTTTTGTAAAGAATTACTATCATCTTTAATTAATCTCATAACTACATATAAACCACCTACTGATGGCATATGTGTATATCGTGCGCCAAAGATACCTAATGACTTTAAAAATCGTTCAGAAATACGTCCATCTTGATAAAGATTTGGATAAAATTGTTTTTCAGTAATATCGCACATTGATAATATAATTGTAGATGCTAATTCCATTCCTTCTTTTTTGTTAATACAATCAAGATATTGTAACTCACCATGTACTCGTGTTTCAATATAACAAAATTCACTTCCATCACGTCCAATAGTAAAATGTAAATCGGATGCTGATAACATAATAGCTTTATGGAAATAATTTAATACCCGTTGTTGATTAATACTATATGTTATGGTATGTTTTAATAAATTCATAGTTGTATTAGATATTTTATCTATTAATATATTATATAATAATGTGTATATTTAAAATCTTTTTGTATTCTATTTACAAAATGTTGAATTTTAAAATTTTTTTACAATAACTTATTTGCAATAAAAATATTAATTATATCATCTTTTGCTTATATTATTCGCACAAAATTAGATATATTATAATCTAGTTACAGAATAAAATTTATAATAATGCTTTAATTTTATTTTAATAACATTAATATATTATTAATTAAATTTTAATTTAATATTTTATTTTTTAATTATATTAAATCTTATAAACTAATAATTACTATTATAAATTTATTTACTAATATTAATAATTAAAATATTATAAGAAATTATTATTTATAAGTTATTAGAAATAAATTTATTATCTTAAATAATAAAAATTTAATATAATTAATAATTATATTAAAATTTATAAAATAACTTTTATTTGTAAAATATTTTAATTTATCTTTAATTTTTTATAATATAAATTAATTTTTTAATAAAATTACAATTAAAGTTATTTAATAATTATAATAATTAATATTATAATTATTAATTTAATTAAAAATAATAATAATATAAAAATATTTTAAATATTAATGATCTAATAACTAGATAATATTTTATTTTTAATAATTAAATTATAAACTTATAATAATTATTTTAATTTATAAATATTTATATAAAATATTAAATTTAATAAATAGTAAAAATTTTAATAATTTTAATATATAAAATATAAATATTATATATTATTATATATAATATAATAATATATAATTAATAAATTTTATGCTATTTAAATATTAATATATATAATTATTAAAAAATAAAGATATTATAAAATTTTACCTAAATAAAAGTATTTAATCATTATTAATATATAATTAATTTTATATATACAAAATATAATAATTAAATATATGTATATTACTAAGATTATTTTTCTTTAAATTATTTTATTTTTATGAATAACTTAATTTATATTGATATTTTTAATAATAATTAAAATATTAAAATAAATATAATTTATTTTAAGTAAATAAAATAATTAAAATATTTTATTATATTTGATATAATAAAATATATCTATAAATAATATTATTTTATTTTAAACATTTATATAAATTTAAGCAATATGAAATAAAATTATTTTCTTAAAATTAGGAATTTAATATATGTTTACAGGTATTATAAAAGGAAAAGGAATATTAGTTTCAGTAAAAGATAGAATGAATTTTCGTACTTATACTGTAAAATTTCCTAGTGAATTACTTAATAATTTAGAAACTGGTGGATCTGTTGCTAATAATGGTTGTTGTTTATCTGTAACAAATATTGATAAAGATAATATAAGTTTTGATTTAATAAAAGAAACTTTAGAATTAACTAATTTAGGAACTTTAAAATTAGGTGATACAATTAATTTAGAAAGATCAGCTAAATATGGTGATGAAATTAGTGGGCATATTATGTCAGGTCATATTATTACAACTGCTAATATTATTAATATTGCTAAATCAGAAAATAATATCCAAATTTGGTATTGCGTACATCATAAACAATTAATGAAATATATTTTACATAAAGGATTTATTGGAATTGATGGGGTTAGTTTAACAATTGGAGATATAGTTAATAATAATTTTTGTGTTTATATAATTCCAGAAACAATTATACGTACTACTATTACAGAAAAACATATTAATGAAAAAGTTAATATTGAAATTGATATATATACTCAAGGTATAGTTGATACTGTTGAACGAATAATAAAAGATAAAATATAATTATAAAATATTTATTAATAATATTAAGTTATTTAATAATATTAATAATAATGAAAAAAATAAAATAATAATTAATTATTTGATAGTAAATTTATTAATTAAATAAATTTTATTAATATTATAAAATAATATTAATTAATAATAATTATTTATTTAATTTAAATATTTATATTAACTATTAAAATATAAAATAATTAATTAATTTTATTTAATATTTTAATAAAAATTATTTAAAACATAAATTTATTAAAATATATTAATAAATTTTAATATTAAAATTTTATGAATATAAAATATTGATTTTTTATTAAAAAATTAAATTTATTATAACTAAAAATATATTTAAAATAAAATTATAAAATTTTTTGTTAAGAAATAATTAAAAAACAATAAATATTTAAGATTAAATATAATTATTTATTACTATTTTTAATTTTTATATAATATATTTAACATTAAAATAAAAATTTTAAGTTAAATATTATTATTTTAATATGTAATTTTATTATTTTAGCTAAAATATATTTATAAATATAGAAAATAACATAAAATATTATAATATATTATTATTATGTAATATTATATTATTAATATATTATATTAATAATTGATAATTAATAATTTATTAATAATAAATTTATAAATATACTTATTATAATGTATATAAATTTAAAGAATTACTTATAAAAAATATACTAATTTTAATAAGATATATTAATGAAACTAAATAATAAATTAAAATATATTTAATTATCAAAATTACTCTATATTAATAAACTAAACAAAAATTATTTAAGTATTTTATTAATATTATATTTATTATAAATTATGTAATAAATTGAGTTTATTAATAAAAAAATTAATATTAATGTATTAATTAATTTGAAATTAATATATTATTTAAAATTTTTTATATAATATGATAATTATTTATACTTACAATAATTTATAATTTAATTTAAAGAATTTATGTATTAATTATTTTAATTAGTATAATTTTATCATTATTATGATAACTTAATAAATATATTAAATAAAACTATATTTTATAATATAAAATTATATTATATTAAATTATGTTATTATTTTATTAATTAATATAAATATTTTAATATATTAATTAACAAGAATAATAAATATAATGCTTATTTTTCAAATTTAATGTTAAATATTATAAAATTTAAAATTAATAATTAATATTATATATTATTTATATATATAACATTTATTATATCAATAATAAATTTTTTATATTTTATATATAATATTAAATTTATTTTAATATCTTTGATATTAATGATTTATATAATTATTTATATAATATAAAAAATAAAATATATCAATTATAATTAAATAATATAATTTATATTTAATTATTAATATAATACAAAATAAAAATTTATAATAATATTATTTTATAATAAAATATCAGTAAATATATATTATTTTATTTTTTTTGATGCACGCTCAAAAGAAGAAAGAATTTCATTTTCTGCTGAATTAATATTATCCCAATATTCTACTTTTGCCCACTTATTTAATTCTAAATCTTTATAATGTTCAAAAAAATATTTAATTTGATCACGAAGTAATTTAGGCAAATCATTAATATTATGAATAAAATCATATTCTTTTGTTAATTTATGATGAGGTACAGCAATTAATTTTACATCTTCACCTGATTCATCAATCATTTTTAATATACCAATTGGGCGACAACGAATAACTGTTCCTATTTGTATAGGATAAGGAGTTGGAACTAAAACATCTACTGGATCTCCATCTAAGGAAAGAGTATTATTAATATAACCATAATTACAAGGATAAGACATAGCAGTAGATATAAATCTATCAACAAAGATAGTACCAGATTTTTTATCTACTTCATATTTTATAGGATTAGCATTTGCTGGAATTTCTATAATAACATAAATATCTTTAGGTATTTCTTTTCCAGCTGGTATATCATTTATACTCATAAAAAATCCTCTATTTAAAATATAAAATTAAATAATAATATTATATATACAAAATAAGAAATTACTATAATATAAATTTTATTTTTTTAATATTAAAATTGTATAAAAATTTATTTTTAATAATTTTATAAAAAAATTAATTAACATAGTTTAATAAAATATATTTATTAAAAATATTAATAATTTAATTATTTGATAATTTTTTATAAATAAATTTTTAATATATTTAATAATTTAATAAAATTTTATAATAATTAATATTATATTAAAGATATTATAATTATTATTTTTTATTTAATATTTTCAATAATCAATTATTTTTTATAGTGTTTTTATTTAATTTAATAAAAATAATAATAATTCATTTGTTTAAATTATTTGTAAATTTTTACAAAAAATACTATTAATATTATAATTGAAAAATGTTTTTAAAATAAAAATGATATAAAATAATTATTATAATATAATTAATATTTATGTTATTATATTAATTATGTTAAATATTATTTTTGAAATTAATATAAAATAAAAATATTTTAATATTTAAAATAAAATATTATATATAAATGCTTAATTTATAAATATATTAATAAATTTATTAAATATATAATAATATAATAATTTATAATATCAATAAATTTAAAAAAATAAATATTATTAATATTAAATTATTAATAATTTTATTATTACTATTAATATATTATAATTAAATATGCTATTAAAATTATCTAATTTTATATTATTATATATATTTTAAAACTAATTTTTTAAGTTAAATTAAATTATAAATTTATTTTTATTTTTTTTATATATAATTTATTTATATTTTATTTGTTTATAAAATAAACTTAAAATTAAATATATTATATAATATATTATTATGGAGTTTATATGTATGCAATTTTTCGAAGTGGTGGTAAACAATACCGAGTTAGTGAGGGACAAATAGTTCGTTTAGAAAAAATAGATACAATAACAGATGAAATCATTGAATTTAATCAAGTATTATTAATTGCTAATAATAATGATATTAAAATTGGTACTCCTATTGTTCATGGAGCTAAAATTAAAGCAAAAGTTGTTACACATATACGTGGTGAAAAAATTAAAATTATTAAATTTCATCGTCGTAAACATAGTCATAAACAACAAGGTCATCGTCAGTGGTATACTGATGTTAAAATTACTAATATTATATAAAAATTAGGAAAATAGATTAAATGGCACATAAAAAAGCTGGTGGTTCAACACGTAATGGTCGTGATTCAGAATCAAAGCGTTTGGGAATAAAATGTTTTGGCGGTGAATCTGTATTGGCAGGTAGTATTATAGTTCGTCAGCGTGGAACTAAATTACATGCCGGAATAAATGTTGGATGTGGTCGTGATCATACTTTGTTTGCATTAACTAATGGAAAAGTTAAATTTCAAATTAAAGGATCAAAAAATCGTAAATATGTTAGTATTGAAAATACATAAATTTATTTATTTTTAAAAAAATAAAATATTAAAAATAATAAATTTTAATTATATTTTGATAATCTTAATAAAATAAAAAAATATTTAATTATAATTAATGTTAGCAATAATACTTAAAATTAAATTTAATTTATTAATAGCATAAAATATTTTATTTTAAATTTATTAAATATTGTAAAAATAGATTTTTTTTAATAAAGAATTTATAATTTATTTTATTTATATATAAATATATTAAAATTATAAAATATATTAAATAATAATTTTAAATTTAGTTATTTATATTTAGAAAATACAATTTTTTATTAATTTTTATATTAAAAAAATTATATATTACTAAAGAATAATATTATTAATTAACTAATTATAAATTTTATTAAATATATTGGAATAAATTATACAATTATAAAATTAATATTTAAATTTTAATAAAAATATCTTATTTTTATAATAAATAATATTATAAATATTTTATAAAGAATTTATTATTAATAATTTTCATAAATCTTATAATATAATATTTATAAATTTAAAATATATAAAAATAAATTTAATATTATATTATATTTTAATTATTAATTAAATTAATAAAATAATTATTGGTACATAATTAAATAGCATCAAATATATATAATGATTTAAATTAGTTTAAATTTATATTTTTATAAAATTAACATATTTATATTGAAAGAAATAATTAAAAAATTATTAAATTATTAAATTCATAAATATATATATATTTATATAATATAATTAAGTAAATTTTACGAATATTATTATTTTATCATTTATATAAATATGAAATTTTTATAATTAAAATTTTAATTATAAAATATTATTATTTAGTATGAATAATACTTATAATTTACCCAGTATTACGCATACCAGCTGCTATACCAACAATTGTTATCATTAATGCTTGTTCTATATAATAATCTGGTTGTTTTTTTTGGCGAGAACGATATAATAATTCCACTTGTAAAATATTTAATATATCAGTATAAATATTTCTTAAATCAATAGATTTAGTAACACATGATAAATCAGATATTAATGTTTTATCTTTTAAAATAAATAATATAGTATTAATATCTTGTTTTAGTTGTTGTCTAAACTTTTCACCTAATGGCCATAATCTTTTTTCAACTAATCTCTGATCATAATATTCAGATAACCATAAATTAACTTTAGAAAATACCTTTTCTAACATAATAATACGTGTTTTAAAAAAAGGCCAATAATTCCACATATCATCAATGATAGATTTCATACCACAATTAAGAACATACTGTAATGCTTCTCCAGCCCCTAGCCAAGATGGCAACATTAAACGATTTTGTGTCCATGCAAAAATCCATGGAATAGCTCGTAACGTTTCTACTCCACCATTTTTACAACGATTTATAGGTCTAGAACTAAGTGGCAATTTAGATAACTCAAGTTCTGGTGTAGCAGAACGAAAATATGATATAAAATCTAATTTATGATAAATATAATTATGATATTTATCATATGAAATATTAGATATTATTTTCATAATAGAACGCCATTCTGGTTTTGGTTCTGGTGGTGGCAATAAATTAGCTTTTAACATTTCACTAATGTAAATAAATAAACTATTTATTGTAATTTGAGGCAATCCATATTTAAATCGAATCATTTCTCCTTGTTCGGTAGCTCTTAATCCTCCTTTTAAACTACCAGGTGGTTGTGAAAATAATGCTAAGTGTTCTGGTGCTCCACCACGACCTACTGTTCCACCACGACCATGAAATAAAGTTAATTTTATTTTTTTTTTATAGAAAAGTTTAATTAATGCTTCTTGAGCACAATACTGAGCCCATGAAGATGCCATTACACCAGCATCTTTTGCTGAATCAGAATATCCAATCATAATCATTTGTTTATTATCAATAATTTCACGATACCAAGAAATATTTAGCAATTCTTGCATCACACTTTCAGCATTATTTAAATCATCTAATGTTTCAAATAATGGTACTATTGGTAGTTTTAATGAACATCCACATTCCTTTAATAATAATTTAACTACTAATATATCAGATGGAACTTTTGTCATAGAAATAATATAAGCTGCAATAGAATCAGTCGGTGAATCAGCGATTACACGAAAAGTTTCTAATACTTCTTGTGTCTTTGCACTAGGATACCAATTTTTCGAATAAAGTGGTCGTTTAGAATTTAATTCAGTTAATAAAAAATTTTGTTTTTTTTTCTCTGACCAACTTCTATAATCTCCTAATTTAAGATAATTTAATAATTCTGATATTACATCAGTATGATAACTACTTTCTTGACGAATATCAATCTTAACTAAATATAAACCAAAACAATTAATTCGACGTAAAGTATCTAATAATTGTCCATTAGCGATTATTGACATACCACATGTGATTAATGATTGATAGCATGTAAAAAGTGGTATCCAAAGTTGTTTATTATCATAAATATATTCTTTTGGAGGTAATATTTTTTTACCTTTAATACAATTATCTAAATAATTAAGAGTATTATATAAGCGTTTACGCAAATCTTTGGTAATATGACGATATGGTTCATAAATATTACTGCCACCAGCTAATTGTAATAATTCAGGTGTTGCTTCTGACATAGATAATTCAGAAACTAGTATATTAATATCATTTAAAAAAAATTCAACAGCTTTAAAACGATTTAATAAAAGTACTTTTCGAGTAATATTAGCTGTTACATATGGATTACCATCACGATCTCCACCTATCCATGACGTAAATCGTATTAAATTAGTATCAATTGGTAAATTAATTTTTAAATTTATTTCTAGTTGTTTATTAAGTTCACGTAAAAATGATGTAACACCTTCCCACAATGAATCTTTAATTACTGTAAATCCCCATTTAGCTTCATCAATTGGACTAGGACGATTTTTGCGAATTTCATCAGTATGCCAACATTGAGCAATTAATTGACGTAAATGTCTCATAATATTATTACGTTCATAATCCATTAAATCGTCATGATCTAATTGTACTAAACAAGTATTAATTTTAACTAATTTATTAATTAAAGTACGTCGTGTTATTTCTGTTGGATGAGCAGTTAATACTAATTCAATAGATAATTTATTCATTATATTAATTATAACTTCATTAGTTATTTTTTTTTCTTTTAAATAATTAAAAAGGTTACTTAATATAATAGGATTGCTAATTGATTCACCATGAGGAGAAATATTATAATATTGTTCTGCAACATTTACTAAATTAAGAAATTGATTAAATGCTTTAGCTACAGGAAGAAGTTCATTATTAGATAGATTTTGTAATGTTTTTAACAATATTTCACGATGTTCTTTATTACCTGAACGAGAAGATTTTGATAATTTACGAATAAATTCTACTTTATCTAAAATATCTTGGCCTAAATCATTTTTAATTATATCACATAATAAATTACCTAACATATTTATGTTATTATAAATACTATAATATTTCTTACTCATTATAACTCCTTAATTTTTACTAACTAAAATTTAATTTAATTTTATATATTAATGATATCTTATTAGTAAATAATTAATTTTTTTATTTTAATAATATAATTATAAAATAATAATATTTTATTATTAAATGATAAATATTAAGTTTAATGTTTAATTTAAATATATTAAAATTATAATATTTTATAAAATGTTATAATTAATATATTTTAATTAAAAAGTATTTTTATTTAATATATATAAATAATTGAAAAATAATTAAATAAAAAATTTTAATTAAATAAATATTATTTTATTTACTTTATTAAATAAATAAAATAATAATAATTTTATTTAATTTTAATTAATATATATTTTAATGCTATAATTATACTATAATATAATTATAGTAATATATTTTAATTTTTTTATAATTTACTATAATATTTAATATTAAAAATCAAGAATGACTTTAAATTTTAAATATAAAATTTTAAAATAAAAATAACATTTATTTAATAAATAAAATATTATTATAAATAAACATTAAAATTATTTATTTATTATATAAAATTATTAATTATATTTAGTTTTTAATTTTAACTAGATAAATATATTATTTTCATATAAAGTATTTTTGTAGAATAAATGCTATTTATTATAAATAATTAATTATATCTAATGATTAATATTTAATGAGGAACTAAATTATGATTAATAATTTATTAGATTTGCCTAATTATATTAAGTTTTTTTTATGTCTTTTTGCATTAGTTAATCCAATAGGAGTTTTGCCTATATTTATTAGCATGACTAATTATCAGTGTGATATAGAGAGAAATAGAACTAATTTAGTAGCTAATTTTTCTGTAGCAATTATATTATGTGTTTCACTATTATTAGGTGATATTTTTTTAAAATTATTTAGTATTTCAATTGATTCTTTTCGTATTGCAGGTGGAATAATTATTATAACTATTGCTATGTCTATGAATGGTGGACTAATTGATAAAAATAAACAAAATAAAAACGAAAAATTAGAAAATATTATTTATGACAAAATTGGTGTTGTTCCTTTAGCATTACCTTTAATGGCCGGCCCTGGAGCAATTAGTTCATGTATTGTGTGGTCATCTCATTGGCAAGGATGGCAAAATTTAATTGGTTTATCTTTAACTTGCATTATTTTTACTTTATGTTGTTGGTTACTTTTTCGTTCATCAACAATATTTGTTAAATATTTAGGACAAAATGTAATTGATATTATTACTCAAATTATGGGATTGTTATTAATGGCAATAGGTGTTGAATTTATTATTACAGGTATTAAATCTATTTTTTTTTAAAATATTATAAATAATAATACTATAATTTAGTAACATTTTATATAAATTATTTATAATATTAAGTTATATAAAATTTATTTATTATAAAAATTTTTTATTTTATTAAAATAAAAATATAAAGAATAATTATAATTATTATATAAATAAATATTTTTAATTAATTTATTATTATTTTTTGATTTTGTTACAATAATTAATAATATATTTTTAATTTTTATTAAATTTATTATAATAATGGACTAAATAAGTAACAAATGCGTTCAATAACATGATTCCATAATGGACGTTTATTCCAATTTTTTTGTATTAAAGGCGTAGAATGAGCAATATAATCATATTGAATTAATCTTAAATCATTACTAAAACTTTTATCATCAATAACAACAGTAATTTCAAAATTAAGCCAAAGGCTTCTCATATCTAAATTAACTGATCCTATTAAACTTAATTCTCCATCAACAGATAGACTTTTTGTATGGATAAGTCCATCGTTAAATTGATAAATTTTTACTCCTGCTTCTAATAATTCAGAATAAAATGATCGACTTGCCCAATGTACTAAAAAAGAATTATTCCAATTAGGAATAATGATTAATACTTCAACTCCACGCATTGATGCAGTACAAATAGCATTTATTAAATCATCACTAGGAACAAAATAAGGAGTAGTAAAAATTAACTGTTTACGAGCAGAAAAAATAGTAATCATTAAAGATTGTTTAATTAATTCCTCTGGATAACCAGGTCCTGAAGCAATTACTTGCGTTGAATAAGTAATAATTTTCTCAAATGAAACAATATTAGTATTAGAAGGTATAGGAGGTATGATGCTTTTACCTGTTTCCATTTCCCAATCAAATGAATAAATAATACCAAGTATTATTGAAATTGGTCCTTCCATTCGAACAACTATATCTATCCATTGCCATATATTAGATTTTTGTTTAAAATAATTAGGATCAACCATATTCATGCTACCAACATAGGAAATATAATTATCAACAATAATTATTTTCCTATGTTGTCGTATATCTATGCGACGTAAAAATAAACGAAATAAATTTACTTTTAACGATTCTATTAATTCTATTCCTGCTTCCCGCATTTTATTTGGTTTTTGACTATGAAAAAAAGACCAACTACCAGCAGAATCAATCATAATTCGACATTTTACACCACGTTTTGATGCATTTATTAGCGCATCTGTAACCTTGCAAACTAAACCTTCATCTTGCCAAATATAAAATACCATTTCAATATTGTAATAAGCTGAATTAATATCATTTATAATAGTATTTATAGCATCTTGATAATTTGTTAAAAGTTTAATTTTATTACTTTTAACTCCAGAAATTCCTTGCCTTTTTTCACATAATTTAAATAAAGATTCTGCAATGATACTATTATTTTTGCAAATAATATGTTTGGATTTTTTAAATTTTTTAATCCAAAATGAAACTGAAGACCATATATCTTTTGATTTTATTATTTTAAGTTTATCAAGATATAAATCACCTAAAGCTAAATAAGTAATAATACCAATTGATGGAATTATATAAATAATTAATAACCAAGTTAGAATAAAAGTTACGGGACGTCTTTTTAATAAAATACATATAGCAACTATAGCTATTATTAGCCAGTATATAAAAAAAAATACCCAATTTAATAAAACATAAATAGCTACCATAATAAATATATCCCTATCTTAAAATATGTTTAATATATTTAAATTTTTAATTATTTTATACTTTATTATTTATATTAACTTTTATTATGAAATTAAATAATAATTTAATTTCATAATAAATAAAATATTTATTTAATTTTAGTTAACTTTTATTATTTTAAAATAAATTTTATTTACAGTTAATAATAAAGTTTATATAATTATATTAATTTAAAAATATTTTTATTATATTAATTATAATAAATGATTTATTATTTTATTTTTTTTATTATAACTAATATAACTATGACAGTTTATCAAATTTATATTATTAAGTAAGTTTTTTATTAAATATTTATAATATTGTTTATATATATAATTATATTATAATAAATAAATTATAATTAATTATTTTATAATTAAATAATTATATTATAATTTATTATATTTAATTGAATATTAGTTTTTTATAATTTGTTATAATATTTTAAATTAATATTACTATTAAAGGAAAAAAATATTTTAATAATTTATATTAAAAATATAATTTAATTTTATATTAATAAAGTATTATTTTATTAATATTTAAGATACAAAAATATTTTTTATTTAAAATAATAAAAAATATATAAATTAATAATACAAAAATAAAATTATATAAAGTATATCTTTATAAAATTAATTTTAACAATTAATTAATATAAAATTATAATTATTATGCTAAATATAAAATAATATATGTTTAAAATAATATTAAACTAAATTAATTTATTTTTAATATAAATATTTTATTAATTAATTTTTATATATACATTATAGTTAAATATAAAATAAAATAATAAATTATTAATTATATTATAAAATAATAATATTTTATATTACATAATACTCTTTTAAATATTAAAATATTATTATTCATAATAAATTAAATTTTATTTTATAATGATTACAATATTTAATAATAAATCATTATTATTAAATTTATCTATTAAATTATTATTTAATATTTAATTTAATTATTAATATTAAATATATATTTATATAAGTTATAAAAAATAAAAACAATAAATTTATAAAACTTATAATTCATTCATTAATTTTATTTTAATATTAAAAATAAATTAATATTTAATAAAAATTAATAATAAATTATTATAATGATATATTTATTAAATAATAATTAGAGAATTTTATTTATTTAATTAGTTACTTTTTAGATAACATATAAAGACGAAAAAGATATATAAAAACAAATGAAGTAAGTACATTATTTAATGTGAAAGTAATAATATTATTTAATATGCCAAATAAAAAACTAAAATGTCCAAGTAACATAGTAAGTAATATTTGTAATATTAACCAAAGTAATAAAATTGATAAAATTAACCACCAATAATTAAATGCTATATTCCAACTTTGATTTATAGCTTGTAGTGGTGAAATAATATTTTTATTTGTTATTAAGATAATTGGTGATAAAGAAAATCCAATAACTAAAATAACACCTGGTAATACAAATAATATAAAACCTAGATAAATTATAATTGTACATATAATAAGTAAAATTATTATATTAGGTAATATACGTAATGAAAGTATAAAAGATTGTAATACATTAATAATGTTACCAGAACTTATTTCTGATAAATAAGTAATTATTGAAGAAATTAAAAATGTTAATCCAATAAAAACTATAGTTAATGACAATAAAGAAACTTTTATAATTATTACTTTTTCTTCATTAGATAATTTACTTACAAATGTTAAAAGTGAAATTGATTCATTTTGACTACTAATATTTTTAATAATCATTCCTATTTCATCAATTGGAATTAAAAAATAATATAGTATTAAAGTAATAGTTGCAGAAATAAATGATAATATTAAAATATTAATTATTTGATTTTTTAAAAAATTGAAACTATCGCTAATAAGCGAATTTACTGTAATTGACATAAAATTTCTCCTATAGATATTTTATTATTATACTTAATATATATACAGTTTATAGTTAAAATATCAAATTTTAAAATTACTAAAATAATATTTTACATATAAAATATTTAATACAATATAAAATATATTTTAATAATTTATATAATAATTATCTATTTAGTTAAATAAATATTATTGTAAAATAAAAATTAAAATTATTTATTTATTAATATTAAATTAATAATTTATTATAATTAAAAATAAAAAAACTAATAGCTTTATGTATATCATTAAATAAAATTTATATATTTTAAATTATTTTAATTATTTTATATTTGAAATTTAAGAGAAATATATAATGCAAAATAATAATTATAGAATTATTATTTAAATTTAATTATCAATTAATTATTGTTTTATTTTAATTAATTACTACTTTTAAAATATTATTATTTAATATTTACATTATAGTATAAATATATTTATTATATAATCATATTACTAATATATTATTATTAATCATTAATTATATTTTTGCAAAAAAAAGTTACAAATAAAATATTTAATTATTAATTTTAAAATAATAACTATATATTATATATAATAAATTTAATTATATTGAATAATTGTCTAATATTATTTTTATATAGTTATATTAATATACTTATTAAAATAATAATTATATATATTTATTTATATATTATTACTTTATAAAATTTTATTTACATTTTAAAATTAAAATTATAATAAAATATATTTTATGTTACTTTTTAGTAAAATTTTTAATTAACATAAAATAATAATATTAATTATTATTAATAATAATAAAGATAATTAAAATATAATTATATTAATTATTAAATTATAGTATTATTAATTAAATTTTTAAATATTTAATATAATTTTATACTAAAATTAAAATACTTCAAGTATATATATAATATATAATATATATTTATTATTATCTATAATAACTTTATTATTTATTAATACTAATAAATATATTAATTTAAAACTTAATATAAAATATATTACTTTTATAAGAATGAAAATGAAAATAATATTTTAAATAAAATATTAATATATTTAAGTTAATATTAAATGTTATATTATTTTATCGTAAATAATTATTATTATTTATAATATATTGAATATAAATTATATTTAATATAATTAAATATAATTATTTAATATTAATAATTAATAAAATATTAAATAATAATTTTAATGTTTATAAATTAATAAATTATTTATTATTTATTCACCATAAAGTTAAATTATTTTTTTTAATATAAATTAATTTATCTTTTAATAATACACCATTAGGAAAAGATAACATAGGTGCAATTTCTAATAAAGGATAAAGTACAAAATTTCGCTCTTTAAGTCCATAATGTGGAATAATTAAATTCGTTGTTAAAATAATTTTTTGCCCATATAATATAATATCTAAATCTAATGTTCTTGGCCCCCATCGATCAAATTTACGTATTCTACCATGCCTTAATTCAATTTCTTGAGTATATTTAAATATAACATTTGGAGGTAAGTCAGTATCTAATGAAATAACAGCATTTAGATAATTTGGCTGTTGTTGTGATCCCATAGGTTTAGAGCGATAAAAAGAAGAAATAATAATATTTTTAGTATTTGGTAATTGTTGTAATTCTTTGATAGCACTTTTTACTTGAAACAATGGATTATTTAAATTACTACCAATAGCTATATAAACACGATCCATATTTAATTAACTCTATTATTTTATTTATTTACTTATTATTTCAATTTGAATTATAATTCAAATTGAAATATTAATTTAATATATTATCTAATTATAATATTATTTTATATTGTAATTATAAATAAATTAAAAATAAATATAAATTTTATATATTAAATTAATTAATATATAATTTTACTTTAATAATAATAAAAATTATATATTAATAAATAATTTTTATTTAAATATACAATAATGTATAATAAATAATTTTTTAAAAATATTTACATCTTAATTTAATTAACATTTAAAAATATTATAATATGGCCCCTGCTGGATTTGAACCAGCGACCAAACGATTATGAGTCGTATGCTCTAACCACTGAGCTAAGGGGCCAAAATAAAATAAATTATATTCATTATTTTATATATTATTATACATAAAATTAATATACAAAATAATTAAAATTAATAAAATATATATATAAATTTTATTAATAATATTCTTTAAATATATTTACCAAATAATATAAGTAATATTTATATAATATAACTATAAAAATATTTTTTAACTATAATTATATTTTATCTTGATAAATTACTATAAACTATCATTAACAATATAAATTATTAATTATATATTAAATTTATATTATTCTATAAACAGTAAATATTACTTATATAAATTTATATTTTATTAAGTCATTATATATAAAAATGATTAAAAATTATTAAAAATTTAAAATATTATATATTAATACTAAATATATTATTTTTGCAACTGATTATTTTGGGTAATAAGATATAATTTAATATATTAAACTAAAATTTATTAATAATTATTAGTATAAGTTTTAAGAATAAAATGAAAAATAATATAATATACTTATTAATATTAATTTATTATTATAATATAAAAAATAATTAAATATTTTAAATATTTTTTTAAGAAATTCATATATTATAATTATATATTTAATTGTAATTATTAATAGTAAAATTATAAGTTTTACTATTAAATGATTAAAAATATTTATAATATAATTTTAAAATAAATAATTAATTATAGTTTATATATTAAAATAATAATTAAAAATAGAAAATTTATACAAATAATATTATTTGTATATACCAATAAAAATACAATATTAAATAATTGATTTAATAAATATTTAATTATTTTATTTGATTAATAAAAACCAATAGCATTATAAACTTTATTTAAAGTTATCTGTGCTCTATCTTTTGCTTTACTAGCACCTTCAGATATAATATTATTTAATTCTTTTTCATTATTGCGAAATTCATAAAAACGACTTTGAATATTTATTAATATATTTGAAACAGATTCAGCTACAATATTTTTAAATTCAAAATACATTTTTCCAGAAAATTGTTCTTCTATTTCTGATATAGACATATTTGTTATACCAGAAAGTATATTCATTAAATTAGAAATACCTGGTTTATTTTTCAAATCATAATAAACTTTAGGTAATTTATTGGAATCTGTAATAGCTAATTTTATTTTCTTAACTGCTGATTTAGGATTTTCTAATAAAGTTATAATATTATTATAATTAATGTCCGATTTTGACATTTTTTTGTATGGTTCTTGTAAAGACATAATTCTAGATCCTTTTTTAGAAAAAAATGGATCAGGTATAGTAAATACTTTACCATGCATCGAATTAAAACGATGAGCAATATTACGACTTAATTCTAAATGTTGTTTTTGATCAATACCTACAGGTACTTTATTTGTTTGATAAAGTAAAATATCTGCAGCCATTAATACTGGATAATTAAATAAACCAACATTAATATTTTTATCATTATGTTTTAATTTATCTTTAAATTGCGTCATACGACTTAATTCACCAAAATATGTATAACAACTAAGTACCCAATTAAGTTGAACATTTTGAGGAACATGTGATTGCACAAAAATAATACTTTTTTTAACATCAATACCACAAGCTAAATATAAAGCTAATGTATCTAGTGTCCGTTTTTTTAATTCTTTTTGATTTTGATATACTGTAATAGCATGTTGATCAACAATACAATAAATACAATCATAATTATCTTGCATATAAACCCATTGCTGTAATGCCCCAATATAATTTCCAATAGTTAATTCACCAGATGGTTGAGTTCCACTAAATACAATAAGTTTTTTATTAGTATTAATTGATTTTATTGGATATATGTTCATATTATATTTTTATAATTATTAAAATAATAATTTTAATTAAAGAATATTATAAATTATATTATATATATAATCTATATTTATATAATATAAAATATAGATTATAATTATAAATGAAATTAAATTAAATTAATATTAATTAAGTATACTTTATTTTTAAATCATATGATAATAACAATATAAATAAAATTTTTAATAAAAATAAATTGTAATATAATATATTTTTATTATATTCTTATCAAATATAAAAATTAATTATTAATTTTAATAAATATTTAATTTAAATGTTATTTGAAATATATATATATTAAATTATAAAATTAAATTAATTGATACAATCAATAATATATAAATTATTATTTATAAATATTAATTTATATATTAATATTATTTAATATTTTCAGTTAATTTTTTTCTAATACTATCAATAGTAATTTTATAATTTAATTGGTTAAAAATTGCAGAACCTATTACAAAAATATCAGCACCTGCATTTGCAACATTAATAATATTATTAATATTAATTCCACCATCAACTTCTAAATGAATATTATAACCATTATTATTAATAACTTTACGAACTTGAGATAATTTATTTATAGTTTTTAAAATAAAAGTTTGTCCACTAAATCCAGGATTAACTGACATAATTAAAATTATATCTAATTTATCTATTATATAATCTAAATAATTTAATGGTGTAGATGGATTAAAAGCCACACCAGCTTTACATCCATTATCTTTAATTAATTGCAGTGTACTATCAATATGTTTAATTGCCTCAATATGAAAAGTTATATAATTTGCACCAGCTTTAGCGAAATCAACAATTAATCGATCTACTGGTTTTGCCATTAAATGTACATCAATAATAGTTTTAATACCATAATTTCGTAATGCTTTGCATATGATTGGGCCAAAAGTTAAATTAGGAGCATAATGATTATCTATAACGTCCAAATGGATAATATCAGCTCCAGCTTCAATAACTTTTTTAATATCTTCACCTAAACATGCAAAATTTGCTGATAAAATAGATGGAGCAATTATAAATTTTTTCATTATTATTTCCAATTTATTTTTTTATTTTTTATTTATTATTATTTTATTTTTTTATAAATAAACAAATATATTTTAGTTATATTTTATTTAATATTTTTATATTAAAATTATTAATATATATTTATATTTTTATCATATTAATAATATTAAATTAATATTATTATAAATAATATTAATTATTATATAAAATATTATACTATAATATTTATAAATATTAAATAAATTAAATTTAATACACAAATAATATAACATGAATTATGTATATTAAAGATAATATTTAAATGGTATAAAATTTTATAAAATTATTTATATGATAAATTTTTTATTTCTTTTAATATAAAATATTTATTTCTAAATTTAAAATATATAATTAATTTTTAATATATTAATTTTGTATATATTATTATTTAATAAATAATATATATATTTAGTAATTATTTATTTTAAGTTTTATTTAAGATAATAATTTAATTTTTAAAAATAGTAAGTAAAATTATAAATATTTTATTTTAATCACTAAATAACATTTTATAATTAATTAATTAATTTTTTAATAAATTCTTTTAAGTAATAATGAAATTAAAATTAAATTAACTATATAATATAATTATTAAACGCAAAAATATAATAAATTATTATTTTAATTTATATATATTTAAATTATATATTTTATTTTATTTTATAATTAATTTTAATTCTCTCAATTGATTAATAACTATAATTTAATAAAATATCATTAATAATAAAATTAGTATCAAGTTTTTAAATAGTTAATATTTTATATTAGTTAATTATTAATAATGTAAAATATTAATAATATTAATATTAATTTTAATATATTTATCTTTTCTAATTAATTTTATAATAATTTATATGTAAATATAAAACATATTTATTAAATTAAAATATTATATTAAATATATAAAATTATAATAATTACTTATCTAATATATTTCTTATTTAATTATTATTTATTATTTCAACATTTAATTAAATACAAGAATTAATAACTTATATAATTATATATTAAGTGAATGATATAAATAATTTTAATAATAATTTTTTTACAAAAAACTATATTTTATTATTATAATATATAATATAAAATAATATTTTATTTATTATAATAATTATATATTTATATATATAAATATATAATTATTATATATTAAATATTATTTAATAATTCAATAATTTGATTAGTAATTATTTTTGTATTTTGATAATTGGTATGAATAATAATATCTGCAATTTCTTTGTAGAATGGATTTCGTTCATGAGCTAATTTTTCTAACATTTTGCGAACGTTATCATTTATATGTAATAAAGGTCTTTTTTTATCACGTTGAGTACGTGCCATTTGTTTTTCAATTGTTGTTTTAAGATAAACTACTACCCCTCTAGCAGATAAATGATTTCGTATTTCCTTTAATTTTACTGATCCTCCACCTGTTGCTAAAACAATTCCTTGTTTTTTTGTAATCTCATTAATAATTTTCTCTTCACGATCTCGAAAACCTTCCTCACCTTCTAAGTCAAATACCCAACTTACATCAGCGCCAGTACGTCGTTCTATTTCTTGATCAGAATCAAAAAATTCCATATTAAGTTTTTGTGCTATTTGTCGACCAATAGTACTTTTTCCAGCTCCCATAGGTCCAACTAAAAATATATTACGTTTCTCTATCATATTTTGGTATTACTAAAATTATTCATTGATAATAACCACTAACTAATTAAATTAGTAATGGGGGCCTATAATAAAATATCAAAATATTTATATATTTATATTATATGAAATTAAAATATAATAAATTTATATTATGTAAATATATTAAATATATCATTTTAAAATATAAATAATATTTATATATTAACTAATTTTAAAATACATTAATATATACTAAATATATTATGAATATTTTGTTATAAATATTAATAATTAAAATATAAAATTATTAAAATAAATTAACTAAAATATAATTATAATTTATGTATAAATTTTTATTAAATTTACTTATTATTCATATTTTATTTATTTAAGATTTTAATATTATAAATTACAATATTTTTATTTAAAATATTATATAAAATTAATTTAATATATTAATAGATATAAATCTACTAAATATTATTATTTTAATAAAATTAATATTTTGATAAATTATATTAAAAATAAAAATATATTTTTATAATATTAAATTTATATTATCATATAATAATATTTAATATAGTAATTTCTTTTATTTATAATAAACTTTAACATATTAACTAATATTTATAATATATTCAACTTATTAATAAACAAAATACTTTATTTTACTATTATATAATTTATTTTATATTAAAATATACATTTAATAACAAATAAATAATAAAAATTAAGTTTAATATTAATATTAAACTTAATTACTTAAAAATATATTTTATAATTAAAAGTATTTATATCATTTGATTTTTATTATCTTATTTTATCTTAATTATTATAATTTTATAAAAGTTAATTAATAAAATCTTAATTATAAAAATATAAAATTATTTAATTATTATTTAAAATATTATAATATATTATAAATTCAATTTTATCTGATTAAAATTATAAATTGATTTTAAATATAATATTAAAAGATATTTATTAAATATATAATTATTTTATTTTTATAATAATTATTAATAATTATTATATTTATTAATAAATTATTTATAATATCTATAATTAATAATATATATTTTTTTAATATTTAAATATAATTAATTAAACATATAATTTATATTAATTGTAAATTTATAAAGTTATATAAATATATTAAATATTAAAAAAAATAATATTAAGTTTTAAAACTAATTAAAATTAATATTAAGTAAAATGTATTAGTATATATCTTAAAAAAGTTACTATTAATTATATAATATATATATTTCATTAAAATATTAATTATATACCTAATTATCAAAGAATAATATAATTACAAAAAGATATTTATTTCAAAAATAATTATTATTAAAATGATAATTATAATATATCATTTTAATATAATAGAATAAATTATTTTATATAATATATATTAATAAAATATATATTAATAATTTTAATTTATATAATTATCTGATAATTATTATTTATAGCATAAAATTCTATAATAATATAATCAATTAAAATATATTGTTATTATTTAAAAATAATATTTTTTAAATAAAATTATATATTACTATATAAAATTATAGTAAAATTCACTATATTAATATTTATTTTATAATAGGATATAATAATATATAAATATAAATTATTTAAATACAAATAATAAAATTTAAATAATATATTGTAAGTTATAAGTTTATAATATATAGTTATCATAAATCATTTAGTATTTAAGATTTTCATTAATAAAATAATTAACTTATTTATATATATTTAACAATTTAATAATAATGAATAATAACAAATTTTCAATTATTAAATATTTAATCGATTATGAGTAATAATTTTAGAATTTAAATTAGGATTAACTATAGCTACTATAGCATTAATTATTAATGCAACTGGAGATGTATTAATAATATCTTTATTAAACTTTTACTTAATGAAGATTTTGGAAAAAATAATAATAATATACTAAAATAGTTACTTATTTCCATATTAGTAATCATATTGATAATAGGATTGTTTAGTTTTATTTCTAATTATTATGTTGTATGAGTTTTTAGTAATATAGTAATTAATATATGTATATTTTTATTTTATCATATAATAGGAATTCTAGTTATTTTTTGATAAACAATCAACAGGAATATGATTTTCTCATAATTACTTATGATTCTGAACAAATTACCTTATCTTCCTATAATACTTTAATCACTGTTATTAGAGAAAATACTTATTTTATTGGATTTATTCAGATTAATGTTTTATCATAGTTGACATATTTCATTAATATTGATTGTAATTGTTACTATTATTATATTAACTATTAGATTAGTTTATAAATATTTTAGAAATATTATCAAAAGTATATAAATTAATATTTGGTTAAGTAACTTTTAGTATAGAATGGATATTAAAAAGTTATAAAGAAATTTTGATTTTTTGATGAACAAAAAATCAAAACTAAACGCTTAGTAAAGTAAGTAACTATATTCACCAATAAACTATAAAAATAATAACAACAACTTTAATATATTATCTAATTACTCAATTAATTATTTTATTAGCATTATTTTTTACACTTTATATTTCTAATTTCCCAAAAGTTATAAAAACATTAACAGTGGAAATTATTGGTGAAGTTTTTTCGTTTATATTTACATTAGTACATTCATTAAAATAATTAATAAATGTTAATTATTTTAATGAGATATAACTGCATACCAAATATTATTTGGTATTTTATATATAAAATAAGAAAAAGATGAAGATACATTAGTATTAAAAAATACTATAGATAAAATAGAATTTAAAAATGTTACTTTTAAATATACAACAAAAATATCCAACATTATATAATATTTATTTTAATATATATTCTAAAAATCAATTACTTTAGTCATTCGTTCTGGTTCAGAAAAACATACTATTACTAATTTAATTATTAGATTTTATTAAGTTAATGATGGACAAATATTATTTTATAATCATAATTTATATGAATATACTTTAATATTTTTACGTCATTAAGTAGCATTTGTTTCTCAAGATGTCTATCTTTTTAATGATACTATTGCAAATAATATTTTCTATACTACCGATGATAAATTTAATTGTAAAACAATAGAAAAATTTGTTAAAATAGTTTCTGTAATAGATTTTATTGAAAAAAATTAAACAATGTTCCAAATACTATGATTTATAAAAATAATATTATATTTTATGGTAAATAAAAGTAAAAAATTGCTATTATATGAGCTTTATTAAATAACTTATATATATTAATTTTCGATGAATTTACATCTTAGCTTAATACAGAATCATAGATATCCATTTAATAAATATTAAATAAATTATAAAAAAATAAAACTTCTATAATTATTACTTACTGCCTTTCAATTATAGAAAATATAGATAAAATTTTAGTTATTCAAGACAAAAAATTATTAAAAATGGAATCATAAAAACTTACTTAAATATAATGGATCATATGTTTAATTATATAACGTACAATTTAAATAATGATTTAAAAATATAGTTAAGTAAAACACGATTATATATTTTATTAATACTATTATCAATATTATATAGTATTATTATAATAAGACGTTTTTGTTATTATTTAGATATCATTACTATTTGAAAATCATTAATACCTATTATTATTGTAGATAATTTACTATTGGTAGAAATTATAAAACTCCAATTGTTATTTTGTTAGTTGAACAACTTTTATTACAAGGATATTACTTAGGAGTAGTATCTCATAGATATAACAGTAAATCTACATATTATCCGTTATTAATTGATAAAAATACAAAAATAAAGGAAGTTGGATATGAACTTGTTTTAATTTATTGCAGAACTCGTATTTTAGTAATAATTTCCCATAAAAGATCAGAAGTAGTTAAAATATTGATTAAGTAAAAAAATTTAGATGTTATTATTTATGATAATGTAGATTCAACATTATGCACTGCAAAATAATTTTAAAATTGTTATTATTTATGGTATTAATTGTTTTGGTAATAGTTGGTTATTACCAACAGGGTAATTATGTAAATATCAACATTGCTTAAATAATATCAATGGTATTATTACTAATGATGGAATGTTAAATATAGTAAGATTTATATGAAATTAACTAAATATATTACTATTAATATGTTAACTAGAGAAAAAATAGTACATACATTAAAATAAGTTATTGCAATAGCAGGCATTGGAAATTCATCGCAATTTTTTATAGTCTAAAATAAAAAGGAATATTATTAATTAATACATATGAGTTTTATGATCATCAATATTATAAATATTCTAAATTAACTACTTTAATAAATGTGCATCAAATATTGTTAATGATAGAAAAAATGTAGTAAAATGTTTTTATTTTACTCAATTAAAATTAATAGTATTTACCAATAAATACTAATATTTCAAAATATCATTCAGAAAAAAATTCTTTTAACTATTAATCAAATTATTAAAGATTCATAAATTATTAAAATTATTATATTATTATATTACTTATATAATATAAATTTTTATTTTATAAAATAAAAATTTATTTTATTATTAAAATTTAGTTAATAAATTTTTTATAAGTAAATATTATTATAATAAATAGATACTAAATTATTTTAAATATAAACGATTTATTAAAAATAAAATTTATATAAAATTTTTTATAAAAACATTTAATATTAATAAAAAAATTAAATTTTATTATAATAATTTAAATATTTTAATATAATATTTAATTTAAGAATTAAATTTATCTTATTTATAAATAAATGATTAAGATATTTATTAAATTAAAAATTAATAATTTAAAGAAAAATGAATATATTTAATTTTTAATTGTACAATAATTATTGATTTTAATATATTATTAATATAAATTAATAATTTTTAGATAAAATATATAAATATATATGATTTAATTCTTTTAATCTAATAATATAAATATTATAAAAAATTATATTAATTATAATTTATAATATATTAATACATAATATATATAAAAAAATTTTTTTACATCATTTAACTAATATTAGTAAAGTAAAGTTTTTTAATTATAATGTAGATAAATAATAATTCTTTTTATATTAAAAATTATCTATTAAGTTAAAAAAATTAATATTAATATACAGTATATTTTATAAAATATTTTACATTATTACATATTAATATTAATAATAAATTAAATTTAATTTTAATAATTAATAACATTTAATAATAATTATTAATTTTATTTATTTTTTGTATCCCATTTACCATTAATATAAAATATATTCCAATTAGTAAATTTACCATTCTTTTTTGAGGATATATATTGTTCATTAGTTTTGCGACTAAATTTCACTATTGTTTTATTTCCATTAGGATCTACAATTGGTGCTAAAGTTAAATAATAAAATTTATCAGGTAATCTATGTTTAAAAAAAACTAATTCTTCAACTAAAGGTATACGAGTTTCTCTTGATTTAGGAAAATTATTAGCCGCCAAAAATATTCCTGATTCTCCATCTCTTAATACAAAATAAGCGTCAGATTTTTCACATGATAATTCTGGAAGTGGAATTGGATCTTCTTTAGAAGATAATACTTTACCATTCTTTGAGATTTTTCTAGTTTTTTTACAAGATTTATTAATACACTCCATATATTTTCCAAACTTCCCAATTTTTAGATACATTTCTGAATAACATTTATCACATTTAATAATTTTTCCATCATAATCTTTAATATGAAATTTACCTTCTTCAACTTCATAACCATTACATACTGGATTATTTCCACATATATATAATTTATATTTATTGTTAATAAAATAACTATCCATAGCAATATTACATTTATTACATCTATGACGAGATAATAAAGCATGTGTTTCCAAGTCTTCTTCTTTGCATTTTAAAATAGTAGATAATTCATTTTCAGGAATTAAATTAATTGTTTTCTTGCAAAATATTTTTTTTGGCAAATTATAACCAGAGCATCCAAGAAAAACTCCAGTAGAAGCTATTCTAATTCCCATTTGTCTATAACATTCAGGACATTTAATTGATACTAATACCATCTGATTAGGTCTCATTCCACCATTTTCATAAGTCTTATTTGCAATTTCAAGCTGCTTAGTAAAAGAAATAAAAAAATTATCTAATACACTTTTCCACTCTATACAGTTTTTTGCTATTAAATCCAACTGATCTTCCATTATAGCTGTGAAATTATAATTCATTAATTCACTAAAATATTCATCTAATCTATCAGTTACTATTTCACCTATTTTTTCAGCATAAAACTTACGATTTTCAATTTTTACATAACCACGATCTTGAATAGTTGAAATAATAATAGGATAAGTTGAAGGTCGGCCAATCCTTCGTTTTTCAAGTTCTTTAACTAAAGAAGCTTCGCTAAAACGAACTGGTGGTTTAGTAAAATGTTTACTAGGAAATAATTCATATAATTTAAGTTGACTATCTACTTTAACTATTTTAGGTATTTTATATTCATAATTTTTATATAATGATGGAATAATTTTTGTCCAACCATCAAAAAGTAAAATACGCCCTTTAGTTTTTAATTTAAAATTACCAGCATTAACAGTTAATATTGTTGAATAATATTCGGCTTGTGTCATTTGACAAGCAAGAAATTGATTACAAATTAACTGATATAAATTTTTAGCAGCTACATCTATATCATTAATTGAGTCAATATTAATATTTATATCAGAAGGACGAATAGCTTCATGCGCTTCTTGAGAACTTTTTTTATTAGCATAAATATTTTCATATTTAGGTAAATATTTTTCACCAAAATTATGCATAATATAATTACGTGCCATTATTAAAGCATCTTTACTTAAGTTAGTAGAGTCAGTACGTATATAAGTAATATAACCTGCTTCATAAAGCTTCTGTGCTATCATCATAGTTTTTTTAACACTAAAACCAAGATGTATACTAGCTGCTTGTTGTAAGGTAGACGTAATAAATGGTGCACTAGATTTGCTAATTGTATGTTGATCTTCACGTTTTGATACAAAATATTGAACATTTTTTAATAATTCAATAACAGAATCAATTTGTACTTTATTAATTGGTTTAAAAGGTTTATTATTTTCATGTGTTACTTTCATTTGAATTAATGTCATATCAATAGTAAGTAATTTAATATGAAGTTGCCAATATTCCTGTGGAATAAACATTTTAATTGCACGCTCTCGTTCAACAATTAATCTTACAGCAACTGACTGAACACGGCCAGCAGAAAGTCCACGTGCTATTTTTTTCCACAACAACGGTGAAACCATATAACCAACAATTCGATCTAAAAAGCGTCTAGCTTGTTGCGCATTAACACGATAAATATTTAATTCACTAGGATTACTAAATGCTTTATTAATTGCATTTTTAGTAATTTCATTAAAAACTACTCTACTAAATCGTTTATTATCACCGCCAATAATTTCTCGTAAGTGCCAAGCAATTGCTTCTCCTTCTCGATCAAGATCTGTTGCTAAATAAATATGATCAGCATCAGATGCTAATGATCTTAATTCTGCTACAATTTTTTCTTTACCAGGTAAAATTTGATAATTAGCTTTCCATCCATTATATGGATCAATCCCCATTTTATTTACAATAATTTCATGTTTATCTTTTTTTACTCTTTTAATTTTATTATTTAAATTTTTATTATTATATAAACCAGAATCACCACTTTTTGGTAAATCACGTATATGCCCAATACTACTTTTCACAATATAATTATTGCTAAGGTATTTATTAATTGTTTTGGCTTTTGTCGGTGACTCGACAATAACAAGAGTTTTACACATAATCATATTTACCTAAATATAACTTAATCATATTAGATTATTATCTAAATGAAATAAAATTATTTTTATATTACATTAACCTAATAATATATTATTTTTATTTTTTCAAAATACTTTATTTTAAAAATAAAAATATTAATAATTTATACTATAAATAAATTGAATAATAAAATTATATAATATGAAATATTAAAAATTAAATTATAATAAGTAATAAAAATTATAAATTTTACTTAATATAAATAATATAAAATAATTTATTTTATTTGTAATTATTATAACAATAATTATCACTTTAATTAAATCATTATTATTTTAATAATATATTATACAATATAAGTATATTAAAAATAATTATTATAATATTTATCTTAATATTAAAATTTATTATAAAATATAATATAAATATATTATTTGAATTATTAACAATAATTATTATATTATTTAAATACTAATATCATTAAATATTTATATTTCTATTTTTTTATAATTTGCTATAAAATTTAATACTAATAACTAATAATAAATAATAAATATTAAAAAATATTTAATATGAATAAGTAAAATAAAATATTTTAAAATATTTTAAAATATATAAAATTTATTTAATTTATTACTATTATAAAAAATACATGATATAAATAAATTCAATAATATAAAATATTTTATTATATAATAATACTATATATTTTATTAAAATGTAAAAATAAATATATAGATATTAAAATTATCAAATTCAGCTTTAATTATACAAAATATACATTATATTTTGTATAAAATTATTATATTACATGTTTAAAGTAATATTTTAAATTTAAATTAAGTTAATTAATAAATTTATTAATAAGATAATAAAAAATTAATATTATAATAATTATTAAATAATATATATTATGTATTTTTTAATAAAATCTTATTTATTTTTATAATAAAATTATTATAAAAATAAAATAACTTACTATAATAAATAATTTATTTTATAAAAATTTAAATAAGATTATTTATATTAATTTATGATTATTTAATTAAAATATATTTATATAATTATTAATAATTATAAATTATATAATTAATTTTTATAAAATAATAATATATTATTTATAATATAAATAATATATAATTATTTTATAATTATAAATTTATATATAAATTATTTAATATTTAAATTGTTAAATTTATTTATATCTAATAATATTTAATATATAATCAATACTATTAATATTTATTTTTATATCAAAATTAACTAAAATATATTTTAATAAAAAATAATTAATATATATGCAATTACATATATATTAATTATAATAAATATAAAATATTATTTAATTAAGTGAAATTTCAAAATAAAATTATTATAATATAATAATTAATATGAAATATATCATATAAAAATATTAATAATTTTCTTTAAAATAATGAATAATATAAGAAAATATAATTAATTAATAAATTAAAATATAGTTATTAAAAAATATTTACGAAATATTATCTATATAATATATTAATATTAAATATAATATAATATTATACATGATATTAATAATATTAACTAAAAAATTTATATTTTTATAAAAAATTATTTTTTATTTGTATATATTGATAATTATTATATAATTTAAATAAAATTTATAATATTTTATAATATTAAGTTGTAAAATAAACTATATTTAAAATACATATAAAATTATTATAAAATATAATAAAAAATATATTATATTTTAACTATAATAAATATTTTAAATAATTATAATAAAAGGATTAGTATTTTATGGTACAACTTAAAACTATTATTGAAAATGCTTTTAAATATAAAGAACAAATTACACCAAAAATAAATGATAAAAAATTAATTGATGCTATTAATCAAGTAATCATTCAGCTTGATAAAGGACAATTAAGGGTTGCAAATAAAGTAGATGGAAAATGGGTAACTAACCAATGGATAAAAAAAGCTATACTTCTTTACTTTTGTATCAATAATAATAAATTAATAAAAGGTATAGAAAATAGATACTTTGATAAAATAGATATGAAGTTTACTGAATATGATCATGATCGATTTCAACAAGAAGGATTGAGAGTTGTTCCACCAGCAACAGTTAGAAAAGGTGCATTTATCGCACGTAATACAGTTTTAATGCCATCTTATATTAATATTGGTGCTTACATTGATGAAGGAACTATGATTGATACCTGGGCAACAGTTGGTTCATGTGCGCAAATAGGTAAAAATGTTCATTTATCAGGTGGCGTAGGAATTGGTGGTATATTAGAACCATTACAAACTAATCCAACTATTATAGAAGATAATTGTTTTATTGGAGCTCGTTCTGAAATAGTTGAAGGTATTATAGTTGAAGAGGGATCAGTTATATCAATGGGAGTTTATATTAGCCAAAGTACTAAAATTTATAATAGAAAAACTGGTGAAATTATCTATGGTAAAATTCCATCTGGTTCTGTTGTTATTTCAGGAAATTTACCAGATAAAAATAATAATTATAGTTTGTATTGTGCTGTTATTGTAAAAAAAATAGATCAAAAAACTAAAAAAAAAATTGATATTAATAAATTATTAAGAATTATTAAATAAAATTTTAATATATTATATTTAATTTTATATATATAAAATTAAATATAATATATTAAATAATTTATAATATTTTGAAATAAAGTATTAAATTATTTTAAATATTTATAATATAAAAAATATTTATATTAAATAATATTATATTTTTTAAAAAAATAAAGTAATAGTTAAGTTAAATGTATAATATCTTATATTTTATATAATAATTAAATAATTTAAAAAAATTTTGTTAATACTTCTTTTAATTTTATTATAATATATGTATTAATTAAATTAATTTTATACTTATAGTCATTTTATTATAATAAACAAATTATTTATTCAAAGTTTAAAATTAATATTATTTTAAAGATTTGTTTATATATAAAATTTATTAATAGTATTTTATTAATAAAATTAAGTAAATATATCATCTAAAAATTATTTTATTATATGCAATCATATTATATAATTTATAATGAATAATTATTCTATTAAGATATGCTTAAAATTATTATTAAAATTATATTATTTTTAATAAAATAAAATTAAATAAATTATATAAATAATCTATAATTAATGCATTTATAGAGATATTATAAATAAATATCTAAATAAACAATATTTATTATATATATTAAATGATTTTAACTTATAATTATATTTAAATATATGAAAATACTAATTTTAATTTTAGTATAAAATTATTTAATAAACTTAGATATTATTATATAATGTATGAAAAAATAATTATTATTGATATAATAATTAAATATATAAATAAAACTTTTATATTTATATTATAGATAATAATATTTTCATTAATGATATGTTATTAATATATAAATAAAGTTGAATTAATAATAATAGATATTTTTTATTCATTAAAATAATATATAAAATAACATTAAATAATAAATGTTTATCTAAAAAATATAAAATAATTATAATAATAATTATATTGTAATAATAATTTATTTATTAAAATTAATTAAAAATTAAACTTATTATAATAAATTTAATATAAAATATTATATTAAAATATTATAATTTTATATTTTTTAAAAAATAATCATTTAACTTATTATATATTTTATGAATAACTTATAATTTATATAATCTTAATTATATTAATTGTAATTTAATAATAAAATATAATAATATTATATAACTTAATATAATTAAGATTATAATTAATTAGTAAAATTATATATTAATATTAATATTATTTATAAAAATAACATGTACTATTAATATATTCAATTAATATAATTATAACATTAAAGTACATATAAATACAAAATAAATATAATTAAAATTTAATAAATTAATAATTAATTAATTATTAATTTATATTAATATAATTATTGTTAACATTTTATATATATATTAAATGTAAAATATTAATACTTACAAATATATATATAATAAATAAAAAATATTATTTTTACCATAAACATATTATATATAATATTAATTATTATAATTTTAAAAAATAATTATACATTTAATATTAATTAATTTTAAAAATAATGTATAATTTTATTATTTATTATTTAATTATGAATTTTTATTTAAAATTATATTAAATATTATATTTTAAATTTAAAGTATTTTATTTAAAATAAAAATTATTTTAATAATTGATTGATTATTTATTTAATATATTTACTTATCGTAAAGTAACTTTTCCACCATTATTAAAATAAGATTTAATACCATTAAAAATAGATTCTGCTATTTGTTTTTGGAATTTTGCTGTTTTTAATTTTTTTTCTTCCTCAACGTTACTAATAAAAGCTGTTTCAATTAAAATAGATGGTATATCTGGAGCTTTTAATACTGCAAAACCAGCTTGATCAACAATATTTTTATGTAATCTATTAATATTACCTATCTGTTTAAGTACTTCTGTACCAAATTTTAAACTATCATTAATTGTAGCTGTCTGAATCAAATCAAACATAGTATGATCAAGATATTTATCACCACTTTTGCTAACTCCTCCAATTACATCTGATTTATTTTGTGTTTGAGCTAAATAACGAGCAGTATTACTGGTAGCTCCTTTAATAGATAATGCAAATATAGAAGAACCTTTTGCTTTACGATTATCAAAAGCATCTGCATGAATAGAAATAAATAAATCAGCTTGCATTTTCCGTGCTTTTGCAACTCTAACTTGTAAAGGAATAAATATATCTTCATTTCTAGTCATATAAACTTTCATTTTAGGCTCATGATTAATTAATATTTTTAATATCCAAGCAATTTTTAATACAATATCTTTTTCTAAAGTTTTATATTTTCCTATTGCACCAGGATCTTCACCTCCATGACCAGGATCAATCATAATTATTATAGTTCTATTTTTTTTTATTTTACTAATTTTTTTAGATTTAATTATTAATGTGTTATTTAATTTACCTTTATTATAATCTTCTAATAATCTTAATAATGGATCATCATTTAAGTAAACATTTATAGCTGGATAAAAATCAATAACTAAACGATGTATAAAATTAGATATAGGTGTGATAGTAAATATTTGTAAATTAACATGAGTTTTTACTTGAAAAACTAATCTAATTATTTTTTGATCAAATTTTCCTACTCTGATTAATTTTAAATAAGGATCATGTAAACTTATTTGTTTATCAATATTTCGTAAAATATTATTCAATTGTATATTTTTTAAATCTATAACAATACGTTCAGGAGAAGATAAAGTAAATTGATGATATTTTAAAGCAATATTTGATTCTAATGTAACTCTTGTATAACTAGATGCAGGCCAAATGCGAATAGCTATTATACTTGAAGGTGAAGTTAATACTAATGGACTAATACTTAAAATTATAATAGTTATTACTATTTGCAGAAGATATAATCGTAAAAAATCATATTTTAAATGATACATTGAAAACCCACTTACATCATTAAATAATTATAAATTATTTAACATTATTAATAATTAAAATAATTATAAAAATTAATAATTATCAATAAACTATTATTAATAAATATTTCAATATAAAAATAATTTTTAAATTAAAATTAATGATTTTAAGTTTTATTTATATAATAATATTATATAAAAATTTTAAAATATATTTAAATTATTAAAAAATTATTTTCATATTTATAATGCTATATATTATTATAAAATATTAATATATAAATAATTAATTATTAATATATATTAAAATAATAATGATGTACTTTAATACATTTTATTGTTTTATATTAAAATAATAAAATTAATCTTATTAAAAATATTTATAAAATATATATTAATTAAAATAATATATATTGTTATTATATTTTTTATTTAAAATATATTATAATATAATAAATGTATATTAATTATTAATTATACTATATATAATAAATAAATAAAAATAATAAATTTTTAACATTAAATAATTTATTAAAAAATTTTATATAATTTACACAAAAAAAATAAAATTAAATAAAATTTATTATTTTATTATATATAGTATTAATACTAATATTATTATTGGTAATTTTATTATTATTAATATTATAAAATATAAAATAAATTAATATATTTATTTAATATCTTTAAAATAATTATTTTATATTTAGTAATTTAAATTTTAATATTATAAAAATTTAATTTTATTTATTTATAAAATAAAAATAATAAAATCAATTAATAAATTATAAAAATAATAAATAATTATTCTAAAAATATTTTTATATAATATGTAATAAATTATTTGTAATATATATATTATTAATCAAGTATAATTTTTTAATAAAATTTTTATATTAATAAAATATTAATAATAAAATTATAATTAAAATATTAAAAAATTAGTAATTTAATATAAATTTAATATATAAATAATATTAATTATTAATTTAATTATTAAAGTATTAAGTAATATTATTTTGATTAATATAAATAATTAAAATAAATAATTTATTATTATAAAATTATAAAAATAAATATTTATATATTATTTATATATAATTAAAATAAATATCTAAAAAATATTTATTTATAATAATGATTTTATTTATTAAAATAATATTACTTAATATATTATTATATAATTATTTATTAATATATAAATAAACTAAAAATTATTATATTATATAAATTTTATTTTATAATTAAACATTATGAAATATTAATATTTGTTTATTAAATATTAGAAATAATAAAATTTATTTTATTATAATTTTATTTAAAATAATAATTTATATTATTTATATTTATTTATGATAAAAAATTAATTTAAATATTAATTAAATTAATTTTTTTTATTAAAAATATTTTATTTTTTTTTTTTTAATAAAAATATAAACCCTCTTTATTAGAGGGTTTATATTCTATTTAAATATTATTATTCTCAAGTGCTGATAAAGATTTATTATGTTCACTAATAGTAATTTTTTGAGGTTTTTCCTGCTCAGGAATATCATAAATAAATTGCAATGTTAATAACCCCTTATCTAAATTAGCCTTATGAATAGTTATTCTATGTTCAAGATTTAAACAAAATGAAAATTTTCTTTTTTCAATACCATGATGTAACCATTTTATATCATTTTTTTCATTAGATGAAGTAATTTCTTTATTCTTTGGATTACCGATAATAGTCAACTGATTATTAAGCACTGAAATATCTAATTCATTTTGATTATAACCAGGTACATTTACTTGTAATTCATAATGAATCTTATCTTTTTGTAATAAATTATAAACTGGTGTATCAGAAACAGGTGTTTCCCCTGTTAATCTACTAAATAAATTATCCATTTGTGTAAAGCGATCAGATAACGAATGATTACTTAATGTTGGTATAAATGAAAAAGAACGATAAGCCATAATTTACTCCTTATAATATATAATTAAAATATACTTATATTTATTTATATGCGGGCAGTAAAGATGTTTTCAAGGGTTATATCAATATAATAAACAAGTAATGCTTATTATAATTATTTTATATAAAATTTATTATATTTATATTAATATTTATTATTTATATATAATAAATTATATTAAATTTTATTAATACAAAAGTATAAAATATATTTAAATATTTTATATAATAAATAACTTTTTATAATAAATTATAATGTTTTATTTAAAATAATTTAATAAAAAATAATTATTTTCATTTATAATAATAAATAAATATATTTAACTAAATTTATAGTAATTTTTATAAAAAATATAACAAATAATAATAAAATAAATATCAAAATATTTTAAATAATTAAAATATGATAATTATATTTTTTAATATTTAAATATATTTTAACTATAGCTAATAAATATTATATTTTTATTATTAGAATTTATATAAATAAAATAAAAATATTTTTAATATTTATATATTTAATTTTAATTTATAAAATAATTTATAATATTATAATAATTATTATATAATAAATATTAATAAATATTAATAAATTATATAATTATTTATTTTTTATTAATATTTAATATATTATATATATTATTTTAATTATTATAATTAATTTAATTAATATAAATAAATAAATTTTAATTATATATTTATATGAATTATATTATATTTATATATTACATATTAATAATTTTTAAAATTTTAATAAAGTTTTATTTTTATATATTATAATAAGTATTTATTTAAATTAATTAAAAATATTTTTAAATTAATAATATTATATATATAATATATTATTTAATAATTAATTATATTAATATATAATATTATTTTATATTTAAATCATAAAAAATATATATTTATTTAATTTAATTATTTATTTTAAAATATTATATTATAATTTAATTTTATAAATTAAATATAAATATAATATAAAATTTTATTATAAATAATAAAATTATATTATTATTTATAATAATTAAATTATTCAATACTTTATTATATATAAATATTATTTTATAATTTAATAACATTATCAATTTTAATTTAATTATGATAAATAATATTAAAACAATAACTAATAACTTTAATAAAATAATTTTAATGTAAAATATTTTTTATTTTATATTCTTTAATTTAAAATAAATTATAAAATTAAGTTATTTATTTTCACTAAAAATTTAACACTTAACAAAATTAATTTATAATATTTATAGATATACATTAAAATAAATATTATGTATTTTAATATGATTTAATTATAATTTTATTTTTATAAAAAAAATTATTTATTTTTTTATTAATAATTAATTTATTACAACATTATAATTATAATTTTAAATTAATATTTTAAAACATATTATAAATTTAAGTATTATTTCTCTTAATAAAAATTATATTAAATACATGTAAATTATTAAAATTAAATACTAATAATATTTTATGCCAATAAATAAATAAATTTTAAATTTATTTATTATAAAATTTTATTAAAAATATTAAAATGTATTTAAATTATTGAATTATATATGTTTTATAAATCAAAATTATTTTCAATAATTTAATAAATTTATATTTTAATATAAATTTGTAATTAAATACAATATAAAAACTTTAATAACAAATTTTTAAATAAATTTATTATTAATTCACATAAATTAACAAAAATAATTATTAATAAATATTAAACATTATAAATCTATATATTTGTGGCTAATTTAAAGTTAAGTTATACTTTTTATTTATATTAAAATATTTATTTTTCACATATAAATTTTTAGGCTCAGTATGAAAACAAATTATATTTTCGTAACTGGCGGGGTAGTATCCTCTCTAGGTAAAGGTATTGCAGCAGCTTCTTTAGCTGCTATATTAGAATCTCGTGGACTTAATGTTACTATTATAAAATTAGATCCTTATATTAATGTTGATCCCGGTACTATAAGCCCAATTCAACATGGTGAAGTTTTTGTTACAGAAGATGGTGCAGAAACTGATCTTGATCTTGGACATTATGAACGCTTTATTAGAACCAAAATGACACGATATAATAATTTTACAACTGGTTTTATATATTATGAAGTTCTTCGTAAAGAAAGGCGTGGGGATTATTTAGGAGAAACTATTCAAGTAATTCCTCATATTACTGATGAAATTAAAAATAGAATTATTCATGGTGGAAAAGATTATGATATAGTTTTAGTTGAAATTGGTGGCACAGTAGGTGATATTGAATCTTTGCCTTTTTTAGAAGCAATTCGTCAATTGGCTACTAATCTTAGTAGAAAGCATACTTTATTTTTACATCTTACTTTAGTGCCTTATTTACCTGCTACGAGTGAAGTTAAAACTAAACCAACTCAGCATTCAGTAAAAGAACTTCTTTCTATTGGTATACAACCTGATATATTAATTTGTCGTTCAGATAGAGTTATTCCAGTTAATGAGCGAGCAAAAATAGCACTTTTTTGTAATGTACCTGAAAAAGCGGTTATTTCATTAGAAGATGTAAATTCAATTTATAAAATACCTGAAATATTACAATCTCAGCAGTTAGATGATTATATTTGTAAGAAATTTGAATTAACCTATCCACAGGCTGATTTATCTGAATGGAAGCAAGTTACTTATGCACAAGTTAATCCATTAGGTCAAGTAACTATTGGCATAGTAGGTAAATATATAGAATTACCAGATGCTTATAAATCAGTTATTGAAGCATTAAATCATGGTGGTTTAAAAAATCTTTTAACTATAAATATTAAATTAATTAATTCTGAAAATATTGAAATAAGTGGTATTAATCTTTTAAAAAAACTTGATGCTATATTAATTCCTGGTGGTTTTGGTAAACGTGGTATTGAGGGGAAAATTATAGCAGCACGTTTTGCTCGTGAAAATAATATTCCTTATTTAGGTATTTGTTTAGGAATGCAAGTTGCTTTAATTGAGTATGCTAGAAATGTTATTGGAATGAAAGGTGCTAATTCAACAGAATTTGAAGAAAATTGTCCATATCCAGTTATTTCTTTAATTAAAGAATGGTCTGATGATTACAATAACATTAAAATTCTTAATAAAAAAAGTAATATAGGAAGCACAATGAGGGTAGGTGGTCAATTATGTTATTTAGTAAAAGGTAGTAAAGTGCATAATTTATATAATTGTGATATAATTATGGAAAGACATCGCCATCGTTATGAATTGAATAATTTGCTTTTATGGTGTATTGAAGAATCCGATTTATCTATTACAGGACGATCAAAAAATAATAAATTAGTAGAAATCATTGAGAATCCTAATCATCCTTGGTTTATTGCTTGTCAATTTCATCCTGAATTTACTTCTACACCAAGAGATGGTCATCCATTATTTACAGGATTTATAAAAGCTGCAAAAGAATATCAGAAAAATAATTTAAAAAATAAATATATATAATAATATTAATTTGTTATTATTAATTATATTTTAATTTATATAAGGAATACTTAATGTCTAAAATAATTAAAATAATAGGTCGTGAAATAATTGATTCACGTGGTAATCCAACTGTTGAATCAGAAGTTCATTTAGAGGGTGGGTTTATTGGTATGGCAATGACACCATCTGGTGCATCTACAGGTTCAAATGAAGCGATAGAACTTCGCGATAATGATAAATCTCGTTTTTTAGGGAAAGGAGTACTAAAAGCAGTTTCAGCAGTAAATAATCAAATTGCTAATGCATTAATTGGACATGATGCAATGGATCAAAATAATATTGATAAAATTATGATTAAATTAGATAATACAGACAATAAATCTCAATTTGGTGCAAATGCTATTTTAGCAGTTTCATTAGCTAATGCAAAAGCTGCTGCAGCTTCAAAAAACATGTTTTTATATGAATATATTTCTCAATTAAATGGTACACCAGGTAAATTTTCTATGCCATTGCCAATGATAAATATTATTAATGGCGGAAAGCATGCAGATAATAATATTGATATTCAAGAATTTATGATTCAACCAGTAGGTGCAAAAAGTTTAAATGAAGCAGTACAAATAGGGTCAGAAATTTTTCATTATTTATCCAAAATTTTAAAAGCAAAAGGGATGAATATATCTGTAGGTGATGAAGGTGGTTATGCTCCAAATTTAGAATCTAATGATGCCGCTTTAATAGTAATTAAAGAAGCAATTGAAGTAGCAGGTTATGAATTAGGTAAAGATATTACATTAGCAATAGATTGTGCTGCTTCAGAATTATATAATAAGAAAACTGGTAATTATGAATTAAAAAATGAAGGTAAAACTTTTACTTCACAAGAATTTACTCATTATTTAGAAAGATTAACCAAACAGTATCCAATTATCTCTATTGAAGATGGACTTGATGAGTCAGACTGGGATGGATTTAAATATCAAACTAAAATATTAGGTAATAAAATTCAGTTAGTAGGTGATGATTTATTTGTTACTAATACTAAAATTTTAAAAAAAGGTATTAAAAAAGGTATTGCTAATTCTATTTTAATTAAATTTAACCAAATTGGCACTTTAACTGAAACTTTAGAAACTATTAAAATGGCAAAAGATGCTGGATATACAGTAATTATTTCACATAGATCAGGTGAAACTGAAGATTCAACAATTGCAGATTTAGCAGTAGGAACATCAGCTGGGCAAATTAAAACTGGTTCAATGAGTCGTTCTGATAGAACATCTAAATATAATCAATTAATTCGTATTGAAGAGAAATTGAATAATAAAATTTCTTTTAATGGTATAAAAGAAATTAAATATTATTCTAAAATTTAATTTTATTTATTATTAATATATAATTATAATAATTATTATGATTTTTATTTTATATTACATATAATTTATATTATAAAATATAAATTATATGTAATAAAAATATATTAAAATTTTTATATTTTAGTTTTATAATTTATTATTATGTTGAATATATGATTAATAATTAATGATTATTGAATTTTAATAACATTTTAAAATAATTTAACATTATATTTATATATTCATAATAAATATAAATTAATATTATTATAGTTAAATATTTTTTCAATATCATTATTATTTTATTTTAATTATATTTATAATATTAAAAATAATGATGTTAATTTAAGAATATATATATTATTTTATTAAATTTTAAATAATATATTTTATTTTTATAATTAAAAGTAAGTAATTAATATATTATAAAATAAATTAATTTATCCATTTTTAATATAATTATTATTTAATAGTTATTTAATTAAATATCATTTAATATAATATTTATTTTTAATAATTAAAATTAAAATTTCTATATATAATAAATTTTATTAATTATATTATTTAATAATATTAAAATTTTTAAGTAAATACTAAATAATATTTTTATATGTATTATTAATTTAAAGTTAATTAATTAAACTATAATATTATAATATTAATTATAAATATTAATTATAAACTATTATTATGTATAATTTTATTATTTTAATTTAATAAATTTATTATTATTTAATTAAAAAAATAATTAATAATTATATATATAAATATATATAATATATTTAGTTTTTATTAAATTATTTATTTATATATAATATACTTAGTTAAATATAAAAATCAATATAAATATAAATTTTATTTTATATTATTTATTATGTAATAAATATATTTTATAAAATAGTAAATAATTAACATTAATTAATATAAACTTAATATATTAATAAATATATGAAATGTATATTAAAATAAAATTATTATAAAAATACCAATAATCAAAATAAAAATTTTTATTTACAAATTATATATTATAAAATATATATAAAATAAGTAAATAAATAAATCTTATAATAAAGATATTTTATTTTGAAATATACATTTTTTTTAAAAATAAATAAAATGTAATTTTTAAAAATATATCTTAAATATATAAAATATATTAAACTATTATATTTATTACAAAATTATAAAAAATCTCATAATTTTAATGATATGTTATATTAATTATATAAAATATTATTATATTAATAAATATAATATTTAAATAATCATTTATTGCATTGTTTTAAAATAGTTAATAAATATATAATAATAATATATATAATAATTTAAAAGATTATTATAAAAATTATTTTTAATTATAAATTCATATTTATTATTATTATTAATAATAAATATATAAAATAATTATTGTTTATTAAATTTTTATATTATATGTAAACTAATTAATTATTTTATTATTATAATTATTATATATAATATAATATAAAATATCATAAAAATATACTTAATAATTCAATGTATTTATTTATTAAGTTTTAATTAGTAATAATGATAAAATATTAATTATTAAGAAAAATTAAATAAATATTATACCATTATAAATTAATATATTTATATAAAATATATTAATATAGTATAGTTTATATATTTATGATTTAAATAATGATATAAGTATTTATATTATTTATAATAAAATAATTTATAAAATAATTTTTTAATAGTAAAGATTTTAAATATTAATAAATTTTAATTAAAATTAATAATAATTTAATATAAAAAATTATTTTTTAATTAAATAAATAATTATTAATATATAATAATAAAAATTATTATATAGTTTATTAAATTTTATAATTATAAATATATATTTTATTATATATATTTACACTTATTATTTAATAAATATTATCATAATAATATTATTTAAAATTATTTTAATAATTATTAAAATAATTATTAATACATAATATTATTTATAACAATAATTAATTATTGTTTATAATATTAATTATATTAATATAATTTATTTAAAATATTAAAAATATTTAATAATAAATTATAATTTAAGTTAACTGTTAAAAGTAAATATAATTATCTTTATATAATTTTAATTATTTTATAGTTTTTATAATAATAATATACTTATATAAATAAAGTTAATTTATAAAAATTACAAATTTATTATAATATTATAATATTCACTATAATTTAAAAAAAAAAAATAAAAATAATTATTTATTATTAATTATAATAATTGTAAAATATTTATATAAGTTAAATAATTGATAATTAATTAAATATATTAAGTTTATAAAATATAAATTATTTTATTAATTTAATCATAAAATAATTAAAAAAATTTAATTTTAAAAATTACTAGTATCTTTAAATAATCCAACTTTTAAATCATTTGCTATATAAATATATTTATTATTAACTAATACTTTACCATCAGCTACACCTATAATTAATCTTCTATTAATAACACGTTTTAAATGTATACAGTAAGTCACTTTTTTTGTAATTGGTAAAATTTGCCCAGTAAATTTTACCTCACCTACTCCTAGTGCTCTTCCTTTTCCTTTTCCCCCCAACCATCCAAGATAAAAACCAACTAATTGCCACATTGCATCTAATCCTAAACAACCTGGCATAACTGGATCGTTAGTGAAATGACAACTAAAAAACCACAAATCAGGTCTAATATCAAATTCAGCTTCAATATAACCTTTATTGAATTTTCCATTCTTTTCAGTTATTTTTATAATTCGATCTATCATTAACATATTACCAGAAGGTAATGGAGGACCATCTTTATTAAAAAGTTTACATCTACCAGAAGAAACTAAATCTTCTTTAGTATATGAGCATTGTTTATAAAACATATAAATAAATAGCCTTATTAAAAATAATAAGATTAAATAATAACTTACATTTACAATCTAAAGAATTAAAATTAACTATTTTTATTTATTTAAATTACTTTAAAACAATTTAAATTTAAATATTTTTATTATTATAGCAAATAATATATTTTATATTAATATTAATAAAAATAAATTATTATATATGTTTTATTTAAAAACATATTTTATTAAAGTAAAAATTTATTAAAAACATTTTTAACAAACTAAATATTAAATATATTAAATTTTATTATCATAATAATATTATTTTAAAACATAAATTAAATTAATCAAAAATACTATAATCCTTATAAAATATATTATTTCATGTAAAATATATATTAAAAAATTTCTATTTTTTTAGTTCATTATAATAATAAAATTTATACAAATAAATTAATTTATTATATATATAATTATATTTTTTAATATATAAATTTAATAATAAACATATTGATTTAGTATATAAAA
This sequence comes from Arsenophonus endosymbiont of Ceratovacuna japonica, assembly GCA_024349725.1. GTDB lineage: Bacteria > Pseudomonadota > Gammaproteobacteria > Enterobacterales > Enterobacteriaceae > Arsenophonus. The sequence goes on from AP026064.1 coordinate 639,227, forward strand.
TATAAATAATAATATACTATTATTATTTAATTTATTATTTAACTATTTAATATGTTATTAAAATTAAAAATAATTACTATGAAATTTTAATTTATAATTAAAAAAATTACATTATAATAATATATTTATTATATATATTATTATTTAATTTATTTTTATATTATCTATAAATAAATTTATAATCATGAAAATAAATAATAAAAATAATATATAATTTGTTAATAAATATATTTTAAATAATTATAATTTTATATAATAAATGATATATTAATTTAAAAAATTACTTTATTTTTAGTTTTAGTAAAAATTTATTTTATATAATATTTTTTAATATATTTTAATAAAAATAATTATATTACTACTAATTATTCTACATCTAAATTAGATAATTTAATATTTAATAATTAATTAATATTTAATTTTATAAAAAATAAAACAACTAATAATTATTAATTTTTATACATTATTATCTTATAAATTTATTATATTTTTACATAAAAAATATTTTTTAAAAAAATAATAATTTAATATACATTTTTTAAATATTTTTAATCTATAAACTATTTATAGTCAATATAATTAATAATTACAAATAAATTTTATATAAAAATTAATATTAATTAATTATTAAATTATTAATTAAATTTAATTTAATTAATAATTTTAAAATATATTTATTAAATTTACATAGATATATTAATATATAAATAAATAAATATATATTTTTATTACCAAACGTAAATTATGAATTATTGATATAAATATATTATTATTTTAAAATAATAATATATTTATTTATAATATATAATATAAATCTAAATATTTATAAAAATTAAAATTAAATAAACTTTATATTTATTAATATAAATATTAATTTATATTAATAAATATAAATATGTAATTTATTTATTAATATAGAATTTATATCAATAAAATATTTAATTTTAATATATATTATTATTTATTTATTTATTATCATATTTTTATTAAAAAATAACTAATATAATTTTATAGTATCATACTAAATGTTATGTTTTAATATAATTTATATAATAATTATAAAAATTCTCATATAAATTATAATAACTATATTTTATATTTAATCTTATTATTATTTAATATATTTCATTATATTAATTATATTTAATATAATAATACATTATTTAAATAAAATAAAATTATAACATTATATTAATATTATTAAATTTGAAAAAAAACTTAAAATTATAAATATAAATAAAATATATTAATTTTATAATTTTAAAACAAATTAAATACAAATTTTAATTAACTTATTATAGTTATTAAACTAATTAAATAATGTTTATTATTTTATTTGAAAATTTTAACATTTAATATTTAATATAATATTATATTAAATATTAAAAAAATAATATTAAAAAATTTTAACTATATTATATATATTATAAATATTATTTATAAATTAAATATTTAATTAAATGAATTAATAATATTTTAATTATTAAATTATATTATAATTAATAAATTTTTTATAATATTTAATTTTAAATTAATAAAATAAAATAAAATTATTAAAATAAAATAAACTTCTAATTTTAATAAAAATATTAAAAAATTTTATAAATAAAAAACTATTAATATTTTTAAAAAAAATTATTTTATACTAAATTTTAACTAAATAAAATTAATAATGTTTTTAATTAATTTAGGTCCGTGATAAATCAATCCTGAATAAATTTGTAATAATGAAGCTCCTTCTAATAATTTTTCTCTAGCAGATATCAAAGAATCAATTCCTCCAACACCAATAATTGGTAACTGTCCTTTTAATTCTTTTGATAATAAACTAATAATTTTAGTACTTTTTAATTGTATTGGTCTACCACTTAAACCTCCTAATTGATATGAATATTTTAATCCTTTAATTAAATTACGATCTAAAGTTGTATTTGTTGCTATTACCCCATCAATTTTTTTAGAAATTAAACTATTACTAATTTGAATAATTTCTCTTTCAGTTAAATCAGGAGAAATTTTTACTACTACAGGAACATATTTTTTATATTTTTCTGTTAATAAGAATTGTTTATTTTTAATTGCTTGTAATAAATCATCTAATATCTCACCATATTGTAATAACCTTAAATCTATTGTATTAGGAGAAGAAATATTTATTGCAATATAATCTGTATAAGAATAAATTTTTTCCATACAAATTAAATAATCTTCTTTAGCATATTCAATGGGAGTATCTTTATTCTTACCAATATTAATACCAATAATACCATTATTATTTGCTTTTTTAATATTTTCAATTAAATTGTCAACACCAAGATTATTAAATCCCATTCGATTAATTATTCCATCAATTTCAACCAAATGAAATAATCTAGGTTTATGATTACCTGGCTCTGGACGAGGTGTAACTGTTCCTATTTCTATAAAACCAAATCCCATTAAATTAAAAGCATCAATACATTCACCATTTTTATCAAAACCAGCTGCTAATCCTAATGGATTTTTAAATCTTAATCCCATACAAATAGTTGGTTTAAAATTAACTGATTGTTGAATTATAAATTTAAGCGGTGTGTGCATTACACATTTAAGATATTGAAAAATAATTTTATGAGCTTGTTCTGGATTTAATTTAAATAATACCTTACTAATTAAATTATAAAACATTTATTACACCTTTTTGATATATAAGATAAATTATTTATTTTTTTAAAATTATTAAATGATTTATTGATAATTTAATTATAAATTATAGTAATATTTATAAATTACTTATTTCAATTTAAATAAAATATAATAATATTTTTATTGTTTAAATAATTATTTATAATTAAAATATTAATAAATTTATATAATAAAATATCATTATTTTATAATATTTTAGAAATTGTTTCAAAAAGATTATCAGATAAATTAGCTAATTCTTGTAACTTTTTTAATTTATCACGTATAATATTTTGACGATTTTTATCGTAACGCTTTATACAAATTAATGATTTAATTAAATAAGAAGCCATTTGAGGATTAATATCGTTTAAAATTATTAACATTTCTACTAAAAAATTATAACCAGAACCATCATTTGCATGAAATGCAATATTATTTTGCATAACAAAAGTACCAATTAATGCACGTACTTTATTGGGATTATTAATACTAAATGTTATATGATTTAATAAAGAACGTATTATTGTTAGAACATGGATATCAGGATTAATAGCATTCAAAATAAACCATTTATCCATTATTAAACTATCATTATTCCAACGTTGTTCAAATTCTAACATTAATTTTTTCCTACTAGGTAATTGTGCTAACATAGATGCATTTAATGCCGATATAGTATCAGTCATATTATTAGATTGCTTATATTGATTAATTACATAGTTATTAGCTTCATGTTGATTATCACTAAAAGCTAAATAAAATAAACATATATTTCGTAATGAACGCTTAGCAATATCACTATAATCAATACTATACTTAATTAATTTATTTTCGTGATAAGTAGTAATGAATTCATTTGTTATTTTATTAGCGAATTGTTTTGTAATAAAATTAATTACATTACAAATTGATATTGGATCAATTATTTCAAACCATTCAGATATTTCACTATATGATGGCAAAGTAAATATTTGAGCTTTTAAATATTGATTATAATTTTTACTAATTAAAATAGTTCTAAATATATCAATAACATGTGATGGTAATATTAAATCTTTATTTTGTTGTAAACGCACTACATTCTGTTTAATATAAATTGATAATAATGATTGTGATGCATCCCAACAAGAAATCTTATTATTAGTATATTGCATTAATAATATTAATTGTTCATCAGTATATGAATACTTCAATTTTACTGGTGCAGAGAAATTACATAATAATGAAGGTATTGGATGTGCACTAATGTGATCAAAAATAAACGTCTGTTGCTCTTTAACTAAATTTAGAACTGAATTTATAGTATAACCATTATACTGTAATGGAATTATATTTCCCATTATATCATATAATTCAATATCTATCGGTATATGTAATGGTAGCTTTTCTTTTTGATCTACTGTTGGCATTGTAATTTGACTAATATGTAACAAATATTGTTTTTTTTCTAATAAATACTCATCTTTAACTGTTACTAAAGGTGTGCCAGATTGGCTATACCAACGACAAAATAACGTTAAATCAATATTAGAGGCATCTTGCATAGATTTCACAAAATCCTCACATGTTGCAGCATTACCATCATAACGAACAGTATATAATTTCATTCCAGCTTGAAATTGTTTTTCACCCAATAAAGTATGTAACATTCTAATAATTTCTGCACCTTTTTCATAAATAGTTAAAGTGTAGAAATTATTTATTTCAATCATTGTTTCTGGTCGAATAGGATGTGATATAGGACTATTATCTTCAATAAATTGTTGTGCACGTATTAACTTAATATTTTTAATACGATTTCCTAATCTATATCCTAAATCAGAAGTAAATTCATTATCACGAAAAACAGTTAATCCTTCCTTAAGACTTAATTGAAACCAATCACGGCAAGTAATACGATTTCCTGTCCAATTATGAAAATATTCATGAGCAACTATAGATTTAATATTCATATAATCATCATCTGTTGTTGTTTCTTTTTTTGCTAAAATATATTTAGAGTTAAAAATATTAAGACCTTTATTTTCCATTGCACCCATATTAAAAAAATTAACAGCAACTATCATATAAATATCTAAATCATATTCATAATTAAAACGTACCTCATCCCACCTCATAGCATTTTTTAAACATGTCATTGCCCAATTAGTATAATTAATTTTATCTTTATCAACAAAAAGTACTAATTTTATATTTCGACCACTTTGAGTCATATAATTATCATATAAAATACTAAAATCACCAGCTACTAAAGCAAAAAGATAACTTGGTTTAGGAAATGGATCTTTCCACATTACCCAATGAAGATTATTTTCTATATCTCCTTTATCAATTTGATTACCATTCGAAAGCAAATAAGGATAACGACTTTTATCAGCAGTAATACGAGTTGTAAAATTAGCTAATACATCTGGTCTATCTAGATAATATGTAATATGACGAAAACCTTCTGGTTCACACTGAGTGCAAAGAATGTTATCTGACACATAAAGCCCTTCTAAAATAGTATTTTCCAATGGTTTTATCTCATTAACTATCTTAAGAATAAAAGTTTTAGGTACTGACTCAATAATTAATTTTCCAGGTTCTTCTCTATAATTTAACCATGGTTTGTTATTAATATGAATAGTACGAAATATTAAGTTTTCACCATTAAGTATCAATGTATTATCATTAGAATTTAATTGTTTTACTCGACTAATTGCAGTAACAATAGTTATTATTGGATCAAGTATAAAATCTAATTCAATATCAGTAATAATATAATTAGGTTCTTTATAATCTTTACGATATTTAATTTGTCTTTGATGTATCATGATAAATTTTACCTATATAAATTATTATTATGTTACAAAATAATTATTTTTTTAATTATCATAAATATCTTAAAATATATTTTTTAAATATAATTAATATATAATTAATATATAATTAATTATTTAATTTTTTAATTTATATTAAAAAATTATTTTTATAATAAAATATATCAATATAAAAATAATTTGGTAATATATAAAAATATATATGTAATAATATTTATTACTAACATTATTTACTATATTTTAAAATGTTTTATTTTTTAAGTTAAAAATAATACTTCCGAGAGAATAATTAAAGCATTATGAATTTAGATTCACCACCTATTATTACATCAATATTAGATACTGATGCTTATAAATTATATATGCAACAAGCTGTTTTTCATCACTATAATAAAGTATCAGTGGTAGCAGAATTTCTTTGTCGTAGTAATGAGAAATTAGGTGATTATGCACAAGCTATACGGAAACAAATAGATTTAATGTCATATATCGTATTAACCCCAACTGAATATCATTATCTTCATAGTTTACCATTTTTTACCACTGATTATCTAGATTGGTTAAAAAAATTTAGATTTAATCCTAAACATGTTAATGTTTATACTACTAAAAAAAATCAATTATCACTAAAAATTAGTGGTCCATGGCGAGAGGTTATTCTTTGGGAAGTTTCATTATTAGCCTTAATTAGCGAATTAGTACACAGTTATAGATATCCCCATGTAACAATAGAGGACGCTATTAAACAATTGCATAAATTTATTAAATATTTTTACCAAAATGCTAAAATACAAAATATTGGTTTAACAAATTTTAAGTTAATAGATTTTGGTACTCGTCGTCGATTTTCCCGTGCTATACAGTACGCTATTGTTAATGAACTTAAAGAACATTTTACTTATTTTATTGGAACAAGTAATTATAAATTGGCTCAACAATTACAACTTAAACCTATTGGTACACAAGCTCACGAATGGTTTCAAGCTCATCAACAAATTAGCCCTAGCCTTGCTAGTAGTCAGCGAGTTGCATTACAAAGTTGGCTTAATGAATATCCTGATAAATTAGGAATTGCATTAACAGATTGTATTACAATGGATGCTTTTCTACGTGATTTTAGTATTACATTTGCTAATCGTTATCAAGGATTACGTCATGATTCTGGCGATCCATTAGAATGGGGTGAAAAAGCAATTTATCATTATAGAAAATTAGAAATTAATCCTATGAGTAAAACATTAGTTTTTTCAGATAATCTAGATCTACAAAAAGCATTAATTCTTTATAAACATTTTTATAAACGAATTAATATTATTTTTGGCATTGGAACATATTTAACTTGTAATATACCTAAAGTAAAACCACTTAATATTGTAATTAAATTAACTAAATGTAACGGTAAACCAGTTGCTAAATTATCTGATAGTCCAGGAAAAACTATATGTTATGATAATAAATTTATCAATCGTTTAAAAAAAGCCTTTGAGATTCCACCTTATAATAGAGTATCTTAAAAAAATAAATTTAATTAATTATTATGATAATATATTTTAATAATTTATAAGATCTTAATAAATTTAATTTTTATTAAAAATATTTTAATATAAACTTTAATATTTAAAAAATATTATTTAATTATTTACTATATATAAATAAATAATAAAGTTTTTAAATAAATTAAATAAATTTAAACCTTTAATAATATAAAGGGAATTTTTTATGAATATAAATACTATAGTTAAAATACTACAAAACAATACATTACTGGGAAAAACAATAAGTGTTAATGGATGGGTGCGAACAAGAAGAGATTCAAAGTTAGGATTTTCTTTCCTTACATTATATGATGGATCTTGTTTCCATCCATTACAAGTTATTATAAATAATGAATTATATAATTATAAGAATGAAGTTTTACGATTAACTGCTGGTTGTTCAATAAAAGTAACTGGAATTATAAAGAAATCTAAAGGTAAAGAACAAAAAATTGAATTATTAGCAACTAAAGTAATTGTTATTGGTATGATAGAAAAACCTGAAAATTATCCAATATCTGCAAAAAAACATAGTATTGAATATTTACGTGAAGTAGCACATTTACGTCCACGAACTAATCTTATAGGTGCCATTGCTCGTGTTCGTAATACACTAGTACAAGGTATTCATCGTTTCTTTTCTGAAGAAGGATATCTTTGGGTATCAACTCCAATTATTACTGCATCTAATACAGAGGGTGCCGGTGAAATGTTTCATGTATCAACATTAGATATACAAAATATTCCTCATACAAAAAATGGAGATATTAATTTTAATAAAGATTTTTTTGGATGTAAAACATTTTTAACAGTATCAGGTCAATTACATGGAGAAGCTTATGCTTGTGCATTAAGCAAAATTTATACTTTTGGGCCAACTTTTCGTGCAGAAAAATCTAATACTAATCGTCATTTAGCTGAATTTTGGATGGTTGAACCAGAAGTTGCTTTTGCTGATTTAAGTGATATTATTAATATAGCTGAGAAAATGTTAAAATATATTTTTAAATTAGTTTTACAAGAATGCCATGATGATTTAACATTTTTTGTTGATCAAATTAATAAAGAGATAATTAATAAATTAGAAAAATTTATTATATCAGGTTTTACTCATATTGAATATACTGATGCCTTAAATATTATAGAACGATCTGGTAAATCTTTTAAAAATATATTATCTTGGGGTATAGATTTTTCTTCTGAGCACGAGCGTTATTTAACTGAACAATATTTTAAAAATATAGTAGTAGTAAAAAATTATCCAAAAGATATTAAAGCTTTTTATATGCGCTTAAATGACAATAATAAAACTGTAGCTTCTATGGATATATTAGTTCCAGGTATAGGTGAAATTATTGGAGGCTCTCAACGTGAAGAGAGATTAAATAAATTAGATCTTCGAATTAAAGAACTAGGACTTAATAAGCAAAATTATAATTGGTATCGTGATTTACGCCGTTATGGTACTGTACCTCATTCTGGATTTGGTTTAGGATTTGAACGTTTAGTCACATATATTACTGGTATGCTAAATATTCGTGAAACTATTCCATTCCCACGAACTACAAATAATGTAAGTTTTTGATTATTTATATTATTAAATAAATAAATATAACTAACTATATACCAAAAATTTTTTATTTTATATTATAATAAATAGTAAAATCTAACTTTTATTTACATTTGAAAATATATTATTTTTTTTTGTTACAAAAATTATATTTTAATATCATTTTCATACTAGATAAAAATATTTAGCATGGAAGACTGAAAAATAAAAAATCAAGTATTATTTAACTGTAAAAATAATTCTTAAATAATTAGGATTTTTTTACAGTTATAAAAATTATAACAACATAAATGAGGGTAAATAGTAATGATAAAACTTAATATTTTTGCAATAGTTATTTCAGTATTATTAGCTGGCATAGCAAACGCAGCTGAAATTTATAATAAAGATGGCAATAAATTAGATTTATATGGTGAAGTTAATGTTAATCATTTTTTTGGTAAAAATGATAATAATAATAAAATAGATGACTCTAATGTGCATATTGGTATAAAAAGTAATACTAAAATTTCTGATCAATTAATTGGTTTTAGTAATTTTGAATTAGAAAATAAAACTAATAAAAGTAAATTAGAACATCAAAATATAAATAGTTTATCTTATATTGGTGTAAAAATTGCTGATTTTGGTTCATTAGATTATGGTCATAACTATAATATTCTTTATGATATTAATTCATGGGTTAATATAACGCCTATTTATGCAATAAAATCTATATCAAATGTTAATAATTACTTAATTAATCGTAATTATAATTTATTAACTTACCGTAATACTGATTTCTTTGGTATGATAGATGGTTTAAATTTTGCCATACAATATCAAATCAAAAATATAGAAATAGATAAAATAAGTAATAAAACTATTTTTAATAATAAAAATAGTTTTGGTTTATCCGCTAACTATAATATTGGTTGGGGTATTACATTAGGTGCTGGTTATTCTAAATTTAATAGTATTTTTGATAATCAACAAAAAGATATTAACAATCATATTAGTAATAATAATGATGAAGGTTGGAATGTTGGTATTAAATATGATGCTAATAATCTTTATTTGGCTGCAATATATAGCAAATTTAATAATGTAATTAAATCTGATAATGTTGAAGATTTAATGAATAATGATTCAGCATATATAGTTAATAAAACTAAAGATTTTAAGTTAGTTGGTCAATATCTATTTAATGAAATAGGTTTAAAACCATCAATTATTTATGTGCAATCTAAAGGTAAAGATTTAACTGCCACTTCTTATTTACATAAACAAAATTTAATAAAATATATTTCTTTAGGAGCTTCTTATTATTTTAATAAAAATATAATTGCAGTTGTTGATTATAAAATTAACTTAATTAATAATAATGATAACTTTAATAATAAATATGATATTATTAAAGATAATTTAATTAATTTAGGTTTAGTTTATAAGTTTTAATTATCATTTAATAGCAGTTTAATATTAAAAGAAATAAATTAAATAATTTAAAAAGCAACATTAAAATGTTGCTTTTAATTAATTAATATTAATTTATAATTTTTAATTATTATTAAAATTAATATTAACTTAAACTAATAACACAAATTTATTTAAAAACATAAAATTAAAATTTAATACATTAAAAATAAATAAATATTTTATATAAATAATAATAAATTATTATTATAATAATAAATTAAATTTAATTTATTATTATAAATAGTATATAATTATTTAAAAATAATATAATATAATATAAAATATTATATTATATTATTATCAATATTATATAATTATATAATATTAATTAATTTTATAAATAAATTTTTATTTTAAAAAATTATTTTATTATAGTTTTTTATTAAAAAATAAATATTTTTATATATACTAAAAGATTGAAAAAAATAATTTAAAAATATTATTTATATAATAAATTTATCTTAAATCATTAGTTATTTAATAAAGGAAAGTAATTTTTATGATGAGAATAGTCTTATTTTTACTTACAAACTTAGCAGTTATGTTTGTATTTGGGATTATTTTAAGTTTAACTGGCATTCAGGGACAAAGTGTTTCTGGATTAATAATTATGGCTGGTCTTTTTGGTTTTGGGGGTTCATTTATTTCATTATTAATGTCAAAATGGATGGCATTACGTTCCGTTGGAGGACGTGTAATAAAAAATAAAATAACAGAAACAGAACATTGGTTATTAAACATTATTAAATATCAATCTGATAAAGCTGGTATTAAAATGCCAGAAGTTGCTATTTATAATGCATTAGATATTAATGCTTTTGCTACTGGAGCTAATCGTAATTCATCATTGGTTGCTGTTAGTACAGGATTATTAGAAAATATGGAACGAGACGAAGCTGAAGCAGTTCTTGCTCATGAAATTAGTCATATTGCTAATGGTGATATGGTAACAATGACTTTATTGCAAGGGATAGTTAATACTTTTGTTATTTTTATTTCACGTATAATAGCTCAACTAGCATCAGGATTATTATCTAATAATGATTATAATGAAACTAATCAAAATAATTCAACTATTTATTTTATAGTATCCATGGTATTAGAGGTTGTATTTGGTATATTAGCTAATATTATTACTATGTGGTTTTCTCGTTATCGTGAATTTCATGCAGATGCTGGCTCTGCTAATTTAGTTGGAAAAGAAAAAATGATTGCTGCATTACAACGATTAAAAACAAGTCATGAACCACAAGAAATAAGTAGTATAATGGCTTTTTGTATTAATGGTATATCTTCTAATTCTTTTAGTGATTTATTTTTATCACATCCTTCTTTAGATAAACGAATTGAAGCTTTACGTATAGGTACTTATCTTAGTTAATAATTAATTTAATTATTAACTAAGATAATTTAATAAATTTAATTATTATATATTTATTATATAAATAAATATTATTATAAAAATGGATTAAATTTACGTTCAAAACCTAAATTAGACATTGGTCCATGACCTGGAATAAATATATAATCATCACCAATAGGTAAAATTTTTGTTTTAATTGAATTAATTAATGTTATATAATTACTTTTAGGAAAATCAGTACGACCAATACTATTATTAAAAAGTACATCTCCCATAGAAATTAATTTATTAGTATGATTAACAAAAATAATATGTCCAGGTGTATGTCCTGGACAATGTATTACAGATAATTTAATATCAGCAAAAATAACTTCATCACCTTCTTGTAAATAATAATCTGGAATAAAATTCATACATTTTTTTATACTAAACATTTTACTTTGAATATCTAATCCATTAATTAAAAAATTATCTTCTTTTTGAGGTCCATAAATTGGAACAAAAAAATATTTAGATAACTTAGCACAACCACATATATGATCACAATGACCATGAGTTAACAAAATTAATTTTAAATTTAATGAAAGTTTTTCAATTATAAAAATTATTTTTTCTACTTCACCACCGGGGTCAATAATAACTGCATCTAAGCACTTTTCATCCCAAATTAAAGTACAATTTTGTATAAAATCAGTTACATGAATAATTTTATATTTCATATAATAAATCCATTATATTAATTATTTTTTAAAATAAATATTTAAACAAAAATTATTTCACAGCTAATAATAATATATATATCTTAAAATATACTATATAATATATAATTATCTTTAGATAGATAATTAAATATTTTTTTAATAAAAATAACTAAAAACTAATAATTAAAAAATTATTATATTATTAGTAATTTATTATTTAATAATATATAAAAACAAAATTATACAAATATATATGATATATAATTATAATAAAAATATATTGATTAATAATTTTATAATATAATTATATATTAATATTTAAAATAAATACAAAATATATAATATATAATTTATATAAATTTAGAAATATTTTGCTTAATTAAATAAAAACACCTATACGATTAGCGACCTCTTCATAGGATTTAATTAAATTATTTAAACCATAACGAAAACGATCTTTATCTAATTTATACTTAGTTTTTTTATCCCATAAACGACTACTATCTGGTGAAAATTCATCACCTAAAATAACTTGTCCATTAAATAAACCAAATTCTAGTTTAAAATCAACTAAAATTAATCCAGCATTATCAAAAATATTATTCAATATTTTATTTGCTTTATAAGTTAATTGTTTCATATTGCTTAAATTTTCTTTACTAACCCAACCAAAAGTTTCACAATAAGATTCATTAATCATTGGATCATGTTGCAGATCATTTTTTAAAAATATATCAAAAATAGGAGGATTAAGTAATACGCCTTCGATAATACCAAGCCTATTAATTAAAGAACCTGCTGCTCTATTACGAATAATGCATTCAATTGGAATCATAGTTAATTTTTTTACTAATGATTGATTATCTGATAATAATTGTTCCATGTGAGTTGGAATACCAGATTTCATTAATTTTTTCATAATTAAATAATTAAAATTGTTGTTTATTAATCCTTTTCGTTCAAATGTCTCTATATGCTTTCCATCTAATGCTGATATTTCATTACGAAATTCTAATATTAATAAATTAGGATTATCAGTAAAATAAACAGTTTTAGTTTTCCCTCTATACATTTCAGATGTTTTTTTCATTTTAATTATTCCAAAAATTAATTAATTTAATAAAATTATTACATAAAATATTAAAATAAAATTAAATTTTTATTTAATTATATAATAGTAAATAATTGTATATTATTTAATGAATTTATCATTTAATTAAATAATATTAATAAAAATTTTAATTAATATAAAATTTAACTAATAAAATAAAATATGTATTTTATAATAATTTAATTATTATAAAATACATATTATTTTTATAAATATCTTTAATTATTAATATAGTTTAAAATATTAAGTATTTTAATTGTTAAATTAATTATAAAATTATATTTTTAGTAAAAATTATTTTTATCTTATTTTTATGTTTTTATAAAAATTAAAATTTAATGATTTTTAATTTACTAAATTTTATGTATTTTTTTAAATAATTAATATTTTTATTTTATATAATTAAATAATTTAATTTATTATAAATTATTTTACTTTTAATTATTTTAATATAAATATTATTATAATTAATAAAAGTATTTAAATAAATAGTTTAATATTTAATACTTTACTTATATTATTATGATAATTAATTATAAAAATATTATTATTATTTTGTAATAAAAGTAAATATTATTTAAACAAAATACTAAAAATATTATAATTAAAAATCTTACTAATATAATAAAATTTATTTTATATAAAAATATTATTATTAAATTTTACTTAATTTTTATAATTTAGCAATATTTAACGCTTTTAGAACTGATTTTTTACTAGGTTCTGTTAATGATGTCATTGGTAATCGTAAGGTATTATATTTAATAAGTCCTAATTTATAACATGCCCACTTAACCGGAATAGGATTGGTTTCAATACATAATTGATGATGTAATGCACTTAATCTATAATTTAATTTATGTGCTTTTGTATATTGTTTTTTTAATGCTAATTTACATATTTCAGACATTAATTTAGCAGCGATATTAGCTGTTACTGAAATTACCCCTTGTCCACCTAATTGCATAAAATCTAATGCAGTTATATCATCACCACTAAGTAAAATAAATTTTTTATTTTTAATTAATTTACGAATAATATTAACACGACTTAAATCACCACTAGCTTCTTTAATTCCTACAATATTACTTAATTTTGATAATTTAGCAATTGTTTTAGGTAACAAATCACATCCAGTACGCACTGGAACATTATATAAAATTTGTGGCAAATATGTATGTTCAGAAATAGTCTTGAAGTGTTGATAAAGTCCCTCTTCTGAAGGTCTATTATAATAAGGAGTTACTGTTAAACAAGCAATAACACCAGTTTTTTCTAATGATTTAGCAATTACGACTGCTTGCTTAGTTATATTAGATCCACTTCCTGCAATAATTGGAATTCTATTATCAGCATACTCTAAAGTCGTTAATATAACGTCCAAATATTCGCGATAATTAAGTGTTGATGATTCTCCAGTTGTACTAACAGAAAGAATTGCTGTTGTACCATTATTAATGTGATAATTAATCAATTTTTTTAAACTAAATTTATCTATTTTACCTTTTTCATCCATTGGAGTAATCATTGCAACAATACTTCCACATAAAAAATTTTGATATTCAATAAAATTATTTGTCATAATTGTTCCTAAAAAATATTAAAATTTTAATATTGTATAATATAAAATATTTATAATATAAAATTTATTAAATAAACTAATTTTATTTTTTAATAATTTAATATATAATTATCAATACAATTATAAATAAAATATATTTAAATATAATTAAATATTTTAAATATACAAATAATTAAATTAATAACTTATTATTTTTTATTAAAAATATAAATTATAATTTTAATATCTAATATAGATAAAATAATAATAAACTATTTTATTGATTTATTTTTATTGCTACATTATAATAAATAATGTTATATTAAAATTAATTAATATAAATTAATTTATTTTATTATAAAAATATTTTATAATTATTTATATTATGAATGATATATAAATTATAATAAAATAAACATAATAGAATATAATTCTTTTAAATTAAAATATAATATAATTATAATTTATTACTATTAAATTATTTTAATAGTTTAATTTTAAAATAAAATTTTAAAAAAATAAATTATATTTTATTTGTAAAATATTTTAATAATTATTAATTTAGTACAAATAAAATAAAAATTTAAATTAAATAACGATTTATTTACTAAATAATTAACCTAAAATTTTAGTTAATTCTTTATTAATTTCAGTTATCTGACGAGTACCATCTAACTTGAAATATTTAGTATAAGTATTAGAAATTTTTTGATTATAATAAATAATTAAAAGCTTAGTTAATTTATGATATTCAATTAACCTTTGACGAATAATTTTCTCTTTATCATCATTACGAATAATTAATTCTTCACCAGTAATATCATCTTTATTTTCTATTTTAGGTGGATTAAATTTAATATGATAAACTCGACCAGAAGACATATGCACTCTACGACCTATAATACGATCAATAATAATTTCATCAGGTACATTAAATTCTAATATATAATCTATCATAATATCTGAATTTTTTATTGCATCTGCTTGTAAAATATTACGAGGAAATCCATCTAATAAAAAACCATTTCTATAGCTCGAATGTGATATACTATTCTTAACTAAATTAATAACTAATTCATCTGAAACAAATTTGCCTTTATTCATTAATTCTTTTACTTTTAAACCTAACTTTGTACATTCTTTTGCAGTAGCACGTAACATATTACCAATAGAAATTTGTGGAATATTATATTTATTCATAATAAATTGCGCTTGAGTACCCTTACCTGAGCCTGGAGCACCAAGTAGAATAATACGCATTATTTAAACCTCTTAATATTTTGTTTATAATTTTAAAAAAAAATCCTTATTTTATAAATTTATATAAATAAAATATATAATAATAAAATTATTAAATTATTCAATTTAATTAATTTTAATTAACAATTAATTATATCTATAAATAATTAAATAAATTATTTTAAATAATTTATTTAATTAAATATATTTAAATTAAAAATAATTTATTAATGCGACGAATAAATTTATTAGGATCTTCTAAACTACCTTGCTCAACAAGTAATGCTTGATCTAATAACATCTCTATCCATTCAGAAAATAAATCTTTATCAATTAATTTAATTGCTTTTTTAACTAAAATATGTTCAGGATTAATTTCAAAATTATATTTAATTTCTGGTGTTAATTGACCTGCCGTAGCAAAAATTTTTGCCATTTGAGTACTCATACCATTAGAATCAGTTGTTACAATAGCAGGTGTATCTGTTAAACGATATGTCAATTTAACTTCTTTTACACGATCACCTAATATTTTTTTTATTTCTTTAATAAAAATATTTAATTCTTCATTTGTTTCTTTTTGTTCTTTTTTATATTCATTAGCTAATTTTTCTAATGATTCATCACTTTTACTAATAGATTGAAAAGATTTACCTGAAAATTCTAATAAATAACTCATCATCCATTCATCAATACGATCATATAATAATAAAACTTCAATACCCTTTTTATTAAATAATTCTAAATGAGGACTATTTTTAGCTGCAGAATAACTATCTGATGTAATATAATAAATTTTTTCCTGACCCTCAACCATTCGATTAATATAATCTTCTAAAGAAATATTTTGTAAATTAGAATTATTATAAGTTGATGAAAAACGTAATAATTTAGCAATTACTTCTTTATTAATTATATCTTCTGCTAATCCTTCTTTTAATACAAGTCCAAATTCTTTCCAAAATTTATAATATTCTTCTAATGTATTTTTAGTTAATTTTTCTAACATTTGTAATACACGCTTTGTTAGTGCATTACGTAAATTGTGAGTAATAGTATTATCTTGTAAAATTTCACGTGAAACATTTAATGGTAAATCATTAGAATCAATTAACCCACGAATAAAACGTAAATAATTTGGCATAAATAAATCAGCTTCATCCATAATAAAAACACGATTAACATAAAGTTTTAAACCATGTTTATTATCACGTTTCCATAAATCAAAAGGAGCTTTTTTAGGTATATATAATAAACTTATATATTCTTGTTTACCTTCTACTCGATTATGACTCCATATTAAAGGATCTTCATGATCATGAAAAACATGTTTATAAAATTCTTTATATTCCTCATTTGTAATATCATTTTTATTACGTGTCCATAATGCATGAGCTTTATTAATTTTTTCCCAAATAACAGTATTATCTTTTTCGTTTTTAATTTCAATTTCAATTGGTAGAGAAATATGATCTGAATATTTATTAATCACAGAACGTAATCTATGATTATCTAAAAATTCCATTTGATTTTCACGTAAATATAAAGTAATTTCAGTTCCACGATCTACTTTTTCAATACTGGCTATAGTATAATCACCTTCACCATTAGACTGCCAAAAAACACCTTTATTAATTTCAATGCCAGCTGCTCTAGTACGCACAATAACTTTAGATGCTACAATAAAAGCAGAATAAAAACCAACACCAAATTGACCGATTAATGAATGATTTTTTGCATCTTTTTCATTTAAAGACTGCAAAAAAACTTTTGTACCAGATTTAGCAATAGTGCCTAAATTATCAATAACCTCTTCACGTGTCATTCCAATGCCATTATCACTAATTATTATAATTTTTTTCTCTTTATTAATAGAAATTCTAACTTTTAAATCACTATCATTCTCATAAAAATCAGGATGTGAAAGTGTTTTGAAACGTAATTTATCTGTAGCATCAGATGCATTTGAAATAAGCTCACGTAAAAATATTTCTTTATTTGAATAAAGAGAATGAATCATTAATTGAAGTAATTGTTTAGCTTCTGATTGAAATGCACGAGTTTCTTGTTCTTTCATACTAATTTAATAACCTTGATTTATATTAATTTAAATTTAAATAATTATTAAATTAAAATGGGGATATAAATTTAAAATTTCAAGTTTACTTTTATAAAAATAAATATTATTTATTAAAATAAATATAAAATAATAATTATTTATATAAAATAAAATAATTAATTATTATTAATTTGAATTATATATTATTAATTTATTTTTAATTAATTTATAATATATATTTATTAAATATAATATATTAATATTTAATTTTTTTAAAAAAGTTAAAAAAATTCAATTTTTCAAAATATTATTATAACATTATCTAATAATTATAAAATTTTTATATTTTTATTTAACTATATATTATATAATATTTATAAAATATTAATAAATTTATATATTATAATAAATTAATAAATATTAAAGTAATTTATAATAAAAAAATTACTTTAATAATATTTTAATTAATATTAAATAATTTTTTTATAAAATAAAAAATTAATTTTTTATTTTAAAATTTAAACATAATTATAAAATAGTTTCAATATTATTTTCTAATTTAGGATGAAATGCTAATGCACGCAATAAAGTCATCTCAACTCCCATTCGTTTTTCTGGTGCATAGGATAATTCTTTTCGACCAATTAATAAAATTTGATAATAAAATTGTAAATCTGTAGGCATAATTAAACGTGAAAGTAAATATAAACGCTTATATATATAAGATGAAGTATTTTTTTCATCTATAGAAATAAGCTGAATCATTGCAATACGATGTAATAATGATAGCATTTCAATTAATACATATTCCCAATTAATATCACGCAAAGCAATATCTTCTACTAAACTCATCATTTTTTGACCATCAGAATAAACTATAGCTTCAATAATAGATATTGATTGTTCTTTATCTAAAATACCTAACATTTTACTAACTAAATCTTTCGATATTGTTCCTTGACCCATAACAATTGCTTGATCTGTCAAACTTAATGCATCTCGTATACTACCTTCAGAAGCTTTAGCAATTAATTTACAAGCATATTTATCACTAGATATTTGTTCTTCTGCTAAAATATATTCCAATTGATGGCTAATTTGATTAATATTTAATGCTCTCAAATTAAACTGTAAACAACGTGATAAAATAGTTACTGGTAACTTATTTGGTTCTGTTGTTGCCAATAAAAATTTTACATGCTTTGGTGGTTCTTCTAAAATTTTAAGTAAAGCATTAAAACTATGTTTAGAAAGCATATGAACTTCATCAATTAAATAAATTTTAAAACGACCTCGAGAAGGTGCATATTGAACATTATCTAATAATTCACGAATATCCTCAACTTTTGATCTCGATGCAGCATCAATTTCAATTAAATCAATAAATAACCCATTAGTTACTTCAAAGCAATTAATACAATTATTACAATAATTTGAACTAATTCCTAATTCACAATTAAGTCCTTTAGCAAACAAACGTGCAATAGTTGTTTTTCCAACTCCACGCATTCCAGAAAATAGATATGCATGATGAATTCTTTGTTGTTGTAAACTATTAGATAATATAGTTAAAACATGTTGCTGTCCAACAACATCATTAAATATTTGTGGGCGCCATTTTCGAGCAAGTACTTGATAGCTCATAATTTTATTTAAATTTATTATATATTATATATTATAATAACATAATTTTATATATTTAACTAGTAAATTTTAATAATAAATTTTCATATATATAATAATATTACATTAAATAAAATAATTAATTATTTATTTTAATTTGATATATATAAATTTAATAAATAAATAATATTAAATAAATTTATTATTAATTTATATTAATTTTAATAAAATATTTTAAAATTATAATTTGAAAATAAAATTAATAAAATAATTTCATAGTTAATATAATAATATTATTTAATAATCATTAATTTTTATTTATAAAAAATTACAATTAAAATAATTTAATAAATAAAAAAATAATATTTTATAAAATTAATTTTATATTAAAATAAAAATAATTAAATGTAATATGATTAAGTTTTATTATTAAAATCATATAAAATATGATAATTTTAATAATTAATAATAAATTTAATTTTTTTGTAATTAAATTTAAATATTATAAATATAAATTATAATCAATATATTAATTACAAATTATTAAATTATTTATAAATTTCTATATTAGCATTATCACGTAAATTTAATATTAGTGATTCTATAATCATATTGCTAAACATAGTTTTAAAACGTTTTGAAAAAACTTTTAATTCTTTTTGCGTTGGTTTTACTGAAATAACTTCAATTAATTTAATAATAATTAAATTATTTTTAGAGTCTTTAATGCTAAAATATGTAGGTATATTTTTTTTAGGAATAGGCATTTGAAAAATAGCTTCAGATAAAGAATCATTTTTTCCAAAACGATTAATAATTTTAATATTACTAAAATTAATACCTAATTTTTTTAAAGCATCTTCACTTGTTTTATATTTCAATAAAGTTAGTAATTTATTATTATCTTCTTCCATATTTTTTATTGCTTTATTCATTTTAACTAATTTAAAAACCATTTTTATTACTTGATTAAATGGTTTTATTGACTCTGTTTTATATTTTTCAATTCTAATAATAAACGAATTATTATCATCTATATTAATAACATCTGAATTAACACCTATTAATCTATTTTTATCTAATAATTTTTTATTAAAAATAAAATTAATAATCTTATCAAATTTTATTTCTTTAGGAATATTATTACGATTGAACCAATCAGTAGTTACTGCTTTAATATTGATAGCATTTTCTACAGCTTTTAAAGATTCATTTTCATTCAGTGCTATACGACTTGCAGTTTTTTGTAATAAATAAAACTCATTAATTGTTTTTTTATTTTTTATATCATAAATAATCTCATTTTTTACAGATTGTAAAGATTTTACTATTTTAGGTTTTATATCATCAAGTCGAAATATAATATATCCATTATTTGATTTTATTATATTAGAAAACTCTCCTTTTTTAGTCAAATTAGCAATAAGAATTTCATTTGGCGTAAAATTATCTTCCATCCAACCAAGAGAGCTACAATTTACTATATTAAATTTATATATAGATTTTTCCTTAATTAATTGCTTACAATCAACTCCATTACTTAAAGATTTAAAAATATAATCTATATCTTTTTTTGTTGCTAATTTAATCATGCTATAATGTTTTTTTTCATTCTGCGTATAACGAGAAATATTTTTATTATAATATCTTTTAATTTCTTCTTCTTGAATTACTTGATTCTTATACTTATTAGATGAATTTAATTTAATATAACTAACTTTTACCTGCTCTGGGGAAACAAAATTATTTTTATGAATATTATAATAATCTTGTAATTCTTTATTTGTTACTATTTGTTTAGATTGATATTTTATAAATGATAAATTTGCTATTTTTACTTTGCGTTTTTGTAAAAAAAATTTAGCATAATAATTAACTTCTTCAGGTAAAACAAATTCATCAGTAATATAAATTTTACTAAGTTTACTATTAATTAAGTTTTGCTTTATTTCTTGCACTAAATCATTAATATTAATATTATATGTGGATAAAATAGATAAATATTTTTTATTATTAAAATGACCATTTGTTTGAAATATGGACATATTATAAATATGTTGTTTAATTTTATCATCAGTAATTATTAAACCTAATTTATTTGAGTATTGATTAAATAATATTACATTAATTAATCGTTCTAAAGCTTGATGATTCAACATATTAATAACTTGATTACTACTTATAATTTTAGTAAATTGATCACCAAGTAGTTCCTGTAATTCTTGTTTCTCTTGTTGAAAAGCTTGATTTAATTGATCATGACTAATTGTTATATTATTTACTTTTGCAATATAATTATTTGAATTATTAACTAAATAACCGCTAATACCAGTAAGTAAAAAAGATAAAATAATAATTATAAATACTATTTTTAGTACAGTACTGTTCGCTGCTGCACGTAACTTATCCATAATCAAAATATTACTCTCCACTTAAATTAAAAATATATAATTATTATAAATTATTTTTAATTTTAAAATATATCATTTCTTATATATATTAATATAAATAATATTATTTATATAAATTATTTTTATTATTATAAAATAATATTTAAAAATTATTATATTTAATATATTATTTTAATAATATTTATAATTTTATATTATTAATTTTTTATTTTTATTTTATATATAAATTTTATTAAATTAATAAAATTTTATTTTTAATTTATTAAAATATTTAATATTAATAATTATAATGATATTAAAAATTTATTTAAATACTAATTATTTTATATATATCACAATTAGATAAATTTAAAAAATATTATATAAAAATAAAATTTTTATATTAAAATATTATTAATTAAAATTAAATATTTGTATAAATTTTTAAATGTAAATATAATTATATTAATAATAAAAATATATTTTTTTAATAAATTAACAATTTATCATAAAATAGATTATTATTTATTTATTTATATATTAATTTATATATAAATTAATAATTATAAAATAAAATATAATTATTTATTATAAAAAATATTATAATATAAAATATAATTTATATTAATTAATTTTATTATTTTAATAAAATTAATTAATATATAATTAACATAAAAATAAAAAAATTTAATAAATAAATTATTATATTTATTATATAATTTTATAAAATTTATATTATAAAATTCAATTATATAAATAATATTAAAATATTATTTATATATAATAATATATTATAATTAATTAATTTATATAAATAAAATATAAATATTTTATTTGATTTTTTAAATTTACTATTGACTTTTATTATTATAAATGTTTATATAAAATTTATAATAAAAAATTATTCAAAAAATAATAAATATATTTAAATCTTAAATAAAATATAAAATAATATTTTATTTAAAATATTATTTTATATTTTTTAAAACTATATATTATAAAATAATATTTATATTATTTTTATTAATTAGTATTTCTATTTTTACTAATATTTATAAGAATAATTAAATATTTTTACTTTATTAAAAATTTAAGTATAAAAATATCAATAAAATAAAAAATAATTAATTTATAATTTAATTTAAATTAAATTATAAATTATAATAATATAATAATTATGACATATAATTTAACATATAGAGATATTATAGCGTTAGGGTTTATGACTTTTGCATTATTTATAGGAGCAGGAAATATTATTTTTCCTCCTATAGTAGGATTACAATCTGGTGAAAAAATATGGACAGCAGCAGCAGGATTTTTATTAACAGGTGTAGGTTTACCTGTTATTACTATAATTGCATTGGCAAAAGTTGGTGGCAGTATTGATCAACTTAGTGCTCCCATTGGTAAGTATGCAGGATTATTATTAGCTATAATTATTTATTTATTTATTGGTATATTATTTGCTACTCCTCGTACAGCATCTGTTTCTTATGAAGTTGGAATTACTCCTTTAGTATATAAAGATTCATCAATTTCATTATTTATATATAATATAATTTATTTTTTAATTGTAATAATTATATCTTTATATCCAGGTAAATTACTTAATAATATAGGATATATTTTAGCCCCAATAAAAATGATTGCATTAGCTATTTTAGGTATTACTGCAATAATTTGGCCTATTGGTAAACCTATTATTGCGACACCATCATATGCCAAGATGGCATTTTCTAATGGTTTTATTCATGGATATTTAACTATGGATACTTTAGGTGCAATGATATTTAGTATTATTATTGTTAATACTATTCGTTCACGTGGAATTGAAAATTCATATCTTTTAACACGTTATACTATATGGGCTGGATTAATTGCAGGTTTATTATTAACATTAGTTTATATTTCATTATTTAAATTAGGTAACAATATTGGTACAATATTACCCAATACTAATAATGGTATTGATATTTTATATACTTATGTACAACATATATTTGGCAAATATGGTAATTTCTTTTTAGGAATATTAATTTTTATTGCTTGTATTGTTACTGCAATTGGATTAATTTGTGCTTGTGCTGAATTTTTTACACTTTATATACCAATTTCTTATAGTACATTTGTTTGGATACTTGGTATATGTTCAATGATATTATCAAATTTAGGATTAAATAATATAATTAATTATTCTATTCCAATATTAATTACAATTTATCCACCATGTATTATATTAATAATAATGAGTTTTACTTTAAAATGGTGGAAATATAAATTTAAAATAGCTATTATATCAACTATGTTAATTAGTTTATTATTTAGTTTATTTAGTGCAATAAAATATTTTAAAATTTTAGAATCATTTATTCCTATTTTTATTAAAAAATTACCATTTTATGATTATAATTTAACTTGGTTAATACCTTCATTAATAATATTAGCTTTATTTGCAATATATGATTATATTATAATTAAATAAATTAATTTCATTGTTATTATTACATATATTTTATTTTAATAAATTAAATATATTATAATAATAAATAGTAATTTATATATTAATTTTTAATTATTATTATTTAATTAAACTATAATAATTGCAAATATATATAAATTTTTATTTTTAATAATTTAAATAATTAATAAATTATATTTTTAAATAATAATCATAAATTTATAATATTTAAATATTATTTTATTCGTTTAAACATAAAATCAAATATACAATTACCTAACTTTTGACCACGTTGCTCAAATTTAGTAATAGGTCGAGTTACTGGTCTATTAATGAAATCTCCTGTCTCTGATAAATTTTTATAATCACTAATGTTGTTCATTATATTTAATATATGTTTAGCATAAGACTTGCAATCAGTTGCTATATGAAATATACCATTTAATTCTAGTTTAGATAAAATAAGCATAACAAAAGAATATTGTACAATTCTACGTTTATTATGTTTTACTTTATGCCAAGGATCAGGAAAAAAAAGCTGCACCATATTTAATGAATTATTTGGCAACATTTTCTCTAATACTTCAATTATATCATAATATATAATTCGTAAATTATTTAAATTAGCCTCTTTTGCTAATGCTAAACAATTACAAATCCCAGGCATATAAACTTCAATACCTAAAAAATTTTTTTCTGGATTTTGTTTTGCCATAAAAACTAAAGATGAACCAATACCAAAACCAATTTCTAAAATCACCGGGAAATCATTGCCAAATAATGACTTAAATAATAATGGTTGATCAGTAAAATCTACTCCCATATTAGGCCATAATATTTGTAATATATTTTTCTGATTAAAAGTTAATTTTCTATAACGACGAACAAAACTGTAAATACGATGAGTTATTTTGTTCTCTTTATTAATTTTTGTAGTAATAATATTTTTCATTATATATAACAAAAATTATATTTATTTATTAATATAATTCACAATAAAATTATTCAATTATTATATATAAATATAATATATAATAATTATTAAAATATTATTATATTAACATAATTTAAATTTTTATTAATAATTTTATTTAATTAAATTTAATAATACATATATTTTATTAATATATAAATAGTAATGTTATTTATAATAAAAATATTTTAAGACAAAATCTTACATTAAAACACTATAATTTCATATGTTATATTTAACTAATATTATAAATAATAACTAAAAAATTATATTAATTTTATAAAATGATATATAAGATTATTAATAAACAAAAATTATTATTTAATATTTTATTTATATAAAACTTATTTATTTTTTGAAAAATTATTTTATATAATATAATAATTTATATTATGATATTATTTAAAAATATATAGAAAATATTATAAATTATTATATTTTATAATATTGAAATAATTTTATCATTACAATAAAATTACTATTTATTTATTATAAATAGTAATATTAAAAATATATATTTATTTATTTAGTTAATATTGAAAATTCATTTTATAAATATATATTTTATATATATTTATAAAATTATAAAATAAATTAAAATAATACATAACTAATAAATAAATTTAAATATATAAATTTATTTAAATTATAATTATTTATTTTAAATTTTAAAATATTTTTATTATTTATATATTAAAATTAGTAATATTTAAAAAATAAATTTTTTATTAATATAAAATTAGTATAAATTTGCAATAAATTATTATTTATTATTATTTAATTAATTTTTATTACTTATAATGCTTAATATTTTACTTATGTTATAATAAATTTATATTAAAAAATATTTATAATTTATTATTATTTATAATTAAAGTAAATAATAATAAAAAATAATATAATATATAATAAGATATAAATTTAATTTTTAACATATCAACTAGTAATTTACTAAAATAATTTCAAATTAACTTTATTATTCTTAGGATTATTTAATGAGTCGAATTATTTTTTGTACTTTTCTACAACGAAAAGCTAAAGGTATGGATTTTCAGTGTTATCCAGGAGAGTTAGGTAAACAAATTTTTAATCAAATATCTAAAGAAGCATGGAATATATGGATAACAAAGCAAACAATATTAATTAATGAAAAAAAACTTAACACTATAAATCCAAAAGATATAAAATTACTTAAACGAGAAATGATTAAATTTCTATTTAAAATATAAATATTTATATTAAATACAATTAATATTAAGTAATTTAAGAAATTTTATACTAAAATTTTAAAAAAAAAAAATAAAAATAGTAATATAAATTATTAATATTATTTTAATAAATTATATTTATTAATTATTAATAACTAAATATTTAATATTTAAAATAATAATTATTTTATTAAAATTAATAATATTTAAGATTTATTTAATAATTTTATATAGTATTTAATAAATTAGTAATAACTAATAATTATAATTTTAAAATAATAATAAAATATTAATAATTATTTATAATTATTAATATTTTATTATTATTTTATTTAAAATTATAATAAATTATTTTATATTTTATAATATACTAAAAAATATTTTAATTTGTAACATTAATATAAATAGTATTAAATTCATTAATATTTAATTAATTTAATTTAATACTATTATTAAAATATTATTATTTAAATAATAATATTTCACAAAAAATATTTATTTTATAAAATTATTATTAATTAATATATAATTTATATTATAATTAAATAAAAAATATTTAAAAATAATATACTATAATGAATTATTAATATTTTATTTTTAAAATATAAACATATAAACAATATATTACATAATATTTATAATTATTAATTAATAAATTATTATATAATTATTATATTATTTATTTTGACAAAATATTCAATTATATTATTGTTTTCTATTAAAGAAAAAATAAAAATATAATTATATATTTATTTTCTTACAAACTATAATTAAAATATTAAATAATTATCCTAAAAATCCAGCCCAATAACCAATAATACTTAAAACAAAAAAACCAAAAATTATCCATAATGGATTAACTTTATTCTGCAATAACCACATACAACCAAAAGTTAATAATAAAGGTACTAAACCAGGCATTAATTGATTTAAAATAGTTTGTATAGTAGTAATTGTTACTTTTCCAGTTTCTATATTTTTTATCTTAGATATGACTAAAGGAATGTTAACATGAGTCCACTTATTAACTAATGCACCCATAACAAACAATCCTAAAATAGAGGCGCCTTCAGTCATTTTTTGCAATAATCCACTACCCATATCATGAACAATATCTAATCCTTTTTTATAACCATAAATAAGACCATAATAACGTGTTAATAGACGAACTAAGTTAAATAAAATAAAAAATAGTATTGGACCAAGTAAACTACCTGTAATTGCAATACCTGCACCCAAAGCAGAAAATACTGGACGCACAGTTCCCCAAAATATAGGATCACCAACACCAGCTAAAGGACCCATTAATCCAACTTTAACACTATTAATAGTGCTATTATCAATATTTGCACCATTAGCTCTTTGTTCCTCCATTGCCATAGTAACTCCTAATACCGGAGCTGCAACATATGGATGGGTATTAAAAAACTCAAGATGGCTTTTAATAACTTTTTTTCTTTCTTCACTATTTTCAGGATATAAACGACGAATCACAGGTATCATTGAAAAACAAAAACCAAGTGCTTGCATGCGTTCAAAATTCCATGATCCTTGAAAGAGATTAGAACGTAAAAAAACCCAACGAATATCACTAGTAGTAAGTTTTTTTTGATTTTTTTGATTTGATAAAATTATATCTGACATTATTATACCCCCCCCTCAATTAATCTAATTCATTATCTAATTCACTATTAGCATTGCTTCTTAAATTAGCAACTTCTGATTGATTATATTTTGGACTAAGTTGAATATATAAGATTGCCATTATAATACCAATAATACCTAAAGCAACTAAGTTAAAGTTAGTAAATGCAGCAGTTACAAAACCTAAATAAAAAAAAGGCATTAAATAACCTGTACGCATCATATTAATAACCATTGCATAACCAACAACAACAATCATACCGCCAGCAATATTTAACCCTTTGGTCACAATTTCAGGAATTGAATTTAATAAATGATGAACTTCTGAAGTACCAACTGAAATAGTAACAATTAAAGAAGGAATAGCAATACGCATTGCTTGTAATAACAAAGCTGAAATATGAATTATTGTTAATGCACGTAAATTATCAGATTGAGCAGCACGATCAGCAGCATGCTGAAATACAACAGCAATTGTTCTAACAATAATAGTCAATACTTGACCTGTAGCAGCCAATGGAATAGCTAAAGCAATACCAGTACCAATATCTTGTCCACCTGCAATAACAAGAATAGTAGAAATAATTGAAGCTAATGCCGCATCTGGAGCTACGGCTGCTCCAATATTCATCCATCCAAGTGCAATCATTTCCAATGTACCACCAATAATTATACCTGTCTTTAGATCACCCAGAACAAGACTGATTAAACTACAAGCAATTAAAGGACGATGAAATTGGAACTCATCTAAAATAGAACCCATACCTGAAATACAGGCAATAAAAAAAACAAGTATAACTTGAACAATAGTAAGTTCCATATTTATCTCCTATAATCACATAATATTAATAAATATATTTGAATTATTAAACATATAATTAAAAAATTAGTTTTTTGCTTTTTTAATAAGAGTTAACATATCTAATTTATTATCATTAGATACTTTTCGTGCCTCTAGTTCAATTCCTAATTTTGATAATTTATTAAAAGCATTAATATCATCATCATCAATTGAAATTGCATTATTAACTTGAATTTTTCCATCACGATATGCCATACCACCTATATTAACATATTTTATTTTAACTCCACCTTCTACAATACGTAAAACATCTGTTGGATTAGTAAATAATAACATTACACGTTCACCAGAATATTTAGGATTATTATATACACGAATACATTTTGCTATATCAATTACATGCGCAGTAACACCTGGTGGCGCAACTTGCTTTAATAAAGTTGAACGAACATGATCTTTAGCTACCTCATCACTTACTACAATAATACGTTTAACTTTTGTCTCTTTAGTCCAACAAGTAGCTACTTGACCATGAATTAAACGATCATCAATTCTAGTTAGTGCAATAAACATATGACCATGTTTTGATGTTTTGTTAACTAATGGTGTTATAGGAGTTGGTGATATAGATAAATTTTGTGATTTATTTATAATTTGCAAATTATTTAATACTTTAATTTCACTTCGTCCAGTTTCAATAGCTGTGTTTACTAATTCGCTAAAAGTAGGATTATCATCTCGTAGTAATAATGTAGCAACTAACATAGGAATATTAACACCAGTAACGATATTATATTTCTTTTTATCTTTGCTTTCAATAATTCTACTAGCAGCATTAAATGGACTACCTCCCCATATATCTACTAAAAATAACACACCTTGAAATATATCAAGCTCATTAAGCTTTTTATTATATTTTTCAATTAATGTGTCAACATTTTCACCTGGAACAAAATCAATATAGGCAATATTTTTTTGTTCTCCAATTAACATTTCAGCGGTCATTAATAACTGTTTAGCAGCAACACTATGAGTGCTAATTATAATAGCTACACTCACTTTCTTCCCCTTAGAAGTAAATTAAATAATAAAATAATTATTAAAATGTACTCTCCGTAAGAGATGGATACAATTAAATAATTAACAATATAAACATTTTTTATATTATAAATGATTACCTATAATTACAATTAATCATTTATAATATATTTTATCATTTAAATACAATAAAATATATCTTAGTTATAAGGAAATTTAAATATTAGTAAATATATTTATAAAAATATAAATTTTAAATTAATTTAATTATATTATAATTAATTGATATATTTTATATAAATTCTATCTTATATATAAATAATATTTAATTTATTAAATATAATAATATATTAAAAAAATAAATAAATTATTATTAATTAATAAAAATGTAATTTAAAAATCTATGTAAATTAATTATTTTATACATTAACTATTTAAGTAATGTAAAAATTTTATTAATATTTATAGTAAGTATTATTTAGAATTACATAATAATAATATAAAAATATTATATTATTAAAATAAAAGTTTTATAAAATAATTTTTATAATTATACTTTTATATATTATATTTTTACTAATTCTATAAAATTAAATAATAATTTACTAATTAATTAAAATTATTAATAAATATTTTATTAAATTAAATTTTAATATTTTTATTATTATTAATATATAAATATTACATATTATTGAATTTATATATTTTATTTTATAATTTATTATAATATTTAATATGAATAATTTAAAAACATTTAATTATAATTTACTATATAATTTAAAATAATTAAATATATTAAAATTTAATAATATTTAAAATTAAAACAATTTATTTTTTAATAAAAAATAAATTGTTTTATAAATATTCTATAATAAAAAATATTTTATCTTATAATGAATATTATTTATTAATTATATTTTATACTTCATTATAATTATTTACTAAAAATTATACAATTAAATATAAAAATATTAATATAAAAAATAATTTTGTTATTAATTAAAAATTATTAATAATACATTATAAATAATAATTTAAATTTATATGCTAAATTAATAAATTTCATTAAAAAATAATACAATATTTATTTAAATATTAACTATTTATTTTATTATATAAAATTTTATAAAATAAATATAAATTAATACTTTTAATAAAATATATAATATTAATTATAATACAATATTATTAATATAATATATCATCAAAATAATAATATAAATATTATATTAATAAAAAGTAACTTTTATCTATACTGTAAAATAACTAGATATTTATTTTAATTAAAAATATGATTATTTAATTTAAAATAAATAATAATAAAATAATAATACTAATTATTAATCAATACTTAAAAAATTAAAATATAACTATGATAATAAAAAATATATAATAATTAATTAAATTTTTCTAAATATATAATTATAAAATACTATTATAAATATTTAAATACATAACACATTTAATATTAGTAATATACTAAATATAAATTTACTTAAATTTTTAATAAAAAACTAATTAATAGAATAATTGTAAATTTTTACTAAAATAATTGAATATATATTATAAAATTATTTTTAATAATACATTTAATTACTATATGATAAAGTTAATTTTTATATAATAAAAATTTATATTGTATAAAATTTATAATAATAATTATAAATTTTATTCACTTAATAATATTACATAATATAATAAAAAAATAATTATAATAATCAGTTAATATATATAATAAATAAAAAATTATATAAAAAAATAAATATTAACAAATTGATAATATATTTAATATTTTTATAATTAAAATTTATCTTTATATATTAAAATTATAAATATAAAAATAATAATATTATATTTAATAATCTATGATTAAAATAAATTATATATTAATAATTATAAACTAAAATTATTCATAAACTTTATAATATTTATAAAAATTATAATTATACTAATTTATTAATATTAATAAAGATTAAAATAAAAAATATTTATATTATATTATTAATTTAAAATTTAAATTATATAAAAAATTAAATAAATATTTTTATTTGAAATACTTATAACTAATGAGTATAATAAATAAAAAATATATTTATAATGTAAAATATAAAATAAAATAATTATTTTAAAAATAAATTAATATATATTCACTTTTTGTTTAAAAAAAATATAAAACTTTTTAATAATACAAATATTTTAAATACTATAATAAAATATCAATTTTAATAAAAAAATGGAAAATTAATGTTTTTAAAAACTCCTATATTGAATTATCAGCAACAAAAAGAAGCTGTTAATCGTATACATAAATTAATAGCTAATGGAATGAGCAGTAAAGAAGCAATTACTTTAGTTGCAAAAGAAATACGTATAAAATACACTACTAAAAAATAATTATATATATTATATTTTTATATCATTTAACATAAAATTAATATTATTATTGTTAATAATAATTTTATATTAAAAATTAAAAATATAATTATTATAAAATAATTATATTTTAAAAAAATAATATTATTTTTTTTAAAATTATATAATAATATTTTATTATTATTAATATATAAGTAACATGTATTATAAAATTTATATATATTATTTTTTAGCTTATCATAATGTTTAATATAAATGCTTTAAAATTATTAAATTTTAATTTACTATATAATTTAAAACAATTAAATATATTAAAATTTAATAATATTATAAATCAAAGTAATTTGTTATTTTTTATTAAAACTATTTTTAAATTTAAATTAAAAACAATAAAAATAATAATATTAATTATTGATTAACATTTAAATAGTTAAAATATAACTATGATAATAAAAAATATATAAGAATTAATTAAATTTTCTAAATGCATAATTATAAAGTATTATTATAAATATTTAAATAAATAATATATTTAATATTAATGATATAATAAATATAAATTAACTTAAATTCTGAATAAAAATTGATTAATAAAATAATAATTACATTAATTTTTATAAATATTACTAAATATTAAAATAAACTTATTATCTTTATTAAGATAATAATTTAAATATAATATACTTTTAAAATATTTATTATTATATATTAAATTATGTATTAATAAATTATATTTTTATAATATAATTTATTTAAAATTAAAATATGTATATAAATATAAATTAAAAACATATTTTAATTTAATAGTAAAAAAAAATATTAATAAATTTTATTAAGTTTAAATATTATTCATTTAAACAAAATAATTTTTAAATTAAAATAATAAAATATTTTAAAATAATTATCATTTATTTATTATTAACTTTACTAAAATAATTATAATTTATTCATTTAAACTTTTCATATTTAATAAATAATTAAAATTTAAATTAATATTATTAAATATTAAATATTTTATTTAAATATCTTAAAAATAAGATATATAATTATTTTAATATACATAAAAATATTTATATAAATATTACATTTATAAAATACAATATTCAATATGTATATATTTAAATATTATATTAATTATATTAATTACAAGCAATATTAATTATTAATAAATAATTTTATTATTAATATTTTATAAATATTAATAATAAAATATTTTAATTATTATTTTATTTAAATTTATCATTTATCTTCTAAATATTAATATTTTATAAAAATATAATTAAATAAAATAAAATAATATTAATAAAACTAATTTATACATATATTAAATTAATTATAATTATTTTCATCAAATTAAATAAATTTATCTATTTAAATAACAATAATTATATAATTTTAAATTAAAATTTAGTAAATTTATTTAATAATAAATAATAAAATAAATATTAAAATTCATACTTAATAAATATATTAAAACTAAAAATAAAAATTTTAATAAAAATAAATTAAAAATTATAAAATATAAAAAATATTTATATTAAACATTAATATATTATTTAAAAAATAATAATTAATTAAAAAATTAAACATATTAGTATTTAAGATAGTTAATATTGATATACAAATATAACACTAATAACATTTAGTAATTATCATACATTAAAAATTTAAAATTTTAATATTATAAAAGATAATCAAATAATAACATAAACAATTATATTAAAATTATTTTATATTTATTATAATTATAATAAATATTATATTTATAGATATTTCATTATTTATAATAATATTAAAAACTATAATATTCACTAAACTTAAATAAGAACATCAACATACTATTGTGAATAAAAGAATTATTTTAATATTTACTAAATATTATTATAAAGCATTTAATTTAGATAAAATTTCTCTATTAATATTTTTAATAAACATTTAAATTTACTTTATTATAATCATAATATTTTTTAGAAATTATATCAATAAATTT
The DNA here is from genome assembly GCA_024349725.1 of Arsenophonus endosymbiont of Ceratovacuna japonica. Taxonomy (GTDB): domain Bacteria; phylum Pseudomonadota; class Gammaproteobacteria; order Enterobacterales; family Enterobacteriaceae; genus Arsenophonus. The sequence goes on from AP026064.1 coordinate 673,815, forward strand.
ATTAATATTAAAAATAAAAAAGAAAGTAAGATATATCTAAAAAATTATTTTTATTTATAAAAATACAAAATTTTATATTATAATATTAATTCGTGACAATATTAAATTAAAATATAGATCTGTAAAATTCATAATTAAAAATACTAGTAAGAAAAAATTAGTTAACTTAATGTTTAATTTTTTATATTGGTTTAATTAATAATGTTAAAATACAGTTATAAAACTAATTAAAAATTATATAATAGTTCCTTATTATTAATTTACGTAATAATATAAGTAATTACTTAAGTAAAGCTATACTATTATTAAGTTTATTTATTTAAATAGTCTAATCGTTCAAATATATGATAAAAATAAAAAAATCAATCAAAATATATATAATGATAATATAATTTATTATAAAAAACCATTTATGATATTAATTAATCAATTAATCACTATAGTATAAGAAATTTTTACATATTCAATTCAAAATTATTGTTATTCATTAATTATTAGAGAATCATATTTTAGTAAAGGACTGTTTAATAATACTATCCTTCAAGTCATATTTATAATTATATGTTGCATCCAGAATAGATTGATTTAGGTTATGTCTAATATATTATTCAAAAATTTTATCGTATTAACGGTAGCAATATACAATGTAAAGATTTAACACTTGATATTATTATGATAACTAATATAAATTTAAATAAAAATAGAAAAAGATATTGAAGATAATATTTTATCTTGAAATGATATTAAATTAATTAAATATGATATTTTTAATAAAAATAATTAATATATTTTTAATTTAAAAATTAATTATAAATAATATATATCAAGAAATATTGAATTTAAATATATTAAAAAACATTATATATTATAATAAAATTAAATTAAATAAAAAATATAATTTCATTTAATTTCCTAAAAAAAGAAAAAAGAAAATAAAAAATATAATATTCTTAAACTACATCTTATTAATTAACATTTAATTCAAAAAGGAAATACACTATTAAACAATAAATAATTTACCTAAAAATTATAAATTGCCAGACCAATACTATGACAAAGAAATTAAAATTATCATTAATTTTATATATTTATAAAAAACAATAAATTATAAGTAAAAATAATTAAAATATAAGTATTATTATATATATAATTATATATAAATATATATATTAAATAATTAAGTTAAATTAATATATATTATAATATTTATTATAAATTATTTAATATTACAATATCAAATATAATGAATTTAATATATATAATATAATTATTTTAATTAAATTATCTTAAGTAAATAATTAAATAATCATTTATTTATTAATTTTAGGTTTATAACAATAAGGATTTTTTACTTGTACTATTAATTTAGATTTTCCTTGAATATATTGTCCTTCTTTTGTAATAAATATACCAACAGCTGTAATAAGTTTGTCATTATAATAAATTAAAGGAATTCTTTTTCTTAACCAAGGTGCAATACCTAATTCCTGCCAAAGTTTTTTGCTATGTCTAGTATGTTCACGACCAATAATTTTAATTCTACCTGTCAATCCAAATCTAATAGTAACATTTTCATATGAAAATGGCGCCCTAAAACTATTACCATAATCTGTAATTACTAAAGTACCTAAATTATCTGGTAATTTAAGTTCATTAGGTATAATCCAAGTTAAAAAAATTTTTGTAAGATCACTAAATTTAGGTAGTAACCAAAGTTGGTTTTTAAAACGACGAATAATATTATTAGATAATATAAATTTAGGTTCTGCATCTGGCTTAGCACATATCACATCTTGCCAAATTTGTTTTAATTGAACTCTAGAAGGCATTAAAATTTTATATAAACCTAACCAACGACGTAATATTGCATTACGTTTTATTACAGAATAATCTTTTAAAGTATTAATTAATAATGTTCCATCTAATGTTATTAATTTAGATAAATCATCTTTCAGTAACTCATTTAATAATGATTCTTGTTCTGCACATAAACTAGCACTTCTAGCTACTGTTTGTAAAAAATATGGCCATCGTTTATTAAAATATGGCATAATAGTTAAACGTAAAAAATTACGATCGTAACGTTGATTATAATTACTATCATCTTCTATCCAAATAAGTGAATGTTTTCGTGCATAAATAATTAATTGTTTAATACTAATTGATAGTAATGGTCTAATTAAATAACTACTAGCAAATGGAATAGAAACAGGCATAGAAGATAAACCAGATGGTCCACTACCGCGTTTTAATGCTAATAAAAAAGTTTCTGCTTGATCATATAAATGATGACCAGTAACAATAATTTCTTCTGGTAATAATATTTTACTAAATTCTTTATATCTAGCATTACGAGCTGCTGATTCTATACCTTGTTTTTTTTTATTAATATTAATATGTTTAGAATAAAACTTTACTTGAAAATCAGAACAAATATTTTTACAATGAATAGACCAATTATTGGATTTATTATTAAGCCCATGATTAATATGAATCGCCCTAAGAATAAGATTTGGCATTATCGTTTTACGTAATGTTACTAAACTATGCAACAAAACTGTCGAATCTAATCCACCACTAAAACATACTAATATACGTCTATTAAATCCGATAATTTGTATAATTTTATTTATTAATGTATTATTATTATCATTCATAAAATTAATTATTAATATAATGTTATATTTATTAAACTAATTATATATTTTTAATTATGTTAATTAATTTTAAAATATATAATTATAAAATAATTAAATATTATATATATAGATATAAAAAATAATTTATTTATCTAATATAAATATTATAACATATTTTAATTAATTTATAATTATTGTAAATTAATTAAATTATAATGAATTAACAATAACCAAATCCCATTAAACGTTGATAACGACGATCTTTTAATTCTTCTAAGCTAAATAAATCAATATCATTTAAATCATTTAAAATACGGTCTTTAAGATTACATGCAATTTGATTATAATTACGATGTGCGCCTCCTAATGGCTCTTTAACAATATTATCAATTAAATTAAGCAATTTTAAACGAGAGGCAGTAATTCCCATTGCTTCAGCAGCTAATGGTGCTTTATCTGCATTTTTCCAAAGAATAGAAGCACAACCCTCTGGTGAAATAACAGAATAAGTACTATATTCTAACATATTAACTTTATCACCAACACCAATCGCTAATGCACCACCAGAACCTCCTTCACCTATTACTGTACATATAATAGGAACATAAAGTTTAGACATTTCTTGTAAATTACGTGCAATAGCTTCAGATTGACCATGTTCTTCCGCCATTATTCCAGGATATGCTCCAGGTGTATCAATAAAAGTAATAACTGGCAATTTAAAACGCTCAGCAATTTTCATCAATCTTAAAGCTTTACGATATCCTTGTGGTGATGGCATACCAAAATTACGTCTAATTTTTTCTTTAATTTCACGTCCTTTTTGATGTCCAATAATCATTACTGGACGATTATTTAATCTAGCTAATCCACCAATAATGGCTTTATCATCAGAATAAGAACGATCACCTGCTAATTCATTAAAATTAGTGAATATACGTTTAGTATAATCTAATGTATAAGGCCTCATTGGATGACGGGCAAGTTGAGCTATTTGCCAAGAACTTAAGTTAGAAAAAATCTTCTTAGTTAATTCTAAACTCTTTTTTCTAAGTCTATTGACTTCTTCATTTATATCAATATCTAACTTTTTATCTTTAAGATTTAATGACATTAATGAATCTATTTTTTCTTCTAACTCTGTAATAGACTGCTCAAAATCTAGAAAATCAATGCTCATAATATTCCTATTTAATTAAATTCTAATTCTATCTGCTGATTACCTAATATAGTTCTCAAGTCAATTAGAAGATTATCTGTTAAGGTAACTTTCCAATTAATATCTAATTTTAATTTAATACGAGAATTTTTATTTTGATAATAAAAATTAACTGGTATTTTTCCTAAACAATAAGGTTTCAATATACTGTAAATACAATTTAATAATTGATTATTTATTTGCTCTGATAATAATAAAATAGATATACTATGAACATATTTTTCACGAGCTTCACTAAGATCCATTAATTTATAAACAGACATTTTATTAGAATTACTAAAATTATCAAATTTAACTTTACCTGTAGCAATTAATATTTTATCTTTCTTTAATAAATGTTTATATTTTTTTAAATAATCAGAAAACAATATAATATCCAAGTATCCAGAACTATCATCTAAAGTATATATACCTATTTTATTACCATGTTTAGTTATTATAATTTTTTCTGTCAACACTAAACCAACTATCGTTAATATTTGTCCTATTGGAAGCTGATTAACGTCCTTTAATTTTAACCCATTAGTATAATATTTAATTTCTGATAAATAAGAAGTAATAGGATGACCAGTTAAATAAAAACCTAATGTTTCACGTTCACCTTCTAATACAATACGTTCAGGCCATTTTGCTACATTTATATAAGATTTTTTAATTTGTTCAGTAGTTTTATTTAAAATACCAAACATATCATTTTGTCCAATTATTTCTGACTTGGAATATTGATTTGCAGTTTTTAAAGCATCTTCTAATAAAGACATAAGTGCAGCACGATGTGGACCTAAATTATCAAAAGCGCCAGATATAATTAATTTTTCTATAATACGACGATTTATTTTTTTAATATCTACACGCGTACAAAAATCATAAATTTCTTTAAAATAACCACCTTTTTTACGAGATTCAATAATAGATTTTATTGGTGATTCACCAATACCTTTAATTGCTCCAATACCATAAATAATTTCACCAACATCATTAATATGAAAATGATATAATCCACTATTTATATCTGGTGGTAATACTTTTAAACCTATACGCTTACATTCATCAATTAAACTGACTATTTTTTTTGTATTATCCATATCAACTGTCATAACTGATGCCATAAATTCAGCCGGATAATGAGTTTTTAACCAAAGTGTTTGATAAGAAATTAATGCATAAGCAGCAGAATGTGATTTATTGAATCCATAACCCGCAAATTTTTCTAATAAATCAAAAATTTTTATACTTAATTTAGCATTAATACCATTTTTAACTGCCCCATATTCAAAAATTAATCTCTGTTTTGACATTTCTTCAGGATTTTTTTTACACATTGCTCTACGAAGAATATCTGCATTACCTAATGTATAACCAGAAAGTACTTGAGCGATTTGCATGACTTGTTCTTGATAAAGAATAATACCATAAGTGGATTCTAAAATTGGTTGTAATAATTTATGTTGCCATTTAATATCAGGATAAGAAATAGATTCTCGGCCATGCTTACGATTAATAAAATTATCCACCATGCCTGATTGCAAAGGACCAGGACGAAAAAGTGCAACTAAAGCTATTATATCTTCAAAACAATCTGGTCGCAACCGTTTAATTAAATCCTTTATACCACGAGATTCTAATTGAAATACTGCTGTAGTTTCTGCCTGTTGCAATATATTAAAACATTTTTTATCATTCATATTAATCATAGATATATTAATAGGAATTAAATTTTGTTTTATTCTACGTTTATTAATCATATTCATAGCACAATTAATAATTGTTAATGTCTTAAGTCCAAGAAAATCAAATTTTACTAATCCAACATCTTCAATAGCACTTTTATCAAATTGAGTCAGTGGATTCTTTCCTTCAGAGTCAAAATAAAGTGGAGAAAAATCTGTTATTTTAGTAGGTGAAATAACTACTCCGCCAGCATGTTTACCTATATTACGCACTATTCCTTCAAGTTTCTGAGCCATATCTATTAATACTTTAACTTCCTCATCAGCATTATAAATCTCTTGTAATTGTGTTTCAATAATAAATGCCTTTTCAATAGTCATACTAAAATCTAAAGGAATTAACTTTGCAATACGATCAACAAATGTATATGGATAACCTAATGCCCTACCAACATCACGAATAACTGCTTTTGTAGTCATGGTACCAAAAGTGATAATCTGTGAAACAGATTCGCGACCATATATTTGTGTTACATGCTCTATAACTTGATCTCGTTTTTCCATACAAAAATCTATATCAAGATCAGGCATAGAAATGCGTTCAGGATTAAGAAAACGTTCAAATAATAAATTAAATTCTAATGGATCCAAATCAGTAATTTTTAGTACATAAGAAACTAATGAACCTGCACCTGATCCTCTTCCTGGTCCAACTGGTATATTATTATCTTTTGACCATTGAATAAACTCCATTACAATTAAAAAATAACTAGGAAAACCCATTTTATTAATTATGTCTAATTCCATATATAAACGCTTATCATATTTAATTCTTTTTTTAATTCTATCGTTTTTATCTGGATAAAGTAATTGTAATCGTTCTTCTAAACCATCTTTAGCGCACTTAATAAAAAAATCTTTAATTGATATATTATTAGTAGGAAATTGAGGTAAAAAATATTTTCCTAAATTAATTGTAACATTACAACGTTTAGAAATTTCAATGCTATTTTCAAGTGCTTCAGGAATATCTATAAATAATTCAATCATTTCCTGTTCACTACGTAAATATTGTTGAGGACTATAATTTTTAGGTCTTTTTTTATCAGAAATATTAAAACCATTATGAATAGCTACACGTATTTCATGAGCAATAAAATCATCTTTATTAACAAAACGAACATTATTGGTAGCAACAACTGGTATATTTTTAATGGATGCTAATTTAATAATTGAATGCAAATAACTTTCTTCATTAGGATGTCCAGTTCTAGTAAGTTCGAAATAATAATTATCTTTAAAATGTACTTGATAAAAATTTAAACATTGATCAATTAATTTTTTATTTCCAGATAATATAAATTTACCTATATCACCCATATACCCACCAGAAAGTAATAATAAACCATCTTTATATTTTATAAGCCATTCTTGTTTAATTGTTGGTCCTATTATATTATAACCTTTTTGATAAGCATTTGAAATAAGTAATATTAAATTATGATAACCTATATTATTTTTAGCTAAAATGGTCAAATGAGCAACTTCATCACCAAGTAATTCACTTTCTATATAAAAATCAACACCAATAATAGGTTTAATACCAGAGGCATGGGCAATACAGTAAAATTTTATTAAACCATAAAAATTAGTAAAATCAGTAATCGCTATAGCAGGCATACCTAATTTCGCTACTAAATTAATAAGCGAATTAATTTTTACTAATCCATCAATAATAGAATAATCAGTATGTACATGTAAATGTATAAATCGTGATTTAATCATTTTAAAAATATTTAAAATTAAACTAATTAATAAACAAAAAAATTTTATATAATAAAATATATTTAACTATAATAAATTAGCTTTCAAAAATATTATTAATATTATTATTTTTATTAAAAATATTGTATATAAAAATATATAATAATTATTTTTATATATAATTACTTTATAATATCAATTATATAATCAAGATTGTTTTTATAAAAAAATAAAATACAATTAAAATTTAATTATTAATTATTATTTAATAAATGATTTATAAATAAATAATAATAATTTATCATTATAGTTATAGTTAAAATTTATTAAAATATATAAATATTATTAATTTTTTAATATCTATATATTAAAAAATTATAATGTAATATTTATTTTAAGTATCATAATTAATTATATTACTTAAATTTAAATTATTTTAAAATTTTCTTATTATAAAATTGTTTATTTCGATATTATAATTGTAATCAATTTTATTATTATAATTAAAAAATTATAAAATAATTTTATTAAAATATTAAAAAATTATCTTTAAATAAATAAATTATTTATTTTTACATGATTTTAATACAGATTTTTCTGCTTGTCTATTATCATTACAACGTATATTTTTATATAATTTTAAAAAACTATACTTTAATTGTTTAGTTTTATTTTTATCAAAAAGTAGTAATTTAAGAGAATCAGATAATTTATTAGGTTTGCAATTATGTTAAATAAATTCTTTAACTAAATTTTTTCCTGATAATAAATTTAGCAATGAAATAAAAGTAATTTTAATAATTCTTTGAATCAACCAATAAGTTATTGGTTTTATTCTATAAGATACTACTATTAGACACTTAGCTAACATATATTCTAAAGAAGCTACACCAGAAACTAACAAAGTTACATCAGCAGCAATCATAACTATTTGAGCTTGTTTATTTATTATTTTATAAGTTGTTTGTTAATAATAGGAATATAAATTTTTATATAAGGAAAATTTTTTATTAAAATTTGAGAAGCTTATAAAAATTTTGCACTTAACATTTTTATTTCAGTAAAATAACTACCAGATAAAATAGCTAAACATTTAGAATTAGGACTTTATATTAAGTTTTTTCTAGCATATTATTTATTTAATTGTAATGATATATTATTAGTCATAGTATAATCAATAAAATTACATGAAATACCATAATAATAATAATTTTTTTTAAATTTAAATAAAGCAAGAACTAAATCAGTACCTCTTTTATTTTAAAAGCTCTATATTTTCTCTATTCCCAAATAGAAAAACTAACATAATGAATAGTTTTGATTCTTATTTATTTTAATTTTTTTTTCAAAATAAATATTAAAATCAGGTGAATCTATGCCAATAAATACATCAAATTGTAATTTAATAAATCGTCTTATTAAGTTAATTCTAATTTTTAATAATCGTAGTAATCGAGTTAATACTTCATTAATATTAATTAAAAAAAAAGATCTTTTATTTTACACCATGATTTACAACCTTCTATTTGCATTACTGGTCTAAACACACCAACAAAAAATACATTAGGAACTTGTTATTTTAAAGAACTAATAAGACCAGCTCCTAATATATTATCTAATGTTTCTTCAGAAACTATACAAATAGTTAAAGGTTTTTGTTGGGTGATTAATTGATTATTATTAACCACAAATTTCTCCTATTTAATTTATTTATTAACTAATAATTCCACAATTAGATTATGCTGAATTTTCTAAAAAATTACTCAATATTTTTACTTGTAGATTATTCTTACTAAAAATTATCAATTCTTATCTAACCTTATCTAACATTTTATCACAACGATAAAGAATATTATAAGTATTTTTAATAATATATAATGATTCTTTATTAAAACCTTCTATCATTTTAAACCTTCAATGTTAACATTATAAGGAGTAGTATGATTACCTTGTGCAATAATATAAGATGGAATATTTTTTACTACTTCTGAACAACCCCACTAATCATAACATAAGCACCAATTTGACAAAATTGATGTATTGCACTCATACCACCAACAATAACATAATCATCTAATTTTACATATCTACTAAGAATATTATTATTAGAAATAATACAATAATTACTTAATAAACAATCATGAGCAACATGGTTATTTACCATGAATTGATTATCATTACCTACTTTAGTCAAGCTACCTCCTTGTATAGAACCGCGATGAATAGTACAACTTTCTCTAATTTGATTATAATCACCAATCTCAATTCTAGTTAACTCTCCTTTATATTTTAAATCCTGATTGATCTACCCTATTGTAACAAACTGAAATATCTGATTATTACAACCAATTTTACTATTACAATTAATCATTATATGAGATTTAAGTAATGCATTAGTATCAATTTCAACTTTAGAACTAATAAAATAAAAATGTCCTATTTTACATTAGCGACAATAATAGCTACTTCTTCAATAATAGAATAATAGTAAATAACTGCTGTATTATTAATCATATTAATCCTAAAATTTATGTTTCTTGGCTACGAGCACACATAATCGTTGCTTCACAAACAATTTTTTTATCTACTGTTGCAATACCTTTAAATCGCGTTAAACCACGTTTAGTTTTAATAAATGTTATCTCAAAAATCATCTGATCACCAGGTTGAACTGGATGTTTAAATCTTGCTTCATCAATACCTGCAAAATAATAAAGCTCACCTGGTTCTAATTTACCAATACTTTTAAAAGCTAAAACACCAGCAGCTTGAGCCATAGTCTCTAAAATTAATACACCAGGAAATATTGGTTTTCCAGGAAAATGACCTTGAAAAAATGGTTCATTAAAAGAGACATTTTTTATAGCACGTATAAATTTATTTTCTTTAAAATCCAATACACGATCAATTAATAAAAAAGGATAACGATGTGGTAATAAACCTAAAATTTCTTCTATATCCAGAGTATGTTTATCACTCATAGAAAAGGCTCTTCTTATTTAAATTTAAATTATATATGAATAACACGGCCTGTTTTAACATTAAATTAGGTTAAAACAGGCCGAAATTAATAATTGAAGTGGATATATTTAGTTATCCTTACCAAATATTTTAAATTCTAGTATCTTTAGACGCTTAGCTATTTCATTAATACTTAATATTAAAGCAGCTGTTTTTCGCCAAATTTTATTTGGCTGTAAAGGAATGCCTGAAGAGTATATACCAGACTCATTAATTAAACACATTACCATTCCCATTCCAGTTATAGTAACTTTATCACAAATTTCCATATGTCCATTAATTACACTAGCACCATCAATCATACAATATTTACCTACTTTTAAACTACCAGCCATAACAACTCCACCAGCAATAGCAGTATGATCACTGATATTTACATTATGATCAATATGACATTAATTATCAATAATGACACCATTATTGATAATAGTATCATCTAATGCACCACGATCAATTGAAATACAAGCTCCAATTTCAACATAATTACCAAGAATAACTGTACCTAATTGAGGTATTTTTATCCATTTACCTTTTTCATTAGCATAACCCAAACCATCATAACCAATAACTGTTCCAGATTGAATTAAATAATGTTCACATATTTCAACATTATGATAAATTGAAACATTAGCCCATAAACGAGTAAATTGACCAATCTTAACATTTTTACCAATAAAATAACCAGTACTAATAATAACCCTGATTTTCTAATACAACACCTGACTTAATAATAGAATTAGCACCATAAAACATCTTTACTTAATTTAATATCTTCAGCAATAACTGCAGAATAGTGAATATTTTCAGCATGTTTAAGTGTAGTATCCCAAATTTTAGCTAATCCAACATAAGCAAAATAAAAATTTTTAACAATTAAAGTAATTTATTTTATTAACTATTAGATTATTATGTTTTAATACTACAGTAATAGATTTACATTTTTCTAATTACATTAAATAGCGTTTATATGATAAAAAAGTAATTTGTCCTTTTTTCTAAATGTATAAGTGAGATAACATTAATAATAGCATTACCATTACCATATAGCTGTGCATTAAATTACTGTGCTAAATCAGCTAATCGAATAAAAAATATCTATTATTTAACCTTCTTAATAACCATATCTGTAATATTTTTTATATTATAATTATTTTCCGGATAAAGAATTGCATTTAAATTAATTACAAAATCATAATGATCTTTCTTAGCAACTTCTTTAGTTAAAATTTTTATAATTTGCAAAATTTTATTACGTTCTTCTTGTTGACGACGTTGATTATCTTGTTCAAATTGTTGTGCTTTTTTAAGAAAATCTGTTCGTTTAGACTCAAATATTTGAAAATCTTTTTCATTAAGTTTAACATTGTTTTTTTGTAATATTTGTGCTTGAGACTGCAAATCTTTTTCCATATTTTGTAACTCATTAGCTCTTCCTTGAAATTCTTTTTCAAGTTTTTTTGATATTGATTTTTTATTCGCTATATCCTGAAAAATTTCACTAACATTAACGATAGCAATTTTTTCTGCATAAGAATGTGTAAATATAAATAAAATTAAACTTAAAATTACTTTACATAATATTTTTTTCACACAGCCTCCTTATTATTTCTTATTTATTTATATACTAATTAATTAATTTAATTAACTTTTACCACATACTGCCAATATTAAATTGAAACTCTTCAAATTTATCACCTTCATAATACTTTATTGGCTTAGCATAAGAAAAAATTAACGGTCCAAGAGGTGATATCCACTGTAATGAAATTCCTGTAGAAATTCTAATATTAGTTGATTTTCCATAATCAGGCATACCTACTTTCCAATCTATTGGGGTATTATTCCAATTTGAATCCCAAACAGTACCAGCATCAACAAAAAAAGAAATTCTAATTAAATTAACATATTTATCATCAATAAATGGAGTTGGCATAATTAATTCTAATGAAGCAGTTGCTGTTGCATTACCTCCAATTGCATCCATTGATGGATTATTAATTTTTGGTTTTATTAGATCATTTTTATCTTCAAGATAAATTGCTTTAGGGCCAATATTATTAGAATTAAAACTACGAACTGTACCAATACCACCTGCATAAAAATTTTCATAAAATGGTAACTCTTTACCACCAATACCATCTCCATAACCTAACCGTGCCCGACCAAATAATATCCATGTTTTATCTTCATTAATTGGGTAATATTTTGACATATTAAACCAAATTTTATAATATTGATTGTTAGAATCTAAAATAGTAATTTTACTATTTAATGAAGTTTTGTTTCCAGATATTGGCAAAATACTACGATCTAAATTATTATAAGTCCATCCTAAATTAATAGTTATATCATCAGTATTATAATATATATTTTTATTAAAATTAAGTTTTTCACCCATACTTTTTAAGTAACGCCACATACCAACTTGAGCTTTCATATCAAATAAAGAATTATGAATAAATCCTACTCCAATTCTAAACGAATTATTTTCATTAAAAGGAAAAGTTAATATACTATCAAAACCATATATTTTGTTATTATAATGTGAAAAATCAATGCTTTTAGTACTAAAATTATTATAAAATAATTGCCCACTTAAACTCACTTCATTAGTAATAAAATAAGGATTAATAAATGATAATTTTGCATAAGTTGAGTAATCATTTTTACTAGCACTAATATCAACAGAATTACCTGTACCTAACCAATTTTTTTGTTGAATACCAACTTGAAATCTAATACCATTTTCAGTACTAAAACCAACACCAAAATTCATAAAACCAGTATTATATTCTTTAACTTTATAAATAACATGAACTTGATTAATTGTACCTGGTATACGTTGTATTTGAACATTTACTGATTCAAAAAAACCAGTGCGTTTTAATCTCTCTTTTCCTAAATAAACTAAATTATTATTAAACCAAGAACTCTCCATTTGTCGCATCTCACGACGTAAAATAAAATCCTTACTAAAATAATTTCCAATAAAAATAATTTTACGAACATAAAAACGTACACCAGTATTAATATTTATATATAATTTAACAGTATTATTTTTATCATTAATTTCATATTTAGTAGAAATACTAGAATATATATAACCATAATTACTAAGTAAATCTTTAATTTTATTCTCCATATTAATAATTTTAGTGCCATTAAAAAATGAAAAAAGTTTAATGTTTGCAATTAATTTTTTAATTTCATTAAAATAATTTATAATTTTACCATTTAATTTAATATCTGATATAATATATTTATTTCCTTCATTTATATTAATAATAATATAAATATTTTTTTTATCAGGGGTTAAATTAATATGGATTGAATTAATATTAAATTTTATATAACCTCTATCTAAATAAAATTTACGTAATACTTCTAAATCACTTATAAATTTTTGTTTTTGATATTTTTTATCAATAATGAAATTCCACCATTGTATATTATCATGCAATTGAAAATGTTTTACTAATTCAGTTGTACTAAACATTTTATTACCAATAATATTAATTTGATTAATTTTAGCAGAAATACCTTCAATAATGATTAATTTTAAAGAAACATAATTATATAATAACGGTGTTATAATAATTTTAACTTTAGCATTATATTTACCAATACTATAATAAAAATCTTCAATAACTTTTTTAATATTATATATTTTTACTATATCAAATACTTGACCGGCTTTAATATTCAAAATTTCAAAATTTTTCTTTAATAAATTGTCTTTAATTAATTTATTTCCATAAAATGTAATATTTTTAATAATTGGTCGCTCTTTTACTTGAATTATTAAAGTTCTTTTATCACGTAAAATTTTAACATACTCAAAATTACCAATTGATAATAAAGATTTAATAGTATTACTTATATCATTATTATTAATTTTATCTCCTACATGAATTGGCATACTTAATAACATTTTACCAATCGTCACTCTCTGAAGACCTTTAAAATTAATATCTTGTAATACAAAATTATCTAAACCATTTACATTAATGCTAATAAATAAAAAAAATACTACAAATAACTTTTTTATTACCATTATTATTAGTATTCCTAATTAGTAATTCTATTAAATATGAGAAAAATCATTAAAAAGTGCAAATCCCATTAATAATGTTAATATAATAACACCAATATGATAACTACAGTCTTGTACAAAATCAGATACTGGACTTCCTTTGATTTTTTCAATTAATAAAAAAAGTAAATGTCCACCATCTAATGCAGGTAAAGGAAACAAATTAATAACCCCTAAATTAACACTAACTAATGCAATAAACATTAAATAATATACTAATCCAGATGCAGCTGAAATACCAGCTCCTTTTGCAATAGAAACTGGACCGCTAAGATTATTAATTGAAATATCTCCAATAATTAATTTACCTATAATACTTATTGTTAATATTATTAATTTATAAATTTTATCTATTGACTTATATATAGAATAAAATAAACCATATTGTTTAGTAGTTTTATATTTATCTGAAATTGGTTTTATTAATAATTCAAATCCAACAAATCCAATTTGTTGTCCTTTAGATGTTAATTTTACTTTAGGAGTTAATGTTAATTGTTTCTGTTTACCATCTCTTTCAATAGTTAATAGCAACATGTTATTAGGACTTTTTTTAACAAAAAAATCAAATGGATGCCAAATATCTATTATTTGTTCGTTTACTTTTATAATCTTATCTCCTTTTTGCAAACCTGATAATGCTGCATCTGTACCAGGTTTAATATTACTTACAATAGAGTCGTATTTAATACCAACAGGTATTATACCTAAAGATAATAATGGATCTTTATTTTTTAAATCAAAATGACATTTGTGTAAATTAATAATTTTTTTTATTGTTCTAATATTTCCAATAGGTAAAACTTCTATATTTAACTCTTTATAACCTATTTTGCTCATTAAAGCTAATTTCACTTCATTCCAATCATGTGTTTTTACGTTATCTATTGATTTTATTTCCATGCCAGGTAAAATATTTGCATAAGCAGCAATTGAATTTGATTGAATATCTTGTATAATAGGTCGCACAGAAGGTACACCAATTATGAAAACTAACCAATAAGCAAATATTGATAATAAAAAATTAGCTATTGGCCCAGCACTAATAACTGCAGCTCGATGATTTATTTTTTGATTATTAAAGGTATAATTTCGTTTTTCTGGAGAAATAAAAGATGATTTATGATCTAACATTTTAACATAACCACCTAAAGGAATCATAGAAATAACAAATTCTGTACCATAACGATCAACTTTACGCCATAACGTTTTACCAAAACCAATAGAAAATCGTTCAACATAAATACCATAATGTCTAGCTACCCAAAAATGACCAAATTCATGTACTATAATTAAAATACATAATGTAATAAAAAACGCAGATATATTCCAAAAAAATATCATAAATACACCTTTAAAACTAAAAAAATAATAAATTAAATTCTGCAAAAATAGGTATAGCAGCTGTTAAACTATCTATTCTATCTAATACACCACCATGTCCTGGAATTAATTGACTACTATCTTTAATCCCAGATTGACGTTTAAACATACTTTCCGTTAAATCACCAAATATAGAAATAATTACTACAATAATAGAACAAAATATTAAATTTTTAGATATTAACAAATTATTAATAAATAAACTAAATAACAAAGAAACAATTACTGATGTTAACATACCACAAATCATTCCTTCTAAAGTTTTACCAGGAGAAACTTTAGATGCCAACTGATGTTTACCAAACAAATAACCAAAAAAGTAAGCGCTAGTATCTGAACTCCATACTAATAACATAACATAAAATATCCACCAAGATCCGGTAAAATTATTAATATTATAGTTAATAGCTTTTAATACCATCATTCCACAATAAAAAGGTAAAATAGTTAAAATACCAAATAATATTTTTAATATTATTGATCTAGACCAAAATCTAGTAGAAGCAGGAAAAGAAATAACTAATATTATTGCAACTAACCACCAAATTAGTCCAGCATATAAAATATAAATAATTAAAGGTTCTATTATTAATAAACTTAAATCTTGAAATAATAATTGTAATCCTAACAAAAAAATACCAAATAAAATAGCACATATAATTCGTTTGCTTTGTGTTATCCAACCAATAAATTGACTCCATTCCCAAGCTGCTAATGAACAAAGTATAATAATGGTATAACCAAATAAATTAATCGGTAAAAAAAAAAGTATAGCAATAACTAATGGAATAAGTACAAGAGATGTAATAATACGATAATTTAAATCTAACAAAAAAGTCACCTATTATTTATTAATATCATTAAAATCAATATTACCATATCGTCGTTTGCGTTTATTAAAAGATATAATTGCACTCTTAAAAACATCATCATTAAAATCCGGCCAAAAAACATCAGTAAAATAAAATTCAGAATAAGCAATCTGCCATAAAAGAAAATTACTAATACGGCATTCTTTTCCAGTTCTAATTACTAAATCAACACTTGGCTGATCATATAAGCTAATAAATTTATTTACTATATATTCATTAATATTTTCTACTAATAATAAACCTAATTTAATTTTTTTAGCTATAATCTTCATCGCATTAGTAATATCCCAACGACCACCATAATTAAGAGCAATATTAAGATTTAAACCAGTATTATGTGCAGTTAATCTAATTGCATATTTAATATAATTTTGTAATTTAAATTTAAATTTACTCATATCACCAATAATAATTAATTTAATATTATTATTATTTAAATTTTTAATTTCATTAAATAAAAAATAAGTAAAAATTTCCATTAAAGCACTAACTTCAATTTCTGGTCTATTCCAATTTTCACTACTAAAAGCATAAAGAGTTAAAGATTGAATTTTATTTTTAATAGCAAATTTAACAGCTTTTTGTACAGCAACAATACCAGCTTGATGTCCTTTAATTCTTAATTGTCCATTTTGTTTTGCCCAACGACCATTGCCATCCATAATAATCGCTACATGTTTTAGAATTTGCTGATGTAAATTATCATTTTTATATATTAGTTTCATTCTAAAAATTCCTTTATGGAATATTAAAATAACTATTATTCTTAATTTTTCATATAAAAAATTATATAAAATAAAAGCATAAATTTCATATTTATTAATAATTATTTATTTATTTTAAATCACTTGTAATTAATAAATAAAATATTACTAAAATATATTAAAATTATTTATTAAAAAGATACACTAATTTTTTTAATATAATTAATTGCCATTTGTCTTGCTTCATTATTAATTTCCAAAATTTCATCAATACTATTAGGTTCTGTAAAATGTAATTTTTCAACAATGTTTAAATTAACTTGTGCAATATCAGTAAATCGAATTTTTTTATTTAAAAATGCATCAACAGACACTTCATTTGCAGCATTTAAAATTATAGTTGCAGCTTGTCCATCATGACAAGCGTCAATAGCTAATTTTAAACATGGATACCGTTGATAATCAGGAGAAAAAAATGTTAATGAAGATAATTGTTTAAAATTAAGCATTGACGCTCCTGAAATAATACGATTTGGATAAGACATACTATAAGAAATAAATATTCTCATATCAGGAGAACCTAATTGAGTTATTACACTACCATCTTTATATTTTACCATTGAATGAATAATAGATTGAGGATGAATAATAATTTCCAATTGCTTATCTGAAGCGTTAAAAAAATACCGCGCTTCAATATATTCAAAACCTTTATTTATCATAGTTGCTGAATCAACTGAAATCTTATTTCCCATTAACCAATTAGGATGATTGCAAACTTCATTAGGTATAATATTTTTAAGATTAATTAATGGAATTTTGCGTAAAGGCCCACCAGATCCAGTTAAAACAATACTAGTTATTCCATAATGTTCAAGAGTAGCAAAACCTAAATTACGTTGAATTTCAATAGGTAAACTTTGAAATATTGAATTATGTTCACTATCAACAGGTAATACTTGAGCATTATATTTTTTAATTTCATTAAAAAATAATCGTCCACTTACAATTAATGATTCTTTATTAGCTAATAAAATACGTTTACCTTTACGAATAGCAGCAAATGTTGGTATTAAACCAGAAATTCCAGTAATTGATGACATTACTTGATCAATGTTGTCAAGCTCTGCTAGTTCACAAACTCTATTTTTACCTAACAAAACTTCAGTACTACATCCTTGTTTATTTAAGATACTTCGTAAATTATTTGCTGATTTTTCGTCTGACATAGTAGCATATTGTGGTTGAAATTCTAAACATTGTTGAACCATAATATCTACATTTTTATGTGCCAATAATGCAATAATTTTAAATTTATCTAAATTTTTTTTAACTATTGATAATGTCATTTTACCGATTGAACCAGTTGAACCTAAAATTGTTATATTTATCATTTTAATATATATACTTTAATGTTGAATTTTAAATGTAATAATATATAATAGAATAATAAATTATTTATATAATAAATTATAATTATTTATATTTAAATTATATTTTATTATAAAATATTTAAAATTCCATTAATTCTTTTGATTTTTGTTCCAAATAATAATTAATTTTTTCAATAAAATTATTAGTTAATTTTTGAATTTCATTCTGTGCTCTACGTTCATCATTATCACTAATTAATTTATCTTTAAGTAAAGTTTTAATTTTTTCATTAGCATCACGTCGTACATTACGAATAGACACTCGTCCATGTTCAGCATTATTACGAATAATTTTAATTAAATTTTTACGTCGTTCTTCCGTTAATGGTGGTAAAGGTACATGTATTATAGTTCCTGTTGAATAAGGATTAAGACCTAAATCAGATGTCATAATAGCTTTTTCTACTGCAAGTAATAATGTATGATCAAAAACAGTAATTGAAAGTGTACGTGTATCTTCTACTGTAATATTAGCTAATTTATATAATGGAGTTATAGAACCATAATATTTAATCATAATATTATCTAATAAATTTGGTGATGCCCGACCAGTACGAATTTTATTAATTTGATTAATTAATGCTTCAAAACTTTTTTCCATACGTTCTTGAGTATTTTTTTTTATTTTATTAATCATATTTAAACCTTTTAATAATTATAAATTTAATTATTTAATTATACAATAATATATACTCTTAAAATTATTTATGTATCTTAATAAATTAATAATATGAAATTAATGTGCCTTCATTTGCACCCATTATAATTTTACGTAATATACCTGGTTTACTTATGTTAAAAATACGAATAGGTAAATTATAATCACGAGCTAAAGTAAATGCCGTTAAATCCATTACTTTTAATTCTTTTTTTATTACATCATAATAAGTTAATTTATCATAAAAAATTGCATTTGAACATTTTGATGGATCATCAGAATAAATACCATTAACTTTTGTTGCTTTTAAAATAATATCAGCTTTAATTTCTATTCCTCTTAAACAAGCAGCTGAATCAGTTGTAAAAAAAGGATTACCAGTTCCTGCTGAAAAAATAACAACTTTACCATTACAAAGAAAATTAATTGCTTTAATCCAATTATAATTATCACATATACCATTTATTGGTATTGCAGACATTAACTTGCAATTAATACATGAACGATGTAAAATATCACGTATAGCTAATCCATTTATTATTGTAGCTAACATTCCCATATGATCAGAAATTACACGATTCATCCCATAAGACGATAAATTTGAACCACGAAATAAATTACCGCCACCAATAACGATTCCAATCTGTATTGATAATTCTACTAATTCTTTAATTTCTTGTGCTATATATTTTAAAGCATTGATATTAATACCAAAACCTTCTGAACCTTGTAAAAATTCCCCACTAAGTTTAAGTAAGATACGTTTATATATAGGTTTTATATTAATTGACATAATAATTTCCTAAAAATAAATTATAAAATATTTAATAATTAATAATTTAAAATATATGATTATAAATAATTTATTAATTAATTTATATTTTTTAATAAAATATAAATTTAAATTAAATCAATAAATTATATATTAAATTAAATAATTCATTAATATATTCATATATAAATATATTAATAAATATAATTATTTACTAATTAATGCAACTTCAGTAGCAAAATCAGTTTCTATTTTTTTAATTCCCTCACCAACTTCAAAACGAACAAAATTTATTATTATCATATTTTTTTCTTTTAATAACATACCAACTGTTTTATCTTGATCCATAATAAATTTCTGACTAGTTAAAGAAATTTCATTAATAAATTTATTCATTCGGCCAATTACAATTTTTTCTATAATTTCACTTGACTTACCATATTTTTTTGCTATATCCAATTGAATTTGATATTCACGAGTAATAACGTCAGATGGGACATCTGATGGTGTAATATATTCTGGTTTACTTGCAGCTATATGCATAGCAATATGTTTAATAAATTCATCATCTGCACCTTTATATGAAACAAGAACTCCAATTCGAGTACCATGTAAATAATAACCTATTTTTTCACCTTTTAAGATCTTTAATCGTCGGATATTAATATTTTCACCAAACTTAGTAATCATAATCTTACGTTGATCTTCAAATTTAGAATTCAATTCATTAATATTTGATAATTTATTTAAAACAATTGATTGTAATATTTTTTTACAAAATGTAATAAAATTAATATCTTTAGATACAAAATCAGTTTCACAATTTAATTCAATTAATGCACCATATTTTCCATCATCAGAAACTTTTTCCATTATTATACCTTCAGCGGTTATAAAATTTGCTCTTTTAATTGCTTTTGCTTTACCTAATTTGCGTATATTATCAATAGCTAACTCAATATCACCATTAGATGCAACTAATATTTTTTTACATTCCATTATACCTATGCCAGTACGCTGACGTAATTCTTTTACTAAAGAAGAAGTAATTTTAGTCATATATTTTATTCCTCAATCTATTTAATAACAAATAATTATACTTAAGTAATTTTTTTATTTTAACAATTTAAAAGGAGCCAATAGGCTCCTATATTTAATATATTATTATATCTTAGTTTATTAATATGTTTAATATAAATTTAACTAAAATTTATTGTATATTTAGTTTTTACTAATTTTTTTTTTAATAATATTATTATTTTGAGAATTACCTTCATGTACAGCTTTGGTAATATAATTTAGATATAATTTAACTGAACGAATTGCATCATCATTACCAGGTATAATATAATTAATCCCATTTGGGTCAGCATTAGTATCAACTATTGCAAATACAGGAATACCTAAATGATTTGCTTCTTTTATAGCAATATGCTCATGTTTAGCATCAACAACAAATAAAGCATCAGGTAAACCACACATATCTTTAATACCACCTAAACTATTTTCTAATTTATTAAGCTCATGAGTACGTATTGACGCTTCTTTTTTAGTTAATTTATCAAAAGTACCATCCTTAGATTGCACTTCTAAATCTTTTAGATGCTTAATAGATAGACGCACTGTCTTCCAATTTGTCAACATTCCACCTAACCAACGATGATTAACAAAATACTGATTACAATCATTGGCGGCTTCTTTTATTATTTCAATTGCTGCGCGTTTAGTACCTACAAATAAAATTTTACCTTTTCGTGAAGCAATTTTAGTTAATTCAGATAATGCTTTATTAAACATTGGAACAGTTTTTTCCAAATTTATAATATGTATTTTATTACGAATTCCAAAAATATAAATTTTCATCTTTGGATTCCAGTAACGAGTTTGGTGTCCAAAATGAACACCTGCCTGAAGCATATCGCGCATTGAAACAATTACCATTTAAACCTCTATAATTTAATGATTTAATGAGATTATATTTATATAAATTACATTTATAAATTAACTAATTCTAAGTTTCCTTATATTAAGATAGAATATCAATCAAAATATTCTAATCTGTGAATATATTAAACACAGTTAATTTTATATTATAATAATATAAATAAAATTTATATTATACATTAATAAAAATATTAATATTATATTTAATTTTATATAAAATTAAATATATATTTAATATAAAAAAATAAAATTAATTTATTAAATAATATAATAATATTTCAATATTAATAAAATTAATAATATAATAATATTTATATTATTTAAATATAATTAAATTTAAATATATTATTTAAAAATCTACATTAAATATAATATAGGTGTAATTTATGACTATTTTAATTAAAACAGAAGAAGATATTTATAAAATCCGCATTGCTAGTCATTTAGCAGCAGAAGTATTAGAAGTTATTGAAGATTATATAAAAATAGGGATTTCTACTAATGAACTTAATAATATATGTCATACTTATATAGTTGAAAAACAAAAAGCTATACCAGCTTGTTTAAATTATCAAGGATTTCCTAAATCCATTTGTACCTCTGTTAATGATGTTATTTGTCACGGAATACCAAATAATAAAAAAATTTTAAAAGAAGGTGATATTATTAATATTGATGTTACTATTATTAAAGATGGTTTTTATGGTGATACTTCTAAAATGTTTATTGTTGGAAAATCAACTACCCAAAATGAATTATTATGTAAAATAACTCAAGAAAGTCTTTATTTAGCCTTAAAAATAATTAAACCTGGTATTCGTTTACGAATGATAGGAAAAACAATTCAGAAATTTATTAAACAATATAATTTCTCTATAGTACGTGAATATTGTGGTCATGGTATTGGTAAATTTTTTCATGAAGAACCTCAAATATTACATTATGATTCTAATGATGAAGAAATTATACTACAAAAAGGTATGACATTTACTATTGAGCCAATGATAAATGCAGGTAATAGACATATTAGAATAATGAAAGATGGTTGGACAGTAAAAACAAAAGATAAAAGTTTATCAGCACAATATGAACATACTTTAGCTGTTACTAATAATGGTTGTGAAATTCTATCTTTACGAAAAGAAGAAAAACCATTTATTTCAACTATATTAATTAATAAATAATTTTTATAATATTTAAAATTGAATAAAAAATATATATAATTTTATTATAATATTAAATAAATAAA
Organism: Arsenophonus endosymbiont of Ceratovacuna japonica; assembly: GCA_024349725.1. Taxonomy (GTDB): domain Bacteria; phylum Pseudomonadota; class Gammaproteobacteria; order Enterobacterales; family Enterobacteriaceae; genus Arsenophonus. Next base: position 697,236 of record AP026064.1, read on the forward strand.
AATATAATTATAAAAATTAAATAATTATAATCTTATTTATTTATATATTTATTAAGATAATATATATTAAATAATTATAAATTATATTATATATAAATAATTAAATATTTATATATAATATAAAAATATTTTATACTAAAATTAATGTTAATTAATTTTAATAATAATAATATTTTAATTAAATTATTTACTAATATATTTATAATATTATTCATTATTATATTATAATTAAATTATAAATAAAATTAAATATAAATTTAAATATATATATTAAGATATAAAAATTAATTTATATTAATAAATATATATTATTTTATATAATATATTTTAATAAAAATATTTTAATAATTGATAGTAAATTAAATTTAATTTTAAATATTATAAAAAATTAAATAATAATTAATATATTTTTTAATATATAAAAATATTTTATTTAATTTTTTAAATTTTTATATTATTTATTATAATAAATTAAAAATATAAAAATTTAATAATATTTATTTTATAATTTATTAATATTTGTAATTATTAATTTATTAAAAATAATAATTTAAATTATCAAATTATTTAAATTATTTTTTATTATAATTTTATAAATATAATTATTAATAATATTTTTATTTTTTAAAAAATATATTAATACAAAATTTACTTTTATTATAATTAAATAAACAAGAAAATAAAATTTTATATCTAAAATAATTTTACATTTATTTTATTTTAAAATAAATTAATTTTATTATTATATTATTATAAAGAATAATATATAAATATTAATTTTAATTAAATTATTTATTTTTTTATTATAAAATATTTAATTTAAATTTAATTTTATCATTATTAATTAATATTTATAAATATAAATATAAAATAAAAAAATTTTATAATAAAATAAATTAAATATGTATATTAATTTTATTAAGATATTTAACTTAATAATAATGAATTCTTATAATAAATAATATTAATATATAATAATTTTATTATTAATAATAAAATAAAAATATAATTTTATATTATATTTTTATTTAAAATAAAAATATTTCACTAAATTATAAAATAATTTGTTTTTAATATTAATTTTAAATTTTTATTTTGCAATAAAACTTATTTTCAAATTCATATATATAAATTGATATAATTATATTAATATTATAAAAAATATTAAATAATTCTTTCTAATATAGAGATTTTTATGATTAAAATGCATTATTATCAAAGATGGATAGCATTTTTTTTTATTTCTAGTGCACTTTTCTTAATTGTTATTGATATGACAGTTCTTTATACAGTATTGCCTACTTTAACACATGAATTACATACTAATGCATCTGAAAAATTATGGATTATCAACATTTATCCATTAATAGTTGCTGGTTTATTACCAGCTACTGGAATGATAAGTGATAGAATAGGCCATAAAAAAATGCTTATTAGTGGTTTACCATTATTTGCATTAGCTTCATTATGTGCTGCATTTTCTCCTAATTCCAAGAGTTTAATTATTGCTAGAATTTTTTTAGCTGCTAGTTCTGCAATAATGATACCAGCAACTTTATCTATCGTTAGATATATTTTTATAAAACCTAAAGAACGATCATTAGCTATTGGAATTTGGTCAGCAATTACTGCTGGTGGTGCTGCAGTAGGACCTTTAGTAGGTGGATTATTATTAGAATATTTTTGGTGGGGGTCAGTATTTTTAATTAATGTACCAGTAGTTATATTAGTTTTACCATTTTTAATAAATTTAATACCTACCTGCGGCGGGACTAACAAACGTACAATTGATTTTTTAGGGTCATTATTAATATTAATAGGTTTATTTAGTTTAATTTATGCATTAAAAATATTAAGTAAGCCAATTTTTTCTTTTATTGAATTTTTTGAAGCTACTTTAGTTGGTTTTACTTTTATATTATTTTTTGTATTACATCAACGAAAGCAATCACAACCAATAATTGATTTTTCTTTATTTAATAATAGATTATTTTCTTCTGGTGTAATTATTGCTATTATTACAATGAGTATTATTGTTAGTATCGAATTAGTTTTAACTCAAAGATTACAATTGATTCTAAAATTAACTCCTTTACAATCAGCTCTTTGTATTCTTCCAATACCAATTGGTTCTATATTGGCATCACCATTAACCGGTTTATTATTACCACGTTTTGGAGAAAGATTAATAACTATAATTGGTTTTATGTTAACACTAATTGGAGTAATAGGAATACTATTATTTTATAAAATTCATATTTTATTATTATTAGTAAACTTATTCATAATCGGTATTAGTATGGGGATAGTATTTACATCTGCATCTACCACTATTATGCTTAATGTACCTGATGAAAAATCTGGAATGGCTGCTTCAATTGAAGACGTTGCTTATGAATTAGGTAGTGTATTAGGTATTACTATATTAGGTGGAATTATGACAATGGTTTATAGTTCGACTCTTTTTTTTCCAAAATCTATTATACTTGATGCTAGAATTTATGATAATATTGATGAAGCATTAAGCATAGTATCAACTATGGATAAAAAAATATCTCAAATATTAATAATAAAAATACATGAAGCTTTTGATACTTCTTTTACTGTAGTTTTTATTATAATTATTTTCATATTATTAATTAGTATTATATTTTTACAATTTATGTTACAACCTTTAAATAAAAAATAATTATAATTATTATATATTTCATAATATTAAAATATCATTATATATTATTATTTTATAATAAAAATTGTTATTTTATTTAAAAAATAATTAATACTATTATAATTATAATAGTATTTATATTTAATTTATAATACATAAATTAATTTATAATTTTATTATTTAAAATAATTTAATAATAAAATTATAAATCAATATATATAAATAAAATATAATTTAATGTAATAATTAAATACATTAAATATTTATTTATAATTAATATTTAATATATTTTCTAATATAAAAATTATAATTAAAATTAATAATAATATTAATTTAATAATAAAGATATTTAATATAAAAAATTAAAATTTATTTTATTAAATTATATTAACTATTATAGTTTTGCTAAAATAATATTTATATTATAAATATTATCAATATTATTAAAAATAAATAATTAATTACATTTTTATTATTATATTTAATAATATTAAATTAAAAACATTAATAAATTTATACTAAATTTTATTATTTATATATATAAATAATATAAATATATTTTAATAACTTTTATGTAAAAATATTATTAAAATTAAATAAATAAATAAAATATTAATATAATTTTAATAAATGATATTAAATTTTTAAAATATAAAATTATAAATAATAATATTTATTATTATAATAATAAAAGAAAATAAATAATTAATATACATTAAATTAAATTTAATATATAATAAAAATTTATTAAAATATAATTAAGTGTAATAATTATAATAATATAAAAATTTAATATATTAAATATAATAATATATTAATATAAAATTAAAAATTATAAATTAATATTTTTTTTATAAAAAATTTTATATTTAAAGTTAACTATACTTTTATTAAAAAAATGAAATTTAAATATTTATAATGATATTTATTTATATGAATTAAATTCATATTTAAAATAATATAATTAATCATAGGATATTTATTATGACAAATCCCTTACTAACAAAATCTACATTACCTAATTTTTTAAAAATTACACCACAAGATATAAAATCAGCAATACAAACTGTATTATATGATTATCGAAAAATAATTGAAACAATTTTAAAAGAAAACAATACTTTTAATTGGAATAATTTATGTCAACCATTAGAAGAAGAAAATAATAAACTGTTACGGGTATGGTCACCTATTAGTCATCTTAATATGGTAAAAAATAGTACTGAATTACGAGAAGTATATGATCATTGTTTACCTATATTATTAAAATTTAATACTTGGTTAGGACAACACACTGGTCTTTATCAAGCATATAAATCAATACAAAATAGTCATAAATTTAATGAACTTAGTAAAGCAAAACGTAAATCTATTCAAAATACATTACGTGATTTTGAATTATCTGGTATTAATTTATCAATAGAAAAAAAACAACGTTATACAGAAATTACAATACAAATTGCTAAATTAAAAACTAAGTTTAATAATAATATATTAGATTCTACAATGAGTTGGGCTAAATTTGTTAAAAATAAAGACCAAATAACTGGTATACCAGAAAATACTTTATTAACTGCAAAAGAATTAGCTAAATCTAAAGGAAAAAATGGTTGGTTATTTACATTAGATATGCCAAGCTATATTTCAATTATGAAATATGCTGATAATAGTAAATTACGTAAAGAAATATACTATGCTTATAATACTCGTGCTTCTGATAAAGGTTTAAATGTAAGTAAATGGGATAATAGTAAAATTATGGATCATATTTTAACATTACGTTATGAGTTAGCGCAATTACTAGGTTTTAATAATTTTGCTGAAAAATCTTTAACTACTAAAATGGCAGAATCACCAAAACATGTATTAGACTTTTTAACTAATCTTGCTAAACGAACTTATAATCAAGGAAAAAATGAATTAATTGAATTAACTAAATTTGTTGAATATAAGTATAAAATTAATAAAATTGAACCATGGGATTTAAGTTATTATAGTGAAAAACAAAAACAATATAAATTCTCAATTGATAATGAACAATTACGTGCATATTTTCCGGAAGAAAGAGTTATTAATGGTTTATTTAAAATTATTAATAAAATTTATGGTTTAACTATTAAAGAATGTTATAATGTAGAAATATGGCATCCTGATGTACGCTTCTTTGAGATATATAATGAATATGGTGATTTATATGGTAGTTTTTATTTAGATCTTTATGTTAGAAATAATAAACATGGAGGAGCTTGGATGAATTATTATACAAGTAGATTAAAATATTCTGATGGTAATGAGCAAAAACCAGTAGTTTATCTAATATGTAATTTTAATAAACCTATTGGTGATAAACCATCATTACTTACTCATGATGAAGTTATTACTTTATTTCATGAATTTGGTCATGGTTTACATCATTTATTAACACAAATTAATATATCTGATGTTTCTGGAATTAATGGTGTACCATTAGATGCTATAGAATTACCAAGTCAATTTATGGAAAATTGGTGTTGGGAGCCTGAAGCACTTAATCTTATATCATGTCATTATAAAACTGGTGAATCATTACCTAAATCAATATTAAATAATATGTTATCTTCTAAGAATTATCAGTCTGCAATTTTTATTCTTCGACAATTAGAGTTCAGTTTATTTGATTTTCGTTTACATACAGAATATTTACCAAAAAATAATAAACAAATATTATCAATTTTAAAATCAGTTAAACGACAAATTTCTGTGATACCATCACCTAAATGGAGTCGTTTTCCTAATACATTTAGTCATATTTTTTCTGGTGGTTATGCTGCTGGTTATTATAGTTATTTATGGTCTGAAGTTTTAGCATCAGATGCATTTTCACTTTTTAAAGATAAAGGTATTTTAAATCGTACTATTGGATTATCATTTCTTAAAAATATTTTAAGCCGTGGTGGTTCAGAAGAACCTATGGTACTTTTTGAGCGTTTTCGAGGTAGAAAACCAAAACTAGATGCAATGTTAAAAAGTTATGGAATTAATGAATAAATATTATTCAATTATATTAAATAATATTAGTAAATTTTTATAATTATAAAAATTATATGATTATATACACTAAAATTAATAATCAAAATATATAATAATATATAAATTAATATTATATATTTAATTTAATATTAATTTATATACTTAAAAATATACACACTAAAATAAATTAAATATTTTAATTAATAAATTAAAAATTTAATTATTAAAATTAAAATATCATGAAATTTGTCAATAAAATAATTAAATTATTTAAAATAATACAATATCTATAGTTTAATAAATTAAATATTAAAATTATTAATATTAAATTATTAATAATTTTATTATATTATTATATAAACTAATATATGATAATATAATAAAAAATTATTTTATTTATATTATTAAAATATTTATTATTTATAATAAAATATTATATCAATAAAATATAAATTTTTAACTATAAATAAAGTTTTAAATAATTTTTATTTTAATTATATTATTTTATAATTTATTATAAAAATGTAAAAAAATTTTATTTTATAAAAATAGTAAAAAAATAAATTAAAAAAATCTTGTTTATTTATTTAATTTAAGTTAATAAAATTTATTATTATAATAATTTAACACTAAATATTAATATTATTTTATTTATTAATTATTTAAGTATTATTATATATTCTTAATTATATTAATTTTATTTAATAATATTATTATTTTATTATTTTATTTTAATTTAAAATAAATAATATTATTTTAAAATAAATATTTAATAATAAATATTATATATATTATTTTTATTACTTAATAATAATTTATATTTATATTAATTATTGAATTTATTTAAATTATATTTGATAATTACTTTAACTTATAATTATTATTAATATTAATGATTTAATTATAATATTTTATATAAAATTATATATTTATAAATATATAATTTAATCTTTTATTTTAATTAGATAATTACTTATTAAAATATATTATTATTGATCTTTAAACATCAATAAATATAAATATAAATATAAACATAAATATATAAGATTTTTTTATATTTTATATTAATTTCAATTACTTATGATTTTATACATTTTTATTATACTACAATTTACTAGATAATAAAAATTATTAATTATGTATTAAATATTATATATTAATATAACATATAAAATAATAAATATTATAATTTTAATATAAATATATTATTATTTTATATATTAAAAATTTATTCATATAAAATATATATTATATAATAATTTATATTTATATTTTTAAAATTAATTAATATTTTAATAATATTAAAATATTTATATATATTATCTAATTTATTAATTATATATTTAATTTATTATTTTTACTAATAATATTATTATAAATTAAATTTTATTAAAAATTTTTTATATATTAATATTTATTCTTTATTATTATAATATAAAGAACTAATTAAAATATTAAACAATAATATTATGTATATATAAAATAATGAATTTTTATTTAGATATAAAAATAAATAATTAAATTTAATTCATTACTTATAATTATAATGATATTTAAAATATAATAAATAAAAAATAATAAAATTATATTATTAATGATTTTAAATTTTCTGTAAATATATTGATATAATTAAATATATAAATAATTTAAATATTAAATAAAAAATTTATTATATCACCATCTTGTACAATATAATTTTTACCTTCAATACGCATTTTACCAGCTTCTTTAGATCCTTGTTCTCCATTATATTTAATAAAATCAGAAAATGAAATAACTTGAGCTCGGATAAAACCTTTTTCAAAGTTAGTATGAATTTTACTCGCTGCTCTTGGTGCTTTAGTTCCCACTTTAATAGTCCAAGCACGAACCTCTTTAATTCCAGTTGTAAAATAAGTTTGTAAATTCAGTAATTTATAACATGCTCGAATTATACGATGTAATCCAGGCTCTTTAATGCCTAATTCAATCATAAATTCTTCAGATTCATATTTATCTAATTTCGCTATATCTGATTCAATAGAAGCACATATTGGTAAAACAATAGAACCATCTTTTAAAGCAAAATCTCTAACTATATCTAAATAATGATTATTAATGAATCCGTTCTCACTAACATTAGCAATGTACATAGTTGGCTTCATAGTTAAAAAATTAAAATAATGTATAATATCTTTTTCCTCTTTGCTAAATAATAAAGTACGTAACATAACTTCATTTGTAAGATGAAACAAACATTTTTCTAAAATATCTAATTTAATTTTTAATTCTTTATCATTTATTTTATATTTTTTATGAAGATTAAAAATAAATCGCTCACAAGTGCATATATCAGATAATATTAACTCAGTATTAATGATATTAATGTCTGATATTGGATCAACCTTTCCAATAACATGAATAATATCCTTATTATCAAAACATCTAACAACATGACTAATTGCTTTTGTTTCGCGAATAATATTTAAAAATTTATTACCTAAACCTTCACCTTTAGATGCATTTTTTATTAATCCAGCAATATCAATGAATTCCATTATAGTAGGCAATATTCTCTGTGGTTTAACAATTTTATCTAATTGATATAAACGTAAATCTGGTATTAATACCATACCAATATTAGGTTTAATTGTACAAAATGGAAAATTTTCTACCTCTACACAAGATTTAGTTAAAGCATTAAAAAGTGTTGATTTTCCTACATTTGGTAAACCAATAATACCACATTTAAATCCCATACATATATTACCTTAATTTTTATTACTTAATATTATATATATTTATTATAAAATATTAATTTATTAATTAATATAATGTAAAATTATTTATTAAAAATAAATAATATATTACTTTATTTATTAAAAGTGTGCAATAAATTTATAGCTTTATTAATATTTTCATTAAGTATAATAGGTGTGTAATATATTGCTTTATTAATTGAATTAATAATTAATTTTTGTTCTAAAACAGTAGGTTTATTTAATAAAAAATCAATAACTTTATTTTTATCTCCTGGATGACCAATGCCAATACGTAAACGATAGAAATTAGAATGATTACCTAATTTACTTTGAATATCTTTAATACCATTATGCCCACTATTATTTCCACCTAATTTTATTTTAACTATTCCTGGCATTAAATCTAATTCATCATGTGCAACTAAAATTTCATCTATTTTTATACGATAAAAACTAGATAATGCTAAAACTGATTTACCACTTAAATTAATATAAGTTGTTGGTATAAGTAAATAAATATTATTATTTTCTAAATTAATTGTAGTAGTATAACCAAAGAATTTACTTTCTTCTTTTAATAATTTTTTATATTTCTTAGCTAATAATTTAACATACCAAGAACCTATATTATGTCTGGTTAATGAATATTTAAAACCAGGGTTAGCTAAACCAACAATTAATTTTATATTACTAATTATATTTTTAATATTTGGTATTTTTTTATTAAACTGCATAACTTACCTTTTTATAATTAATTATAAAAAGTAAAATTTTATAGTAGAAAATATATTACTATTTTTTAAAATAAATATTTACTTAATCTATATTAAAAAATATAATTATTATATAATAATAAATTATATTTTTATTATTTTTTATATAATATAATTATTAATATAATATCTTATTGAATAATTAATATTTTTTATTAATTAAATAATAACTGAATAATATTTATAATAATAATTATTATAATAAAAATTAAAAATAATACTTATAAATATATTTATAATTAAAATTTATCATTATTTAGTATATAATAATTTTATATTGATAAATATATAAAAATTTTTAATTAATTTTTGAATTAGTGAATTTTAATTTTATAATGTATTAGTTAATATTATTAAATAATATATAATATATATGATAATTCAAATTAAATAATTCTAAAATAATATAAGATTTAAATTAATATTTTGTTACTTAATTAATTTAATTTTGAAAATTTAATATATTTATAAAAAATTATTTTAAATAAATATTTAATTATTATTAAAAATAATAATTAAAGTTTATATAAAATATAAAAAATATATTTATTAAATATAATTAATATATTATATTAAATAATAAATAAAATTTTAATTATTTTATCTTAAATGCATATCATTAATTATACATTATTTTATAATTATTAATATATTAAATATATTAATAATTATAATAATTAAATTATAATTATTAATATTTATTATTATATAATATTTCTAAATAACGCTCTGCATCAATAGCAGCCATACATCCTGTACCTGCTGAAGTAATAGCTTGACGATAAACATTATCTATAATATCACCAGCAGCAAAAACACCTTCAATAGATGTTTGAGTCGCATTACCTTTATTACCAAATTGCACCTTAATATATCCATTTTCTAATTCTAATTGATTTTTTAAAATATTAGTATTTGGAGTATGACCAATAGCAATAAATACACCTGTTACATAAAGTAACTTTAGAATATTATTTTTAGTTGATCGTAAATTAATACTAGTAACACCACTATTATCACCTAATATTTCACTAACAATAAAATTAGTATGTAATATAATATTACCTTTTTTAACTTTCTCTATCATCCTTTGAATAATAATTTTTTCTGCTCTAAATATTTCACTCCTATGAATAACATGTACTTCTTCGGCAATGTTTGATAAATAAAGTGCTTCTTCAATAGCAGTATTTCCACCTCCAACCACTGCAACTTTTTTATTTCTGTAAAAAAAACCATCACAAGTAGCACATACTGAAATACCACGACCTTTAAAATTTTCTTCTGAAGGCAAACCTAAATAATTAGCTGAAGCACCTATAGCTATAATAAGAGCATCACAACTATATTTTTTATTATCACTAGTAAGTTGAAATGGACGATAACTAAGATTAATATCTTCAATATGATCATTAATAATATTTTTTTCTATAGTAAATTTTTTAACGTGTTGAAGCATCTGATCCATTAATGCTGAACCCATCATCTTAGTATAACATCCTGGCCAATTTTCAATTTCCATAGTAGTTGTTAATTGACCTCCTAATTGAAATCCAGTAATTAACACTGGACTTAAGTTTGCTCTAGCAGCATAAATAGTTGCTGTACAACCAGCAGGCCCAGAACCTAAAATAATAACTTTACTGTGTAAAGTAGTATTCATAAATATTCCATATTTAATAAAATTATTAATTCTAAACTAAAATATTAAATTTTAAAATAATTAACATTATATTTTATTTATAAAATACTTAATAAAATTAATATATATTTTATTAGCTTAAATATATATTTATTATTTTTTTTAAATTTAATATTATATAAAATAAAAAAATATAAATATATCTATTTAAAATTTTTATAAAAATAAAACATAAAATGAAATAAAATGATAAATAATTATTATTATTATAGTTTTCTTGTTAAATATTTATTTATAAGATCAATAGTAAAAATTTTATTATGTATAATTTATTTTTTTTTTAAGAAATAGTTATATTTTTAAGAAAACAGTTATATATTTATTTAATATTGTTTAATTTTAATCAATTAAATAATATTAGATAAATATATAAATGTTTTATTTTTATTATAAAATAAAATCCTTCTAAATTAATTATTTATAAAATAAATTATATTATTAAATATTTAAAAATATAAATAATTTAATATTATTGCATTTTTTTAAAATTCAATAATAAAAAGAATAGCTATAATAAACATAAAATATATAAAAAAGATAACTAAATGATTAATAATAAAAATAGTAATAATAAAAATTTTGATTAAATTGATAAAAATATATTTAATTAATTATAAAAAGATAATCATATTTCTAATGTAAAATTTTATAATAAAATATAATTATCATAAATATCTTATTTATATCGTATACATAATTTTAGAATGTCAAAAATTTATTATTAATTATACCTATTTATCAAACCAATACTATCTTAATACATTTTATTTAATAAAATTCAAAAATGTTATTTAGTTACTATAAACTTTTAATTATTTAATTAAAACTAAATCTTAAAATATATATACTTATCATAAATTATTAAAAAATATATTATTATATTTTTTACTATGAATAATATTATTACTTATATAGTTATGAAGAATGCAAAATAAAGTAATTATTTAATTATTAAAATATATTAATCAAATAATTATAATATTATATAATAATTAGATATATTTGTTTATATATACTTTAATTCTAATTATTATTTATTTTTATTTATATTAATAAATAAGAAAATTAAAATATTAATTTTATAAAATAATATATAAAAATATTAAATTATTTATTATTTTAATTTATTATAGATAAATTAAAATATATTTATTAAAAATTAATATATAAATATTAATAATTGAATAATAATTATATTTAATTTTTAAAATTTAATCTATACTGAATAATTAATCATATTATTAAAATATCATACTATATTTAAATATATTAATAAAAAATATATTTATTTTTTATTATTTTTATATTTAATTAATATTAGTAATTTTCATATATTATTATAATATTTAAAATTAATAATTTACTTAATTTTATTTTATATAATATTATTATTGATATATTAAATAATAATAAATTTTTTAAATATATTTTTTTAAATAAAATAAATTTTTATAATAAAAATTATAAATTTTATTATAATAATTTATAATTATTAAAATTTAATAAAATTAATTTAAGAATAATACATTTACAATAAAAATCTTTATTAATTTAATGTCAATATAAACTAATTGCTAAATAAATATAAATTTATAAGATTAGAATATTTTTAGTAAAAAATAATTTTATATTTTATAATAAAATACATTAATAATTATTAATTAATATTAAATTATATATAAATTAATAATCATATTCGTTAAAATATTTTAATTAAAATTATTGTATATATATTTAGATAATATAAAATTATAAATATAATATTATAATTAATAATATATTTATTATTAATAATAATAAATATATTATCTTTAATAAATAAATTATTTTTTAATTTATATTAGTAATAACATATAAAAAATATTCTATTTTATTTTAAATAAATATTTTATTTAATAAATAACTATATATTTAAAATATTCAATAATAATTAAATTATTAAATTTTATATAATATATAAATTATTATACTTAAAAAATTAATTATTAATATAATTATTAATAAATCTTAATATTAAAATTTTTTTATTATAATTATAAACTATAATTATATATATTTTATATTTATTATAAATTTAAATAAATTTTAAATATTTATAATTAATAATTTATATAAAATATATCAATAATTTTATATAATAATTTTACTAATTATAATAAAATTAAATAATTCATTAATTAAACATATAATATAAAATATTAAAAATTGATATTTATGTAAATTTTAAAATTAAATAATTTTTGAAAATTATTATTATATAAATTTAAAATAATATACATTAATGTATTTATATGCTAATAAAATAATAAAAATATAATAAAATAAAATGAATTATTATTAAGTTTTAATAATACATTTTACCTAATTTTAATAATTAAATTTAATAATATTTATTTAATAAATAAAAAAATTTATATAAAATAAATAACATTAATATTACTAAATTTATTATTGCATTAAATGATAATAAATAATTAATAATATAAAATTATAATTTACTATAAAATTATAAATAATAATTAATTTTTAATAATAGAATAAATTAAAATTAACACTTATTACATAGGTGTAAATAAATGTTATATAAAAATTACTAAATAATAGAAAAATAAGTAATATTTAAATTTATAATTAATAGTGATCAAATAATAAATATAAAAGGTTATTACTTTATGAGAAAAATTATAATACTAATATTATTAGCAATTATTTTTAATATTAATCAAATATGGGCAAATGCTACTACTGAGTTAGAAATGCGTTTAAATAAAATAAATAATTTTAAAGCTAATTTTACACAAAAAATAATTGATATAAATGGTGATATAATTCAAAAAAGTAAAGGCCAATTATGGATTAAACGACCAAATTTATTTAGTTGGCATATGATATCTCCAGATGAAAATTGGTTAATTTCTAATGGTAATAATATTTGGTTTTATAATCCATTAATTAAACAAGTTACTATAACTTTATTAAATAAAATAATAACTGATACACCATTTATATTAATTACTCATAATAATCCAAAAGATTGGAAAAAATATAAAATTACCCAAAATGGTAATTATTTTTTATTAACTAAGATTAAAAATAAAGATAATTTAAAATATTTCTCTATTATTATTAATAATGATGGTAATATAATACAATTCACTATCGTAGAAAAGAATGGACAAATAAATAAATATTATATTAAAAAACAACAAAATAATAAAATAGATAATAATAAATTTAAATTTATTATCCCACAAGGTGTAACTATTGATGACCAAAGATAAATATAAAAAATTAAATAATTTAATTCTTAATTCTTAATTCTTATTAAATAAATTTAAATAAAATATTAAAAAATATATTATTATTTATTATTTACATTAAAAAAATTATAAATATTACTTAAATTATATAATGATTATTTATTATAATTCTATATTAATTACTAGTTATAAATAAACTTTTATTTTTTTATTTATTTATTACTACGTAAATATAATTATTAAAATATATTAATAATAATTAATAATATAAAAAATATAATGCAAATAAAATAATATTACATATGTAATTTATTAAATTATATTCAAATAATATTTATATAAAAATATTATATCAAATAAAACTAAAAATATTTTATTTTTTCATAAAAACTAATAATATTATTACTTTGTATAAAATAATAATTTAAAATATTTAAATGTAGTTTAAATAATTAAACTGAATATCATAGTAAAATAGAACTTTTAAGAATATTAATAAAGTTAAGTAATTAAATTAAAAAAATTTTACTAAGTAAAAACTAAGATATTATTTTTTTTTAAAATAATAATTTTATAGGTTAAATATGATAAATCCAAATTTACTGCATAATAATATAAACTTAGTAGCTAAAAAATTAGCTCGTAGAGGATTTACTTTAAATATAGATAAATTAAATAAACTAGAACAAGAACGAAAAAAATTACAAATTAAAAAAGAGGCTTTACAAGCAAAAAGAAATTCTTACTCTAAAATTATTGGATCAGCAAAAGCACGTGGCGAAGATATTAAATCTTTATGTAAAAATATTAACCAATTTAAGAAAGAACTAGATCATACTAAAAATAAATTAATACAGATACAAGATAATATTAAAGATATTATTTTATATTTACCTAATATACCAGATGAAAGTGTACCAGATGGTAAAAATAAAGCTAATAATATTGAAATAAGTCGCTGGGGTCAACCACGTAAATATGATTTTATTATTAAAGATCATGTGGAATTAGGTAAATTAACTAATGGAATAGATTTTCAAGCTGCAGTAAAAATTACTGGCTCACTTTTTGTAGTCATAAAAGGTCAAATTGCACGTTTACATCGAGCATTATCGCAATTTATGTTAGATTTGCACACTGAACAACATGGATATATAGAAACTTATGTTCCTCATTTAGTTAATCATAATACTCTTTATGGTACTGGTCAATTACCTCAATTTAGTGAAGATCTTTTCCATACTAAACCATTGAAAAATAATAGTTCAAATAAAAAATATGCTTTAATTCCAACAGCTGAAGCACCAATAACTAATTTAATTCGTGATGAGATTATAGAAGCAGAAAAATTACCAATTCGCTTAACTGCTCATACTCCTTGTTTTCGTTCTGAAGCTGGGTCTTATGGACGAAATACTCATGGCATGATTCGTATGCATCAATTTGATAAAGTTGAATTAGTACAAATAGTATCACCAGAAAACTCAATATATGCACTAGAAGAATTAACAGGTCATGCAGAGAAAGTATTACAACTTTTAAAATTACCTTATCGTAAAATTATTTTATGTGCTGGTGAAATAGGGTTTGCTTCTTGTAAAACTTATGATCTAGAAGTATGGTTACCAACTCAAAATACTTACTGCGAAATTTCTTCATGCTCTAATACTAAAGATTTTCAAGCACGACGTATGCATGCTAGATTTCGATTAAAAAACAATAAAAAACTACAATTTGTACATACACTAAATGGTTCCGGTTTAGCTATTAGTCGTACATTAGTTGCTATTATGGAAAATTATCAACAATCAGATGGAAAAATTATAATACCTGAAGTCTTACGTCCATATATGAATGGATTAATATATATTGGTTAATTTAATTATAAAATATTTTTTAAAAAATATTTGATAATTAATAAACATATTTTATTAATTAAATAAATTAAGATAATAAATTATTTTACATAATAATTTATTAAATAATAATTACATTTAATACATATTAAATATTTTATAATAAAAGTATAACTTTATAATTTATTAATATAATAAAAATATAAAATAAAATTTATAATATATATTTATAATTAACATTTATTTTATTAGCTTTTAATAAAATATAATTATAATTAAGTATGAATAAAATAATGACAATTATATCAAATAATAAAATTATTTATATTTTTTAATATATTTTATATATATAAATATGTTTTATTATATAAATATATTAATTTTATTTTAAAATATAAAAAATAAAATAATTTAAATAAAACTTTATTTACAAAATAAAATATATAATGGTATATATATTATTAAAATAAATTTTCAATTATTTATACAAACTCATAATTAAATAATATAAACTTAAATAATTATTAATATTAAGTAATGAATAAAATATATAATTTTAGTGCTGGACCTTCTATGTTGCCAGTAGAAGTTTTAAAAAGCGCACAAAAAGAACTTTGTAATTGGAATGGTATGGGTATTTCTATAATGGAAATAAGTCATAAAAGTAATATATTTATAAATATAGTTAAAGAGACTGAACATAATTTACGTACATTACTTAACATACCTAAAAATTACAAAGTATTATTTTGTCATGGTGGGGCTAGAGGTCAATTTGCAGCTTTACCATTAAATTTATTTCAAAATAATGAAATAGTTGATTATATCATTAGTGGTTATTGGTCAGAATCAGCTGCACAAGAAGCAATAAAATATTGTATTGTTAATAAAATTAATATTCGTCAACAAAAATTAAATTATTTAAGTATGAAAGATATGGATCATTGGTCATTAACACCTAATGCTAAATATATTCATTATTGCCCAAATGAAACAATAGATGGTATAGCTATTCATACTTTACCTAATTTTCCAAATAATAAAATTGTACTTGCTGATTATTCATCAGTGATTTTATCGGCACCACTTGATATTAGTAAATTTGGTGTAATATATGCTGGATCACAAAAAAATATTGGCCCAGCTGGTATAACATTAGTTATCATTAGAGAAGATTTAATAGGTATAACAAAAAGGTCAATACTATCTATACTTAATTATTCAATATTGACTAAACATAACTCAATGTATAATACTCCATCAACTTTTGCATTATATTTATCAGGAATGGTTTTTAAATGGTTAAAAAAACAAGGTGGATTGCAGAAAATAGCGAAACGTAATCAAAAAAAAGCTAATTTATTGTATAATATTATTGATAATAGTAAACTTTATATTAATCAAATAAATCCAATTAATCGCTCAATAATGAATGTTACATTTCAAATAATAAAACCTAAATTAAATATTAAATTTATAAAATTAGCAGAGAAACAAGGATTATTTTTTCTACAAGGACATAAAGAATCTGGTGGTTTACGAGCTTCAATTTATAATGCTATGCCATTAGATGGTGTACAAAAATTAGTTAATTTTATGATTAATTTTGAAGAAAATAATAAATAATTATTATATTAATAATATTATTTATATTATTTCATAATATTAATTTAATTAAGATAATTTAATATATAATTAATAAAATAATAAATTTTAATTAAAAATAATTTTTTATAAATATTTTAATTTTTAATAATTAATATTTATTGATAATAATGTTTTGTATTATTTATAATAAAAAGCATTATTATAAAAACTATTAATATATTTATATATACAAAATAATTTTAATATAAATTTTATATTAATAAATAATATATTTTATATATATTTAAAAAATTAAAGTATTTTAAATTAATTTATTTTCATTAAAATCAATATATATTATTATTTAATATAATAATATATACTTTAGTAATTAATGTATAAATAAATTTTATTAATATATTATTAAAATAAAATAAAAAATATCATATTAAATCAAATAAATAATTTTAAATAATTAATTATTTTTATAATCATCAAATAAAATATGTCCTAATTTACTAGCTTTTACATTAAGATAGTTATTATTTTGTGGATTACGTCCAACAATAAGTGGTACTCGTTCTATAACATTTATACCGGCATTTTTTATTGTTTCTAATTTTTTTGGATTATTAGTTAATAATCTAACTTCATTAATAGAAAGTAATTTATACATATCAGCACAAATGCTAAAATCACGTTCATCTGGTTGAAAACCAAGTTTTAAATTGGCTTCTACTGTATCTAATCCTTGGTCTTGTAAAGCATAGGCTCGTATTTTATTTAATAATCCGATATTACGTCCTTCTTGACGATGATAAAGTATTACTCCTCGTCCTACTTGTGCAATCTGTTTAAGTGCTGCTTTTAGTTGAAAACCACAATCACAACGTAAACTAAATAAGGCATCACCAGTTAAACATTCAGAATGGATTCTTGAAAGAACAGATTTTCCATTAGTAATATCACCATATATGAGGGCAATATGATTATTACCATTAATAATTTCTTCAAAACCAACAAGTAAAAACTCACCAAGAATAGTAGGTAACCTTGCTTCAGATATACGCTTTAATTGCATAGTATTATACATATTAAATAAAACTCATAATTTAAAATTAAAATGAAATGTGTTTTTTAAAATAATGAAACATAATGAAAATATTTATATATAATTTATTAAATTAATAAATATTATAAATAAATAAAATTATATATATTATAATATAATTATCAAAAATTAACTATTTAAATATATTTAATTAATAATTTAAATAAAAGTTTTATTGTTTAATATACTAATTAATATACATAAATAATATAAATTATGATTAATTTATAAAATAATAATTAATAATGATATTTCATTTAAAAATAAAATCCAATAAATATTTTTAAATATAAATTTTTATATCATGTTAATAATATATAAAAATTTAATAATAAATTTATATATTACTTACTATTATTTAAATGTTTATTATAATTGATAAATGAATATTGATATAATTAATTTTCTTATTAAATTATGAAAGATTTAATTAACTCTATAATTTGATAATAACGTTTATATTATTAAATAATAATAGGAGAAATATGAAATATTTTTTAATTTTACTGCTTGTTATAATTATTTTTATTATTTCTATGATACTTGGTTCAAGTAATAATCAAATAGTAACATTTAATTACTTGATTACAAAAGATGATTATCCAATATCAACATTATTAGCTATGTTTTTTGCAATTGGATTTATTCTTGGTATATTTATAATTGGAATATTTTATATTAAAGCATTAATTTTATTATCAAATATTAAACGTAAAATTAAACACTTAAGAAAATAATAATTGTAAATTATATAACTTGAAGATATTATTATAAATAAAATAATAATTTTTATATTATAATTATTTTTCTATTATCTATTATCTATATTTATAATTGTATGAGATAAAAGTTTTTAATAAAATTAATAAAAAAATACCAATAATTTATTAAATGAGTATATGTCTAATATAAATTTATTATTATCTACTAAACGAAATTTTCACTTTAGCTCATGCAATTTTTTCTTACTATTTATTAATTAATTAATGATTGGCATAAAAATATTGATATTAATAAAAAATTATTTAAAATAATAATATACAATGAAAAAAGAAAATATTTCATTTCTATTATTAATTAGCATTATTTTAATTAAATAATAATATTAATATTAAATTTATTTTATTAAACAAAGCTATATAATCAAATAAAATGTCACTTAAGTTTAAATTATAAAAATATATATTTATTTAATATAATTTAAATATAAAAAATTATTTTAATACTTAAAAAAATTTTTTCTAAAGATAAATATTTAATTAATGATTATTAATTATTATTTATAAATGTTACTATAATTTAAATTACTTGAATGATTAGAAAGTTTATATTCAATAATATATTACTGCTAATTATGAATAAATTTCATAACTTTATTTAATAAAAATAATTAAAAAATAAATAAATTGTATAAATATTTATTAAATGATAATTTGAACATCATCTAATAATAAGATTATTTTATAAATTAATTTATTATTATTTAATAGATATAAAAAGCTTAAATAAATTAAAGTATAGAATTAATATGCAATATAATTAGCAAACAAATAAAATATAAACCTAATTAATTTTATCATAAATATAGTTTTACTAACAATTATTTATATTAACATTGTCTTTCATACCATTATTAAGATATAATAAAATAAATAAAAAGATTTTATAGTTAATAATCAAGTAATTGATTTTATATACAATTTAAAAATTATAACTTAGTATGAAAAATAAACCTTCTATTATTACTAATTCTCAAATAATTATTGCATTAGATTATTATGACAAAAGTAAAGCATTATTTTTTATTGATAAAATTAATCCATATATTTGTCGACTAAAAATAGGAATACAAATGTTTACTTTATATGGATCGAAATTTATTAAAACTTTACATAATAGAGGATTCCAAATTTTTTTAGATTTGAAATTTTATGACATTCCTAATACAGTTGCGCAAGCAGTGAAAGCTGCAGCAGATATTGGTGTTTGGATGGTTAATATACATGCTTATGGTGGCATTAGAATGATGATGGCTGCTAAAGAAGCATTAGTTGAATATGGTAAAGATGCCCCATTATTAATTGCAGTAACTGTATTAACTAGCATGGAACAAAATGATTTATACCAAATTGGTATTAAACAATCACTATCTAATCATGTATTATATTTAGCAAAATTAGCTAAAGAATGTAATTTAGATGGTGTAGTATGCTCAGCTCATGATGCATTAAAATTAAAATATATTTATGGTAAAAATTTCTTAATAATAACTCCTGGTATTCGTATAAACAATATAAATGAATCTCATGATCAACGTAGAATTATGACACCTGAGCAAGCAATAAATTCTAATGTAGATTATATAGTAATTGGTCGTCCTATCACACATAGTGTTGATCCAATATCAACTTTATCACAAATTAATAATTTAATTAAATAAACAATAAATTAAATAATATATTTAATATATATATTATAAATTAAATATTAATTATATATAATATATAATTAATATTTAAATATAATTATATTATTAAAAGATATATTTTATATATTATTAAATATTGATATATAAAATATTATTTATAAAATAAATTTAAATATAAATATTATTCTTAATTATTTATTATAATATTTAATATTAACAATCAAAATAAATACTAAATATATTAATCATATAATAAAATAATTTTAACTATTATTAAATATAATTAGTATTTTAAAAAAAATTTATTATTTCCTAAATAATATAATAATTTAAAACACATTTAATAATATAAAATTATCACTAATAATACCTATAAAATAATTGTTAATATATATTATATATAACGGTGAGAGAGGGATTTGAACCCTCGATATATTTTATTATATACATACTTTCCAAATATGATCCTTCAACCACTCGGACATCTCACCAATTAATTATTATAATAATATATGTAAATTTTTATAAAAAATATATTATTAAAATTTTAATTTAATATAATTTATAATTAAAAATAAATAAATACAATTCTTATAACAATATATATTTTATATATTATTTAATATTATTATAAATTAAATATAATTTAAATCATTTTTAAATATTTTATATTTTAATATTAAATTTTTATATAAAATATTTTAACTTTAAGTTTATATTATATTTTTATATTAAAAATAATATATTTTATATGAAATATAAAAATTATATATTACTATTTTATATAGATATTAATTTAACTTACTTATATTATTTTTAATGATATCCAATAAAATAAACTAGAAAATATAATAGAAATAGGTAATGTAAATAACCAAACTAATAATATGTTTTTAATTGTTTTAGTTTGCAGACTACCATTATCAGCAACTACAGCTCCTGCTATAGCAGAAGATAGAACTTGTGTTGTCGATACAGGCATACCTGTATAACTTGCTATACCAATTGAGATTGCAGCAGTTACTTGAGCAGAAATACTTTGCGCATAAGTTATCTTTTTTTTGCCAATTTTTTTACCTATAGTTATAGCAACATGTTGCCAACCCATCATAGTTCCTATAGAAAGTGCAAAAGCAACTATAATAATAATCCATAATGGTGCATATTCTACTGTATTAAGTAAATCATTACTTAAATTATATAAAAAACGTACATCAGAAGTAGGAGTTTTAGATAATTTAGCAATATTTAAAGCCGTATCAGATAAAAAAAATAATAATCGTCGCATTTGATTACGTTGACTAGATTTTAGTTCAGAATAATTTTTAATGTATTTTAACATTAATGATTCGTGTTTTGATTCATTAACAAAACACATATTATTATAATAAAAATTTTTATTTAAAACTTTTAATTCTTTTTCATATTGTAATTTATTAACAATATTTTTTAATTCTAATTCATGTTCTTTATAATAATGATGTAAATGAATTATTGCATCATAAGTACGAGTTATATCATAATTAGTAGCATTCATATTAAGTACAAATCCAGATGGTGCTACGCCAATTAAAACTATCATGATAAAACCAATACCTTTTTGGCCATCATTAGCACCATGTGAAAAACTAATACCAACTGAAGATAAAATTAATATAGTACGTATCCAAAAAGGTGGTTTTTTTTTATCATCTTTATATTGTTGCTCATTTGTTCTTATATGAATATATTGATATTTTTTTACATTACCACAATGATTTCGTAAAAAGAAAATAAATAATCCTGCTATAATAAAACCAATCGCTGGAGAAAGAATAAGAGAAAGAAAAATTTCAATAACTTTTGGAATATTTAATGTATCTACTATTGAAGAATTAGTCATTATTGCATTAGTTATACCAATACCAATAATAGCACCTATTAATGTATGTGAACTAGATACCGGTAATCCTAAATACCAAGTACCTAAATTCCAAATAATAGCTGCTAAAAGTATAGAAAAAACTATAACTAAGCCATGTATGGAACTTATATTCAAAAAAAGATTTATTGGTAGTAAATGTACAATAGCATAAGAAACACTTAAACCACTAAAAATAATACCAAAAAAATTAAAAATTGCAGATATAATAACTGCAAATTTAGCTTTCATTGCTCTAGTATAAATAACTGTTACTATCGAATTTGCGGCATCATGAAAACCATTAATTACTTCATAAAAAAGCACAAATAATAGTGCTAACATTAATAATAAAATCGTATAAAAATCTAAATCAGTAAATAAATATAGCATAAATCTTAAGCCAATTTGTTAAATATAACTAAATACATTATCAATGATAAACTTTATAGATAAAAGCAAAATTTCTATATTTTTTGACTTTAATTAATAAAAATAAATAAAAATATAAAGTTATTTATTTTATTAAGTTATTTAAATTAAAATAAGTATATTTATAATAATTATTAATAATATTTATTATAATAAATATTATATTTTATTTCATAAATATTTTATTATTAATAATATTAATAAATATTTTATATCAAAATTCATATATAAAATTTTATATAAATAAATTTAGACAATAATATAATTTATTATGTAATATAAAATTATTTATAAAATATAATTATATTTTATAAATTAATTATATTTTATATTTTATTACAATTATAATATAATTTATTATTAATTATAATTAATATGAATATCTAATAATTTATTTAGATAACATTTATATATAAATTAATTTTTGATAATTATATTTATAAATTACTATATTAATAAAAATATAATTAACTATATTATGTATTAAATTCATTCTTAATAAATATATTAATATATTTTTTATATAAAATTAATTTTTAATTAATAAAAAAAATAAATAATTTTGATTACTTTAATAAAAATTTATCTTACATATTTTATAAATTAAATTAAAATATTATATATATTTAATTAATTAAATATATATATTATATAATAAAATATAACTATTAACTATAGATATTAATATTATAATTATTACTAAAATTAATTAAAATAATATTTTAATACTATAAATTATTATTTTTATATTTTACAGATTATAATTATATTATATAATTTATATAATTTTTACTATTTTTATAGTTTAATATATTAATAATAATTTTCAAATATTAAAATAATTTACAATTTTAATTACATCATTAATTTAAATAACATATAATTATATATTAATAATTTAATATTATATTTAATTATATAAAAAATATTTATTATTTATATAATAATAATACAAACTAAATTTTAGCTATCATAATTTATATTAATAATAATAATTACATATACAATTTTAAAAATAAATATTAACTTAAATAAAATATAGTATATTAATTTGTATACTATATAATTAATTGCATAAATATTTATAATATAATAAAATACTATGAAAATATTATATTTTATTTATTTTAAATTTTAATAAATAAATATTAATAATTAAAGTAAATAAATAAAATTATAGTATTTATAGTTTATAATATGTAAAATATAATAAATAAATTAATTATAAAATTATTATTGAAATTTATATTTAATTTATTAAATAATATAATAATTATTAAAAAAATATTAAATATAAGTAATTAATTTAAAGAAATAAATAAATCATTATAATTAATATTATTATTAATATATAATATTAATTATAATAATAAATAATTATAAATACATAAATAAAATATAAAATATAAAAATTGTGATCTTAAAGATTATAAAATTTTATATATTATATTTATTAATAAATTATTATTAAATAATTTAAATTTATATGATATTTATATAAATAAAAAATATTAATTATATAATTTAATATAGTATTAAATTATTAACATATAATTAAATATATTTAAATAATTAAATAAAGACAATTTTTAAATATGCCACTTAAAATAATATTACAAATATTACTATTTATTTAGTTTCATTATAAAAATAATTAAATATTTTTAAAATATAAAAATAATAATTTATAGTATAATAAATTATTTTAATTAATTTTAACAATAATTAAAGATTAATATTAAATAAAAATATATTAATAATATCTATTAATAATAAATTCAACATTCAAATAATTAATTATATTTATTAATAAAATATTAAAATATTATTGTTAAAATTAATTTATAAAAAAATATTAATAATTGTAACAAAATATAATATATAAATATATATATTATTTTATAATATATATAAAGTATAATATAATTATTTTTAATATTTTAAATAATATAAAATCTAATAATAATATTAGATTTTATATTATTTTATAATATATTATATTCCTTTATTTAAAAATTTAATATCTATAATTATATAATTCAATAATAATTATTATTTATCTTACTATACTTATATTTTATTATATAAAGTTATTAATTAATTTTATTATCAAATTTATTTTTCTATAAATATTTAAATTGATTAAATATTATTAATAATAAATAAATAATATTTATATATTTTAATTAAATTTTTCCTACTAAATCAATTGAAGGTAATAATGTTTCTTCTCCTTCTTTCCATTTCGCTGGGCATACTTCCGTTGGATGATTTGCAATATATTGTACTGCTTTAATTTTACGTAATAAATCAGATGCATCACGTCCAATACCTTCTGATGTAATTTCAGCAGTTTGAATAATACCTTTTGGATCAATAATAAAAGTAGCACGATCAGATAATCCTAGATCTTTTTCTATACCATTATCTTGAAATTTTCTCATTACATCAAAATTACGTGTTAACACCCAACTAGGATCACCAATCATTGTATATTTGACTTTATTAACTGTATCTGAATTGTCATGCCATTCTTTATGGGAAAAATGAGTATCAGTTGAAATTGAATAAATTTCAACATCTAATTGCTTAAATTCTTCATAATGATCAGCTAAATCACTTAATTCAGTTGGACAAACAAAAGTAAAATTAGCAGGATAAAAGAAAAAAACACTCCATTTATCTTTAATATCTTTTTCAGATATATTAATAAATTTTCCATCCTTAAAAGCAATATTTTTAAAACTTTTAATTTTTGTATTAATTAAAGACATTTAATTATTTCCTTTTTATTTTGTATACATAAATATAATAGATTAATATATAAATATATTAAAATTAAAAATATATTTAATTAAATTTAATATATTTATTATATATAAATAAATTAAATTTTGTAAAATAATTAATAATTTACCACTCACTTATAAAATCATGTGTAATTTATTAATTATTCAATAAAATATTATTTACTTTTTAAAATTAAAATATTAATAATTTAAAAAGATTTTATTAAAATAAAATTTACTATATTTTTAACAAAAATCTATTAATTAGATAATAAATAAACATTATTAAAATATATATAATGATAATTTTTATTATATCATATATTTTATATTATATAATATATTAAATAAAATTTAATTTATATAAAAAATTTTACAATAATTACAAAATTATAACTATAAATATTATATTTATAATAATATTATTTATATTTATTATAAATATAATATTTTATTAATAAATAAAATATTAAATATAGAAAAATTTAAATTAGATTATATAAATAATAATTAATATAATAATATTAATTATTTATTTAATTTTAGTTTTTTTATTATAAATATAAATTTTAACAATCAATATTAAATTAATTAAATTATTAAAAATATTTAAATTAAAAAATTAAATAATATGAATTTTAAATAAAATATTTAAAAATAATTACAAATATATAATTAATATTTTTTAATAAAATTAAAATAATATAATAATATTATAATTTTATATATATTTAATATCTTGCTTTAAATTATTACTACTGTTAATATTAAATATTAAAAAATTATATATAAAAAATTTAATTATATATTAAAATAATATAAATATTTTCATTTTATTAAAATATTTATATAAAATTATAGATTATGTAAAAAATTTATAATAAATTTAAAAAAAATATAATTAGTAAAATTAATAAATATATAATTAAATTATTCATAAATATTATTTAATATTTATTAAATAATAAATAATTAAGAATTAATAAAATTTATATTTTATAACTATTTAATTTAAAAAAGGAAATCATGACTAAATTTGACTACCTAATGCGTTTAAGAAAATGCACTAACATCGAAACATTAGAACGAGTAATTGAAAAAAATAAATATGAATTGTCTGATGATGAACTTATATTATTTAATTCTGCTGCAGATCATAGGTTAGCAGAACTTACAATGAATACACTTTATGATAAAATTCCTTCTGTAGTTTGGAAATATGTACGATAATATTTTTTTATAAAATATAAATTATATTATATACTATAATTAATGTTTTATTAATAATTATATAAAATTAAAAATATTAATTTTATATAATAATAAAATTTATTATAAAATAATATATAATTAATAATAAATATTAATATTATTATTAATATAAATAAAAATTAATAATGATATTAATTTTAAATATAATAATTATTAATATATTATAAAACTATAATAATAAATATAAATTTATTATTATAGTTTAATATAATATTAATATAATTAAATTAATAATTATAATTTAATTATATTATTTAACTAAATATTTTAATTTTAATTATTTAGAATATAAATTATTAAACATTATATTAAATAAAATAAAATTTTATTTATATATTTTAATTATAAATTTATTTATTAAATAAAAATTATTTAAATAATTAAATTATATATAATATTAAAGTAAAAATTTTTAATAAAATATTATATTATATAATTAATACAATTATATAAAAATAAATAAAAAATTATACAATTTAATTATATTAATATAATTAAATTATATATATAAATTAATTTTATATTATAAAAATTTAAATGATTTTATCTTTAATTTATAAAATTATTATTTTATATGTAATTAATTATTGTTAAATTATAATATTATTTTAATAATTATTATCAATAATTAATAAATTTATTTAAATAATTTTTCATAAAAATTTTAATTATTAATAATAATACATTACTTTTTATACATAATCTATATATAATAAATAAATTGTATTTATTTATTATATATAGATTATGTAATATTAAATTTATTGATAACTATTTATATTATTAACAATTATAAATTATAATACATTAATATAAAATTTATTTCTTAATATATTTTAATAATCATTAAATTTTAATATTTTTATTATTTACATTTAATATATAAATATAAATAAATTAATATAATATAAATTTTTATTTATAAAATGTTATATAATAATAAAATATATATTTATATAATATTTATGATTAATATTTATATATTATAGTTATTATATATTAAATATATAAAAAATTTATCATAATATAAAATAATTTATATATAATATATCTTTAATAATTAAATTTTTATAAAA
This sequence comes from Arsenophonus endosymbiont of Ceratovacuna japonica, assembly GCA_024349725.1. Taxonomy (GTDB): domain Bacteria; phylum Pseudomonadota; class Gammaproteobacteria; order Enterobacterales; family Enterobacteriaceae; genus Arsenophonus. Next base: position 725,840 of record AP026064.1, read on the forward strand.
TAACAAATAATATTTTATTTATAAAATCATCAATCTTAAATAATGATTATCCATTTATAAATATATAATAAATATTATATAATATTTATATTTTAAAAACATTTAATTAATAATAAATTAATATTTATAATACTAATATGAAAAAAATTAATAATATAATATTTAGTAATTATTAAATAACCATTATTAATAATTAGAAATAAATATTATTTATTAGTATTTTAAATATATCAATATTAATATATTATACTTAAAGGCTTTTAACTATGAATTGCCCTATTATACAACTTGCACAACAACTTATTAAAATACCGTCTATTAGTCCTAATGATTATGGTTGTCAAAAAATTATAATTGATAGATTTAAAAAATATAACTTTTTAATTGAAATTATGTCGTTCAATGATACTACCAATTTATGGGCATATCATGGAAAACAAGGTAAAACATTAGCTTTTATTGGACATACTGATGTTGTCACAGCAGGTGTAATTAAAGATTGGAGTTATAATCCATTTATTCCAACAATAAATAATGGTTTTCTTTATGGAAGAGGATCAGCAGATATGAAAGGCTCTCTTGCTTCAATGATTGTAGCCGCTGAAAGATTTATTAATACATTTCCTAACCATATTGGTAGATTAGCATTTTTAATCACCTCTGATGAAGAATCAAAAGCTATTAATGGAACAAAAAAAGTAATTAATGAATTAATTGCACGAAATGAACAAATTGATTATTGTATTGTTGGAGAACCTTCTAGCAATATTAAACTTGGTGATATTATTAAGCATGGACGTAGAGGTTCACTAACTGCTAAACTTACTATTAAAGGAACTCAAGGACATATAGCTTATTCACATTTAGCTAATAATCCGATACATAGTTCATTACCTTTTTTAAATGAATTAATTAATAAAAAATGGGATAATGGAAATATTTTTTTTCCACCTACTAGCGTACAAATTTTTAATATTAACGCAGGTATTGGTAATAGTAATAATGTTATTCCTGGTGAATTAGTTATATTATTCAATTTTAGATTTAATACTGAATTAAATGAAGAAAAAATTTCTAAAAAAGTTAAAACAATTTTAAAAAAATATAAACTAGATTATAAAATTGAATGGTCATTATCTGGACATCCCTTTTTAACGAAAAAAAATGAATTAATTGATATTACTAGTAAAATAATAAAACTACATTGTGGATATCACCCTAAATTATTAACAGATGGTGGAATATCTGATGGTCGTTTTTTATCTCAAATAGGAGCACAAGTTATTGAATTAGGGCCATTAAATAAAACTATTCATAAAATTAATGAATGTATTAATATTATTGATTTACAACAATTAAGTATAATTTATCAACAAATTATGCAAAAAATATTATTAATATAGTAAAATTTTTATTAAAAATAAAATATATAAATCATTTAAAAATTAAATAAATCATATAAATATATTTAATTATTACTTTAAAATTATTAAATAATAATTTATATATAATATTAATTATTTAAAAATATTTTGTTAAATTATTTTTATAAAATATTATAATTAATTAAATAATTTTAAGGTAATTAAATTATTTATTGAATAGTAAAAATATTAATTAAATTTTATTAATTATTGTACTATAATATAAAATATAAAATTATAATATTTATGTATAAAATATATAAAATATTAATAGTTTACTAAAAATATAAATTATTACAAATTTATAATAAACATTGATTTATAAAAATTATTTACTTTATTAAAAAAATAAATTTATAAAATGAAATATTTATAACATTAAAATAAATTAATTTATTTATGTAAAATAGAAAATCTTTAAAATATAAATAATACTAATATCTAATATTATTATAACAATAATATTGTAAATATAAAATTATTTTATATATAATTAATAAATTAATAATAAAATAATATTTGACAAAATTTACTAAATTATATTTCTTAAGTAACTTATTATTGACTAATATTAAAAATTTGAATATATAATTACTATTAATAATAAATAAAAAATAATTAATTAAAATACTTAAATAAACAAATTTAATACTAATTTACATATAATGTATTTATTAAATATATAAAATATAATTATAAATACATTAAGTATACATATATAAATAAATATAAAATATATTAATTATTAATTTAAATTATTTTTAAATAATATAATACTATCATATATATATTACTAATATATAAAAAATTTATATTAAATTATTATAAAAATTTAATATTATTATATATATTAATATTTATTATATATTATTTATACTATTAATTATTTTATATTTAAAATATATGTTAAAGTATTTATTTAGAAAATTTATAAATATTATATATAACGAAATAACATTTATTTAAATAAATGTATAATATAGTATATCATTATTTAATAATTTTAATCATTAAAATATAAGTAAAATAATTTTATTATAATTAAACTATTATAAATTTATATTATAATTATAAGTTATATATAATAATTTATTATAATATAAAACTTAGTTATTAAATTAAATGATATATAATTATAAAAAATTTAAATAATTATAAATATAATTCATTAAACAAATTATTAACAAATAATTATTAATCCCAATTTACTAAACAATAATGTTTTTTACCTCGTCTTATTATAGAATAACTATCAAATAAACGATCTTTAGCATTAAAAATATACTGAGTATCAATACATTTTTTACCATTAATTATTATTGCATTTGAATTTATCATTATTCTAGCTTGCCCATATGAAGGCACTAATTTAGCTTTAACTAATGCTTGCTGTAAATTTGCTCCTTCATTTAATCTTATCATTGGCATACCATCTTGTGCTAATTGAGAAAAATCTGATATAGTTAATAAATTAATACTATTAGCAAATAAGCTTTTAGTAATTCGTTTAACAGATTGTAAATGTTTATCTCCATGTACTAATTTAGTTATTTTTTCAGCTAAAATATATTGTGCTTGAGGTTTTTTATTACTATTAAAATCCTTTTGCTGTAATATATCTATTTCTTCAATTGACATAAAAGTAAAAAATTTTAGAAATCGATAAACATCTATATCAGATGTACACAACCAGAACTGATAAAATTTATATGGACTAGTTTTTTGTGGATCTAACCAAATGGTATTAGTTTCAGTTTTCCCAAACTTAGTACCATCAGATTTAGTAATTAATGGCAATGTTAAACCAAAAACTTGTTTTTTATATAAACGACGAGTAAAATCAATACCTAAAGTAATATTACCCCATTGATCAGAACCACCTATCTGTAATTCAACATTATATTTATAATAAAGATTAGCAAAATCATAAGATTGAAGTAAATTATAAGAAAATTCAGTAAAAGAAATTTTAGAATCATAACGCTTTAATCGTTGTTTTATAGCTCCCTTATTCATTATTTGCTTAACTGAAAAATGTTTACCAATATCACATAAAAAAGGTAAAATATTCATTTTACTAAACCAATCATAATTATTAACAATTTTAGCACTATTTTTACCACAATCAAAATTAAGAAATAATGAAATTTGTTGTTCGATTTTTTTTACCCATTCTTGTACTTTTTCACTAGTATTTAATTTACGTTCAGTAGATTTAAAACTAGGGTCACCAATTAATCCTGTAGCTCCACCTATTAAAATTATAGGTCTATGTCCTATCTGCTGAAATCGTTTTAAACATAATAAAGGAATTAAATGTCCTAAGTGTAAACTATCAGCTGTTGGATCAAATCCACAATATAACGTTAATGGACCATTAGATAGTTTTTCTATTAATGCTTTCTCATCAGTTAGTTTAGAAATTAAACCACGCTCTTGTAATTGTCCAATTAAATCCTTACTAGACATTATTACTCCATAAATTTTTTATTTTATTAATTTTTATATACAAAATGCTTAATTAAATAAATTATAATTAAAAATTATTTTTTATATTTATAAATATATAATAATATTATACTTTTAGTATAAATCATATTATATAATTATTTAATTTTATTTAAATTAAAAATAAAAAACTATTAAATATATTAAAAATAAATATTTAATTATATTTTAATAATTATAAATATATTGTTTTTAAATAAAAATAATTTTTACTTGACATAAAAAGTAAATTTCATTTTGAAATTTATAATATAAAAATAAAACTATATTATTATTAATTTGATCTTATGTTATATTAAATAAGTTAATATAAATATTAATTAATTTTATTATAATAATATTATTTATTAATATTTTATATATGAATATTTAATATTATAATATATATAATATTAAAAATTATTTAATTTTATTCAAAAATATATTTTAATTTTAACTAAAATAAAATAAATAATTTATCAATTATTAAATGTTTATATATTAAATTAATAATATTTAATTTAACTTTTCTAGTATTTATTTATATTTTTATAAATATAAAAAATTATTTTATATTTTAATTTATTAAATTATATTTAATATAGATTTATAATGATAATATTAATAATAAAAAATAAATTTCTTAATAAACTATAGTAAAATAATGAATAATAACTAAAAAAATTAAAAAATTTTCTATTATTTTAGTTTAAATTATACAGATATATTAATAAATAAGTATTACAAAATAATTTAATATATATTAAATTATAAAATTAATTAAAATTAAAATTTATAAATAATTTATATATAAATTATTTATAATAATAATAAAATACAACTATTAATATACTAAATACAATAAATATCATATATCATAATAATGATGTTAATTATAAAAATTAAAATTATCTATAATTAATAGAAAATAAACAAATATTAATTTATTGATTTATTTATAAAGTTTATAAAATTATATATATTTAATTAATTATTATATATTATATATATACAATAATAACTATTATATTAATAATATAAGCTAATAAAATTTAGTAATAAATATTATTTTATTAAATTTTTATAAATATAAATATAATAAAAATAATAATAAATATTTAATATTTTAATTATATAATTATTAAAATACTAAATAATTAGCTATATAATATATACTCATTAAATTTTAAATAAGATTTATTAATATTTTATATATTAAAATAAAAATTTAAATTAATATTATTATTAATTTAAATTAAAATAAAATAAAAAATAATAAATATTTATATAAAATATTTATTATTTAAATTAATAAAATATGTTAATTAATAAGTAATGATTATAAATTTAATTACTAAAATAATATATTCTTGAAAAATTATATAAATAATTTATTTAATTATTAATTAAATATGTAAAATTAATTTTTTTATTTATAAGATAAATAGTTAATATTAATAATAACTATTATAAATTAAAGATAAAATTATTGATTATAGAAAACAAAAATTAAATGTTAACAATATAAAATAAAATTTATATGATCTTAATTATTTGTGAAATATACTAAAAGTTATATATAAATAATATTATAAAAATAAAATTACTTTAATGATATTATTTAAAATATAATATTAATTAAAATATTTATATTTTTATTATTTTAATTATAATTTATTTATCTTAAATTTAATATATATAAATATAATTTAATAAATATTTAATGTTATTAATTAATATTTAAATTAAAAATTATTATATAATATAAAATATTATTTAAATACTTTAGTATTAAATACAATTAATTATTAATAATTAATTGTATTTAATTTTTATATAAATTATTATTTCTATAAAAATTTTATATCTTACAAAACATTAATTAATTTAAAAATATTAAATATATAAAAAATAATAATCTTTTTATTAAATTAATTTTTAATTAAAAATTAATTATTATTTTTATTTCTTAAATAAATATTATTAAATATACTTTAAATAATATTTAATATAAAATATCAATTATAAACTAAATTAAATAATATTTATTTATAAAATTTATATTTATAGTACAATAATAATAAAATAAAATTAATAATTAACATTATTATTATGATTAAAATTAATAATTATAAAATTTTAAATACTAAATTTTATATATTTATTAATAATAAAATATATAAAATTATAATAAACAAATACTAATCATATAATCAAAATATAAATATTATAATAATTATACATTAATAATAAAAAATATATGTTAATTTTATATTAAAATATTTATTTTATTGTATTTCAAAAATATAAATAAAAAATATAAATAATATTCTTTATTTTTAATATAAATTATTATAATGAATATAATATAATTAATGATTATACTATTATTATTTAAATAACAACTATAATTATAACAATATATAAAATAAATAATATTTTATATTTAAATTATAACTCATTAAAATTTTTTATAAAATAAATTGAAGAAATATAATAATATATAAATTATTTTAATAAAGAAGTAAAATTCTTAAGATAAATTAATATTTTAATAAAATATTAATTTAATAAAGTATTAATAATGTTAATTTATTATAATATATTATTATAATTAATAAAATTTAACTAATAATCCTATAATTTAATAATTTAATAACCAATAATAATAAATTAATATTATTATATAAATGATAAAGTTTAAAAAATAAATATTAAGAATAACTCATAAAATAATAAACAATTATATAATTTGACAAATTCATATTATATAATTAATTATCTTAATAAAATTCATATTATCTATATAAAATAAATAATTAATATTTAAATAAATATTTTATTAAATAATGTAAAATAAATTTTATTAAACAATATATTAATAAAATATTATAATTAAATATAACTTAAATATGTAAATAATTTAATTATTTATTTCAATTATTTATTATATTATTAAATATATTTTTAATAATTATATATAATTTTAATCACAAGTTTAATTTAATATAAAATAATTATTTATTTTTAATAATTACCTACTTTTTTTAAAATTATAAACTACTATATAATATTTCTTAAATTATTAAAATTAAATATTAAAATAAATAAATAAAATATAAAATATAAAGATTTTTTATATTTATAAAAATTAATTATATCAATATTTAATATTAATAAATATAAAAAATAATATAAATATAATATAAATAAAAACTAATATTATTAATAAATTTTATTTTTATAAAAATTATATTAAATTTAATTATTTTATTAAAAATCAAATATCATTATAAATATTAATTATATATATAAATAGAAAATAATACATTAAATAAAAAATTCATATATTAATGTTTCTAATTTGTACAATTATCTTTTATATTATAAATATAATAAAAATTATATTTATATATACTTAATATTAAAATATTTGATTTATAAAAACATAAAATTTTTATATAATTAAATTTTCAATAAAAATATAATTAATTTAAATTATTTAATTTATTAATTATATATTGAATAATATTTTTTTTCATTTCTTGTAATAAGGGATGTAATGGCAATTGATAATTTGATGGAATTAATATTGCGAAAATAGCTAATAAAATAGCAATAAAATACTCTAATTTATATTTAGAATTATTATATAATATAGGAAAACAAAAACGAATTTTCATTGGCCATAAAAATGGTATTCCTTTTACAGTTAACATATCTCCAATTAAATGGCTTAAATAACCTAATAAAAATGCTTGAGTTAGTGTATTATAAAACCAGTAAATATTAGAAAATTGAGTAAATAATAACATAATAAATAACCAAATTAACAAACTATGAGTAAAATTACGATGTCCACATATACGATAAATTGGAATAGAAATAAAACGAAATAAACGACCAAAATAAGATGATGGATGATCTATATCTGGTAGTAATGATCCTAATAATGCACCAATTAATAAATAAAATAAATCACCATGTATAAACTCTGATGTAATTGCTAATTTATGAACAAGTATTAATGATGATATAGAAAAAAGCAAATGTCCAATAGCAGTCATAATATATAATATCCAATTATTTATTTATATAATATATTAATTATATTAATTTTAATTAAATTTTGATAACAAAATTACTTTTTATTTTTATTATAGAAATAAATTTTTTATTATTTTAACAGAATAATTATAATATATTTAATTTATTTATAATTAATAATATTTAAATAATATGATTAACAGTTAATTCTAACAAAGAATGTAACTTGAAATCTGCTAATGTCCAACGTGGATTAGTAAATTGTTTTTTTTGCGGAATTACTATACTACGCATACGTGCAGCTTTAACTGCAATCATACCATAAAAAGAATCCTCAAAAGTAATACAATTAATTGGTTCTACATCTAACATATTTGCTGCTTTTAAATAAACTTCTGGATGAGGCTTACTATATGGTAATGAAGCAGCTGATACAACAACTGAAAAATATTTACGAATATCAAATATATTTAATACTTTTTCTATAATATACTTTGATGAAGCAGATGCTAAACCAATTTGTAATTTACTATCTTGACATAATTCCAATGCATATTTAACTCCAGGTAATAAAGGTCGTTGTTCTTCTATAAGTTCAATAACACGGATAGAAATTTTTTGTTCTATTTCTTTCAATGAAACTCCTTTCCAAGGAATAGATGAATACCATAATTTTACAATTTGATCAATACGTAATCCTAATATATCAGGAAAATTATTAGAAATTGAAGTATCAATACCAAGTTTACCAAATATTTCTTTTTCTGCTTGATTCCATAAAGGCTCTGAATTAACCAATAATCCATCCATATCAAAAATAGCAGCTTTAATCGATGTAAAATAAGACATCATAAACACTCTTATTATTAAAAAAACATAAAGAAATTTTTATATAAAAGAATAATAATAATTTTTATTAGTTATTAATTAATATTTATAACAATTTTATATTAAAATATAAAATTTTAAAATAATATTTATATATAAATATTAATATTATATTATTTATATATATTTTAATAATTTAAATATATTTAATTAATAAATAAAATATTTTTATATAAAAATTAAGTATAATTAATAAATTTTATTTAAAAAATATTTTTATTATTGAAATTTTCTATTATAATTATATAATAATATATTTATATGTAATTATATATTTTATATTATATTATAAATAATATATTATAAATTAATTATAATTATATTATATTAGTATATAAAATTCTTTATTATAAAAAAATAAATATAAAATAATAATATTATTTATATCTTGATTAAAAATTATATATATAATTATTTTAAATTAAAATAATTATTTTCTTATATAATAAATATTAAAAAATTTAATTATAAGTATGTTAACTAAAACTAAATGTTAATATAAAAATTTACTTCAATATTAATTACAAATTATTATGGTAATTATAATAAATAATATAATTAATTAATATTTAATTAATTAATAATTATATTTATTAATAATTTTTAATATTTTATTCTAATTAAAATATTTAATCTATCAATTAAACAATAATAATGATAATATAAATATTTAAATTTATACTAATATATATTTATTATTTAATATATTTTATAAAAAATCATTTACAAATTAAATAAAAAAATTATTTATATGATTTTTAATAAAATATATTCTATAATGTGTGATCTGGCGTATTTATCACTACTATAAATTAAGGATTTCAAATGCCAGTTATTACTTTTACTGATAAAAGTCAACATAAGTATGAATATGCTATTTCAGTAATAAATATTGCAAATAATATTAATTTAAGTTTAGCGAAATCATGTATATCAGGTCGCGTTAATGGTAAACTTATAGATGCAAATGATATAATTAATAACAATGCTCATTTAGATATTATTACTAATGAGGACCCTGATGGTTTAAATATTATTCGTCATTCATGTGCACATTTACTTGGACATGCAATCAAACAATTATGGCCAACAACTAAAATGGTAATGGGTTCTTTTATTAAAGATAATTTTTATTATGATATTGATATAGAACATATTTTAACTCATAAAGATTTAGAAAAACTTGAACAACGTATGCATGAATTATCTAAAAAAAATTATGATATTATTAAAAAAATAGTTAGTTGGAAGGAAGCGAGAGATATATTTACATATAGAAATGAAGATTATAAAGTTATAATTTTAGATGAAAATATTAATAAAAATGATAACCTTAAAATTTATTTTCATGAAGAATATATTGATATATGTCATGGTCCACATGTTCCTAATATACGTTTTTGTCATCACTTTAAATTACAAAAAATTTCAAGTGTATATTGGAAAGATAATAGTAATAATAAAATGTTACAAAGAATATATGGGACAGCATGGGCAAATAAAAAACAATTAACTTCTTATTTATTACATTTAGAAGAAGCTTCGAAACGAGATCATCGAAAAATAGGTAGATATCTTGATCTTTATCATATGCAAGAAGAAGCACCAGGAATGGTATTTTGGCATAATGATGGTTGGATAATATTTCGTGAATTAGAGGCATTTATTCGTATTAAATTAAATGAATATCAATACCAAGAAGTAAAAGGACCATTTATGATGGACCGTATTATTTGGGAAAAAACAGGTCATTGGGAAAATTACAAAGAAAATATATTTACTACCTTATCTAATAATAGAGAATATTGTATAAAACCAATGAATTGCCCAGGTCATGTTCAAATATTTAATCAAGGATTAAAATCTTATCGTGACTTACCATTACGTATATCAGAATTTGGTAGTTGCCACCGCAATGAACCATCTGGTTCTTTATATGGTTTAATGCGAGTATTAAGCTTTACTCAAGATGACGCACATATTTTTTGTACTAAAGAACAAATTTTAAATGAAGTTAAAAATTGCATTAAAATGATTTATAATGTTTATTCAACCTTTGGTTTTGAAAAAATTACTGTAAAGTTATCAACTAGACCAAAAAAAAGAATAGGAACTAATGAACAATGGGATCATGCAGAAAATGATCTTGCTAAGGCATTAGAAGATATTAAATTTGATTATCAACCAGGTGAAAGTGCATTTTATGGGCCAAAAATTGAATTTACTTTATATGATTGTTTAGATAGAGCTTGGCAATGTGGTACTGTACAATTAGATTTTTCATTACCTAGTCGTTTAGGTGCTTTTTACATAGATGAAAATAATAATCACCAAGTACCAATAATGATTCATCGTGCTATTTTAGGATCATTTGAACGATTTATTGGAATTTTAACTGAACAGTACGCTGGTTTTTTTCCAACTTGGTTAGCACCGTTACAAATTGTAATAATAAACATTACAGATAAACAATCTAATTTTGTAAAAAAAGTAGTAAAAAAATTAAATAATTTTGGTATTCGTGTAAAAGCAGATTTAAGAAATGAGAAAATAGGATTTAAAATTCGTGAACATACTTTACGTCGTGTTCCTTATATATTAATTTGTGGCAATAAAGAAGTTGAATTAAATAAAATATCCATTAGAACTCGTAATGGAAAAGACTTAGGAATATTTGATATAACTGAATTCGCAGAAATAGTACTTAATGAAATTAACACTCGTTGTATTTATCAAATGGAGGAATAAGGTATTAAAGGTGGAAAAAGAATTCAAATGACACGTCTAAATCGTATTAATACGGAAATACGTGCTTCTGAAGTTCGTTTAACTGGTATAAATGGCGAACAAATTGGAATTATTAGTCTAAAAGAAGCTTTTGAAAAAGCCAAAGAGGCTGGTGTTGATATAATAGAAATTAGTCCTAATGCTGAACCGCCAGTTTGTCGTATTATGGATTATGGTAAATTTTCTTATGAAAAAAATAAATCACTAAAGGAACAAAAAAAGAAACAAAAAGTGATTCAAGTAAAAGAAATTAAATTTCGACCATGTATAGATAATAATGATTATCAAATAAAATTACGTAACTTGATTCGTTTTTTAGAATGCGGTGATAAAACAAAAATAACATTACGTTTTCGTGGTCGTGAAATGGCACATCAACAAATTGGTATTAATATACTTAACCGAATTAAAAAAGATTTAGATAATATATCAGTTGTTGAATCTTTTCCAAATAAAATAGATGGCCGTCAGATGATTATGGTACTTACACCGAAAAAAAAATAGTTGAATAAACTAAAATAATAGCATTCTGTATAAATAGAATGCTATTCTATTAAATAATCAATTATAATTAATAAATGAGAAATGGATATTTTAATGCCAAAAATTAAAACAGTACGTAGTGCGGCAAAACGTTTTAAAAAAACTGCTAATGGTGGTTTTAAGCGCAAACATGCCAATCTACGTCATATTCTAACTAAAAAATCAACTAAACATAAACGTCATTTACGACCCAAAACTATGGTTTCTAAGAATGATATTAATTTAGTAGCATCTTGTTTACCATATGCATAAATTTTAATTTTTATTTAAATTAACTAATTTAATTTAAAGTGGTAGGAGGTAATATATGACTCGCGTAAAACGTGGTGTAATAGCTAGTGCTCGACACAAAAAAATATTAAAACAAGCAAAAGGTTACTATGGTGCTCGTTCACGCGTTTATCGTGTTGCATTACAAGCAGTAATTAAAGCTGGTCAGTATGCCTATCGTGATCGTCGGCAACGTAAACGTCAATTCCGTCAATTATGGATTATACGTATTAATGCTGCTGCTCGTCAACATGGTTTATCTTATAGTCGTTTTATGAATGGTTTAAATATAGCTAAAATTGAAATTAACCGTAAAATTTTATCTGATATTGCTATCTTTGATCAAATTACATTTACAATGTTAGCTGAAAAATCAAAAAATGCATTAGTTTAAATTAAGATTATATTAATTTTATATTTTATAATTAATAATTTATTATATTATTTATATAATAATTATTATATAAATAATTATTTAAAAAAAAGAATGACTTCGTTTCTTTTTTATTTAGCACCTAAAATTTGAAGAGCTTTATGCATTTAATAAAAAGAAACTAAAAACTGCGATAAACCTCCATATGGAGGTTTTTTGTTTATAATTAATAAATTTCATTTTTAATAAAAATTAAACTAAATAGTAATAAAAGGAGTTAATTATGACACATCTAATGGAATTAATAAAGCAAGCAAAAATAGCTATAGAAAAAACTCAAGATATTGATGCATTAAATTTAATCCGAATTAAATTTTTAGGTAAAAAAGGATGTTTAACACTGCATACATTAATGCTTCGTAATTTAATGATAAAAAATAAATCTAAAATAGAAATTATTATTAATCAAGCTAAATTAGAAGTTCAGAATTTATTAAATATACGAAAAGAACAATTAGAAAATATATTATTTAATAATAAATTAGAGAGAGAAAAAATAGATATTTCATTGCCAGGACGCCAAAGTGAAAATGGTAGTTTTCATCCAATAACTAATACTATTAATCGAATCGAAGAATTCTTTAATAAACTTAGTTTTTCAATTATTTATGGTCCTGAAATAGAAGATGATTATCATAATTTTGACGCTTTAAATATTCCTATTAACCACCCTGCTAGAACTACAAATGATACTTTTTGGTTTGACACTAATCGTCTATTACGCACACAAACGTCAAGTGTACAAATTCGTACAATGAAAAATAAAAAACCACCGATTCGTATGATAACTCCTGGTCGTGTATACCGACATGACTATGATCAAACACATACACCAATGTTTCATCAAACAGAAGGATTAGTTGTGGATAAAAATATTAATTTTGCTACATTAAAGGGTACATTACATAATTTTTTAAATTATTTTTTTGAACAAAAAACATTAATTCGTTTTCGACCATCATATTTTCCATTTACTGAACCTTCGGCTGAAGTTGATGTAATGAATAAAGATGGAAAATGGTTAGAAATATTAGGTTGCGGTATGATTCATCCAAATGTATTATTTAATGTTAATATTGATCCTAACTTATATTCTGGTTTTGCTTTTGGCATAGGAATAGAACGATTAACAATGTTATATTATGGTGTAATTGATTTACGTAATTTTTTTGAAAATGATATCCGTTTTCTTAAACAATTTATCTGATATAGGATAATTTAATGAAAGTAAGTGAATTTTGGTTGCGAGAATGGGTAAATCCAAAAATAAGTAGTGAAGACTTATCAGAACAAATGACAATGGCTGGTTTAGAAATTAATAATATAAAAATTATACATACTCAATGTAAAGGAATATTGGTTGGTGAAATAATTAAATGTATAAAACATCCTAATATAGATAAATTACAATTAATAAAAGTTGATATTGGCGCTAAACATTTACTTAACATTATATGTGAAGCATCAAATTGTCGTAAAGGATTAAAAGTTGCCGTAGCAATAATTGGATCTATTTTACCAAATAATTTTAAAATAAAAGCAATAAAATTAGAAGGTAAAATTTCTGAAGGTATACTTTGTTCTTATTCTGAACTTGCTATTCCAAATGATCATATTGGTATTATTGAACTACCATGCAATGCATATATAGGATCTGATATTAATAATTATTTAAATCTTAATGATCATATTTTTGAAATAAATTTTACATCTAATCGCGCTGATTGTTTAAGTATTTTAGGTATTGCACGAGATATTGCTGCTATTAATAATCTTAAATTAAATATGATAAATATTAAATCAATTAAATCTACTGATACTACTATTTTTCCTATTTCAGTAAAAGAACCTAAAGCATGTCCACGTTTTTTAGCTAGAATAATCAAAGGTATAAATATTACAAATAAAATACCTAACTATATTATAAACAAATTAACCCAAGGAGGAATTAATTCTATTAATCCTATAATTGATATAACTAATTTTGTATTATTAGAACTGGGTCAACCTTTAAATAGTTATGATCTTGATAACTTAAATGGATCAATTATAGTTAGAATGTCAAAACAAAATGAAGTATTAGTTTTACTCGATGGTAGTAAAATATATTTACAAAAAGATACTTTAGTAATTGCCGATAATAAAAATACTATTGGGATTGCTGGAATTTTTAATGGAAAATATTCTAGTGTTAATCAATATACTAAAAATATAATATTAGAAAGTGCATTTTTTAACCCTTTATCAATTGCAGGTATAGCACATAAGTATGGTATTTATACTGAATCTTCGCGACGTTTTGAAAAAGGAGTAGATCCACAAATACAATACAAAGCTATTGAACGTGCAACTAAATTAATTATTGAAATTTGTGGTGGTGAAGTTGGAAATATTATTGATATTAGTCAAAAAACTTATTTGCCAAAGGTAAAAAAAATAACTCTAACTAGAAAAAAATTAGATCTTTTAATTGGACATCATATTCCTTATATTAATGTTACTAAAATACTTATTAATTTAGGTTTTGAAGTAATTAATGAGAAAAATAATTGGCAAATTATTACTCCATCTTGGCGTTTTGATATACAAATTGAAGAAGATTTAATTGAAGAAGTAGTTCGTATTTACGGTTATAATAATATACCAAATACATTATTAAATAATGATTTAATTATAAACCAATCCTGTGAATCAATTTTACCATTAAAAAGAGTAAAAACATTATTAGTTGATCGTAATTATAATGAAATTATTACTTATAGTTTTGTTGACCCTAAAATTCAGAAATTATTATATCCAAACTATAATGCAATAATTTTACATAATCCTATTTCATCTGATATGTCAGAAATGAGACTTTCTTTATTGCCAGGATTATTAAAAACAATAATTTATAATCAAAATCGTCAACAAAATAATATGAGATTATTTGAAACTGGATTACGATTTATACCAGATATATCAGTAGAATATGGTGTTCGACAAGAATTAATGATAGCAGGAGTAATAACTGGTAATCGTTATAAAGAACATTGGTCACAAGAAAAACGCACTGTTGATTTTTTTGATATAAAAGGTGATGTTGAAGCAATACTTAAATTAACTGGAAAATTAGATAATATTATTTATAAAAATAATTCTTATTTTGCACTTCACCCAGGACAAAGTGCTATGATTTATTTAAATGATAATTATATTGGATATATAGGTGCAATTCATCCTAAAATAAAAAATAATTTAGACTTAAATGGTCAAATATTAGTTTTTGAATTAATATGGGATATTATTAAAGAACGAATTATTCCTAAAGCTAATATAATTTCACGTTTTCCTTCAAATAGACGAGATATTTCTATTGTAATTTCAGAAGAAATATCAACATATGATATATTATGTGAATGCAAAAAAATAGATATAAATCATATAGTTGAAATTAATTTATTTGATGTTTATTATGGTAAAGGCATAAAAAAAGGTTATAAAAGCCTTGCTATTAGTTTAACTTTACAGGATGTAAATCGTACTCTAGAAGAAGAAGAAATTACAGCAATTATTGATAAATGCGTTACTGCATTAAATCGTAGATTTCAAGCATATTTAAGGAACTAAATCTATGACACTTACAAAAGATGGAATATCAGAGAATATATTTAAAAAACTAAATATAAATAAAAGTGATTCAAAAAAAATAGTAAAACTTTTTTTTCAAGAAGTTTGTTATTCATTAAAAAATGGAGAACAGGTAAAATTATCAGGGTTTGGTAATTTTAATTTACATAATAAGAACAAACGCCCAGGTAGAAATCCAAAAACTGGTAAAAATATTCCAATTACTGCTCGTAGAGTAGTTACTTTTAAATCAGGACAAAAATTAAAAATACAAATAGAAAAAATAAAATTTCATAAAAAATAAATATTTATTCTTAAAAATATTAAATATTAATTTAATTATTTAATAATGTAATAAATATCATTAAATTTAAATATTATTATATATTTTAAAACAAATCAATTTACTATATTTATTAATATATCTTTAATAAATATTTTTATCTTAAATAAAATATAAACTACTTATATATTAATATATAATGTGTATCTAAATCAATTGAATTTAATTTTTTATTAAAAAATAATTTTAAAACAAATTATATTTTATACTTTATATAAATTAATACCAAATGACATAAATTATTTATCGTATAAAAAATTATTTATTAATTTATTTTTGATAGTGAAGGTTGGATAAAATATCAATATAAAATATAATTATATATATTAATCAAATAAAGTATAAAAACATAAGTATTTTTATTATCTTTTTTATTTTAACTTATTTGCTACAATTAAATAATATGTCATTAAAATATATATATAATATTAAAATTAATATATTTATTTTAATATTATTTATTTTAGAAGTAGTTATTAACAACTAAAATACAATTAATTATATCTATAATTTATTATAATAATAATTATTTTTATTTTAATTTTTATTAAAAAATTTATATAATTATACTATAATATTATAAATTATAATATTACAATATTAACTAATATAAAATATTTTTAAATAAAATTATTTATAATTATAAAAGTTATTTTTTATTATTAACTAAAGTTAAATATAATTTTAAATAGTTATTAATTTAATAATAGTATAAATATTTATTTATTATAAAAAATAATAATATTATATATTAACAATAATAAAATAAATAATTATAAATTTTAAATTACTTTTTATTTTATACAAAAATACAAAATAAATGATTATGATAAATAAAAATTATGATTATCAACAAACAAAATTTATTACAAGTGTATTTGATATTAAAAATTTACCAAAAGATGATGGGATAGAAATAGCTTTTACTGGATATTCTAATTCTGGTAAATCTAGTGCCTTAAATGCAATAACTAAACAAAAAAATCTTGCACACATTAGTAAAACACCTGGAAAAACAAAATTAATTAATTTGTTTGAGATAGAATATGGTAATAAATTAGTTGATTTACCTGGTTATGGTTATGCAAAAGTTTCTAAATCCATTCAACGTAAATTGCAACAAATATTAAATGAATATTTACAAAAAAGAAAATGTTTAAAAGGATTAGTAATATTAATGGATATACGTTATCCATTAAAAGATATAGATATAAAAATTATTAAATATTCAATATCAGTAAATATTTCAATATTTATATTATTAACAAAATCAGATAAAATAATATATAATAAACAAAAATCTCAAATCTTATTAGTACGTAAAAAATTAAAATCAATATCTAATAATATACAGGTTGAGAATTTTTCGTCATTTAAAAAAATAGGCATTGATAAATTACAAATAAAACTAAATGAATGGTTTAATAAATACAATTCTAAATATATTAAATTGTATAATAAATAATTATATCAATTAATTTATATAATTATATTTTTTTAAATGCATAATTTTAAATTAATTTAATTACATAAAATTATAAATTTTAACAAAATAAAATATTACTTTATATATTATATATAAATTATTTGATTATAAAATAAAATGTATTTTATATTTTATAATAAACTAATAATAGTTTAAAATATTCTATTATATAAATAAATTTATATTTTTAATATATATTATAAAAATAATATTTATTATTAATTTATTATAAAATAATTAAAAATTTTATAAATAATTATAAAATTTAAATACTATAAGATATATTTAAAATTATAAATTAAATAAAATATAATTATATTTATTACTTAATTAAAAAAATAAATAATTAAATTTTAATAATATTTTTTATTTATAATTATAATTATAAATAAAATTATACTTATATAATAAGCTTGATATTTAATAGATATTATAATAAAATATATAATTAATTAAATTTTATTATTTAATATACTTAATTTATAATTATTATTAATATTAACATTAATTTGTGTATTTTTTTTTACTAATGAATTAAAGATTTTTTAGTTTTAAATACTAATTTATTATATATTTATATCAACATATATATCTTAAGATTTATTTATTATTTTATTTTTATAAAAATTATCATAGTTTATTTATAATATTATTTGTTATTCTTTAAATTAAAAAAATTAATTTTTTCACGTTCAGAATTTTATTTTTAGTTACATTATTAGAATTAATATTAACATATTATTTCTTTACATCTTAAGAATAAGTAAATTTTACTACTTTTATTTTATACACATCTTCTCCTTTAGTGAAAGAATTTATTAATCTTTTATTTTAAAAAAAAGTTATAATATGTAATTCAATTTGAAAATAATCTGCATTATAATTTTATAATCTTTACAGAAAATAAATTTCATATCTTTTTACCTTTAGTAATCCTTACTGAAATATTTTGTAAATTAGAATTACTATAATAAAATCTGCCAATTATAGTTAATTCTTGATAGTAAAAAATATGTATTAATTTTATTTTATAATCAATTATTATAGGTAATTTACGTATATAATTAAATTTTAATTTTAATAAACAATAATATTATAATACATTTTTTTATAATTTATGAATAAAAAATAAATTTTTTAAAATTTCTTTGTTTACAGTAAGTAAGTTATTATTAGTTTTTTATTATTTATAATTTAAACTTTCAAATAAAATATTTTTTAATGATTTAAATAATGATAAATTAAATTTATATTTTACAATATTATAAAATTTTCATTAATATATATTAATTTATTTGTAATTTCTTAAGATTGATTAGTAAATTTATTGATATTAATAAACACTTAAACATATTCTATACAAAATAATATAGATATTAATTTTATCTCTATATGTTAGAAAATATTTTTTAATTTAGTTTTGATCTTAAGTTGAGACCAAAATTTTCATGTAAAGATAATATATTATTTATGTTTTTAATAATATAAACTGAAGTTTTTAATTAATATTTTATAAAATATTAATTTATTTTTCTTTGCTAATAAATTTTTTAAAAGTTATTATTTTATAATAAAAATACTTTTTAAATAAATTATTAATTTTATGATTATTATATTCTACAATATTATTTAATACATAAAATTTTAATTTATAATCAATTTTTAAATATTTTTATTAATTAAAACTAATTTTATTACTAATGATTATTGATTTAAAAATAATTATTATATAAAATTTATATATCAATGTACTAATAAAATATTAACAAATTTCTCTTATTTAATAACAAAAATAATACAATAATATTAATTAATAATATATTATTACTATAAGTTTGAATATAAAATAAAACATTTTATTAATTTTAATTTTTTTAATAAATTAAATTAAATAAACTTTAATTAATATAATTTTATTATATTATACTTAATAATATATTAATAACATTTTTATTAATAAATGTATTATTTTTATTAAAAAAATTTTATTAAAAATTTATTTATTTTTTTATTAACAAACTACTATTTTCTAAATGTATTAACAAATTATTAAATTCGTAACGACTAAAAAGTATTTTTAATTTTTTAATATCAGTTACTTTCATAACTAATTTATTATGATCTATATTTAAATTAACATCTGTTTTAATTGTCGCTAATTTATAAGATAAAAAAGCAATATCTTTATATTGTATCATTTTTTTTTCTAATGTTTTAGCTCCTCGAAATTTTAATGATGAAATTATTGGTAAGTTATTATAAATAGTTTCTAAAGATCCAATTTCCTTTAATAAAGATAATGCAATTTTTCCTCCTATGCCAGGTATTCCAGGAATATTATCTGATGAATCTCCCATTAATGCAATAAGATCAATTATTAATTCAGGTGGTATACCATATTTATTAGTAATTTCTACTGGACCTAATATAATATTAAATATAGTATTAATAAGTCTAATATTAGTAGTAACTAACTGAGCCATATCTTTATCTTCTGTGATTATTAATACAGACAATCCTTTTTTGCTAACCTGTAAAGCTAATGTTCCTATCACATCATCAGCTTCTACACCATTAATAACTAATAAAGGAAATCCCATAGCGATAAGAATTTCATATAATGGAGTTATTTGTATTAATAAATTATAAGGTATTTGTGGTCTTTTAGATTTATATCTATCAAATAACTCATTACGAAAAGTTTTTCCTTTAGCATCAAATACTACTACAATATACTTTGGTTTATATTTAACCATAACCTTACGTAGCATATTAATAACACCATATATAGCTCCAGTTGGTTCTTTTATACTATTAGTTAATGATGGAAAAGCATAATAAGCACGATAAAAATAATATGATCCATCAACTAATATTAATGTATTTCTTGAAATTTGATTTATGATATTTTTCATATTTATTTGAGTAATTTATAATTAGAAATATTTCTATATAATGTTATATATTATTTAATTTATATTTTTTATTATTTATAAATATATATATATATATTTTAATATAAACATTGTTTTTAACTAATTTAATTATTCAATAGTATATATTTACTATATAAATTTTTAATAAAATTTATTAAAAATTAATATAAAATATTTAATAAAATTAATAAAATAAATCATTATTAATACTATAAGATAATTTAATAAATATATTTAAATAACTTTATACATAAAATATTAGTATATAATAATTTTAAAAATTTTATATAAAAGATTAATTTATATTTTATTAAGATTTTAATTATAAAAATTATATTATATAAAATTATATATTTAATAATAAAATATATTCATATAATATTGATTGTTATTACTAAAATATTATTTATTTTTCATAAATAATATTTTAGTAATATATTAAAATAATTAATTTTATAAATTTTATAATTTAAATTATTTTCATAATACTTATTTAATTAATTAAAATATTAATATTTTTGTTAAAATTATATATTATTTATATAAATAAATAATAATTATTAAAATATATTTATTAACGTTATTAAAAAAAATTAAATATAAAATTATTTTAATTAAAATTAAAATAAAATATAATTATTTTAATTATAAATATAAATAGTATAAATATATTAAATAAATTATTAAATATATAATATATGTAATTTTAAAATAAATATAATTTAATATATTTTATATATTACTATATCCTAATAATATATTTTTATTAATAATTAATTATTAAATATTAAAATTTAAAGTATAGTAAAATTAAATAATTTTATTTATTTAATAAAAAATATTAATATCAATAGTAACTATAAGATAAATAAGAAATATTTTAATATGCATAGTATATTAATATAATAAATTATAATATATATTATAATTTATTTTTTAAAATATATTTTATAGTTATTAAACTAATAATTATTTTATTATACTTTAATAAAATATATTTTATATAAACTAAAATATTATTAATAATTATATAATATATAATTATTAATTTTTATTTTAAAAAATTTAATAATTATTAAATTGAAATAAATAAAATAAATAAATTTTATTTTATATAAATTTAATATATATTAAATTATTTTAAAAACATAACTAATTAATATATAATTATTAATTAATTATTACATATTTTATAATAATAAAAATAAAATATCTTTAATTATCAATTATTTTTTATTAATTGTATAAATAATTTAAATTATTAATAATTATATATTATAAATAAAAATATTTTATAAAAAAATATATTAATATTTTATAAGAATTAATAATAAATAAATAACAAATATTAATAATATTATTATTAGTAATAAAAATTATGTAATAATATGTTAAAGTAAATATAAAAATAAATTTATATTTTAAAGTTTTAATAAATAAAAATTTACTATTTCTTTAATATATATGTTAAAAATACATTTTATTTTTATATTAAAAATAAAATGTATTTTGAAATATATAATATTATATTTTATATAAAATATTTATATTAAAATAATTAAATAATTTAATATAATTAATTTAATTATATTAACATAAATAAATAAAATTAAATTATTTTAAATTTACTTTTAATATAAATAAAATTAATTATTATTTAATATATTAATTATAATTAAATTAATTATTTAATTTCATTAAAATAATATATTTATTTATAATTTTACTATTATAAATATATTAATATATATTATATTTAACTTTATTAGATAAATTAAACTAATAAAAAATATAATAAATATTATATTATTAATAATTAATAAATACTCATAAATGATTGGTTTATTTAATGATCATTAAATGTTAAATTAATCAAGTATTTATTTTAATAAAATATTTTATTTTTAATAATATTAAATTTATTTTGATATTAATTATTTTATTAATATTTTAATGATTACAATTTTCTTCATTATCAATAATACGTTGTAAACTAACTACTTTTTCATTTTCAGAAGTGCGAATTAAAGTAACACCATGAGTATTTCTTCTAACAATACTAACTTCTGAAACTCTAGTTCTCACTAAAGTACCAGCATTAGTAATTATCATAATTTGATCTGTATTTTCTATTTGAATAGCTCCAACTACATTACCATTACGTATACTAACTTTAATAGAAATAACACCTTGTGTAGCTCGTGATCTTATAGGATATTCACTATATTTAGTACGTTTACCATAACCATTTTCTGTAATAGTTAAAATATCACCATTAATATTAGGTATAATTAATGAAACTACTCTATCATTAATATTTAATTTAATACCTTTTACACCTATAGCCGAGCGCCCCATAGAACGAACTTCATTTTCTGAAAAACAAACGACTTTTCCATTAGCAGAAAAAAGCATGATCTTATTTTTTCCAGTAGTCAAATCAACACCAATTAATTCATCTCCTTCATTAAGATTAACTGCAACAATACCAGAACTTCTAGGACGACTAAAATCTTTTATTGGTGTTTTTTTAACTATTCCGCTAGCAGTGGACATAAATATATAATTATTAGTATTAAATTCACGTATAGGTAAAATTGCGGTAATACGTTCATTTGGCTCTAATGGTAATAAATTAATTATTGGTTTTCCACGTGAACCACGACTTGCTTCTGGTAACTGATAAACTTTTAACCAATATAAACGTCCAAAATTAGAGAAACATAAAATTATATCATGAGTATTAGCAATTAATAAACGCTTAACAAAATCCTTTTCTTTAATGCGTACAGCAGATTTTCCTTTACCACCACGACGTTGTGCTTCATAATTAGATAGTGATTTATATTTAATATATCCTTGATGTGATAAAGTAACTACTACATCTTCTTTAATAATTAAATCTTCCATATTAATATCTATACTATTTTCAATAATCTCTGTATGACGAACATCATTATATTCTTCTTTAATAACTTCCAATTCTTCACGAATAACTTTCATTAACTTTTCTGTATTATTTAATATGTATACTAATGAAGTAATTTGTTGTGTTAATTTATTATATTCATCTAATATTTTTTCATACTCTAAATTAGTTAATTTTTGCAAACGCAAATCAAGAATTGCTTGAGCTTGTAATTCAGTTAAATAATATTTATTGTATTTAATATTATATTTATATTTAATATATTCATCATGAATTTTATTATTTATTACATTTTTTAATACAGTAGAAAAATTGCCTAATTGCCAAGAACAACTAATTAAAGCTAATTTTGCTTCATTTGGCGTTGATGTTTTACGTATAAGTTTAATAATAAGATCAATATTAATTATCGAAATAGCTAATGCTTCTAAAATATGTACTCTCTCACGTGTTTTACGTAATTCAAAAATAGTCCGACGAGTAATAACTTCTCTACGATGATTAATAAAAGATTCAATCATTTCTTTTAAATTTAATAATCTAGGTTGATTATTATATAAGGCTACCATATTGATACCAAATGAAACTTGAAATTGAGTAAGAGAATATAAGTTATTCATTACTACTTTTGCTACTGCATCACGTCTTACTTCAATTACAATACGCATACCATCTTTATCAGATTCATCACGTAATGCACTAATACCATCAATACGTTTATCTTTTACTAATTCTGCTATTTTTTCTATTAAGCGCGCTTTATTAACCTGATAAGGAATTTCATTAACAATAATAGTTTCTCGACCATTTTTACTATTAACTTCAATATTAGCACGTGCACGTATATATATTTTTCCACGTCCTGTACGATATGCATCAATTATACCACTTCTACCATTAATAATAGCATATGTTGGAAAATCAGGACCTGTAATATGTTTCATTAATCCTTCAATACTTATATTTTCATTATCTATATATGCTAAACAACCATTTATAACCTCACTAAGATTATGAGGTGGAATATTAGTAGCTACACCAACAGCAATTCCAGAAGAACCATTAATTAATAAATTTGGAATTCTAGTTGGCATCACTTCAGGTATTTGTTCTGTATTATCATAATTAGGAATAAAATTAACAGTTTCTTTATCTAAATCTTCTAATAATTCATGTGCAATTTTTGTCATACGTACTTCAGTATAACGCATAGCTGCTGCAGAATCTCCATCTATAGAACCAAAATTACCTTGACCATCAATTAACATATAATACATTGAAAAAGGTTGTGCTAAGCGAACTATAGCATCATAAACTGCAGTATCACCATGGGGATGATATTTACCAATAACATCTCCTACTATACGTGCTGATTTTTTATAAGGCTTATTCCAATCGTTACCTAATATATTCATTGCATATAATACTCGACGGTGAACAGGTTTTAATCCATCTCGTACATCTGGAAGAGCGCGTCCAACAATTACAGACATCGCATAATCTAAATAAGAGCTTTTTAATTCATCTTCAATATTAACTATGGTAATTTCTCTTGCTATATCACTCATAAAACTACCTTGCCTTTTACTACTTATTTATAAAAAATAAAATTATACTATAAATATATATTTTATAAAAAATAAATATATTATAATAAATAATATGTATTATAATTTATATTATTAAATAATTTATAATAATATAAATTATTTAATAAATTTTTTTTTTCATAAATAAAAAATTATTAAGTTTAAAAATATTTTAAATAAAATAAAAAATTTAGTTCTAATTACTATATAATTAAGGAATTAAATCAATTTTAAAATAATTATATTATTTGTTTATTGCGTATAAATTATATTTTATATATATTAATTAATTACCTAATAAAATAAATAATGAATTAATATTTAATATATTAATAAAATTTTTTTAAAAAAAATAAAAATTTTTAATAATAAATTTATATTATTATTAATATTTAAATATCAAAATATTATATATAAAATTATATAAATTAATTGTATATTAATTAATAAATATTATGTAAAATATATTAAAATTTATAATGTAATATATATTAAATATTATATTAATAATTTAATTATATATAAAATTAGTTAAAATTAATAAATATAATAATAATATAAAAAAATTGTTTATTATTTTTATAATTAATTAAATAAATAAAATATTTTATAAAATTATATTATTTAATAAATATATATTTATATAAATAAATAGTAATATAAAATAAAATATCTTTAATTATATATTATATTTATATTAAATAAAATAGTTATTAATATAATAAATTATTAATTAAAATATTTTATATATAATAATAAATCTAATTAATATAATTTATTAATTAAATTTTATTTAAAAAATAAATTATGGTAAAATTAAATATAATATATAATTAATAATATTTTATTATTGATTATATAAATATTAATATATAAATATTTAATTTTATTAATTTTAGGTGTACTTATCTATGAATCAAAGTATGTCAGTCACTAAACGTAATGGACATAAAGAGCGAATTAATCTTGATAAAATTCATAAAGTAATTACTTGGGCATCTGAAGGCTTAAAAAATGTATCAGTTTCACAAGTAGAATTGCGTTCTCATATTCAATTTTATGATGGCATCAAAACTTCTGATATCCATGAAACTATAATAAAAGCTGCAGCAGATCTTATTTCAGTTGATACGCCTGATTATCAATATCTTGCATCACGATTAGCGATTTTTCATTTACGTAAAAAAGCATATGCTAAATTTGAGCCACCAGAATTATATCAACATGTCTTACATATGGTTAAATTAGGTAAATATGATAAACATTTACTTAAAGATTATTCAGCAGAAGAATTTAATCTAATGAATAGCTTCCTTCATCATTGTCGTGATATGAATTTTTCTTATGCAGCAGTAAAACAATTAGAAGGAAAATATTTATTAAAAAACCGAGTAACTGGTGAAATTTATGAAAGTGCTCAGTTTCTTTATATTCTTATATCAGCTTGCCTTTTTTCAAATTATCCAAAAAAAAATAGATTAAACTATATTCATAAATTTTATGATGCAATTTCAACTTTTAAAATTTCACTTCCTACTCCTATTATGTCTGGGGTGCGCACTCCAACACGACAATTTAGTTCATGTGTTTTAATTGAATGTGGAGATAGTCTTGATTCTATCAATGCTACATCTAGTGCAATTGTAAAATATGTTTCTCAACGTGCTGGGATTGGTATTAATGCAGGACATATTCGAGCATTAGGAAGTTTAATTCGTGGTGGTGAAGCATTTCATACAGGATGTATACCATTTTATAAATATTTCCAAAGTGCGGTAAAATCATGTTCACAGGGCGGTGTTCGTGGTGGCGCCGCTACACTATTTTATCCTATATGGCATCTAGAAGTTGAAAATTTATTAGTATTAAAAAATAATAGAGGTGTTGAAAATAATCGTGTTCGTCACTTAGATTATGGAGTGCAAATTAATAAACTTATGTATGAACGTCTTATTAAAGGTGAAGATATTACTCTATTTAGTCCCTCTGATGTTATTAATTTATGTGAATCATTTTTTGCAGATCAAGATGAATTTAAATTTTTATATTTAAAATATGAAAAAAATCTAAATATACGGAAAAAGCATATTAAAGCATTATATTTATTTTCACTTATGATGCAAGAACGAGCATCAACAGGTCGTATTTATATTCAAAATGTAGATCATTGTAATACTCATAGTCCATTTGATCCTAAAATTGCACCAATTCGTCAATCAAATCTCTGCTTAGAAATAACATTGCCAACTAATCCACTAAACGATATTAAAGATGAAAATGGTGAAATTGCACTTTGTACTCTTTCAGCTTTTAATTTAGGAACTATTAACTCATTAAATGAATTAGAAGAATTATCTAAATTAACTGTGAGAGCATTAGATTCACTATTAGATTATCAAAAATACCCAATTATTGCTGCAAAAAAAAGCTCTATAGGTAGACGTACTCTAGGTATTGGTGTTATTAATTATGCTTATTATTTAGCTAAACATGGTGTTAAATACTCAGATGGAAGTGCTAATAATCTAACACATAAAACATTTGAAGCAATTCAATATTATTTATTAAAAGCTTCTAATGAATTAGCAAAAGAACAAGGTGCTTGTCCATTGTTTAAAGATACTACATATGCAAAAGGTATTTTACCTATTGATAGCTATAAAAAATCATTAGATACATTAATATCTGAACCATTACATTATAATTGGAAAACATTACGCGAAAATATCAAAAAATATGGTTTGCGTAATTCAACACTTTCTGCATTAATGCCATCAGAAACTTCTTCTCAAATATCTAATGCTACTAATGGAATTGAACCACCAAGAGGTTTCATTAGTATTAAAGTATCAAAAGATGGTATATTACGACAAGTGGTTCCTGAATATGAACATTTAAAAAATAATTATGAATTATTATGGCAAATGCCTAATAATGATGGTTATTTACAACTTGTTGGTATTATGCAAAAATTTGTTGACCAATCTATTTCTGCTAATACTAATTATGATCCAACTCGTTTTTTAAACAATAAAGTTCCTATGAATCAATTATTAAAAGATTTGTTATTAGCTTATAAATATGGTGTTAAAACACTTTATTATCATAATACTCGAGATGGATCAGAGGATGCTCAAAAAGATTTTATAGATATTACTAAATTTACTAATAATAACTGTGATAGTGAAGCTTGTAAGCTTTAAAGTGAGGGCATATGAAATATCAATATACAATATTTTCACAAAATAAAAATGATCAACTACAAGAGCCAATGTTTTTTGGACAACCAGTTAATATTGCACGTTATGATCAACAAAAATATCCTATTTTTGAACAACTAATTGAAAAGCAATTATCTTTTTTTTGGAGACCAGAAGAAATTGATATTTCTCGTGATAGAATTGATTATCAATCATTACCTGAAAATGAAAAACATATTTTTATTAGTAATTTAAAATATCAAACATTATTAGATTCTATTCAAGGTAGAAGTCCTAATATTGCTTTACTTCCAATAATTTCAATCCCTGAACTTGAAACTTGGATAGAAACATGGTCATTTTCAGAAACTGTTCATTCTCGTTCTTATACACATATTATTCGTAACATTATTAATGATCCATCAATTGTTTTTGATGATATTATAACTAATAAAGAAATTTTAAAAAGAGCAAAAGATATTTCTATTTATTATGATAATTTAATCAAAATAACTAATTATTACCATTTATTAGGCAATGGTAATCATACTATTAATGGTAAAAACGTAATTATTTCTTTAAATAATTTAAAAAAACAACTTTATTTATGTCTTATGAGTGTTAATGCATTAGAAGCTATTCGTTTTTATATAAGTTTTGCTTGTTCATTTGCATTTGCAGAACGTGAATTAATGGAAGGTAATGCTAAAATTATTAAATTAATTGCACGTGATGAGTCATTGCATCTAACTGGTACTCAACATATGTTAAATTTAATGCGTTCTGGTCAAGATGATTATGATATGTCTTTTATTGCTAAAGAATGTGAAGAAACATGTTATGAATTATTTGTTAAAGTTGCTAATCAAGAAAAAGAATGGGCAGAATATTTATTCTGTAATGGTTCAATGATAGGTTTAAATAAAGATATTTTATGTCAATATATAGAATATATTACAAATATTCGTATGAAATCAGTTGGTTTAAAATTACCTTTTACAATACGTTCTAATCCTATTCCATGGATCAATAGTTGGTTAACTTCTGATAATGTTCAAGTTGCACCACAAGAAACTGAAATTAGTTCCTATTTAGTAGGTCAAATAGATTCTAAAGTTAATTCTGATGATTTACGTAATTTTAAATTATAAATATTATGATGAATTATAAAATAACTATACATCATACACAAGATATACAAATTCCATTTTATTCTAATAAACATATTAGTATACTAGATGCTATTGAACAAAGTAAAATTCAAATTGAATTTCAATGTAGAAGTAGTTTTTGTGGAATTTGTCGAGTTATTTTATGTAAAGGTAAAGTAAGATATTTTTGTAAACCAATTGCATTTATTGATAAAAATGAAATACTAACATGTAGTTGTTATCCAATTACTAATATTGATATTATATATCATATTATAAATGTTTAATATATATTAAAAAATAAAAAAATCACTTAATAAATATATTTAATTAATAATTATACTCATTTTATTAAAATAATTAATAATTATACATATACTATAAATATTAAATATAATAAATAATTCAAATAAATATTTTATATATAATATATTAACAAATTATAATAATTTACATTCATAATATATATTTTACTAATTATATAATAATATATTAATATAATATATAAATTTTATATTTATAAATAAATAATAAATATTTAATATATTAAATGATTTTATTTTTTATTAAATTAAATTTTTTATAATAAATATTAATATATTATATTATAAGAAATAATTTTTGATTATTTATAAATTATAAATATTTTTTATTTTAATATTGAGTATTAATTAATTATTATAAATATTCTTTAAATTATATAAATCATATATTATATAATAATTAATTAAAATTATATATTATTAAAAGTAGTACAAATATTAATATTTATAAATATTATATATTATTTAAGTAAATATAATTCAAAATAATATAATATAATATTTATATTAATATTAATATATAAATAATTTTATTATTAAATGAATTAAGATAATATCAATATATAATTATATATTAAAAAAATTAACTTTTAGTATACATGAAATTATTACATTAAATATATTAATTAATTTACTTTTAAAATAAAAATTATAAATTTATATATATTTATAATATTATATTAAATATAAAAATTATTAAATATTTATATATTAATAAATTAAAAATAAAATAATTTATATCTATTTTATTATTTAATACTTTAATATATTTTGTCATTATATACTTGTTAAGTATATATAACATATTGAAAAAAATTTTATGTTAATAAATAAACTACTATATTGGATTATAATATTATATATTGTTTTTATATTTTATAGTTATTTTGATGTAGGAGAAAAAAGTATTCAAGGTCAAACAATGGGTACTTATTATATAATTAAATATGTAAGTAAAATATCTAATCCTTCTTGGAAAGAGTTACATAACAATATTGATTTTAATTTAAAACAAATTAATAATCAAATGTCAACTTACATTACTAAATCTGAATTAAGTCAATTTAATAAATTTAAATTTATAAATACTGCATTTCCTGTCTCTTTATCAATAATAACAGTAATTAAAAAAGCATTATATATTAATAAATTAACTGATGGTGCATTAGATATTACTATAGGACCATTAGTTAACTTATGGGGATTTGGACCTAAAAAAAAAAATATAGAATTGCCATCAAAAAAAATACTAAAGTTATATTCTAAATGGATTGGAATTGACAAATTTACTATTAAAGGTAATAATTTAATTAAAAAAATACCACAATTATATATAGATTTATCAAGTATTGCTAAGGGGTATGGTGTTGATATAATATCTGAATATTTAGAATCCAAAAATATTCATAATTATATGGTAAATATTGGTGGTGAAATTAGGACAAAAGGTCATAATGGAAAAGGTATATTATGGCGTATTGCAATTGAAAAACCTTCAAATAAATTATTAGAACAATCAGTACAAAAAATTATTAAACCTGGTAATATGTCAGTAGCTACTTCTGGTAGTTATCGTAATTTTTTTAAAAAAAATGGAATTTATTATTCACATACTATTAATCCAAAAACTAAAAAACCAATTATTCATAATTTAATTTCTATTACAGTTATTGCTCCAACTTGTATGATGGCAGATGGTTTATCTACTGGTTTAAATGTATTAGGAGCTAAAAAGGGAATGAAATTAGCTAAACATTTAAATTTACCAGTATTCTTAATTATTAAAACAAATAAAGGTTTAGAAGAGCATTATAATTCAGCATTTAAGACTTATTTAGTAAAATAAATATAATATAATAATTGTATTTATTACTAATATAATTATAAAATATGAGCAGATGAAGTATTAGTTGTACCACTTGGAACTAAAGAACCTGAAACCATAACAACAATATCATTTGGTGAAGCCATATTATTATCTATAGCAATTTGCTTTCCAATGCGATAAAAATCATCAGTAGATGCAATTTTTTTAACCAATTTCGGAATAACGCCTTTAACTAACAATAATTGACGAGCAGTTATTTCGTTAGTTGTTAAAGCAAGTATTGGAGCAATTGGAAAATATTTTCGTACTGATTTTGCTGATTTACCAGCATAAGTTGCAACAATAATCAATTTAGAATTTAATTTTTGAGCTATTTCAACAGCACCACGACAAACTGCTTCAGTAATACGTAATTTTTGGTTTATTTTACTATCATAAATACAACTTGACATCATTCTATCAGTACGATCACAAATAGTAGACATAATTTTTACTGCCTCAATAGGATAATTACCTTTAGCACTTTCACCAGATAACATAACCGCATCAGTACCATCTAAAATAGCATTAGCAACATCACCAGCTTCAGCGCGAGTAGGACGAGGATTTTTAATCATTGAGTCTAACATTTGTGTAGCAGTAATAACAATTTTACGAGCAGCAACACATTTTTTAATCATCATTTTTTGCGCAAAAATAACTTCTTCAACTGGAATTTCAACACCAAGATCTCCACGTGCTACCATAATACCATCAGATAGATCTAAAATTTCATCAAAATTATTTAATCCTTCTTGATTTTCAATTTTTGAAATTATTTGAATATTATTACCACCATGTTGTGCTAAATATATACGAATCTCTTCTAAATCAGAACGTTTACGAATAAACGAAGCAGCAATAAAATCAACACCTTGTTGGCAACCAAATATTAAATCTTGTTTATCTTTTTCTGCTAATGCAGGTAAACTAATAGATACACCTGGTAAATTAATACTTTTATTTTCTCCTAAATTACCATTATTTAATACTTTACAAACAACATAATTAGCTGTAACTGATAAAACTTCCATTCCAATTAATCCATCATCAACTAAAATAATATTACCTGATCTTAAATCATTGGGTAAACCAGCATATGTAACAGCAACTTGATTTTTATTTCCTACTACTGATACATCAGTAGTAAAAATAAAATTTTGTCCAGCAATTAATAAAACATCATTATTATTTGCTAAACTCATTGTTCGTATTTCTGGTCCTTTAGTATCTAATAATATTGCAATTTGTTGTTTTTTTTGATTACAAACAGAACGAAGATTTTTTATACGTTGACTATGTTCTTTATGATCACCATGAGAAAAATTTAGCCGCATAACATTCATGCCAGCATTAAGTAATTGTAAAAGTTTTTCTTTAGATTCGGTTTTAGGACCTATAGTACATACAATTTTAGTTTTTTTCATAATATTAATTTATAAATTCCTAAAATATTATAATTAATTAATTAATTATAATATTTTATATCATAATATTAATTTTAATATATAATATTGATTGCAATAAATATTATATATTAATTAATATTTGCTAAATAAAAATGAATTTAAGTAATTTATTTATATATAATTTTTAATAATATTTATTATTAATAAATGTTTTTAGCTAAAATAATTTTATAATAAAATATTTATAAAATATTAATTATATTATATTTATAATAAACTAAAATTTTTAACATTACAATAGTAAAACACAAATATTAAAAATTATTTTTTTATATATTTTATGTTATTATTTTTAATTAATATTAAAAATATTAAATTATTTATATTGTTGATATAAATATTATATGATATTATTTTAATATTTTAAAATAAAATTTATTTAAAATATATTTTATTATAAATTAATTATATTAATAAATTATATATAATTTATTTAATTTTTAAGGAAATAATGATGACAACAATAGAAAAAATTGATCGTCAAATAAAAGAAAATCCAATTCTTTTATATATGAAAGGTTCACCTATATTTCCAAGTTGTGGATTTTCAGCTAAAGCAGCAAAAATTCTTTCTGCTTGTGGTGAACGATTTGCTTATATAGATATATTACAAAATCCTGATATTCACAGTGAAATCCCTAAATATGCAAATTGGCCAACATTTCCACAATTATGGATTGATGGCGAATTAATTGGTGGTTGTGATATTATGATAGAAATGCATAAAAATGGTGAATTACAAAAATTAATTACTAAAATTGCCGATAAATATCGCACTTTAAAAAATGATGTTAAATAATTAATATATACAAATAATATATTATATAAAATATTAATTATTATTTTTTAAATATTAATTTCTTATTAATGGCCAACCACCTAATTTTTTCCATTTATTAACAATTTCACAAAATAATAATGCTGTTCTATCAGTATCATAGAAAGCATTATGAGCTTGATTATTATCAAATGGAATTCCAGCAATACAACAAGCTTTAGCTAAAATTGTTTGACCAAAAACTAAACCACTAAGTGCTGCTGTATCAAATGTAACAAAAGGATGAAATGGATTGCGTTTTATATTTTCACGTTGAGCAGCTGCCATAATAAAACTATGATCAAAATTAGCATTATGTGCAACAATAATTGCTAAATTACAATCATTGCTTTTGATACCTTTTCTAACCATTTTAAAAATTGTATGTAAAGCAGTATACTCATTTACAGCATTACGTAAAGGATTTGTTAGATCGATTCCAGTAAATGATAATGATGTTGATTCTATATTTGCACCTATAAAAGGTATAATATTAAAATAATTTTTTTCATCTACATCTAACCATCCATCTTTATCCATTTTTAATGTTATAGCTGCTACTTCTAATATTGCATCCTGCTGTGGATTAAATCCACCAGTCTCTACATCTATAACAACAGGATAATAACCTCGAAAACGCTTTGCTAATGTATTGATGCAATCTTTTTTATTAGACATTTGTTTAAATTTATACTTATAAATAAAGATATCATTCAAATTTTATCTAAAATTTATTAAATTATTTTAATATTATATAAATATAATAATCATTTAAATATTTTTTAATTAATATTATCTAATATATTTAAATATAATTTTTAAAAATAAATATATAATATAATATAAAATAAATAATATATTAAAATATTTCAAGGTTTAAATAATTTTTTATTTAAAATTAATATAATATAAATTTTCATATTATTTTAATTTATATTATTAACTATAATTTATAATAAAAAATTATAATAATTGATAATTAAATATTAATTATTTAAAATGATATTAACTTAATTTTATATTAACCATTTTATTGTAACTAATTGATAATAATAAATAATTTTTTATAAATAAAAGTTTATTTATTATATTGTATAATTAAATTTTATTATTATTAATAGTATACTAATTATTATATTTATTTAAAATAATTTATTTATTTTTATTTTATATAGATTTATTTAAATAAATTATAATATATTTAATATTTAAAATTTAAAATTTTAAATATTAAATAATTTATTATTAATAAATATTTATTAATAATAAATTTATATTTAAAATAACTAAAATTATAATATAAATTTATATAATATTATATATTAATTCAATATATAAGTAAATAACAATAAATATTAATAATATAAATCAAATTAATTTATTACTTTTATTAAAATATAATTATTATAAATATAATTTAGTATGTTTATATTATTATTTAACAAGTAATCTAAAATGTTATCAAAATACTATTGTTTATATTTTATAAAAATAATAATTATTATAATACTTAAATAATCTATTACTAATTAAATAATAGTATAATATAAATTGTTTATTTAAATAAAAACTAATTATATTTTATAATAAAATATAATAATAAAATAAATAAATATATACTAATCATTTCTTATTATAATTTTATAAGTTAAATTTTAATATTTTTTTTTAAAATAAAATAATATTATTAAAATTTTTATATAATACTTAATTTAAATTAATATTTTAATAAAAATTAATCATACCTGTAATATTAATTTTCATTATTGCAAAGATATTTATTATAAAAATAATAATTTTAATATGATATGCAAATTAATTAATATTTATAATCATTATTATAAATAAATAAATAAATTTTAACTATTATTAATATATGTTATAAACAAAATTAAATTACTATATCATTTTATAAAAAATTATTAATAAATTATTTATATGTCTGTAAAAAATAATTATTAATATAATAAATGATAATTAATAAATTTAAATTATATAAATACTATAAAATATAAATATTATTTTTAATTAAATAAATATATACTAAAAATAATATTTATATTAAAATATTAATATAACATTATTTAAATATAAATTAAAGTAGTTTTTATTTATATTTATTTATTATATTTTAATATATAATTAAATATCTTGTTAAATTTTATTATTATA
Source organism: Arsenophonus endosymbiont of Ceratovacuna japonica (assembly GCA_024349725.1). GTDB lineage: Bacteria > Pseudomonadota > Gammaproteobacteria > Enterobacterales > Enterobacteriaceae > Arsenophonus. The sequence goes on from AP026064.1 coordinate 762,610, forward strand.
TAATAAAATATTAAATGTAAATTATTAATAATTTAAATTAGTATAATTATTTATTAAATTAAAATATTAAGATAAATAATTTTTATTTTTGATATGAAATAAAATATAAATATTATTTTTATTTTATTGAAAATATTGACAGTTATATAAATAATAAGGTTTAATATTAATTTTTGCCTAGATAGCTCAGTTGGTAGAGCAGAGGACTGAAAATCCTTGTGTCGGTGGTTCAATTCCGCCTCTAGGCACAATATTAATATAATTATTAATTATAAAAATTTATTTAATGTAAAATAATTATATAAATTTATTTTTATTTTAAAAATATAAAAATAAATAACGGAGGAGGAGAGATTCGAACTCTCGGATGGTTTATCCATCGGCGGTTTTCAAGACCGCTGCCTTAAACCTCTCGGCCACCCCTCCATAATACTAGAAACTATAAACATAAATTAATTAATTGTAAAGTTTTATATAATATAATAATTTTATATTTATATTATTAATCGTTATTTATTACTAAAATATTGATAAATTATATAATTTTGTTAAATTAAAAATTTAATATATTTAAACTTAAAAAATTATATGCTTATATTTAAAAATCGCGAAATTAAAACTGATACAGATGGATATCTTAAAAATAGTTTAGAATGGCATGAATCTATGGTTTTTTTATTAGCTAAACAAGAAAATATTATTTTAACAAAACAACATTGGGAAATTATTTATTTTATTCGTGAATTTTATTTAGAATTTAATACTTCACCATCTATGCGTATGTTAACAAAAGTAATTTCTAAAAAATATGGTAAAAATATTGGAAATAGTTTTTATTTATATAACCTATTTCCAAAAGGACCAGCAAAACAAGCAACAAAACTTGCTGGTTTACCTAAACCAATAAAATGTATATAAATTATTATTTTTTTAATTATAAGTCATTTTATTTAAAATATTTATTTTAATAATATACTAAATATTATATTTTTAAAAAATTAATTTAAAATTAATAAATTTATTATAATCTATATCTTTATATAATATTAAATCTGAATTTATATACATTAAAATAATATTTAATTAAAATAACAATATATATTATTATTTTAATAATATAATTTATATAATAATATTTTATTATATTATAATTATATAAACTCTTTTAATAATAAATCTATAACTTAATAAAAATTATAAAATAAATAAATGTATATTATTAAAAATCATCAATTTATAAAAACATTATTTATAATTTATTTTGTTTTTGATACAATCACCATTGCTGGGCGTAATAAACGACCATTTAAAGTATAACCTTTTTGCATAATATCAATAACTTGATTAGGTTTATATTCTTGAGAATCAACCATAGTCATAGCTTGATGTAATTCTGGATTAAAAGGAATATGTTTCTCAGAAATTACTTTAATACCATATTTTTCAATAACAGATAAAAAAGATTTTAATGTTAATTCAAGCCCTTCAAGCATTAATGTTGACTCAGATTTTTCACGATCAACAATTCCAACAGCTCTTTCTAAATTATCAATTACAGGTAATAATTCATTAACAAATCTCTCTAAAGCAAACTTATGAGCTTTTTCAACATCTTGTCCAGTTCTACGACGAATATTTTCTATCTCAGCTTTAGAACGTAATAATATTTCAAGTTCACGTTTTTGAGATTCAATTAATTTTTTCTCTAATTCAATAATACGAGAATCAATTAATTCTTCATCAATAGAATTGATAACTTGATCAGACTTAATTACTTCTTCTTTTGCCTCATTTTTTTGTATTTTGTTTAATTCTTTTTCTTTATAAATTTCCTCATCATGCACTTTATTATCTTCATTACTCATAAATATCTCCACATTCTTTTAATATTAATATAAATTAATAAATTATTATGGGGGTAAAAATTTATGATTCAATAGAATATTAGTTTTACATTAATAAATAAATTAACTATTTTAAATTTTTATTTAACACAGTATATTATTAAAAAAAAAAAATTAAAGAATATATTTAAAATTATTAAAATATATATTACATTTTATATATAAAATGTCATTTTATCTATTTTTAGAATTTTATATTTTAGTAAAATTCAATTAAGAATATGCTAATTTGTAATTAGGTAATAAAAATGTTAATAGAAAAAACAAAAAAAAAGATACTATTTAAATATATTGGTATTGTTGGTCACCCTAGAAATATAAAAGCATTATTGACTTATAAACAAATCTATAACTGGTTACAAAAACAAAAATATAAAGTTATTATTGAACAACAAATTGCTAAAAAACTTAAATTAAAAACTGCTACTATAGGTAAATTAAGAGATATTGGTAAAATATCTGATTTAAGTATAGTTATTGGTGGTGATGGTAATATGTTAAGTGCAGCACGTGTATTATCACGCTATAAAAACAAAATTATTGGTATAAATTTAGGTAATCTTGGGTTTTTAACTGATATTGGTCCAGATAATGCATTAAAACAGCTAAAAGAAGTATTAGATGGACATTTTTATGAAGAACAACGATTTTTATTAGAAACTAAGATAATTAAAAAAAATAATAAATCACAAATTAGCTCTGCAATTAATGAAGTTATTTTACATCCAATAAAAGTGACTCATATGATTGAATTTGAAGTTTATATTGATGATTATTTTGCTTTTTCTCAACGCTCTGATGGGTTAATTATTACCACACCGACTGGCTCAACAGCTTATTCATTATCTGCTGGTGGACCAATATTAACACCTAATATTGATGCTATTGCAATAATTCCAATGTTTCCTCATACACTATCTTCTCGTCCACTAGTTATTAATAGTTATAGCAATATAAAATTAAAATTTAAAAAAAAAAATATTAATTATGAACTTAGCTATGATAGCCAAATTGTTTTGCCTATACAATATGGTGATGAAATATTAATTAAAAGAAGTAATAAAAAACTTAATCTTATTCATCCAAAAAATTATAATTATTTTAATACATTGAGTTCAAAACTAGGTTGGTCAAAAAAAACATTTTAATCTTTTTAATTAATGTTGATTATATAAAATAAAATAATATTATATATTTTTATATCAATATATATTTAATTTTTTATTAATACTACTAATTATTTTATAATAAAATTATTTAAATATATAATTAATATATAATTAAATTATTATTAATAATAAAATAACATTAATATAAAATTATAATAATTAATTAAATTAAAATAATAAATAATTAAATTTATATTCTATTAATAATTTATTACATATTGCTTTTAAAATAAATATTGTTTTAATTATTTTTAAAATTTTATATTTTATTATTAATTATTATTAACAATTAATTTATTAACTAATATAATAATAATTTACTATACAAATATATTTATTTTAATAATAAATAATTTTTTATAATAATCTATAATAACTAATTACTAACATTTAATTTTAAGTAAAAATAAATATTATATCAAATAAATTATTTTAATTTAATTAACATATTCACATTATAATCATATTTTAATTTAATCTTTATAATTATGTTTATAATAAAATTTTAATAATATTAAATTAATTAATATTAATGATTAACATTTAATTAAATATAATTTATTATTAATGTTCAAACATAGCTGAAATTGATTCTTCATTACTAATTCTTCGAATAGCTTCTGCTAACATACCTGATAATGTTAATAAACGAACCTTATTAAGCTGTTTAATTTCAGATGATAAAGGAATTGTATCACAAATAACAACTTCATCAATAAAAGAATTTTTAATATTAATAACAGCATTACCAGAAAATATAGGATGAGTAGCATAAGCAAAAACTCTATTAGCACCTCGTTCTTTAAGTGTTTCAGCAGCTTTGCATAAAGTTCCACTGGTATCTATTATATCATCAATTAATATACAATCACGATTAGCTACATCACCAATAATATGCATAACTTGAGAAATATTTGAAAGTGTTCTACGTTTATCAATAATTGCCATATCAGTATCATTTAATAATTTAGCAATAGCACGAGCACGTATAACGCCTCCTATATCTGGTGATACAACAATCGGATTATTTAATTTTTTTTGTAATATATCTTCTAATAAGATAGGGCTACCAAATACATTATCTACTGGAATATCAAAAAAACCCTGTATTTGTTCAGCATGTAAATCAACAGTCAAAACACGATCAACACCAACTATAGAAAGAAAATCAGCTACTATTTTAGCAGTAATAGGAACACGAGTTGAACGTACTCGACGATCTTGACGTGCATATCCAAAATAAGGAATAACTGCAGTAATTCTACCAGCAGATGCACGACGTAAAGCATCAATCATAACAACAAGCTCCATTAAATTATCGTTTGTTGGGGCACATGTTGATTGTATGATAAAAATATCGCCACCACGAACATTCTCATTAATTTGTACACTAATTTCACCATCACTAAAACGACCAACTTCTGCATTGCTAAGATTTATATATAAATGATTAGCAACACATTGAGCAAGTTCTGGTGTAGCATTACCAGTAAAAAGCTTTATATCAGACATTTAAACCTCAAATTATATATATATAAATATTATTAACTAAAATTATTATTGTATTAATAATGATAATGTTCAGAAATTTCATCGCGAAATTTATGTAATGGAGACTTGTTAACTCCTTTCGCAATAAAACATTTTATCCACTCTGGGGCTTTATTTAATACTTTACGAGCAGCTACTTCAGTTTTGAATGTAGAAAAAACACAAGAACCTGTTCCTGTAAGATAAGATTCTGTATATTGCAACATCCATGAAATAAGATTTTCAATCTTAGGAAATAGTTTTCTTACAAGTGGCTCACAATCATTTGAATATTGCTCTTGCAATAATAATCTTAATGAACGCTTTACTGAATTTCTTTTTAATTCTGGATCAGTAAAAATTTGTTTAGTAGAAATATTAATTCCAGGATACGCTACTAAATACCATTTTTCTTCTGGATTAGTTAATAAAAATTTATCACCAATACCTTCTGCAAAAGCAGAATGACCATATATAAATATTGGAACATCAGCGCCAAGAGTTTTAGAAAGAATTGCTAAAGTATTATCATCAATATTCATTTGCCAAAGATAATTTAAAGCAATTAAAGTGGTTGCCGCATTAGAAGATCCGCCACCTAAGCCACCGCCTATTGGTAATCTTTTATTAAGATAAATATCAGCACCTTTATTATCATTGATACAATTTATTTTTAAATAATAATTTTTCAATAAATATGCAGCTTTAATAATAAGATTTTTTTCTTCCGGTACATTAATAAATGATGTTAATAATCTAATTTTATTATCTTTACGTAATTTAATCTTAATTTCATCAATATAATTAAGAAATTGAAATAAAGTCTGAATATCATGATAACCATCAGATCTATAACCAGTAATATAGAGAAATAAATTAAGTTTTGCTGGTGATGGCCAAATTGATATCATTAGTTTAATATCCAATTGTCTATTTTTAGTATAATATGTTTTTTACCTTGAGTTAATTCAATAATACTAGGTAACTTAATTTTATTATTATTATAATAAGCGAAATATTTTAAATTCCATGTTGTGATTTTTTTTTTATATTCTATAGTTCTTAATAATCCATTTTTATATAATGTAAACGATATACTATTAATTGGCAAACCAATTAACCAATATGGCATGTTTTCAATAGGCATTGTTATTCCTGTTAATTGATACATTATTTGTGAGATATTTTTAGTAAAATATTTTTTAATTTCTCCGCATATTAATTTAGTAATTTTTGGACTTACATTTAAATCAAATTCTGTTATTCCTAATATATTAGTTAATAATATGTGATAATCAAATTTTGTATTTTGTTTCCAAAATAATTTAACATATATTTTATTATTTATATCAATATAAGATAAAGAACCTCGAATTTGAAATTTTGTTAATTTATATAATTGTTTCTTATGATCCATCCATAATTTATTAATTATTAAATCTTTTTTTTCTAAAATTAATTGTTTATTAAGTGTACATACACTTGAAAATATAATAAATAATAAAAAAAACCAATAATTATAACGTAAATTAATAAATTTCTTATTAAGAAATATCATTAAATACTTCCTGTTTATATATTTAATATTAATTTATTATTATTTAATAATATACTACTTATATTAATGTTATTGTAATATAAATATTATTAAATTACTATATTTTATATTTCCTAATTTATTATAATTTTAATATGAATAATTAAAAATATTAATTTATTTTATATTATAAATAATAAATAATAATAATGACTATTATTAAAAATATAATTACTTAAATATATATATTATATAAATAAATATATTAATTATTTTATTTATATTAATACCAATAATATTAAATAAATATTAATAAATAACCTATTTTTAAAATATTTTTAAATAAATTTTATTATAAAAATATTTTAAATATATTTAATTATTTAAATTAATATAATTTATCATATTATATATATAATATATATAAACTTTATTTTAATTATTTTATAATTTAATATATTAGAATAAAATATATATTATAAAATAAATATATATTTTTTAAATTATTATATAAATTACAAATTATATCTTAAATATGATTAGAATAATCAATAAACATTATTTTTAAGTATAAAATTATTAAAATTAATAAAATAAAGAAATATAGTTTTTATATAAAAATATTTTTATAAAAAATTATATATTAATTAAATTATTTTAATAAAATATTAATATTAAAAATAATTATATAACATATAATAAGTATTATATAAATTTAAATTAATTATAAAATATATATTTATATATTAATATAAAATTTTATATTAGAAAAATTTAATATTTAAAATAATTAATATATAATAAATAAAAAATTATTATTTTATGTAATATACTATAAATATTATATCAATTATCATATAGGTAATTTATTATATATTAAATATTATTTAAATAATTCCTAATATATTTATTTAATTAATTTTATATTACTTTATATTTTAATCATTATACTTTAAATTTTCATAAATAAAAAATTTTACTATTTATTATAGTTAATTATAAATATTTTCAAAAAAATTAATAAATTTTATATTTAAATAAATTTGAATTTTAAAATATTTTATTAATTATTAATATTTTATTTATTTTATATAAACTTTTAAAATTCATAATTAATATATGTAAGATATGTAAATTAATTAAAATTTTAAATTATATAATATTATAGTATTATTATTAAATTATAAGTATATAATATAATGAATTTATTAATAATTTTATATAAATTATAATAATAATTTATATAAAATTATAATAATTATATATTAAAATAATATATATTTTATTTATATTAGTTTAATAATAAATGATAAATTAATTAATTATAGTATAATTTTACATTATTTTATTAATAAATAATAATATTTTAAAGCAATAAACTATTTAATTAATATAAACAATGGACTCATTTGGAATACATGTAGGCACCATAATATGCATATCTTGGCCATTATTATCAATAATATGATGATTTTTAATGTTTCCTAATAAAAGAGAATTATTAGTTTGTATTTTTAGTGCAACCATTAATCCAGGTAAAAAAGGTTGCCATACAAAAACACGTTGATTAAATATTACATGTGAGATAGATAAATGTGGAATAATATTTAATTGTTTAGGTAATAAAACTATCTCATTGGGAGAGTTAATAATATTTTTATGAAAATAAATATAATTATTAATTGATCTAATATAATTAATTGTCTCTATCGCCTGTTGTTTTATACTGATAGTTGTTTCAGAATGGTTAAAATTATATACATTATTATACTGATAAAATTCTGATAGTGAAAAAAATATAAATATAAAAGAAAATATTAAATAACCCATAAACATCCTTATTAGTTTATTAAAAATTTATACTAAAATTATATGATATATATTTTATTTATGTGCTAATATAATTTTTTAATATTTATAAAAAAATATATTTAAAATAACTAATAAATTTTAAAATATATTAATTTAACATTTAAAATTAGCTCATAATTCATTTTAATAAGTAATTATTGACTTATTTAATATTAATAATTTTTTGTAATTAAATTATTATTTATTAATGATATTTTATCTAAAAATATCTATTAAATAAAATATAATAAATATAATTATATTTAATAGATTATTATTATATTTAATATTTACATTTTTATTTTATTCTATAAATTTAATAAATATTTAATTTTAAAATAATTAAAAAAATATTTATATTAATAATATAATTTAATTATATTATAATAAATAATTATTTATGAGATAATTTTTATTTTTATTAAAGTTAATAATTACTTTTATTTGTCAAAATAAATATACCAAAATAAAAACTTATTAACAATATTTAGTTAATAATTAATAATACTAACATATTTAAATTAAAAACATAAAATTATAAAATAAATAAAATTATACTATATTTATCAAATATTTAATATTAATGAAAACATTTTAATAACATTTAGGAATTTTTTAAATAAAAATTATTTATAATGCAATTTAAAAAAATATTATATTTTATTAAAATATTGAATAATATAATTAATATGAATAAAATATATAAAATGTTTAATGATTTACATTATTTAAAAATAAAATACATTATTGTATAATTTAAATTATTATTATATTAAATAGATTAAAATTTATATATATAATTTAAAATTATAAATAAATATAATAAATTATTTAATAATATTTTTAATATTTTATATAATATAATATTATTTATAATTTTAAAATGTTTAATAAATAAATTAATTAAATATTGCAAGTAAATATAAAATAAATATAAATATATTAATTTTTAAAAAATTAATATATTTATTTATACTTTATAAATTTAATAATAAAACAATTATTTTACTTTAAATTTAATTAATTAATTATAAATTATATATTTATATAAATTAAAATATAATTATAAATATAAATAAATAATATATATTAAATACATAAAATAATTAATCGTTTAATATATATTTAAATAATTTAAATATATTAATTTTAAATTAATTAAAAACTTAAAATAAATTAAATAAATGTTTTTAAATTTTAAAATTATAAAAGTTATTATAATAACTATAAATTATTTATTTAATAAATTTATTATTAAATATATTTATATAAAAATAAAATTTATATTTATATAATTCATAATATATATATATATTTTATATTTTTAATATAAGTATCAATAAAATATTATTGCCATTGTCTACTTATTTATTAAAATAATAATTAAAAATAAACATTTAATTATCATTAATAATATACATAAACTTATTTTATATTTTAACAATTAAATTATATAAAATTATTATTTTAATTAAAAATTAATATTAATTTAATATAAGTAAGTATAATTTTAATTTAAATATTAATTATTTATTAAATATTTGTAATAATATAATTAAATAGATAATAGAAAAAATAATATATAATGCATTTATATTATAGTAAAAAAAATTAAATTTCATTGAAATAAAATGAATAATAATTAATTATATTTTTTAATTTAATTTATTAAATAAATTCTATAGTAAATAATAATATTTGCTATTTTAATATTTAAAATATAATTTAAAATTATAAAAAAATTAAACCACCTTCAATAAGGTATAATATAACAGATGAAGTTTTCAATAATTACTAAATTAGAAGCCATACAAAGACGATATGAAGAAATTAAAATTCTTTTAGTTAATTCTAAAATAATAGAAGATCAAGATCGATTTTTAATGCTATCTAAAGAATATGCTCAATTAACTAATATCAGTAAATGTTTTCAATTATGGCGTATTATACAAAAAAATATTAAAAATACTGAAATATTACTAAATGATCCTGAAATGCGTGAAATAGCACAAGAAGATCTAAAAGAATCTAAAAAGCGTAAATTAGAATTTGAAAAAAAATTACATATTTTGCTATTACCAAAAGATTCAGATGATGAAAAAAATTGTTTTTTAGAAATTCGAGCTGGCACTGGTGGAGCTGAAGCAGCAATATTTGCTGGGGATCTTTTTAAGATGTATAATAAATATGCAGAATATCGTCATTGGGATGTTGAAATTATGAACATAAGTGAAGGAGAACATGGTGGTTATAAAGAAATTATTGCTAAAATTTCTGGAAATAAAGTATATGGTCAATTAAAATTTGAATCAGGTGGACATCGTGTTCAACGAGTACCAGAAACGGAATCACAAGGACGTATTCATACATCTACATGTACAGTAGCTGTGTTAGTTGAAATTCCTACAAAAGAAATACAAAATATTAATCTTAGTGATTTAAGGATTGATACTTTTCGTTCATCAGGGGCAGGAGGACAGCATGTTAATACTACTGATTCTGCAATTCGTATTACTCATATTCCAACTAAAATTGTAGTTGAATGTCAAGATGAACGTTCTCAACATAAAAATAAATCTAAAGCATTATCAGTTTTAGCAGCCCGTATTAGAGCTAATGAATTACAACAACGCCGACAAGAAGAATCATGTGAGCGACGTAATTTACTTGGATCAGGAGATCGTTCTGATAGAATTAGAACTTATAATTTTCCTCAAGGACGAATTACTGATAATCGAATCAACTTAACTATATATCGTTTAAATGAAGTAATGAATGGAAAATTAGATATGTTAATTCAGCCTATTATTGATGAATATCAAGCAGATCAGTTATTTGCTTTATCAGAACAAAATCAATGAATTATCAACATTGGTTAAATTATGCAATTAATAAACTTTATAATAGTAATAGTGCTAAACGTGATGCTGAAATTTTATTACAATATATAACAGGTAAAACAAGATCATTTATTATTGCATTTAATGAAACAAAATTAACTAATAAACAACAAAAAAAACTTAAATATTTATTAGATCGTCGTGCAATTGGTGAACCTATTGCCTATTTAATAGAGGAAAAAGAATTTTGGTCATTAAAAATCAAAGTTTCACCTGTTACATTAATACCTAGATCAGATACAGAATGCTTAGTTGAAAAAGCATTACAATTGTTATCAAATAAAACCTCATTAAAGATATTAGATTTAGGAACTGGTACTGGTTCTATAGCACTAGCTTTAGCATCGGAGTTAAAAAATTCGGAAATAATTGGTATTGATATTAATAATTCAATACTTTCATTAGCACAATTTAATATAGATAATTTAATGATTAATAATATTAAATTATATAAAAGTAATTGGTTTGATTCATTGCCTTTTCAACAATTCAATATGATTGTTAGTAATCCACCTTATATTGATAAATATGATCCATATTTAAAAAAAGGTGATGTACGTTTCGAGCCTAAAAGTGCATTAATATCATCTGATAATGGTTTAGCTGATATTAAATTAATAATTAAACAATCTCGTAAATATTTAATTAATAAAGGATGGCTTTTACTTGAACACAGTTGGTTACAAGGAATTAAAGTAAGAAAATTATTTGCTTACTATAATTATAAACAAATAATAACTTTCCAAGATTATAATAAAAATGATCGTATTACAATTGGTCAATTAAAAGATAATAAAAATTATAATTAATTATAATTTTAATAAAAATATATAATTAATAATTTTTAATTACAATAAAATTATAAAAATAAAATACTTATATTATTAAAATTATTTTATTAAAAACAAACTTTTTTAAAATTATTATTATATTTATGTATTATAAAGATATTAATTAAGTTAAAATTTTAATAAAAAATAATATTTTATTATTGTAAGTAATATCGAAAAAAAAATATAATTTTAACATTATAAAATATAAATACTAATTATTAGTATAAATTAAAATATTAAATATTTATTTAATATTTTAATTTATAAAATTGACTTAAAAATTTTACTTAATTAAAATAAATATTTTTAATATTTTAAATTAAATAAATTATATATAATGGTAAACAGAATAATTATAGCTTTTGATTTTGGAATTATTAATATTGGTATTGCCATAGGACAAGAAATTACCTCAACTGCTTATCCTTTAAAAATAATAAAAACAAAAAATACTAAACAAAATTGGTCAGAAATTAAAAAAATATTACAAGAATGGCAACCTAAATTAGCAATAATTGGATTGCCTCTTAATATGGATGGAACAGAACAACAAATTAGTTATGCAGCTCGTAAATTTGCTAATAATTTATATAATCGATTTAATATTCAAGTTATACTACATGATGAACGTCTGACAACAATAGAAGCACGAACACAAATATTTAATCATGGTGGTTATCGAGCTTTAAATAAAAAAAATATAGATTCTATTTCTGCCATTATTATTTTGGAAAGTTGGATGAAACAAAATAACAAGTAAAAATAATTATACAATATAATAATAATTAAATAATATTTTATTATATTTTATATATTAAACTTTTTTATAAATATAAAAAAGTTTAATTAATATAACAACTAAATTATATGAATAATAAATAAATATTATTTAAGTATATAAAACATTACTTTATATTTAATAAATAATATATAATTATATAATATATATTAATTAAAATAATTATAATAAATTATATATAAAATAGATAAAATTATTTATTTTAATTATGAATTAAATTTGATATAATATTTTATTAATATATATAAATTTTATAAATATTTATTATAATCTAAATATTTATAATTAATATTTTATTATCAATGAATTAAAATAATATAAAAAATTATATATTATAATAATTATTAAATAATAAATTGTATTATAATATATTAATTAAAATAATATTTAAATATTAATAAATTTTTAATAAAATAATTATAATTTTTATATTATATTTATTTATAAATATTAATATTAATTAAAATTAATATTTATAAATAAATATAATGTTATTATTCTAAATAAAAATATTTTATCAATTAGTAATAAAATAAATAAATTTTACTAAAAAAAGTTATGTTACAAAATTTATAGTAAATGTTAATAATATATTATAATTTACTATTAAAATTATAATTAATAATATCATGATAATAATTTTTATATTTATTTTATTTATATATTATTAACATTTTATTTTATTACAATAAATTATATTTTTTAAATTGATAATAAAAAATTACTTTAAAAATTATAATTATATAAAATTTTATAATAATTATATAAGGATAATTAAATGCAATTTTTAACTTTTATTGTACCAACAATTACTCAACTATATATTATTACTTTATTATTACGAGTTTGGATGCAATTAGTAAGAGCTGATTTTTATAATCCATTTTCTCAATTTGTAATTAAAGTCATTCAACCAATCGTAGGACCATTACGTAATTTTATTCCTACTATAGGATCAATTGATATAGCAACTTTATTAGTTGCTTTTATTTTTACTATAGTACATACTATTTTTATTATGTGGGCTACAAATATATTCTCTTTAATCAGTATTAAATTATTACTTATTAGTTTGATTCAATTATTAACTTATGCTGGTAAATTAATTTTTTGGCTTATTTTAATTAGGTCTATTCTTAGTTGGATAAGTCAAGGTAATAATCAAATTGATTATATACTTATACAATTAACTGAACCATTAATGTTACCTATTCGTAACATTATTCCTGCTATAGGTGGATTAGATTTTTCATCTATGATAGTAATGTTAATATTAATATCTTTAAATTATTTACGTTTAGATATTCTAATATTTATTGATCCAATTATTACTAATATACTTTATTCAATGGGCTATTTAATGTAAATAATAAATAAACTCATATAATATTAAATAAATATTAAGTATTTATAAAAAAAATCATGAAATTTATTTATATATTAAAGAATATAATTTAATTATTAATAAAGAAAATAAATTTGTTATTTATATAACTTAAAAAAATAATTGAATTTTTGTTAAAAAATTAACATTAAATATATTAATAAATAAAATCTTTAATTTATTAATAATTATGAATAATTAATACTACATTTAATTATGTATTAATATATTTACTAATAATATTTTATTTTATATATATAATATAATATTATTATTTATAAGATTAAATTAATATATATAATTATAATTTTATTTATATAAAATTATAATTATAATTTATTATAACGTAATTAATTAAAATATAAAATAATTTTTTATTATTTATAGGTATTATTAGGATTATTAATTAATGATTAAATTACCACCATTAAGTTTATATATACATATACCTTGGTGTATAAAAAAATGTTATTATTGTGATTTTCATTCATATACATTAAAAAATGAATTACCAGAACAAAAATACATTACACACTTATTAAATGATCTACAAAATGATATTAAATTAATAAGTGATCGAAAAGTTAATAGTATCTTTATTGGTGGTGGAACACCAAGTTTATTTAATGAAAAAACAATACAATATTTATTGTATGGCATAAATGAAAGATTATTATTAGCATCTAATGCAGAGATTACTATAGAAACCAATCCTAGTATGGTTGAAATTAATCGTTTTAGTAAATATAAGCAAGTTGGTATTAATCGTATTTCTATTGGTGTACAAAGTTTCAATACTAATAAACTTATTAAATTAGGTAGAATGCATAGCTCAAAAGAATCTATTCATGCTTTATCTTTAGTAGCAGGATTAAATTTACATAGTTTTAATATTGATCTTATGCATGGTTTGCCTAATCAATCACTTAATCAAGCAATGTTTGATCTTAAAAAAGCAATTAATTTATTACCTCCACATATTTCTTGGTATCAATTGACAATTGAACCAAATACAAAATTTGGATACCATAAACCAATATTACCTAATGATAAAATATTATGGCAAATTTTTTCTAAAGGTAATAAAATCCTGCGTAAATCTGGATATCAGCAATATGAAATTTCTAGTTATGCTAAGTCTGGTCATCAATCTAAACATAATTTAAATTATTGGCGTTTTGGAGATTATATTGGTATAGGTTGCGGTGCCCATGGAAAAATATCTTTTAATAATGGTCGTATTTTAAGAACAATAAAAACAAAACATCCATATAAATATATGAATGGTAATTATATTCATCAACAAAAAGAAGTAAATCAATTAGATAGACCTTTTGAATTCTTTATGAATCGTTTTCGTTTACTTGAAGAAATACCAAAACAAGATTTTATTAATTATACTGGTTTAATTGAAAATACAATTCGTAATCAACTTGATAATGCTATAGATCAAGGTTATATTACAGAAACTAAATTAAATTGGCAAATTACTAATAAAGGTACATTATTTCTTAACTTTTTATTAATGTTATTTTTATAAAATGTTTATATATTATTTACATTGAATATAAATTTTATATTGATAAAAAATAAATAAAAAATAATTTTATAATTTTATTTATAATTAAAATTATAAATACATATTTATTCATAATATTTAAAATAATATTTTTACAAAAAAATAACATATATTAATAATTAAATTTTATTAATAATTTATTATTCTAATAATAACAATTATTAAATAATAAATATAAAATTATATAAAAATATTTAAAACTATTAATTTATTATCAAAATATATTCTAATTAATATATAATAAAATTAACTATATTAATCTTAATTAAGATTATTAAATAATTATATATTTTACTAATATTATTAGTAAAATATATAAAGTAAATATTATCTTATTTTTTTTATAAAACGTCTTTCTGCTTCATCCCAGTTAACAACTGACCAAAAAGCTTTAATATATTCAAGTCTATTATTTTGATATTTAAGATAATAAGAATGCTCCCAAACATCGCATCCTAAAATTGGATAACTAAAATCTCTAGAAATATTCTTACCCATTAATGGATTATCTTGATTAGATGTAGAAATAACCATCATTCTTCCATCTAATTTTAACACTAACCATACCCAACCAGAACCAAACCTAGTTATAGCTTCTGTTTCAAATATTTTTTTAAAATTATCAATACTAACAAAATCACGCTCAATTGCAGATTTTAATTCACCATGTAATTTAGTGCCTATTTTTAATCCATTCCAAAACATACTGTGATTAGCATGACCACCTGCATTATTACGTAAAAACATATACTTATCTTCTGATACTTTATCTAAATTTTGAATTAAATCATCGATATAAAGTTTATTAAGATTAGGAAAATCCTTTACTATATTATTAGTATTATTTATATATGTTTGATGATGTTTAGTATGATGAATTTTCATTGTTCTTTCATCAAAATATGGCTCTAATGCATTATATTCATATGGTATCAAAGGTAATGTATAACTCACTTATATTAACTCCTATTATTTAAGTATAAAATATTTTATTTAAAATAAATTTATATAAAATTACTTAATTATTAATAAATTAAAATAAAAATAAAAAAAATTAAATAATTATAAATATAAAATAATTTTTATATAAATTTAATATAAATAAAATATAATATTAATATTTAAATACTATTATATATTTACTACTGATATTATAAAAATAAATTAATTAATAAAAATATTATAAAATAATAAATTATATATTTCATTTAAAATATATTAATACTTAATAATTTAAAATAACACATCAAATAATTTATCTTTTAAAATTAAATAAACTATTATATTATACTATTATATTTATAAGAAATAAATAAAATATTTTTTATAAAAAAATTATATAATATAAGATTATATTTTAGATAATTAAAATTTTTATTATTTATAAATAAATTTAATGGAGCTGGCGGGAATTGAACCCGCGTCCGAAATTTTTACATCCTTAGCACTACATGTTTAGTCTAATCTTTAATTTTTATTAATTAGATATGTATAGACAACACTACTAATTAACTAACCTGATTAATTTTAACACTTATTACCACAGATGAGGTATTAGCGCTATCTCTTTTAATTTTAACCTCTCTAACCCATTTCCTAAAGAGAAAAGGTGATGGAGAAAGGGTCTGTACAGATTATTAAGCTGCCAGTGCGTAGTTTTCGTCTTTTGCGACTATTATTTACGGTTTTTTACGAGGCCACCGCCCCTCGACATGCACCTTGGGTTTCATAAATTCCGTCGAATCCAAAATCAGCCCCAAATTAATTATTTTATAATATCAAATAAAAACTTTATAATACTAAATAGTTTAATTATTAAAAATAGACTTTTTCATAATTCTATCTTTATCTAATTTCCATTCACGATCTTTAATTAAATGACGTTTATCGTGATCTTTTTTACCTTTAGCAATACCAATTTTAACCTTACACCAAGCTTTTTTCCAATAAAGAGATAATGTTATTATAGTATAACCTTTACGATTAATTTTACCAAATAGTGAAACAAGTTCAAACTTATTAAGTAATAACTTTCTAGTACGTATTGAATCATTACTAGTATGATAAAATTTTGTATTTAATGGAATAATTGTAGCACCAAAAAAATATGCTTCACTTTTTTTTAATAAAATATAACTATTACTAATATTAACTTTACCAACACGAAGTGATTTAACTTCCCAACCTTTTAAAACTATACCTGCTTCAATTTCTTCACTAATAAAATACTCATGGTATGCTTTTTTATTTAAAATAATATTTGTCATATTAAATTTATATGTTTTTATTTACCATTATCTTAATTATAGTATATATTATTATAAATTAATTAAATTATAATAAAATTATATATTATAAAAAAAATATATAATTTAGTCAAATAATATTAATTACATATATTATTAATATTTAATTTTATAAATTATAAACTATAAAACTATATTAATGATAAATAATTACATAAATTGTAATTAATAAAATTAAATTATATTTTAATTTTATATTTACTAATAAATTAGTAAGATAATTTTTAATTTTATTAAAACTAATTATATAAATATATAATAAAATTTTTATTAAATGCATATACAAAATTTATGGTGGTAAAATGAATGTTGAAGTTGTTTTTGCATTACCAGATAAACAATTTTTATTTAATATTCAATTAACATATGGTGATAATATTGAAAAAGCAATTATAAAATCAGGTATTTTATTAATTTGTAATGAAATTAATTTAAGAAAAAATAAAGTAGGAATTTATAGTAAAATTGCAAAATTATCTGATATTTTATCTGATGGTGATCGAGTTGAAATTTATCGTCCTTTATTATCTGATCCAAAAGAAATACGTCGTAAAAAGGTAAAAAAACAAAAAAATAAATAATTTATTTATTTTAAAAATTTTTTATTAATTCTTATTTAAATAAATAATTATATTATATTAGTATAAATATAATATAATTTTTAATATATTAAATTATTATTAATATAAACTACAATATTTTTATTATAAATTATCTATATAAAATATAACATTAAATGTTTTTATCAAAATTTTTTTTATAATGACATTTAATGATATATAAACTATTTATTATTTTAGTTTCTTATTTTATTTTTATATTATTATTTTTAAAAAATATATAATTAATATTAATTTAATTAAAAAATTTTTATATATTTTTATATAAATTATTAAATTTGATATATTATTATACAATAAATAAATTTTTATACTAAAAAAATTTATATATTTTGTGTAAATATTTAATAAATAATAATTTTTTATAAATTATTTTATATAATAAAAACATTTATATTTATATTGAAACAATATTAATTAATTTAAATATATAAATAATAATTTTTAATTAAAATAATATTTCTAAATAATTCAAATTATATTTTATATAAAATATATTTAATATTAAATTAATTATAAATCATAGTATCATTTTAAATAAAATATAAAATGTTTTATTTATCGTAAATTAAAAAAATAGTTAAATTTATAATATTAAAATAAATAAAATGATTATATTATAACAATTTTATTAATAATTTCTTTATGATTTTATTTACTATTTTTTAATAAATAAGGTAAAGATTGAATAGTTAATTGACTATTTTTTATTTTCGATAGCCTAAAAATACTTTTTTTATGAATATTATTATTCATGACAACTTGAATACTAATAAAATTATTTTTTAAAATTGTTGCAGCTAATATTATACCTGTGCGACGCCAATTATCACCTATTTTCCATTCAATAGATTCACCAATTTTTGGCATTACATTTGCTACTCCAGATAAATAAAACATAGATCTTTTATTAGAACCATGATATTTTACTTTAGCTATTATTTCTTGTCCAATATAACAACCCTTATTAAAGCTAATACTAGAAGGAAATGCTTGTAAATTAACTTCTTGAGGAATAAATAATTCACTATTTTCAATATCAATATTAACAATTCCAGAAGCAATATCTAAATATAACCATTGTTGATTATTACCATGATAATTAATATATTTTGTTAATTTAGTAGCAATTTCAATATTAGTAATAATTAAAAACCGTTCATATGGTAAATTAAAATGTAATAAGGTTGTTTGTTTAGTATGAATAACTGATTTTTCTTGATTTGGTAATTTAATAAAAATATTCTTTAATATTTCACGAGCTCCTTTACCAATAACGCCTAATAATATAATATTATTATCTTGATGAAACATTATTTTTGAAAACAAAGCATATTTTTTAATTTCAATTAATTGTTTTTTAGATATACTATTACGTAGTATATATCCAAATCCTTCATTATAAAAAAACAAACGTAATGTGCTATATATTTTACCTTTAGCATTACAATGAGCAGTTAATATATGTTCTTGTGAGTTTAATGCATAAATATCCATAGTTAATTGAGTTTGTAGATATTTTGCAGAATCTATTCCTGTTACTTTAATAAAACTCCAATCATTAAGTATAATTAACATTGGTTTATTATATTCATTATTAACAATTGGTATAAATGTATTTAGTTTTATCATATGAAAATCTTTTAATACATGGAATAAAATTAATTATATTAATTAAAATGTTTACATAATAAAATAAATAATATTATTAATATAAATTACTAATATTTATATTAAAATAATTTATATATAAAATTTTTAGTAATTTATAAATCATTATTTATATAAAAATTTACTTAAATTATTTTAATATAAATTAAAATATAAATAAATAATTATTAATAATTAAATTAACTAAAATTGCGTTATAAATTTCTATAATACTAAATATTTACATTACTAATTAATAATAAATCTATATTAAGATAAAATAATGATAATTTAGAAAAAATATTAATCAGTATTATTATGTTGATATACTTTTATATTTTTAAATCCTTGTTCATATAAATAAATTGCCTGCAATCGACTCATAATACCATTTTCGCAATAAAGTAAATAAGTATTTTCTTGTGGTAACTTAGAAAATTGATTACTTAATTTATAAAATGGCATTAATATTATTTTAATATCTTTAATATTAAGTGGGTGTGCTTCCTGTTCATCTGAAGATCTAATATCTAATATAATATCATTATCTGAAAATACAGTAACATTTTCTACTGATGATGTTTTATTTTTATTATTATTTATTATCTGTGTAATATTAATATTTTGTGTCTTACTAACAACATTGTTAAGTATAGTAAAATCAAAATTGTTTTCTTGTTCTTCTATTTTTGATTTAACTGCTTTTACTGTTGGATTTTTTGAAAGAATACTACAAAACTCAGGAATATTATTTGAAAATCCTTCCGTTCCTATTTTTCGAGCAATATTAATAATTCCTTCTTTATCATATGATATCAATGGTCTTAATATTAACGTATCAGTTACATTATCAATTGAATATAAATTAGTTAATGTCTGGCTAGAAACTTGACCTAATGATTCACCAGTTACTAAAGCTTTAATCTTATAACGATTTGCTATATTAGATGCCGCTCGCATCATCATTCTTTTAAGTATTACTCCCATATATCTATTATCAATCTTTACAATAATTTCTCTTACAATAGATGTAAAATCTATTATAAAAAAACGTACTTTATGTGATCGACTAAAGTTATACCAAAGATGGTAAGCAACTTGCTTAACACTGATCTCATGATTAAATCCACCTAAATTAAAAAAACAATAATTAACTCTACAACCACGTCTAATTAACATATAACTAGAAACACCTGAATCAAATCCACCAGATATTAATGATAAAACATCTTCTTGAGTACCAATAGGAAATCCACCAATTCCTGATTCGCTAGACTTAATAAAAAAAACTTTATGATTTTTAATTTCAATATTCACAGTAATATCAGGTGTATTAAGTTTTACCTTAGCTGATGAAATATTTTGATTTAAACCAGTTCCAACATAACGTTCTACTTCAATTGAAGTAAAATCATGTTTACCTCGTCTCTTAACACGTACACAAAAAGTTTTATTTTTTAACAACTCTGCATAAATTATATAAGCTAACTCAAAAATATTATGTAAATTACGAAATTTAAATTCTTCAACTAACATAATGCAATGAATACCAGGTATTTTTGTTAAAGTATTATAAATTATATTATAAAATTTATTTTTTTTTGTATGAACTTCAATATTATCCCAATTACGAATAATAATAATATCCATATCTAATACTTTTAATATATTAAAAATATTATTAGATAATATCTTTATAAAATGTAATCGTACTGATTTGCTTTTAATTATAATCTCAGAAAATAATTTAATAATAAACTTCATAATTTTATATAAAATTAAATTTTTATTTTTATGAATAAATATATATTATACATATTTATTATATTAAGTATTTAATTTAAAAAATAAAAATATAATATTTTTAATATTTATATTTAAAATTATAAAAATAATAAATTGTATTAATAAATATAATAAAATATATTGTATTATATATATTAAAATAACATTAAGGTAAATAAAATCATTATGTCTAAAAAGAAAATATCTAATAAAGAAGATTCTTTATCTTTCGAAAATTTACTTACAACATTAGAACAAGTTGTTTCACGATTAGAGTCAGGTGAACTTCCATTAGAAAAAGCATTAACTGAATTTGAATATGGTATTAAATTATCTAGACAAGGTCAAAAAGCATTACAGCAAGCAGAACAACGTGTGCAAATTTTATTACAAAATAATAATAATGAATCTTTAAGTAATTTTACAGAAGAAAATAAATAAATTATATATAAAATAATAACTTTTTTTATACTAATACAAATAGATCAAAAATTAAGTTAATAAGATATTAATAAAAAAATTTAATAAAATTTTATTAAATAAAAGTAAAATTATGTAAATTATTAGATAAATTAAATTATTTGAGAGAAATGAATTAAAACAATATTTAATTTGTGATATAGAAAATATATTAAGTATTTTTATGAAAAAATTAAATTTACTAGATTTATACATTAAATATATTTACTATTATTAATTAATGCATTGTAATTTACCATAATATATCATTATAATTTACGTCATAAATAACCTATATATAATATTTTATTTATATCTGATGTTTATCGATGTTAATCTATTATAATGATAATAAAATTACCTAATATTACTGTAGTATTTTATATATATTATGATAAAATATTAGATGTAAAATTAAAATATAAAAGAATTAATATTAATATATTAAAAATAATTTATAATTATAAAATTTATTATTTAATTCGTTTTGATATTATAGTCAATTAGTTTATAGTTAATTATAAAGGTTGTAAATTATTACTATTATTGGATAATTATTCAAATAAAATTATAATATTATTTCAAATTAGTTATAATATTATTAATGTTATTAATAATATTAATATTTTAGATAAAAATTATATATCTAATAAAAAAATAAAATATCTATTTATCATTAATGAGTATTAAATACACAAAAAAAGAAAATAATTTATATAAATAAAATATTAATATGATTTATATATTAAAATAGAAACATAAATTTAATATAAAATACTATAAAATTTAATAAATTTTATTATTAATCATAAAATTAATTTTCTAATTACAGAATAAATATTTTTAGTAAAAATGTAAATCTTCAAAATAATTTTTAATATAATTACTATTATTGATATAAATAAAAAATAATTATTTAATGAGTAAATATGAACATTGATATTAATTTTTATCCAATTTTAGCATCAATAGAAACACCAGAAGAATTGCGACTTTTGCCAAAAAAAAAATTAGTAAAATTATGTAAAGAATTACGACAATTTTTATTAAAAAGTGTTAGTTATTCCAGTGGACATTTAGCTTCTGGATTAGGAACTATTGAGCTTACTATTGCTTTACATTATGTTTATAATACTCCATTTGATAACCTTATATGGGATATTGGTCATCAAGCATATCCACATAAAATATTAACTGGTCGTCGTAATTATATTAATACTATACGTAAAAAAAATGGTTTACATCCTTTTCCATGTAGAACAGAAAGTCGATATGATATTCTTAGTGTTGGTCATTCTTCAACTTCTATTAGTGCTGGAATTGGAATGGCAGTAGCAGCTGAATATGAAAATAAAAATCGTAAAACAGTTTGTGTTATTGGTGATGGCGCTATTACTGCTGGCATGGCTTTTGAAGCAATGAATCATGCTGGAGATATTAATAAAGATATATTAGTTATTCTTAATGATAATAAAATGTCAATTTCACAAAATGTTGGAGCATTAAATAATAATTTAGCAAAATTATTATCTGGTAACTTTTATACTATTTTGCGTAAAAGTGGAAAAAAAATTTTTTTTAATACTCCTTTTATTAAAAAATTATTAAAAAAAACTGAAAAACAAATTAAAAGCATGGTAATGCCTAGTACTATGTTTGAAGAATTAGGATTTAATTACATTGGGCCTATTGATGGTCATGATATATTTACGTTAGTAAAAACATTAAAAAATATGCGAGAATTAAAAGGCCCTCAATTTTTACATAGTATAACTAAAAAAGGCAAAGGTTATAAACCAGCTGAAATAGATCCTATTAGTTGGCATTCAGTGCCGAAATTTGATCTAAAAACTTTTAGTTTACCAAAAAATAATAATAAACAATTAACATTCTCACAAATTTTTGGTAATTGGTTATGTCAAGAAGCGGAAAATGATCCTAAATTAATAGCAATTACTCCAGCTATGCGAGAAGGATCTGGGATGGTTAAGTTTTCTAAAAACTATCCTAATCAATATTTTGATGTTGCTATTGCAGAACAACATGCTGTTACTTTTGCCGCAGGTCTTGCAATTGGAGGTTTAAAACCTATTGTTGCTATTTATTCAACTTTTTTACAAAGAGCTTATGATCAAGTCATACATGATGTATCTATTCAAAAATTACCAATTTTATTTGCTATAGATAGAGCAGGAATTGTTGGTTCTGATGGAGAAACTCATCAAGGTGCTTTTGATTTATCATTTTTACGTTGTTTACCACATATGATAATTATGTCTCCTAGTGATGAAAATGAATGTCTTCAAATGCTACATACTGGTTATCATTATAATAATGGTCCTGTTGCTGTTCGTTATCCAAAAGGCACTGGTTCTGGCGCTACTTTACAACTTCTAGAAAAAATCCCAATAGGTAAAGGATTAATTAAAAGAAAGGGAGAAAAAATTGCTATTCTAAATTTTGGGATACTGCTTTCTGAAGCAATGAAAGCGGCAGAATTAATTAATGCAACTGTAGTTGATATGAGATTTGTAAAACCATTGGATGAAATATTAATATTAAAAATAGCTAAAACTAACAAATTATTAGTAACATTAGAAGAAAATTCAATTATTGGAGGAGCAGGTAGTGGAGTTAATGAATTTTTATTATCATCAAATAATATTATACCTATAATTAATATAGGATTACCTGATATTTATATTCCACAAGGAAATCAAACAGAAATTAAATCTGATTTAGGCCTTAATGCAGATGGTATTATTAAATCAATTAATAATTTTTATATTAAATAATTAATATATTTTAATTATTTAAAAAGTATTTTAATTATAATAATTTATAATTATTTTAATATTGATAACGAATATATAATTGTAATTATTATAATAGAAAAAATAGATGCAATTATATCATCTAACATAATACCTAACCAACCATTAATTTGTTTATCAAACCAATTAATAGGCCAAGGTTTTAGTATATCAAAAAAACGAAAAAGTATAAATGCAATAAATATCCATTGCCAATTAACTAATGGAATTATCATTAATATTATCCATATACCAAGAAATTCATCCCAAACAATACTGCTATGATCATGAATGTATATATTATTTAAATTAATATCACAAATAGCAATACTAAAAATAAAACTAAATAAAATAATAAACCAACAAAACCAAACTGGTAATAACCAGTGCATAAATAACCAAAATGGAATTGCTACTAATGATCCAATTGTTCCTGGAATAATTGGTAACAAACCACTACCAAATCCAGTAGCTAATAAATACCAAGGATTTAATAAATTTGATAAATTTGATGCAAGCTTAATATTAACCATAATAAGTTTTATTAATAAAATGATCAAAACCAACTAAATTAAGTGAAACTTCTTTATATCCATTAAAATAACGAATACCATAAGATTTTGATTTTATTTGACCTATACAATGAAAATTTACACCTGTACGTGCTAAAGTTGACTCTAATGAATCGCAGTTTATATTAGGAACAGTAAAACATAATTCATAATCTTCTCCGCCACTTAATGCCCATATTAATGCTTGTTTTAAATTAACATGTCTAAGTAATTCATTTGATAACGGTAACAAATCTAATTTAATTATAGCTCCACAATTGCTATTTTTCAAAATATGTCCAAGATCAGAAATTAAACCATCAGAAATATCTATTGCTGAAGAAGCTAAATAACATAAAACTTTACCTTGTAAAATGCGAGGTTGAGGCCTTAAATGACGATTAATTAACCAATAACGATCTTTTTCATTAGAGACAACTAATTTTGATTGTAAAATAGCGAGACCTGCAGCACTATCCCCTAATGTTCCTGTAACATAAATCCAATCACCATTGCATGCACCAGATCTTGTTAAATATTTTCCAATAGAAATTAAACCATGAGCAGTATAAGTTAAACTCATAGTACCACGTGTTATATTACCACCAATAAGTTGCATACCATAGTAATTAAGTTGTTTAAATAAAGAAGAACTAAATCTTGCCAACCAATCTTCATCTATTTTTGGTAACGTTAAAGCCAAAGAAATCCAAGCAGGATCAGCTCCCATTGCAGCTAAATCACTTAAATTAATAGCTAAAGATTTATAAGCTAAATCTTCTGGCAAAATAATATTAAGAAAATGAATACCAACAACTAATGTGTCTGTAGTAATAACTAATTGTTTTTTTTTAGGCATTGTTATTAATGCACAATCATCACCAATGCCTATATTAACATCACATCTATTTTGTTGCTTATTATAAAAATAACGATTAATAATATCAAATTCACTACAAAACATAATGATACCCTAATACTATATTGCAACTATTACTAATATATTTTAATATCTTGTAATTAAATAAAATACTAAATTATAGTATTATTAAAAAATATTATTTTCTATACATAATATTAACAATTTTATCCAATACACCATTAATAAATTTGTAACTATCTTTAGAACCAAAAACTTTTGATAATTCAATTGCTTCATTTATAGAAACTTTATAAGGTATATCATCACGATAACATAATTCAAACATAGCTAAACGTAAAACAACTTTTTCAATCTGTCCAAGTTCTTTAAGTTTACGAGAAAGATAAGGGGCCATTTTTTTATCTAATTCTAACACATTACTAGAAACACCATTAAGCAAATCATGAAAATAAATTACATCAATATTAGATATATCTTGTTTAGATAAAAATTCTAATTTAATATCAGAAATACTATTTCCAGATAATTGCCAAGAATAAATAGCTTGTACAGCAAATTCACGTGCATTATGACGAGCAGTAGATTTCACAAAAATTAATCCTTAATTAATAATTAATCTTTAATTGTCTGTATTATATTAATCATTTCTAAAGCAGCTAATGCAGCATCAGATCCTTTGTTACCTACTTTCGTACCAGCTCTCTCAATTGCTTGTTTAATATTATCTGTTATTAATACACCAAAAGTAATAGGAATATAATTAGTTATAGAAATGTTAGAAAGACCAGTGCTACATTCATTAGCAATATATTCAAAATGAGGAGTCTCACCACGTATAATGCTAGCAAGAGCAATTACAGCATTATATTTTTTTGTTTCAACTAATATTTTTATAATTAAAGGTAATTCATATGCACCAGGTACCCAAACTATTGTAATATTCTCTGTTAAAACTTGACCAATACGCTCTAAAGTATCAATAGACCCCTCAAGTAAATGATTATTTATAAAATGATTAAAGCGCGCAACAACTATTGCTATATGAGATTTAGATGATACTACCATACTTTTTATTACTTTCATATAATTCCTTAAATTATAATTACTTACATATAAATAATATATAATATCTTATATATTATTTATTAAAAAAATATAATTAATTTTATAATAAACGAAGAGTTAAACGTAAATCAGAGCCAACAAGTTTAATATTAATAAATTTAAATACAAATGCATCTTTTAATTTTCGTAATTCTGGAATATTAAATAATCCTTTAGCAGTCGAACCTAAAATTTTAGGAGCTATATAAATAATTAATTCGTCAAATAATTTTAATTTCAATAAAGCACCAGCAAGTGTTGATCCACTTTCTATCCAAATTGAATTAATATTTCGTTTAGCTAGATATATCATTAATGAAATTAAATTAATTCCTTTTTCATTAGTTGGAATTGATATTTGCTCAACATTACCATGCCAATGTTGCGATATAGGATTAGGACGAATAAGCCAACACTCACCATCTAATTTTGTTACGATATGTTTTGGATTTACTTGATTATTACTGTCTAAAACAATTCTTATTGGTTGTCTTAAGCGATCTTTAGGATAAATATTTTGTAATTTAGGTGTAAAATCTAACCAACGAACATTTAAAGAAGGATTATCAGCTAAAATAGTTGCACTAGTAGTCAAAATTGCACTTGATTGTGCTCTAAAATATTGTACATCTTTACGTCCAGATAATGAAGTAATCCATTTACTTTCACCTGATGATAAAGATGTACGACCATCTAATGATGCAGCTAACTTAAGTTGAATATAAGGAAAACCAGTACGCATTCTTTTTAAAAAACCTCTATTTAACTTCTCAGCTTCATTACTTAATAAACCATATATAACTTCAATTCCTGCTTGTTGTAATTTAAATAAACCACAACCTGATACCTTAGGATTTGGATCTTTCATTGCTACAATAACACGTAAAATACCTGAATTAATTAATATATCTGTACAAGGTGGTGTTTTAGCATAATGATTACATGGTTCTAAAGTAATATAAGCAGTTGCTCTATTAGCTTTTTTACCAGCCATTCGTAATGCATAAACCTCAGCATGATGTTCTCCTGCTTTACAGTGAAAACCTTCACCAACAATTTTATTATCATATACAATAACACAACCTACATTAGGATTAGGAGAAGTAGTAAATCGTCCTTGTTTAGCTAAAAATAATGCACGTTTCATAAATTTCTTATCAAGTATATTCACTCTTATTATTAATCCTGCAATTTTAGAATTTTATTAATTAAATAAACTAATATTTTTAAATTAAAATATAACAAAATATTATTATTTTATATATAATAATTTAATTTTATTTTTATTAAATAATTTATAAATATTATAATAAAATATATATTTTTATTTAACTTAAATGACAAAAATTTTTAACATAAATTATCTTATTATAGATAATATATTTTAAAATTATCACTAATTAGTATTAAATTAATAATTTTAATATTTATAATTATATAAAATGAATAATATACAAAATTTTATTATTTTAAAATCTAATTTCAATTAATTTATATATTAATAAAGATTATATTAATATTATTTTATAAATATAAATTTAAAATTTATCTTTAAGGTAATAATGGATTTTTATCTATTCCTTCTTTATTTATTTTAGAAATAATAAAATGTTCTCGTTTTATTCCCATCTTTAATACTAAAGCAGATGCAATATAAATTGAAGAAATAGTACCAAATGTTACACCAATTAACATAATTAACGAAAATCCTTTAATTATTAAACCACCAAAAAGATATAACATAAATATCATTAATAAAGAAATTCCGGATGTAATAAGTGTTCTATTTAATGTTTGAGTTAATGAAATATTTATTACTTCATAAGAAGTACCATAATTTATTTTACGAAAATTTTCACGAATACGATCATAAACAACAATACTATCATTTAATGAATAACCAATAACTGACATTAATGAAGCAATAATAGTTGTGTCAACTTCAATATTAAATAATGATACAAGACCTAATGTAATAATAACATCATGTACTAATGATACTATTGCACTAATAGCTAAACGCCATTCAAAGCGAAAATTAATATAAATTGATATACAAATCAAAGCAATTAAAATTGATATAATTCCAGTTTGAAGTAATTCGCTACCTATACTTGGACCTATAAATTCAATTCTTTTAACTATTAATTTATTATCAATATTATTATGAATTAATGAAATAATAGATTTACTAATTTCTTGATTTGTTAATCCTTTAGCAATAGGTAATCTAATAATAATATCTCGACTACTACCAAAATTTTGAATTAATAATTCTTTATAAAGATTATTATCTAAACATTCTCTAATTTTATCGATATCAAAAGATTGACTTAGATGAAATTCAATAATAGTACCACCAGTAAAATCTAATCCTAAATTAAAACCTTTTAGTAAAATAAATATAACTGAAAAAACAAATAAAATAATTGAAATAATAAAAGATAAATAAGAATAACGCATAAAATCGATAACTTTACGACCATTATTTAATTGTTCTATAGTATAATTTTGTACCAAAACTTAACTCCTTAAATAGATATCTTATTTATATATTTACCACCATATAATAAATTGACAATAGCACGTGTTCCTATAATTGCAGTAAACATAGAAGTTATAATACCAATACCTGTAGTAACAGCAAAACCTTTAATTGAACCAGTACCTATCATATACAAAATAATTGTAGTAATTAAAGTTATTAAATTAGAATCTAAAATACTAGAAAATGCTCTCTTATAACCTTCATTTATAGACCGTTGTATTGAACGACCATTATTTAATTCTTCTTTAATTCGCTCATTAATAAGTACATTAGCATCAATAGCAATAGCAAAAATTAAAACAATACCAGCAATTCCAGGCATAGTTAATGTAACTCCTGGTAATAATGACATAATTCCTACAATAAATATTAAATTTATTAATAATGCAAAACTAGCAATTAAACCAAACTTACGATAATAAATAATCATAAATAAAATAGATACTAAAAAACCTGCTAATGATGCTTTTATTCCTTGTTTAATATTTTGCAATCCTAATGTTGGCCCAATTGTTCGTTCTTCGACTATTTTAATTGGTGCAATTAATGATCCAGAACGTAATAATAAAGATAATTGACGAGCTTCAGTTATATTATTAATACCAGTAATACGAAATTTATTGCTAAAATGATTAGAAATTTTAGCTATGTTAATAACTTTTTCATCTTTTACTAAAATAGCATGGCCATTAATATCTTTTTGTCCACTATCTTTATA
This sequence comes from Arsenophonus endosymbiont of Ceratovacuna japonica, assembly GCA_024349725.1. Taxonomy (GTDB): domain Bacteria; phylum Pseudomonadota; class Gammaproteobacteria; order Enterobacterales; family Enterobacteriaceae; genus Arsenophonus. The sequence goes on from AP026064.1 coordinate 793,533, forward strand.
TTCAACAAATAAAGTTGCTATTAATTTACCTTGATTATCACGTGTAAAATTAGACATAATAGAACCACCAATATTATCTAAACTAATGCTTACTTGTGGATTACCTATTTCATCTAAATTAAATATTGCATTAGTAATATGATCTCCTGTCAAAATAACATCTTTATAAAGAATAACTGGTTTATTATCACGAGTATATTTTATTTCTGAATCATTAGGAATGTAACCATATTTAACAAATGTATTATTTCTATTAATATTAACTAAACTAAACTCAAGAGTTGATGTTGCACCAAGTATCTCTTTTGCTCGTACTGTATCTTGAATACCTGGTAATTCAATAATAATATGATTATTTCCTTGACGTTGCACTAAAGGTTCTGTAACACCTAATTGATTAATTCTATTATTAATAATATTAATATTTTGCAATACAGCATAATTACGTATTTTACTAATTACTTTATCTTTTATAATAACTATTAATATGTTTTTATTTAAAATAGTAAAAACTAAATCATGATAAATAGGTGTTAAGTAAGATTTTGCCTCCATGCATAAATTTTTATTATTAAAACGAACTTCAATACCATAATTATTTATTTTATGTATAGTTAAATATGGAATGAATTTTTCACGCAAATTACTACGTAAGTTATTTATATTCTGTTCTTGTAATTTACTAAGTATTGTTTCTATATCTACTTCTATTAAAAAATAGATACCACCACGCAAATCTAATCCTAATTTCATTGGTTTACCACCTAATGCATTCAACCAATTAGGAATAGATGGTGCTAAATTTAATGCTACAATAAATTTATTTCCTAAATTAGAAACTAAGGATTCACTAGCATGTAACTGTATATCTACATTATTAAAACGAGCAAGAATTACACCATTATCTAATGTAATTGATTTGATTTTAATATTCTCTTTATTTAAAATATTAAAAATTTTATCCAAAATCTTTTTATCAACAGAAATACCACGTATGCCAGTAATTTGAATAGCAGGATCTTCTCCATAAATATTAGGAATAGCATACAAAGTAGCAATAAATAATATAATTATTAATATAAAATATTTCCATGATGAATAATAATTTATCAAAACATTTTCCTTCTGGAAAATTATAAATTTTAAATTGATTTTATTGTACCTTTTGGTAAAATAGAAGTAATAAAATCACGTTTAATTGTTACTTCATAAGTGTCATTTAATGCAATAATAATATAACCTGTTTCGGATACTTTAGTAACATAACCAATTAATCCTCCTGTTGTTATTACTTCATCCCCTTTAGAAATAGAATCTATTATTTTTTTATGTTCTTTAGCTCGTTTTTGTTGTGGACGTAAAATTATAAAATAAAAAATCAATCCAAAAATAACTAACATTATAATTAAAGAATATGCATCTCCTGTTTCCTTAATACTAGATGAAGCTGCTGCTTTAGAAATAAATAAATTCATTAAAATCTCCTAATTTTTTATTAAAATAATATTTTTAAATTAAAAAATAATTTACATTAACAATTTATACATTAATTTAATTCAATTTATATAATTAAAAATTATGTTTTATTTTATGCTATTTTATTATTAAAAAATAAAATTCTAAAATAACTAAAATAATATTATATATAAAAATAATTATATCAAATTAAAACTACAAATATTTATTTATTAATATAATATTGATATTATAATAAAATATATTTATTATAATAAATATAATATTAAATAGTAGTATAATAAATTAAAAATAAAAAATTTTATTTAAAAAATATATATAATAAATATTATTATTATTATATAAAAAAATTTATTATAAATTATAACATTATATTACTATTTGATTTTAATAATCGCTTGTGATAAAAATTTTTTATAAAAAGTTCAAATTTACCATGATCAATTGCTGATCTTATTTCTTTCATTAATTGTTGATAATAATATAAATTATGTAAAGTATTAAGTCTAGATCCTAATATTTTATTAAATTTATCAAAATGATGTAAATGAGCACGAGTATAATTAATGCAAGTATAACAATCACAATTAGAATCTAATGGTAAAGTATCATATTTATATTTAGAATTACGTATTTTAATTATACCAGATGTAATAAATAATTGACCATTTCTCGCATTACGAGTTGGTATTACACAATCAAACATATCAATTCCACCACGTCTAACACCCTCTATCAAATCTTCTGGTTTACCTACTCCCATTAAATATCGTGGTTTATTTTGTGGAATTTGTGAGCAAATATGATCTAAAATATAATACATATATTTTTTAGGCTCTCCAACTGCTAAACCACCTATAGCATACCCATCAAAACCAATATCTAGTAGACCTTTTAATGATATATTACGCAAATCTGGATAAATACTACCTTGAATAATACCAAATAATGCATTTTTATTAATTAATTTATCAAATTGTTGTTTACTTCGTTTTGCCCAGCGAATAGACATTTCTACTGATTTTTTAACATAATTATAATCTGATGGGTAAGAATTACATTCATCAAATATCATAGTAATATCTGAATTAAGATTATATTGAATTTCTATTGATTTTTCAGGACTAAGAAAAATTTTATCACCGTTAATCGGGTTACTAAAATATGCACCTTCTTCTTTAATTTTACATATATTATTAAGACTAAAAATTTGAAATCCACCTGAATCAGTTAAAATTGGCCCTGACCATTTCATAAAACCATGTAAATCACCATGTAATTTAATTATTTTGTTACCAGGATTTAACCATAAATGAAAAGTATTACCTAATAACATTTGCGTACCAGTTTGTTTAACTTCTTCTGAAGTTATCCCTTTTACTGTACCATAAGTACCTACAGGCATGAATGCAGGTGTTTCCACAATACCACGTTCAAAAATTAATCTACCACGACGAGCTTTCCCATCTTTATTTTGTAATTGATATATCACTTTATATCTCTAATGTAAAATATGTTAATTGATTATTTATATTTTAATAAAAATAATTAACTATTTTAATAGTTATCTTAAAATATAAATAATAAATCAATATTTTTAGTATTTTATATTTAAAATTTTTTATTTAAAAAAGTTAAAATATTTATTACTATATAAAATATAATAAAATATATATTATTTTTCTATTATAATATTATTAATTATAATTTATATTAAATATATAATTATTATAAAATATATTAATTATATTAAATATTTATTATTAATTATTTTATATTTTCAATTAATTTATATATTTATATATTTTACATATTAATTAATATATTAGTTAATAATTTATTTTATATTATATTATAAATAGTTTTATTTACTATGTATTATAATTATTATAAATATTTAAATAATTATTTTATAAACAATTGATTAACATTAGTTATTATTTTAATAATAAATAATTATTTTATTTAAATATTTTTTATAAATATTTTAATTTTTAATAATTAAAGTTTTTATATCTATTAATTAGTATTTATATTTCATTTATTAATATAAATAGTTTTATATGCATTAAATTATTAATATACTTTTATTAAATTTAATTTCTTAATTAATTGCAAATTATTATTAATTTTTTACTTTTAAATAGATAACATATTTAATATTTTTTTTAAAATTATTTAATTAAATCTAAAATATATTAGTATAATATTGAATATTATAAAATTTTTATCAAAATAAATATTATTAAATATAATATGTTATATATTTTATATTTTATATATAAAAATTTTTATTAAGAATATTATATATAATTTTAATAATTTTATTAAATATTACTAAACTTTAATAATAATTAATTATTATTTACGTATAATAATATAAATTATAATTTAATATTTTATTATTAATATTTAATATTAATAATTAAGTTTTGCTAACTAAATTATATATAAATAAATATATTTTTAAATTGAAAATTATCTATATTACGCAATATAATTAATTTAAAATTATTTTATATAATTAAAAATAATTTAATAATATATTAATAAATAAAATTAATTATAATATTTTAAATAATTACAAAATAGTTATAAAATTTTTCTTAACAAAATAATTAATAAAAACAATGTTATTAACATATAAAATAAAGTAAAAATAAAATTGTAAAATAAAACAATTTAATAATTTTATACTTATTAACTATAATATTAAATAAATATAAAATATTAATAATAAAATATATTTAAATTTATTAATAAATTTAAATATAAAATTAATTTAAATTTATAATTATTTATTATATAGATATATTTTATATTTTATTATTAGTATATATTTTACTAAAAATATTAAACATAAAATTTTTTATTAATTTATATCAATAAAAATTAAGTAATTTATATTTAATATATATTATAATAAATAAAAAATTATTAAACATTATTAACTCAATTTTAAATTAATTAATTAATAATTTAGTATAAATAAATAAAATATTTTAATAATTTTATTTAATAAAATTATTAAAATATTTTAGATATTTAAAAAATTTTAACATTTAATAATAAAACTCATACTAATATTTTTTAAAAATTTATTATTAAAATAATATAATTATTAAATAATAATTAATTTACAAATTATTTAATTTACAATAATAAAATCTATTATAGAATTTTAATAAAATTATTATCTCCAATTTTTAAAATAATTAATTAATCCATTAGTTGAAACATCATGACTATTTATTATTGTTTGAGTTGATAATTCAGGTAAAATGCAATCAGATAATTGTTTACCAAGTTCCACCCCCCATTGATCAAAACTAAAAATATTTAATATAACACCTTGAACAAAAATTTTATGCTCATACATTGCAATTAAAGCTCCTAAAGTATAAGGAGTAATTTTATTTATTAAAATAGAATTAGTTGGACGATTACCATAAAAAACTTTATAAAGATTAACATAAGTCATTTTAGATAATTTTTGTTTAGTATCTTTAATTTCTTTTTCTACTTCTAACTTATTTTTACCAAATGCTAATGCTTCTGTTTGAGCAAAAAAATTAGACATTAATTTATTATGATGATCACTTAATGGATTATGACTAATAGCAGGAGCAATAAAATCACAAGGAATAAGTTTAGTGCCTTGATGAATTAATTGATAAAATGCATGTTGACCATTAGTTCCTGGTTCACCCCAAATAATAGGACCTGTTTGGTAATTTACTCTGTTACCATTACGATCAATATATTTACCATTTGATTCCATATTACCTTGTTGAAAATAAGCTGCAAATCGATGTAAATATTGATCATATGGTAAAATAGCCTCAGTTTCAGTAGAAAAAAAATTATTATACCAAATTCCAATTAATGCTAATATTACTGGAATATTATACTTAAAGTCAGTTGTTGAAAAATGTTTATCCATTTCATAAGCCCCTCTAAGTAATTGTTCAAAATTATTAAATCCAATATATAATACAATAGAAAGACCAATAGATGACCATAATGAATAACGACCGCCAACCCAATCCCAGAATTCAAACATATTTTTTGTATCAATACCAAATTTATCTACTTGTTTATTATTTGTTGATAAAGCTATAAAATGTTTAGATATTTGATTTTCATCTATTGCTGAATCTAAAAACCATTTTCTAGCAGTTAAAGCATTAGTCATTGTTTCTTGTGTAGTAAACGTTTTAGAAGCAATTAAAAATAATGTTGTTTCAGGTTTAATTTTTTTAAAAGTTTCAGCAATATGACTGCCATCTATATTAGATACAAAATGTATGTTTAAATGGTTTTTATAAGGTTTAAGAGCTTCTGTTACCATATGAGGACCAAGATCAGAGCCACCAATTCCAATATTAACAATATCTGTTATTGCCATACCAGTGTATCCTTTCCAATCACCATTAATAACACGTTCACTAAAACAACGCATTTTATTTAAAACATCATTAATTTGTAGCATAATATCTATGCCTTCAAGTTTTATAGGTTTATTACTACGATTGCGTAAAGCAATATGTAAAACAGCTCTATTTTCTGTTTTATTAATTTTTTCAGCAGAAAACATACTATTAATTGCATCATTTAATTTAGTTTCATTAGCTAAATTTAATAACTTCTGTAATGTATTATTAGTTATTCTATTTTTAGAAAAATCAACCAAAATTTTATTATTAAATATAAGTGAAAATTTAGTAAAACGATTAACATCATTAATAAAAAGATCACGCATATGAATATTTTTTATTTCTTGATAATGTTCTGCTAATTTATGCCATGCTAATGTTAAACTTGGATTAATATTTTCCATCTAGTACTTTCCACCTTTCTTAAAATTCTTTATAATTATTAATAATTAAATATTAAATTATTAATTTTATTAATTTAACTTATTTTAATATATTTTATAAATTGTTTTTATAAAATTAATTAATAATTCATATAATTAAATTAATTTTATATACTTCATTATAAAAATTATAAATTTTTGTTAAAATCAACTGAAGTATAAATTATAATTAGATAATAATAGATTAATTTTTCTATATTTAAATATATAATATAATATTATAAATATAATTATTTATTTAATAAAATTTATCTTAATTAATAATATAATATATTATGAATTAAAATAAAAAATCATATATATAAAAAATTAATAAATATAATTAATTATAATTAATTATCATTAATTATAATTAATTATATTTATTAATTAATAATTTTTGTTAAAAATAATAACTATATTTATATTAATATTTAAAAATATTATAATTATAAATATTAATAATATAATTAAATAAATATTTTTTATTTTATATAATATATATTAATTTTTTATTAAAATATTTATATTATTATAACAATTTATTTTATTAATCTAATTAATAGAAAATTTTTTAAAAATATTTTAAATTTTAATTAATATTAAATTATAAAATATTAATAAAATTTTAATAAAAATAATAAATTATACTATATATTATTATTAATATTATTTTATTAAAATTTATTAAATAAAAATAAATATTTTATTTGTAATTAAATTTTTAATATAATAATTATAATATTTATATTTATTAATTTCTTAAAAATATATAGTCAAATATAACTTTAATAAAATAATAAAGTAATTATAAAATAAAAAATATTTATTATATTATAAAATATATTTTAATTATAGAATTTATTATTAATAATAATAATAATTAAATTAAATTTTAATATTTTTAAAATTATATATGAATTTATTTTAATATTATATAATAAATTACTATCTAATATAATTTTTAAATTATTAAAATTAAACTTTATAATAATTAATTTTATTAATTTATTTAAAATGATTTAAAATTATAATTATATTATATTTAATTTAAAATATTTTATTTTAATTTAATTTAAGCTTTCATAACTAATCTAAGTTTTTTCATAGCATTTTTTTCTAACTGACGAACACGTTCAGCAGATACACTATATTTATTAGCTAAATCCTGTAAAGTAATTTTACTATCTTCATTAAGCCAGCGAGTACGAATAATATCCTGACTACGTAAATCTAAAGTTAATAATGCTTGTGTCAATTTATCAGTAGCATAATTTTCCCAATTATCTTCTTCAATACTATCAGCAAATATAGAAGAATTATCTTGTAAATATAAAACAGGCGCAATATTTATATTTTCATTATTATCATCATAATCATTTATATCAAATGCCATGTCTTGAGCAGACATTCGTGATTCCATTTCACGAACATCTTTAATAGTTACACTTAAATCTTTAGCAACTATATCAACTTCATTTTGATTAAACCAACCAATACGTTTTTTGTTCTGACGTAAATTAAAAAAAAGTTTACGTTGAGCTTTAGTAGTTGCAACTTTGACAATACGCCAATTACGTAATACATATTCATGGATTTCAGCTTTAACCCAGTGAACTGCAAATGAAACTAAACGCACACCAACTTCAGGATTAAATCGACGAACTGCTTTCATTAAACCAATATTTCCTTCTTGAATTAAATCAGCTTGCGGTAATCCATAACCTGAATAATTGTGTGCAATATGAATAACAAAACGTAAATGAGAAAGTATAAGCTGTTTAGCGGCGTTTAAATCACCATGATAATGTAATTGTCGTGCATATTCATGCTCTTCTTCTGCTGTTAATATAGGATAAGTATTAGCTAATCTCATATAAGCTTCAATGCTACCTTGTGGAATTAATGATAATAATTGCATCTTTTTAATCATTGATATCCTCTTTTACTTTAATAAATTAATAATTTAATATTTAATTATTTTTATTATTAAATATTAAAAATTAATTATATTTTAATTAAATACAATGATGATATAAAAGTTTTATTTTAATAATTTAAATGATTTTATTTATTAAAAATGATTAATTTTATTATAAAATATTTTAAATATTAATTTATAATATTATATAAATTAATATATACCAATTATTATAATAATTAGTATTTAATATTATAGATAATTAATATAATTATAATAATAATAATAATTTAGTGATTTAATGATATTAGTGATTTAGTAATTTAGTGATTTAATGATATTATTAATTTAGTAATTTATTAATTAAAACTTTTTATCAAAACCTAAAAAATTTTATAAAAAACTAAATTAATAAAATAATTATTTATTATAAAATATAAAAATTATTTTGTCAATAATAGTTAATAATATATATTATTAACTATTATAGTTATTTTATTATTATTATTTATAATAAATTATTATAATTATAAAATATGTTTTTAAAAAAATTTTTATTTTAATTTATATAATATAATTTTAATAATATTAAAAAATAATAAAATTATATTTATATAAAATATAAAAAATTAATAATATATTTAAAATATATTATTAATATTAATTTCAATAAATATTAATTATTAATAAATATATATAAATTATTTTAAATTTTAATTTATATAATATTTATTAAAAAATATCAAAAATATATTTAATATTGTATAATTTTTTATAAACATAAAAATTAATTTTTAATAAAAAGTGCTTCAATAAAATCATTCACTATAAATGGTCTAAGATCATCAATTCCTTCACCAATTCCAATATAAGGAATTGGAATTTTAAATTGATTAGCAATAGAAAAAATTATACCACCTTTAGCTGTTCCGTCAAGTTTAGTTAAAATAATGCCAGTTAAACCTATAGATTCATGAAAAATTTTAACTTGATTAATTGAATTTTGACCAGTATTAGAATCTAAAATTAATATTACTTCATGAGGAGCTTTTTGATCTAATTTTTTCATAACTTTAATTATTTTTTTTAACTCCTCCATTAAATGAATTTTATTTTGTAATCTTCCAGCAGTATCTACAATCAATACATCAATACCTTTTGCTTTTGATGAATAAATAGCATCAAAAATAACTGATGCAGGATCTGATCCAATATGTTGGGCAATAACAGGAATATTATTATTTGATCCTAAAGTTTGTAATTGTTCAATAGCTGCAGCTCTAAATGTATCTCCAGCTGCTAACATTACTGATTTACCTTTTGATTTATATTGATATGCTAATTTAGCTACTGTTGTTGTTTTACCTGATCCATTAATACCAACAATTAATAATACATAAGGTATCTTATTTTCTATAATAATTGGTTTATCAACATAAGATAAAATCTTTACCATTTCTTCACGCAATTTATTATAAATTATCATAGGATCATTTATTTTTTTATAATTAGCATAAGTTCTTAAACTATATATGATTTTACGTGTTGTTTCTAATCCAACATCAGAAACTAAAAGTTTTTCTTCTAATTGATTAAATAAGTCATTATTAATTTTTTTATTATAAAAAAAATTAATAAAACTTATTCCCATATTTTCTCGAGTTTTTAATAAACTATATTTTAATCTCGTAAAAAAATTATCTTTTTTTAATTTTTGTTCTTTTTGCATTAATAATGTATTTTCCTATTTTATAATATTCATAAAATAATTATTTATTAAATTTAATAACATTTATAACTTTAATATTTATTAATTAATATTAACTATTTTATTAATTTTAAATTAATATATTACTATTTGATAAATTATAATAATATTTTAATAAAATTAATATAATTTCATATTATATTTAATATTAATAAATAATAATATTAAATATAAAAATAAATTATAATAATTAAATTATGATAAAAAAAATACAATTTGTATATAAAAATAAAATTCGTATTATTAGTGGAAAGTGGAAAGGATATAAACTTACAATTTTAAATAATAATAATTTGCGACCTACCACAAATAAAATGAGAGAAACTTTATTTAATTGGTTAATGCCAGTTATTCAAGGAGCTAAATGTCTTGATTGCTTTGCTGGTAGTGGCGCTTTATCAATCGAAGCTCTTTCTCGTAATGCTTCTTTAGCTACTTTAATTGAATTAGAACCTTTAACTATAATGCAACTTACTAATAATTTATTAAAATTAGGAATAAAAAATATAGAAATTATTAATAATAATGTATTAAATTATTTAACACAACAAGTAACTATAACATATGATATCATTTTTCTTGATCCTCCTTTTCGTAAAAATCTATTACAACAAACAATATTATTATTAGAACAAAATGGTTGGTTAACTAAAAAATGTTGGATATATATTGAAGCAGAAGTAGAAGCTATAAATAATTTAACTATATTACCTACAAATTGGATACTTTATCGTAAAAAAATTACTAATAATGCAATTTATTGTCTTTATATTCGTTATAAATAATTAATGATATGTATTATTTTATATAAAATTTTATAAACAGATAAAAAATTATTTTATTAATAATTTTATAAAAATATATTTATTAATAAAAATAAAAATTTTTATTAAATATTTCAAATATATTATATAATTATAAAAATAAAAAAATAATAAATATTAGAATAATAAAAAAATATAATTTATTTATTATTTATTTACATTAAATAGAATAATTCTTTAATATATAAAATAATATATATAAATTTTAATTTATTTTATAATTTAATAATTATTAATTATAATATTTTATTTAAATAAATTAAAAATATAAATATAATTATATTTAATTAATAATCAATATTAATTAATTATTAATTAAATATTTTAAGATTATTTTCAAATATTATATATTTAAAAAAATATTTATTTATAAGTATACATTGTACTTTATTTTTGGATTCTTAATTATGAGTAAAAAAATAAATTGGCAACCTAATGCATCTATTAATAACTTATTAAAAAGATCTAACATTATTACTAAAATTAGACATTTTTTTATAAATCGTGGAGTAATTGAAGTAGAAACACCTATATTAAGTAAGTTTACAGTAACAGATATTCATATTTCACCATTTAAAACTAAATTTATTTCTCCAAGAATTAATAATAGCACAAAGTTATATATGATAACTAGTCCTGAATATCATATGAAACGTTTATTAGCCGCTGGTAGTGGACCTATTTATCAAATAATTAAAACTTTTCGTAATGAAGAAGAAGGTCGTTACCATAATCCAGAATTTACTATGCTTGAATGGTATAGACCTAATTATAATATGCACCAATTAATTAATGAAGTAGATGACTTATTACAAAAAATTTTAGATTGTCAACCAACTGAACGTATATCATATCAACAAGCTTTTCAACATTATTTAAATATTGATCCATTATCATTAGAATCAGAAGAAAAAAAAATAAGAAACATTGCAATAAGATTAGGTTTAAATAATGCAGAAACAGAGGAAGATAAGGATATATTATTACAATTTTTATTTACTATGAAAATTGAACCTAATTTAGGAAAAGACAAGCCAATAGCTATATATCATTTTCCTACTTCACAAGCATCATTAGCTGAAATTAATAAAGAAGATAATCGAGTTGCTGAACGTTTTTCAATTTATTTTCATGGTATAGAATTAGCTGATGGTTTTTATGAATTAAAAGATTCGCAAGAACAAAAAAAACGTTTTAAGTATGATAATCAAAAACGTAGAAAAATGGGTTTACCAGAATATCATATTGATAAATATCTCATTGCAGCACTAGATAAAATTATTACTGATTGCTCAGGTATTGCTTTAGGTCTTGATCGTTTAATAATGTTAGCATTAAATGTAGAAAAAATTAAAGATGTAATTTCTTTTACTATATCAAGAGCTTAATTTTAATAAATACTTAAATTTAATTAACATTATATAATTATTAATTTATTGTAAAAATAATTTTATTACTTAATTATTTAATTTTATTTATTAAGTTTAATAAAAATTATAATTAAATTATATTGGTTATAAAATTAATAATTAAAACTAAATTTTAATAATTATAATAATTAATATAATTATTAAAAATATAAATATTATATATAAATTAATAATAATAAATTATAATTAAAGTCAAATAAAATTTCAATTAAATTTAATTTATTTTTATATTTAATATAGTTTATAAATATATTTAAAAAAAATAAAAAAAAATTAAATATTATAAAAATTTTATATACATAATATTATAATTATAATTTATATAAAATTTTAGGCTAATAAATTTATTTAAATATATATATATTCTTTTATTTATATATTAATTTTTATAATATAAAAATAAATTAAAATAAAGTATATATTTATATAAATAAAAAAGAATATAAATAATTAATTAAATATCAAAATATTATTTAAAATTTATTATTAATAATAATTAATATTATATATAAAATTAGTTAAATATTTTATTTAAAATATTAATTAATAAATATAATAATGTTATATATTAATTAATAAATTTAAAATTTAATTCTTAATAACTTAAAGTTTTAATAAATAATTAATTTATCATAAATAATATCTATATTAAATTAATATAATATAAATATTAACATATTTTATTAAAAACTTATAAAATATAATTTTATTTTATTAATTAATATATTAATTTTTTAATATCAATTATACCTTTTATATACATTATTAAATATTTATTTAATATTATTTATTAATATAGCAATATTTTTTAATATATAATAATTATTATTAATATATTACATATATAATTTTAAATATAAATAATGTTATATTTTTATTTTTTAATAAAAATATAATATATAATAAAAAATTATTTTTATAAAAAAATTTAATTAATTTTATTAAATATATTGAATGTAAAATATTAAAAATATATTATATATATTATAAAAAATAAATTTAATACAATTATTATATTATTTAGTATTTATTTTAAATATTTTATATTATTCTTATAAAATTAAAAAAATATATTATAAAATAATAAATAATGAATAAAATAAAAATATAATATATTATTATTAAATATTTTTTAATAATTAAAATTATTAAATATAAATTATTTTTTAAACTACAATAAGTTTTATTTTAATAAAAATTAGTTTAAAAATAATTTTTTTATAAACAAATGTTAAATAAAATATATTTAAATTTAATTTAGTTATATTTTTAAAAATAAAGTAAATAATTTTTTATATTTTGCATATAAAATATAATTTAAAATAAAATTCAATATAAATTTATATGCTGGAAGAATAAATAATATACAAATAAATAATTTAAAGATTTAATCTAATAAAGCAATTTCTACCTAATTTTTTATCATAAAAGAGTTAGTAGTATAATAAAACGAAATAAAAAAGAAAATAATTATATATAGTAGATTACTAAAAAAAAATTGAAACAATTGGTGCAATATACCAATGATGATAATGACATAATTTATTAAAAATATAAATATCTATTATTTGACATAAAATATATGCTATAAAATTTGCTAATGAAATACGAATAATAAAGGAATTAAATTCATTTAATATAATAAATCCTTGCCATTTTCCTTCATGAAAAAGTATTGAAATACTATATGATAAAAAAATGATAGAAGTATAGTTAAAGTAATAATTAAATGCGCTAAAGAAGATACATAAATACGTATCGTTAAATCTGTTATTAAAAAAAATAAAAGAAAAAATAAATGATCCAAATATAGTATAAAAATTAAAAGTTTTGATTAGAAATTACACTAAATAATTACTAATAGTAATTATTAAAATATTAAAAAAAGAAATTCAAGTAAGTACTTTAATTTTTTTTTTAATATTAATTTATACATATAACATTTTTATTGACATTCAGTAAGTAAATATTTTTTGTAATTAAATTTATATAATAATTTTATTATTAATAAAATTAAAATAAAATAAATTTATTTTATTTTAATTACAATCCATTAAATATATATTAAAATTAAATAATTATGTCTAATATTATTAGCAATCCTAATAAAATAATTAATATACTAGGATTGCGTTATCAAGAACCTATGATAATAATAATAAGAACAATTCGTTAAATAGATGATTTTAAATATTATTAATTATAATTGATCATCTTATAATTTATGATATTTCTAATTTTTGTCATTTTATATAACATAAACTACAACAATTTATATATAGTTATTTAATATGTAAAAAAATAATTAATATTAATTATACATATAAAATAATTAAACTATATATTATTTAATTATGATTTTTATAAAAAATAATATTTATTTGTATATAAAATTTATGCAAATATAAATAAATAACATATATTAAAAACTAAGAATAAAAATTAATAATATTAAATAAAATTATTATTCATAAATAAATTGTATATAATAAATAAATAATAAAAAATATAATTTTAATATTAAAATATTAATATTATAATATTTTAATATCAATTTAAATATATTTTATAATATACTATTTTTAAAATAAAATTATTAAATAAATTATTTTATAATAATTTATTTAAATATATTATTTAATACAAATCTATATTAATATTAATTACATTACATATATTAAATTAATTTAATATTAATGTATAATTTTTATATTTTAACTAAAATTTAATTTATTAAAAATATAATTTATTTAAATTAAAATTTATTATGATAACATTTATTAATTAAAATTTTATATATTATAAAATTAATAATTTATATATTTAATAAAAAATAATAATTTTTATTATAAAATAACTTAATAAATGTATTTAATTATTATTAATAAATATTATTTTATAAATATTAAATTTATTATTATTTCATATATACTAAAATTAATTATTATATATACAAAATTATTAATATAAAATAAATAAAATTAATCTTAAAAAATTAAAAATTTTTAATTTATTTAAAATAAATAAATTAACTAATTATATAAAGTATTAATTAATTTATATAATTAAAATTATTTAGTAAAGTCATCAAAAAAATTTTTAACGCTATCTAAAAAACTCTTGGAACGAGGACTATTCTTAATACCGCTATCACAATTTAAAGAATCACCAAATTCTTTCAATAATATTTTTTGTCTTTCATTAAGTTTAACTGGAGTTTCTACTAAAATATGACACATTAAATCACCAGTTATTCCATTGCTAATGGATTTAATACCTTTTCCTTTCATACGAAAAATTTTTCCAGTTTGCGTTTCTGATGGAATTTTTAAACTAACTCTACCATTCAGTGTTGGTACGTCAATTTCACCACCTAATGCCGCTATTGAAAAATTAATAGGTACTTCACAATGTAAATTATTACCATCTCGTTCAAAAATAGAATGTTTTACTATATTAACTTGAACATATAAATCGCCAGCTGATGCACCATTTTCACCAACCTCACCTTCACCAATTAATCGAATACGATCACTATTATTAACTCCTAAAGGAATCTTTACCAATAAAGTTTTATATTTTTCTACACGTCCATTTCCATGACATTTAATACAGGATTCTTTAATAAATTGACCACGTCCATAACATGTTGGGCAAGTTTGTTGTACAGTAAAAAAACCTTGTCTAATCTGAACTTGACCTGCTCCATGGCATGTTATACAAGTTTTTGGTTTAATTCCTGGCTTAGAACCACTTCCATTACAGATATTACATTTTTCTAAAGTAGGAATACGAATTTCTTTACTAATTCCACGAACTGCTTCTTCTAAAGTTAATTTAATTTCATATTGTAAATCAGAACCTCGTGTTGATCGTTGACGTCGACCACCGCCAAAAATATCACCAAATACATCACCAAAAATATCACTAAAATCAGTACTAGAAGAAAAACTACTATTAAATCCACCTCCAATTCCACCTTGTTCAAAAGCAGCATGTCCATATTGATCATAAGCAGCACGCTTTTGTGAATTAGTTAAAATTTCATAAGCTTCTTTAATTTCTTTAAATTTAATTTCTGCTTCTTTGTTACCTTGATTACGATCTGGATGATATTTCATTGCTAAACGTTTATATGCTTTTTTAATATCTTTTTCATCAGATGTTTTAGAAACACCTAAAATCTGATAATAATCTATTTTTGCCATATTTATTTTATCCTTATAAATAAAAACGGACGTAGAGTTCCCCCAACGCCCGTACTCGGTTTTTCAGTAATAGAAAAATAATCCTTAATACCATTACTGCACACAACTAAAAAATACTATTTTTTATTTTTATCTTCATTATTAACTTCTTTAAATTCAGCATCAACGATATTATTATCCGACTTAGACTTAGTATCTGAACCTGAATTTTTAATATCTGTTTGAGACTGTTGTTGAGCTAATTGAAGCAATTTAGATGAAACTTGTATTAAATATTGAATTTTATTTTCAATAATAGTTTTATCTTCACCTTTCAAAACTACTTCTAACTCATTAATAGCTTTTTGTATATTAGTTTTATCATTAATAGGTAATTTTTCAGATACTTCTTCAATTTGTTTACGAGTACTATGAATTAATTGATCAGCTTGATTACGTACCTGAACTAATTGTTCAAATTTAAGATCTGCTTCTGCATTTGCTTCTGCATCACTTACCATTCTTTTAATTTCATCTTCTTTTAATCCAGAAGATGCTTTAATAGTGATTTTTTGCTCTCTACCAGTATTTTTATCTTTAGCAGATACATGCAAAATACCATCGGCATCAATATCAAAAGTAACTTCAATTTGAGGCACACCACGTGGTGCTGCTTGAATTCCATCTAGATTAAATTGCCCTAATGATTTATTATCAGTAGATCGCTTACGTTCACCTTGTAATACATGAATAGTAACTGCTGATTGATTATCTTCTGCAGTTGAAAATACTTGACTATGTTTAGTTGGAATAGTGGTATTTTTACCAATCAATGTTGTCATTACACCACCCATAGTTTCAATTCCTAAAGATATTGGAGTTACATCAAGTAATAATACATCTTTCACATCACCAGATAATACCCCACCTTGTACTGCAGCACCAATAGCAACAGCTTCATCAGGATTAACATCTTTTCGTGGTTCTTTGCCAAAAAAATCCGCAACTGCTTTTTGTACTAATGGCATTCGTGTTTGACCACCAACTAAAATAACATCATTTATATTGTCAATATTTAAATTAGCATCTTTTAATGCAACTTTTAAAGGATCCATTGAACGTTTAACTAAATTTTCAACAAGTGATTCAAGTTTTGCTCTTGTTACTTTAATATTCATATGTTTAGGACCATTAGAATCTGCAGTAATATATGGTAAATTAACATCAGTCTGTTGAGCAGAAGAAAGTTCAATTTTAGCTTTTTCTGATGCTTCCTTTAAACGCTGCATTGCTAATGGATCATTACGTAAATCAAACCCTTGTTCTTTTTTAAATTCATTAACTAAATAATTAATTAAACGATTATCAAAATCTTCACCACCTAAATGAGTATCACCATTAGTTGCTAATACCTCATAATTTTTTTCACCATCTACTTCATCAATTTCAATAATTGATATATCAAAAGTACCACCACCTAAATCATATACTGCAATAGTACGATTACCTATTTCACGATCTAAACCATAAGCAAGTGCTGCTGCTGTTGGTTCATTAATAATACGTTTAACATCTAAACCAGCAATACGACCAGCATCCTTAGTAGCTTGACGCTGTGTATCATTAAAATAAGCTGGTACAGTAATAACAGCTTCAGTAACTGATTCACTTAAATAATCTTCTGCTGTTTTTTTCATTTTTTTTAATACCTCAGCAGAAACCTGAGGAGGAGCTATTTTTTGCCCCTTAACATATAACCAAGCATCACCATTATTTGCATCAACAATTTTATAAGGCATAATAGAAATATCACGTTGAACTTCTTCATCTGCAAAACGACGTCCAATAAGACGTTTAATTGCAAAAAATGTATTTTGTGGATTAGTTACTGCTTGACGTTTTGCCGGCTGACCAACAAGAATTTCATTATCTTGAGCATATGCAACAATAGAAGGTGTAGTACGGTCACCTTCGCTATTTTCTAGTACACGTGCATTTATACCATCCATAATGGCAACACAAGAATTAGTTGTACCTAGGTCAATCCCTATAATTTTACCCATCTAAACAACCTCCAAAGGGAATTCTTAGTTAATCTAGTTACTAATTTAATTGTTAACTTATATAAGATTTAATAATTTTATTTTAAGTAATTTTTTTAATTTTAAAAATATATCTTATTAATATATTTTATAATAAGTTAATAGATTAACTATTAATAATAATAATATATTTAATTATAGTGGGGCCATAAAAATATTCATCAAGGGGAAATTAAAAAATTATTTTTTTTATTTGAAAAATAATTTTTTAATTTTTATATATTTTATATATATAATAATATATTATTAATAAAATTTATTTATAATATTAATTATAAATAATATTTTATAAAATAATTTTATATTTAAAATTATTTTTTATTAATTATTATATATATAAAATATTAATTTAAATAAAATTTATATTTTAATATTAACTTTTATAAAATTAATATAATCAAATATTAAAAATTTAAAATAAAAATATAATATTTATTATTTATTTAATAATTAATAAATTTTTAAAATATAAATAAATAATCATTAACATAATTTATAAAATTTATTATGATAAATAATCAATTTAAACATATTAGTGTACTTCTTAACGAATCAGTTAATGGATTAAATATAAAATCAAATGGTATTTATATTGATGCTACTTTTGGTATGGGAGGTCATTCAAAACTAATTCTATCTAAATTAAATAATAGAGGACGTTTAATAGCAATAGATCGTGATCCTAATTCAATAATAACTTCTAAAAAAATAATTAATGATAATAGATTTTTGATAAAAAATAGTTCTTTTTCACAATTACAAAAATTTATTATATCAGAAAAGTTAGTTGGTAAAATTAATGGCATTCTTCTTGATTTAGGTATTTCATCATCACAATTAGATAATTCAGAACGAGGTTTTTCTTTTATGCATGATGGACCATTAGATATGAGAATGAATCAAACAATAGGACAATCAGCTACAGAATGGTTAATGAAAGCAAAAGAATCAGATATAGCTTGGGTATTAAAAACTTATGGTGAAGAACGATTTGCAAAAAAAATTGCAAAAGCAATTATATATCACAATCATTGTTCATTAAAAAAACCTATAACACGAACAAAACAACTAGCAAAATTAATAGAACAAGTTATTCCATTTAAAGAAAAAAATAAACATCCAGCAACACGTTCATTTCAAGCGATTCGTATTTATATAAATAATGAATTAGAAGAAATATCAAAATTATTAAAAGATTCATTAAATATATTAGCACCACATGGTAGATTATCTATTATTAGTTTTCATTCATTAGAAAATAAACTAATTAATCATTTTATTCAAACACATAGTAGATGGTCAGAATTTTTAATTAGATTGCCATTAACAGATATGGAATTAAAAACTATTCATAAACCTATATTAAAAATATTAGGCAAAATAAAACCAACAGTAAAAGAAATTACTGAAAATCCACGTGCAAGAAGTGCTATTGTTCATTTTGCAGAAATATTATAAAAATAATGATAACTAAAAAATATAGTTTAATTAAAATTATTGGTAATGATATTTTCCAAAATGGAATTATTCCATTAATTTTATTAATAATAATTATTATATCATCTATTTTAATTATTACAATTACTCATAAAACACGAATATTAACATCACAAAAAAATTTAATAATAGAAGAAAGAGAAAATTTAGATATAGAATGGCGAAATTTAATTTTAGAAAAAAAATCATTAGAAAATCATATCAGAATTGAGCGATTTTCAATAGAAAAACTACAAATGATTTATGTTGATCCAGCACAAGAACATATTGTAATTATAAAATAATTTTAATAAATATAGGTAAATAGCATGAAATCTGTACGCTTAGTGCAGTATAAAAAATACTATAAAGACGAAATTAGATATATTAATTGGCGTTTTTTATTATTATTTATAATTATAATATTAATATTAATTGGTCTTATTATTCGTATTACCTATTTACAAATTATAAATCCAGAAACATTAGTAAAAGAAAGTAATATGCGTTCCATTCGCGTTCAAAAAATAACAGCAACACGTGGAATAATCAGTGATCGCGAAGGTCGTCAATTAGCAGTAAGTGTTCCTGTTTATGCTATTTATGCAGATCCAAAAATAATTTATAAAAATGGCGGATTAACTAATGATAAACGTTGGAAAGCATTAGCAAATGAACTAAATATACCACTCAAAAAAATAAACGATAAAATTAATATTAACTCTAATAGTAGATTTGTTTATTTATCTCGTCAAGTAAATCAATCTATTGGTGAATATATTAAAAAATTAAAAATATCAGATATTTATTTACGCAAAGAATCTCGTCGTTATTATCCATTAGGTCCAGTAACTGCTCATTTACTTGGAATAACAGATATTGATGGGTATGGAATTGAAGGAATTGAAAAAAGTTTTAATTATTTATTAATGGGCACACCTGGAAAAAGAATAGTACGTAAAGACAGACATGGACAAGTAATAGAAGACATTTCATATATTAATAATAATATTTCTCATAACTTAATATTAAGTATTGATGAACGTATACAAACATTAATTTATCGTAAATTAACTAATAGTGTTATAGAAAATAAAGCTGAATCAGGTACTGCTATTTTAATAGATGTACATACTGGTGAAGTATTAGCAATGGTTAATAGTCCATCATATAATCCAAATAATCTATCTAATACTATAGTTCAATCAATGCGCAATCGTGCAATTACCGATGTATTTGAACCAGGTTCAACAGTCAAACCAATGATAATAATTAGTGCATTGAATAATAAAATTATTAAATCTAATAGCATATTAAATACTCAACCTTATATAATTAATGGTCATGAAATTAAAGATGTAACAAAATATAATGAATTATCTATTACAGGTATTTTACAAAAATCAAGTAATGTTGGAGTTTCAAAATTAGCATTAGCAATGCCAGCTAATAAAATAGTTAATCTATATACTAGTTTTGGGTTAGGTAAACCTACTAATTTAGGATTGATTGGAGAAAGTAGTGGTGTTTTTCCAAACAATAAAACAAAATGGTCTGAATTTGAAAGAGCTACATTTTCTTTTGGTTATGGATTAATGGTAACACCATTACAATTAGCTCGAGTTTACGCAACAATTGGTAGTTTTGGTATTTATCGTCCTTTATCAATTATAAAAGTTAATATACCTATATTAGGAACTCGTATTTTTCCCGAAAATATAATGCGAATAGTTGTTCATATGATGGAAAGCGTAGCATTACCTGGTGGTGGTGGTTTTCAAGCTGCTATACGAGGATATAGAATAGCAATTAAAACAGGTACAGTAAAAAAAGTTGGTAATGATGGGCATTATATTCATCAATATATTGCCTATACAGCTGGCGTTGCGCCAGCTAGTAATCCACGATACGCATTAGTTGTTATTATTAATAAACCTACTGCTGGTAAATATTATGGTGGAATGGTATCTGCACCAGTATTTGGAACTATCATGGAAGGTGTGTTACGTTTGATGAATGTAAAACCTGATTCATTAACTTTAAATAATAATAAAATAATAATTAATAAATAAAAGAGAATATAAATGGTAGATATTAATCTACATAATTTACTTACAACATTAAATATTAATGTACCAAATAAAATATTAAAAGGAATTACACTTGATAGTCGTAAAGTAAAAACAGGATATTTATTCTTAGCAATTAAAGGACACCAAACAGATGGTCGGCAATATATTTCTCAAGCAATAAAACAAGGTGTATCGGCAATTATTGCTGAAGCACAAAGTAAAACAAAAAATGGAAAAATTATATATATAAATAACGTTCCAATAATATATATTAAAAATTTAAATAAAAAATTATCATTTTTAGCAAAAAAATTTTATCAATTGCCTATAAATAAATTAAAATTAATTGGTATAACAGGAACAAATGGTAAAACTACAACTACTAATTTAATTGCGCAATGGGCACAAGAATTAGGAGACATTAGTGCTGTAATGGGTACAATAGGTAATGGAATATTAGGAAAAATTGTGCCTAGTAAAAACACAACTAATTCAGCAATTGATATTTATAACATACTAAAATTATTAATAGATAAACAAGCTACATTAGTTGCTATGGAAATTTCATCTCATGGTTTAGTACAAAGACGTGTTTCTACTATTCCTTTTACTGCTGTTGTATTTACTAATTTAAGTTATGATCATCTTGATTATCATGGAGATATGAAAAATTATGCAATGGCAAAATGGTTATTATTTTCAACTCATAAATCTGATAAACAGATTATTAATATAGATGATGATATAGGTTTACAATGGATTAAAAAATTACCGAAAGCATGTGCAGTCTCTATAAAAAATCGTATACCAACTAATTGGCAAGGTTCTTGGATATTAGTAGAACGAATTAATTATAATAATTATAATACAATTATACATTTTAATTCAACTTGGGGTAGAAGTTTACTTAAAAGTCCATTAATAGGAATTTTTAATGTTAACAATATAATACTAGCTATGGCAACTCTTTTAATGATTGGTTATCCATTTAATGATGTAATAAAAGCATCACACTCTATACAACCAGTTCCTGGTAGAATGGAAGTATTTACTTCAAAAGGATTTCCTACTATTGTTATAGATTATGCTCATACTCCTGATGCACTTAAAAAAGCATTAATTACACTTAATATTCATTGCAAAGGAAAACTTTGGTGTGTATTTGGTTGCGGTGGTGATCGAGATAAAGGTAAACGTTCATTAATGGGAGCTATATCCGAAAAATATGCTGATATTGTAATAATTACTGATGATAACATTCGTAATGAAGATCCAAAAGTTATTATTAATGATATTTTAAATGGTTTTATTAATGCCAATCTAGCAATACCAATTATTGGTAGAACTAAAGCAATTACTACTGCAATTATGAAAGCAAATGTAGATGATATAATATTAATTGCAGGTAAAGGTCATGAAAATTATCAAATAATTGGTAATAATGAAATTAATTACTCAGATCGATTAACAGTAGCACAATTATTAGGGATATCAATATGATTCCCATTACAGTAAAACAATTAACTAAAGTTACACAAGGGATTTTGCAAAAAATAGATAATCATAAAGCAAAAAATTTATGGATAAATGAAATAATAACTAATAGTCGTCAAAAAACAATTAACGGTTTATTTATTGCTTTAAAAGGAAAATATTTTGATGGTCATAATTTTGCTAAAGAAGCCATATCAAATGGTGCTACTGCACTTTTAGTTGAGCATATATTAACTATCAAATGTCCGCAAATTATTGTTAAAGATACCAGATTAGCAATGGGGTATTTAGCTACCTGGGTTAGATTACAAAGCAAAGCTAAAGTCATTGGAATAACAGGTTCTTCTGGAAAAACTATAGTTAAAAATATGGTGTCGTCAATTTTATCTCAGTGCGGATTAACACTTTTTACAGAGGGAAATTTTAATAATGATATTGGTGTATCATTAACTCTATTTAATTTAACAATAAAACATAAGTATATAGTTATTGAAATTGGAGCTAGTTATTTTGGTGAAATTGCTTATATTACGAATATAGTTAAACCAGATAGTGTATTAGTTAATAATTTATTTGCCGCGCATATTGAAGGCTTTGGATCATTATCAGGAGTAGCTGAAGAAAAAGGTAAAATTTTTCAAGGATTAAATGAAAAAGGAACAGCAGTTATTAATTTATATAGTAATAATTATAAAAATTGGAAATCTTATTTTAAACAATATCAAATTATTTTATATTTTTCTATAACTAAACAACAATATTCTAATTTTTATGCAAAAAATATTATAATGGAATCAAAAGGTAGTAAATTTGATTTATATACACCAATAGGAGTTACATCAATATATTTACCTTTAATAGGAAAACATAATATTTCTAATGCATTAGCAGCAAGTGCATTAGCAATATCAGTTGGAGCAACTATTGAACAAATTAGTTTTGCTTTATCAAATATTAAACCAATATTAGGTAGATTATATCCAATTAATTTAGCACCAGGTAAAATTATTTTAGATGATACCTATAATGCTAATACTGGCTCTATGATTGCAGCAGCTCATGTATTATCACATATGCCGGGATATCGTATATTTGTTGTTAGCGATATAAATGAACTAGGTAATAATACTAGCAAATATCATAAAGAGATCGGTATAATTACCAAACAAATTAAACTTAATCTTGTATTAAGTATTGGTAAACAAAGTATATTTATTAGTAAATATAGTAATTGTGGCAATCATGTTTCTTCTAAAAAAAAATTAATTAATAAATTAATTTTTTTAATAAAAAAATATAAAATAATATCAATTTTAATTAAAGGTTCACGCAGTACAAAAATGGAAGATATTGTACACGCCTTACAGGAGTACTTTTTATGATAGTTTGGTTAATTAAATATTTTCCTAATATTAATTTTTTTTCATATTTAAAATTTCGTGCTATTACTAGTTTATTAACATCTTTAATAATTACATTATGTATAGGTCCATATTTAATTTATTATTTACAAAAATTACATATATGTCAAATTGTACGTGATAAAGGTCCAAAATCACATTTTAATAAACAAGGTACTCCTACTATGGGTGGATTATTAATTTTATTTTCTATTACAATATCCATAATACTATGGGCAAAATTAAATAATCCATATATTTGGTTAGTATTAGTTATTTTATTAGGATATGGTGTTATTGGTTTTATTGATGATTATCGTAAAGTAATATGTAAAAACTCTAAAGGATTAATCGCTAGTTGGAAATACTTTTGGCAATCTATATTAGCTTTAAGTGTAATATTTATTTTATATAGTATAGGTAAGGATACAGTAGTTACTCAATTAATAATTCCATTTTTTAAAAATATTAAACCACAATTAGGTTTATTTTATATTTTAATAACTTATTTTGTCATTGTTGGTACAAGTAATGCTGTTAATTTAACTGATGGATTAGATGGATTAGCAATTATACCAATTATTTTTATTTCAGTAGGATTTTCTTTAATAGCTTTTATAATGAGTAATTTCAATTTTGCTCATTATTTTAACGTTCCTTATATTAATTATACAGATGAATTAATTATTATTTGTACATCAATTATTGGTGCTGGTTTAGGATTTTTGTGGTTCAATACATATCCTGCACAAATTTTTATGGGTGATGTTGGTTCATTATCATTAGGTGGTACTTTAGGAGTTATTTCAGTATTATTACGACAAGAGCTTTTATTATTAATTATTGGTGGAATTTTTGTTATTGAAACAATATCAGTAATTTTTCAAGTAGGATCATTTAAATTACGTGGTCAACGTATTTTACGTATGGCTCCAATTCATCATCATTATGAATTAAAAGGATGTCCTGAACCACGAATTATCGTTCGTTTTTGGATTATTTCATTAATATTCTTATTAATTGGATTAATAACATTATAGGTTTGCTAAAATGATTAATTATAAAGGTAAAAAAGTTATAATAATTGGGTTAGGAAAAACGGGTTTATCTTGTGTTAATTTTTTTTTATCTCGTGATGTTATACCATTAGTAATTGATACTAGAGTTATGCCACCAGATAATAACATATTGCCTACCGAAGTTTATTGTCATTATGGTAGCTGGAATATAAAATTGTTAATGACATCGGATTTAATTGTTGTTAGTCCAGGTGTTTCACTTAATACTACAGAATTAAAAATGGCAGCAAATAAAGGAATTGAAATTATTAGCGATATTGAGCTTTTTTGTCGTGAAATACATAAACCTATTATTGCTATTACTGGCTCTAATGGTAAAAGCACTGTTGCAACATTAGTTTTAGAGATGGCTAAAACTGCTAATTGGAATGCAGCAATTGGTGGAAATATCGGAATTCCAGTATTAACACTATTAACAAAAGATTTTGACTTATATATCTTAGAGCTTTCTAGTTTCCAACTTGAAACAACTATAAGTTTAAAATCATCAGCATCAACTATATTAAATATAACAGAAGATCATATGGATCGTTATCCAGGAGGGATTCAACAATATCGTGAAGCTAAATTACGAATTTATACTAACACTAAAGTTTGTATTATTAATCAACAAGATAAACAAACATGGCCACTATTAGGTTATGATTCACGTTGTATTAGTTTTGGTATTAATAGTGGCGATTATCAATTAGATACATTTTATCAAAAAATAAGAATAAAAGGACAACCAATAATTAATACTTCTGAAATAAAATTAATTGGACAACATAATTATCTTAATTTAATAGCTGCATTAGCTTTAGCAGATGCAGTAAATATTCCATATAAATCAAGTTTGTCAACATTAACTAAATACACAGGATTACCTCATCGTTATCAATTAGTACATGAAAAATTTGGTATTCAATGGATTAATGATTCTAAATCAACTAATATTGGTAGTACTAAAGCAGCTTTAAAAGAATTACAAATTACTGGAACATTATATTTATTATTAGGTGGCGATGGAAAATTAGCAAATTTTTCATCATTAAAACCTTATGTATCAGCAAAAAATATTAAATTATGTTGTTTTGGATATAATGGTTATCAATTAGCACAATTAAAACCAAATAGTTTACTTTTTAATACAATGGAAGAATGTATTCGTACTATTAGTTATAAATTAAAATCTGGCGATATAATTCTTCTTTCACCAGCTTGTTCTAGCTTAGATCAATTTAGTAACTTTGAGCAACGAGGAGAAAAGTTTAATCAATTAGCTAAGGAGTTAGGTTAATTATGATATTTAACTTTAATATACTAAAAAGTTGGACTATCAATAAATATGATAAAAATATTATTGATCCAATACTTTTTGATAGAACTTTAGTGTGGATTACATTAATATTATCTATTATTGGTTTTATTATGGTGACATCAGCTTCCATTCCAATAGGTCAACAGTTAATGCAAGACCCTTTTTTCTTTGCTAAACGGGATATTATATATCTTATTTTATCATTTAGTTTAGCATCATTAGTATTAAATATACCAATGGTATGGTGGGAAAAATATAATTTTTTTTTATTAATATTATCTTTAATATTATTATTAATAGTATTAATTATTGGTAATTCTATTAATGGTGCATCTCGTTGGATTAATATAGGTATTATTCGTATACAACCATCTGAGATATCAAAATTATCTTTATTTTGTTATGTATCTTGTTATTTAGTTAGAAAAATTAATGAAGTTCAAATGAAATTTTTAGGTTTTATTAAACCAATGTGTATTTTAATATTTATGTCTACTTTATTATTACTTCAACCTGACTTAGGTACAGTAATTATATTAGTTATAACAATATTAGGATTATTGTTCCTTGCAGGAACAAAATTAGCGCCATTTATTATTGGTATAATTATTTGTACAGTAAGTATTATTGGATTAATTTATTTTAAACCTTATAGATTACGACGTATAACATCTTTTCTTAATCCATGGGAAGATCCTTTTGGCGATGGTTATCAATTAACACAATCTTTAATGGCATTTGGACGCGGTAAATTATGGGGACAAGGTTTAGGTAATTCTATTCAAAAATTAGAATATTTACCTGAAGCACATACTGATTTTATTTTTTCAGTTTTAGCTGAAGAACTTGGTTATATTGGTGTAATATTAGTGCTTTTGATGTTATTTTTTATTTCTTTTCGCGGTATGATAATTGGCAAGCAAGCATTAGATACACAACAATATTTTTCAGGTTATTTAGCTTGTTCAATTAGTATTTGGTTTACATTACAAGCATTAGTTAATATTGGTGCAACAGCTGGTATATTACCAACAAAAGGATTAACATTACCATTAATTAGTTATGGTGGATCTAGCCAATTAATAATACTTATTTCTATTGCGATTTTATTACGCATTGATTTTGAAACAAATATTAATAAAGCACAAGCATTTATAAGGAAAAGTAAATGAATCAAATAAAACGCCTTATGATAATGGCAGGTGGTACTGGTGGTCATGTTTTTCCAGGAATAGCAGTAGCTAATTATCTTAAGCTACAAGGTTGGGATGTGTGCTGGTTAGGAACTAATGATAGAATTGAAGCAAATTTAGTTCCTAAATACGGGATTAAAATTGAATTTATAAAAATTTCAGGATTGCGTGGTAAAAATATAAGAACATTATTAATTGCACCATTTAATATCATTAAAGCAATAAAACAAGCAAAAGTAATTATTAAACGTTATAAACCTAATATCGTATTAGGAATGGGAGGGTATGTTTCTGGTCCAGGCGGAATTGCTGCATGGTTATGTAATATTCCTATTGTAATTCACGAACAAAATAGAATAGCTGGATTAACTAATCGTTGGTTATCTAAAATTGCTAAACAAGTTTTACAAGCATTTCCAAGTGCATTTCCTAATGCTAAGGTAGTTGGAAATCCAGTTAGTGAATCATTATTAACATTATATAAATATAAAAAAACATTAATTCATTGTGATAGTGTTATTAAAATTTTAGTATTAGGTGGTAGTCAAGGAGCAAAAATTTTAAATAACACATTACCAAAAGTAGTATCTAAATTAAATAAAAAAGTGATAATTTGGCATCAAACAGGAAAAGGTAATAAACAAATTACAGAAAATTTATATAAAAAATTATGTAGTGAATTAAATAATTATAAAATAACAGAATTTATTGATAATATTTCTGATGCATATTCTTGGGCAGATATTATTATATGTAGATCAGGTGCTTTAACAGTAAGTGAAGTTGCAATTGCTGGTTTACCAGCTATTTTTGTACCTTTTAGACATAAAGATAATCAACAGTACTTAAATGCATTACCATTAGAAAAAATAGGAGCTGCAAAAATTATTGAGCAACATAAATTTTCAACTAATGTATTAGTAAAATTATTAAATCAATGCTCTAGATCACAATTAATAGATATGTCAAAAAAAGCACGATCAGTATCAATTACAAATGCAACTAAAAATATAGCAGAAACTTTAATTTCTATTTCTAAATAAAATTAATTTTTATTTCAAATAATAAAATTTATATTATAAATAATAAAATGAAATGAATATACAACAATCACCTAAATTAAAAATAACAATACCAAAAATACTTAATGTTAAACATATACATTTTATTGGTATTGGTGGTATTGGTATGGGAGGTATTGCTGCAATATTAGTTAAAGAAGGTTATGAAATTAGTGGATCTGATTTAATTCCAAATACAATTACTAAACAATTAATAGAACTTGGAGTTAAAATTTATTTTCATCATAAACCTAAAAATGTTATAAATGCTTGTGTTGTTGTTATATCTTCAGCAATATCAATTAATAATCCAGAAGTTATTGCTGCAAAAAAAGCTCGAATTCCAGTAATTCACCGAGCTGAAATGTTATCTGAATTAATGCGTTTTCGCTATGGTATTGCTATTTCAGGAACTCATGGAAAAACAACTACTACATCTATGATTATTAGTATTTATATACAATCAGGATTAGACCCAACATTTATTAATGGTGGTATAATTAAAAAAACAGGTGTTTATGCTAATCTAGGAACTAGTAAATATTTAATTACAGAAGCTGATGAAAGTGATGCATCTTTCTTATATTTACATCCATTAATAATTGTTATAACAAATATTGAAGCAGATCATATGGAAAATTATGATGGTAATTTTGAGAAATTAAAACAGACTTTTATTAATTTCTTACATAATCTACCATTTTATGGTCGTGCTGTATTGTGTATTGACGATATAGTGATACGTTCATTATTATCAAAAATAGATCGTTATGTGATAACTTATGGTTTTAGTGATGATGCAGATATTCGTATTACATCTTATAATCAATCTGAAAATAAAAATTATTTTACTATAATACGTAAAAATCATGCTAATTTAAATTTTATATTAAATACTCCAGGATATCATAATGCCTTAAATGCAGCAGCAGCTATTGCAGTATCAACTGAAGAAGGTATAAATGATAATGATATTTTAACTGCATTAACAAAATTTCAAGGAACTAAACGACGTTTTGATTTTATAGGAAATTTTTCTTTAATGAAAGTTAATGGCAAAAAAGGTAATGTTATATTAATAGATGATTATGGTCATCATCCAACAGAAATTGATATTACCATTAAAACAGCAAAAATAAAGTGGATAAATAAACGTATTGTGATGGTTTTTCAACCACATAGATATACTCGAACTAGAGATTTATATAATGATTTTGTTAATATTTTAGAGCAGGTTGATGTATTATTAATGTTAGATGTTTATCCAGCAGGAGAAAAACATATTCCTGGTGCAGATAGTATATCATTATGTCAAACAATTCGTAATAGAGGTAAATTAGATCCTATTTTTATAAATAGATATGATCAAACTTATAAAATATTAATAAAAATTATAGAAAATAATGATCTAATACTTACACAAGGTGCTGGAAATATTAGTAATATGGCATTTAATTTAGTCAATAAGTATTTTAGATAAATTATAATAAATAAGGTAAAGTATAATGGTTGATAAAGTTGCTGTACTTTTAGGTGGAAACTCATCTGAAAGGGAAATATCACTACAATCTGGTCAAGCTATAGTAAATAGTTTACGTAAAGATGGAATAAATTCTGATCCAATTGATGTTAAAAATTTTTCTATTATAAAATTAAAAGAAATTGGTTATAATAAAGTTTTTATTGCCTTACATGGACGAGGTGGTGAAGATGGTGTATTGCAAAGAGTTTTAGAGTTTTTAAAATTGCCTTATACAGGAAGTGGTGTTTTAGCTTCATCACTTTCAATGGATAAATTACGTACTAAAAAATTATGGGCTAATATAGGTTTATCAATTGTACCATATATAACATTAAATAATAAACAATTAGCAATGATGTCAGATACAATGCTTTTTAAATATATATATCATTTATATATGCCACTTATTATAAAACCAAATCTTGAAGGGTCAAGTATTGGTATTAGCAAAGTTACTAATTTTAATCAATTAAGAATAGCACTAAAATTAGCTTTTCATTATGATAAAAATGTATTAATTGAAAAATGGATAAATGGTTCTGAATATACAGTGGCAATTGTTGGAGATCAAATATTACCCTCAATTCGTATTAAACATATGAGTACTTTTTATGATTATAATGCAAAATATACATCTAATAACACAAAATATTTTTGTCCTAGTGGATTAGAATTAAAAGAAGAAAAGAAATTAAACAAATTAGCACTATCAGCATATAAATCAGTTGGTTGCAATGGTTTTGGTCGTGTTGATATTATTAGAGACAATAATGGTATTTTTTATTTATTAGAAATAAATACTGCACCTGGAATGACTAATCATAGTTTAGTTCCTATAGCAGCAAAACAAGCAGGAATAAGTTTTTCACAATTAGTTAAAAAAATTTTAGAATTAGTAAAATAATATGTCACAACTATTAATAAACTTTTATAATAAAATATTTAAAGAATATTATAAAAATAATAATAAAAATAATTATTATTATTTAGTTAATATTATATTTTTATTAATAATATTAAGTGCTAATATATATGGTGGATTGATGACGTTAAATTGGATTAAAGATATTAATAAATTTTCTATTTATAACTTAGTAATTACTGGAGAACGTCATTATACTTGTGATGATAATATTAAACAAATTATATTAACATTAGGTATTTCTAATACATTTATTGAAATAGATATAAATAAAATCAAAAATAAAATACAAAATATACCATGGATAAAAAATGTTAATGTAAGTAAACAATGGCCTAATAAATTAAAAATTCACTTAGTAGAATATAAACCTTATGCTAAATGGAATGATACTATTTTTATTGATGTAGAAGGAATTATTTTTAATTTACCTATATTACAAAATATTCAAGAAAATTTATTAATGTTATATGGTCCAGAAGGAAGTCAAAAAGAAGTATTAAATATGTATTTTACTATGCAACAACAGTTAAAATCACATAATTTTAATATTAAATCATTATCAATGAATACAAGACGTGCGTGGCAATTGATTTTAGTAAATCATATTAAACTAAATATAGGTAAAAAGGATATTAAAAAAAGATTAAATCATTTTATTGAACTTTATAAAATACTAAAACAAGTAACAGATAAGCGCATTGAATATATAGATTTACGATATCATAGCGGTGCTGCAGTAGGTTGGTTACCACTTTTATCTAATACTATACACTGAATTAAAATAATTTTAAACTGCTAATTAATTATATATAGGTAAATTAATGATGATTAAAAAAACAGATAAAAAATTAGTAGTTGGTCTTGAAATTGGAATTTCTAAAGTTTCTGTATTAATTGGTGAAATTTTACCTAATGATATGATAAATATTATTGGATTTGGTAATAACCCATCCCATGGAATGAATAAAAGTGGTGTAAATAATTTAGAGTCTGTTGTAAAATGTGTACAATTAGCTATAGATAAAGCTGAATTAATGGCTGAATGCCAAATATCATCAGTTTATTTAGCTATTTCTGGTAAGCATATTAGTTGTCAAAATGAAATAGGGATAGTACCTATTTCTGAAGATGAAATTACTCAATATGATGTAGATAATGTTATTCATATAGCTAAATCAGTACGCATGCATGATGAACATAGAATTTTACATGTTATCCCACAAGAATATACTATTGATTATCAAGAAGGAATTAAAAATCCAATAGGACTTTCAGGAATACGCATAAAAGCTAAAGTTCATATAATTACTTGTCATAATGATATAGCTAAAAATATAATTAAAGTAGTTGAACGTTGTGGTTTAAAAGTAGATCAATTAATTTTTTCTGGTTTAGCATCAAGTTATTCTGTTTTAACACAAGATGAACGTGAATTAGGAGTATGTGTAGCAGATATTGGATGTGGAACTATAGATATAGCTATATATACTAATGATTCTCTTCGATATACTAAAGTTATACCTTATGCTGGTAATATAGTAACTAGCGATATTTCTTATGCATTTAGTATAACTCCTAGTGATGCAGAAACAATTAAAATTAATTATGGTTGCGCACTAGGTACTATTATTAGTAATAATGAAAATATTGAAGTACAAAGTATAGATGGTCAACCACCAAAAAGTTTACAACGTCAAATATTAGCTGAAGTTATTGAACCACGTTATACAGAGTTACTAAATTTAATAAATAATGAAATTTTAAAATTACAAGGTAAATTACGTAATCAAGGTATCAAACATAATATCGATGCTGGTATTATTTTAACAGGAGGTGGTTCTCAAATTAATGGTTTAATTGAATGCGCCAAAAAAGTATTTCAAACTAAAGTACGTATTAGTAATCCATTAAATATAACTGGTTTAACAGATGATATACAGAAACCTTATTACTCTACAACTGTTGGACTTCTTCATTATGGAAAACAAACTTATCTTATTAATAAATCAGAAATAAATAAAAATATATCAATAAGTAGTTTTTTTCAAAAAGTTACTAACTGGTTAAGAAAGGAATTTTAATTTTGTAAAATAAAAAAACAAATCTTTACTTCTAATATAAGAAAAATGGAGATAAATTATGATTGAATCAACAGAATTAATTAATGACGCAATTATTAAAGTTATCGGTATTGGTGGTGGTGGTTGTAATGCTGTTGAACATATGATACGTGAACATATTGAAGGAGTTGAATTTTTTGCTATTAATACTGATGCTCAAGCATTACAGAAAACATCAGTAAAACAAACTATTCAAATTGGGAATAGTATTACAAAAGGATTAGGAGCAGGGGCTAATCCTGAAATTGGTCATAATGCCGCCGAAGAAGATCGCGAAAAGTTACATAATGAGATTGATGGTGCAGATATGATTTTTATTGCTGCTGGTATGGGTGGTGGTACTGGTACTGGAGCAGCTCCTGTTGTAGCTGAAATTGCTAAAGAACTTGGTATACTTACAGTAGCAGTTGTAACTAAACCTTTTAACTTTGAAGGCAAGAAGCGTATGTCATTTGCTGAAGCAGGAATTTTAGAATTATCTAAAAATGTTGATTCTTTAATAACTATTCCTAATGATAAATTATTAAAAGTACTTGGACGTGGAACTTCTTTATTAGATGCATTTGGTGCTGCAAATGATGTATTAAAAGGAGCAGTACAAGGCATTGCAGAATTAATTACTTGTCCGGGTTTAATGAATGTAGATTTTGCTGATGTACGAACTGTTATGTCTGAAATGGGTTATGCTATGATGGGATCAGGTATAGCACGTGGTGAAAATCGTGCAGAAGAAGCAGCAGAAATAGCTATTTCTAGTCCATTGTTAGAAGATATTGATTTATCTGGTGCACGTGGTGTATTAGTTAATATTACTGCAGGATTTAATTTACGACTTGATGAATTTGAAATAGTAGGAAATACTATTAAATCATTTGCATCTGATCATGCAACAGTTGTTATTGGTACTTCTCTAGACCCTGAAATTAATGATGAATTACGTGTAACTGTTGTTGCTACAGGAATTAGTATAGATAAGCGTCCAGAAATTACATTAGTTACAAATAAATCAACTCAAAAATCATCACTAGAAAAATACTACCATAAAATGCAATATTCAATTCCTACTATAATGCCATTAACAGAAGAAAAAACTACAAATAATTCAATAAATGAACAAAATATAAAATCTAACAAAGAATTAGAATATCTTGATATTCCAGCTTTTTTAAGAAAACAAGCTGATTAACTAATACTAAATACTTTTTTATTTGATATTAAAATATTTTATTGTTTTTGGAAAAATAATTAGTAAAATAATTTATAGTATGGAAAGATAATGATCAAACAAAGGATGATAAAACGCATTATTCAAACAATAGGTGTTGGATTACATACTGGGAAAAAAATTACTTTAGTATTACGTTCAGCACCTGAAAATATAGGAATTATTTGTCGTCGTACAAATTTAAATTCACCAGTTGATTTGTCTTCTAAAATAAAATCTGTACGTAATATTATATTATGTATTTGCTTAATTAATAAAAATAATATATGAATTTTCAATAATAGAATATTTGTATTCTGCATTAAAAGGATTAAGAATTAATAATATAATTATTGAATAAATGCTCCAAGAATACCAATAATAAATGCTAGTGTTGCATCTTTTGTATGTTTATTGTTAGATGCTGGAATTGAATAATTAAATAGCATTAAGAAATTTCTTCGAATTAAAAACAAAGTACGAGTTGCAGATGGTAATAAATAGATGAACTTATACCTTATATGGATTTAATTTAGATTTTACTATTGATTTTAATCATCCTGCTATTAATAATAATACTTACAATCAAAAGTATTATTTTTAGGTTATAATATTAATTGTGCTATTGTTATTAATGATTATAAAATATTAAATAAAAATGGATTACATTTAAAAATGAATTTGTACATCATAAAACATTAGATGCTATAGGTGATTTATTCACATTTGGTTATAATATTATTGGTGATTTTACGGCATATAAATCTAATCATGCATTAAATAATAAATTATTAAAATTTTTATTATCAACAAAATCTGCATAGGATATTATAATATTTAAAGATGTATTTAAAATGCCAATTAAGTTTAAACAACATCAATAATAATAATCTAAAATATATTAATAATGTTATATTAATTATAATATTTTTATTAAAATTTATTAATTAATATTAACATTTTTTATTTTTTTAATTTTCCAAATTAACTAAACTTTCTAATTTTTCTTTTAGTTTTTGAGGACTTTTTTTTGCTAAATTAAGAACTATTTTAGCACTTTTTATACTTAATTTATTTATTATTTGTTTTGATGGTGTTATTGCTATTTTTTTAATTGGTAAATAATTTTTAGAATTTTGCAATGATAATGATGGGTTAATTATTATTTTAATTAGAGATAAAGATGGCAAAATAGTATTACGTAATGCTGAAAATAACATAGGTAATTCATAACTTAGTCTTATTTTTCGACTTGCATTTATAACTTCTAAAAAAAGAATATTTTTATGATAATTAGCAACTTGACATAATGAATTTACTTCAATAGGAAGTAATTTAATAATAGTATTATTTATTTTAATTAAAACATATATACGTTGTTTAATAATTTTCAATATACTTGAATTTAAATTATTTTCTTTTAATAAGATATTTAAAGATTTTATATAATTATTTTTCATTTTTTTTACTACTAATGTTATTTTATTTAATATTAAATAAATATTATTATTATTTTTATTATTTTAATAAAATGTAAAAAAATATTAAATATTAATTAATCAATATAATGTTATTATAAATAATTTATCACTAAAAGTAATAAATAAATATATTATATTATAAATAATATATAAATTATTTGTATCATTATTTTTTATATAATATTATTTACTAGTTATTTTTTAATATTATTATATAAAAATTAAATATTAATTTTAATATTCATAATATATTCGTATTAATTTATAATATAATTTGTATTTTATTTATAATTAATTTAATAATTTTTATTATAAAAAAATTTTTACAAATTTATTAATACAATATTATTATTATATGATTTATAAAAATATACTTTAATTTATCTAATATTATAATATTAGATATGTACTTAATAAAAAATTAAATAATTTTTTATATTAACTATAATTAAATTAAATATATTATTATATTATTTTAAAATAATATAATAATAAAGTTTAAATAAAACACATTTTAATTAAGAAGAAATATTTATGTTAACTAAGTTATTAACAAAAGTTTTTGGCAGTAAAAATTATAGAACTTTACGTCATTTAGGTAAAATTATTAATATAATTAATCAATTAGAACCTGAATTTGAAAAATTTTCCAACAGAGAACTTAAAAATAAAACTAATGAATTTCGTCAACGTATAAAATCAGGAGTTATATTAAATGATCTAATACCTGAAGCATTTGCAACTGTTAGAGAAGCTAGTAAACGAGTATTTAACATGAGACATTTTAATGCTCAGTTATTAGGCGGAATAGTATTAAATGATCGTTGTATTGCAGAAATGCGTACTGGGGAAGGAAAAACATTAACATCAACATTACCAGCATATTTAAATGCTTTAACTGGAAATGGCGTTCATATTGTTACTGTAAATGATTATTTAGCTAGACGTGACGCAGAAAATAATAGATTACTATTTGAATTTTTAGATATGACAGTTGGTCTTAATTTACCAGGTATATCTATAAATATGAAGCGTGAAGCTTATGCATCAGATATTACATATGGTACCAATAATGAATATGGTTTTGATTATTTACGTGATAATATGATTTTTAATTCAAAAGATAGAGTCCAACGTAAATTACATTATGCATTAATTGATGAAGTTGATTCTATTTTAATTGATGAAGCTCGTACTCCATTAATTATTTCAGGATTATCAGAAGATAGTTCAGATTTATATAAAAAAGTGAATAAACTAATTCCTAATCTTAAGATTCAAGAAAAAGAAGATACAGATACTTTTCATGGCGAAGGTCATTTTTCAGTTGATGAAAAATTACGTCAAGTTACATTAACAGAGCGTGGATTAGAATTAATTGAACAATTATTAACAAAAGTTAATTTAATGAAAGAAGGTGAGTCACTTTATTCTTCAACTAATATTATACTTATGCATCATGTTATAATTGCATTACGTGCTTATGTTTTATTCTACAGAGATGTAGATTATATTGTTAAAGATGGTAATATTATTATTGTAGATGAACATACTGGACGCACAATAGAAGGTCGTCGTTGGTCAGATGGATTACATCAAGCTATTGAGGCAAAAGAAGGCGTTAAAATACAAAGTGAAAATCAAATATTAGCATCGATTACATTTCAAAATTATTTTCGTCTATATGAAAAACTTGCAGGTATGACTGGAACTGCTGATACAGAAGCTTTTGAATTTAGATCTATATATAAATTAGATACTATTGTAATTCCAACTAATCGTCCTATGATACGCAATGATTTACCTGACTTAGTTTATATAACTGAAAGTGAAAAAATTGATGCCATTATAAATGATATTATTAAATGTATAAATAAAGGTCAACCTGTATTGGTAGGAACTATTTCAATTGAAAAATCAGAATTAATTTCAAAAAAATTAAAAAAAAATAAAATTGCACATAACGTTTTAAATGCTAAATTTCATGAGATGGAAGCAGATATTATTGCAAATGCTGGACAAGCAAGTTCAGTAACTATTGCAACTAATATGGCTGGTAGAGGTACAGATATTGTATTAGGAGGCAGTTGGCTATCTGAAATTAATAAATTTAAAAATATAAATCAAAAACAAATAGATCAAATAAAAATAGCATGGAAAGAACGTCATAATGCTGTAATTTTTGCCGGTGGTTTACATATAATTGGTACTGAACGACATGAATCTCGTCGTATTGATAATCAATTACGTGGACGTTCTGGACGACAAGGTGATCCAGGTTCATCGCGTTTTTATCTTTCAATGGAAGATTCTTTAATGCGTATTTTTGCCTCTAATCGCATATCAGAAATAATGCGTAAATTAGGAATAAAACCTAAAGAAGCTATTGAACATCCTTGGGTAACTAAAGCTATTGCTAATGCACAGCGCAAAGTTGAAAGTCGTAACTTTGATATTAGAAAACAACTATTAGAATATGATGATGTTGTTAATGATCAGCGTTTAGCTATTTATTCACAACGTAATAATATATTAGATAGTAACGATGTTAGTGAAACAATTAATATTATTCGTGAAGATGTTATAAATAAGATAATTAATATATATTATAAATCTTTAGATGAAACATGTAATATTTATGAATTACAAAAAAGATTGAATAATGATTTTAATTTAAAATTACCTATTAAAGAATGGTTAAATAAAGATCCTGAATTACAAAAAGAAACGTTACAAGAACGTATTTTAAAAGAAGCAATTACTATCTATAAAGAACAAGAGAAAATTATTGGTTATGATGTAATGCGTAATTTTGAAAAAAACATTATATTACAAACTATTGATACATTATGGAAAGAACATTTAGCTGCAATGGATTATTTGAGACAAGGAATTCATTTAAGAAGTTACGCACAAAAAGATCCAAAACAAGAATATAAACGAGAATCTTTTAGTATGTTTTCAAATATGTTAGAAATCTTAAAATATAAAGTAATTAGTACATTAAGTAATATACAAGTTAAATTACAAAAAGAAATTATTTTATTTAATAAACAAAAATATAAAAAAATAAATAACATTATTAAAAATCAAAATAATTTTATATATAATATTAAAAATTAAATATTATTATTAATAATTAAAATAATATTATTATTAAAAAATAACTATAATAAAATTTGTATATAAAAATCTATTAAAAATATAAATTTTATTATAATAGTTTAAATATAATTATAATTATTATGATAATTATATGTATTATTATAAAATAAATTTGTATATTTTATAAAATTTAAATTAAAATATAAAATTATAAAATATTTAAAATAAAAATTAATTTATAAAATATATATTAATAAATTAATAATATCTATTA
This sequence comes from Arsenophonus endosymbiont of Ceratovacuna japonica, assembly GCA_024349725.1. Lineage (GTDB taxonomy): Bacteria > Pseudomonadota > Gammaproteobacteria > Enterobacterales > Enterobacteriaceae > Arsenophonus. The sequence continues at coordinate 833,805 of AP026064.1, forward strand.
TAATTTTAAAATAAAATTTTTAAAATAAAATTTATAATACATATGTATTTGTTAATTAATAAAATTATTTTTTTAAAAATATATATTTATATATTAATTAATAATATAATTTAAAATAAATAAATTTAATAAATAAATAATACAAAATATTATAATAATATTAAAATTTAACAAAATAAATTAAAATTAAAAACAATTATATTAATTAATATAATTATTATAATATTTTATTATACCTTAATTTATAATATCAATAATTATATATAAAATATATTAATATTACTAATATAAAATTATTATATAAATATATTTATTATTTTATATATTATAATAATTATTATTTATAATATATTCTTATTAATAATAAAAATTATATATATTTATTATTAAAAATGAATATATATAATTTTATTTAATTTGAAATATAATAATCATTATTATAAATTTAATTAAATTATTAAATTTCTCATATTATTAAAATAGTAATTTATATTTTTATTTATACTTTAATTCGCTTTATATTTGCTCCTAAACTGCATAATTTTTTTTCTATTTTTTCATATCCTCTATCAATATGATAAATACGATCAATAATTGTTTTACCTTTTGCTATACAGCCAGCAAGAACTAAGCTAACAGATGCTCTTAAATCAGTAGATACTACTGGTACACCAATAAGTTCTTTAACGCCATTACAAATAATAATATTTCCTTCTATTTCTGCATTCGCTCCCATACGAATTAATTCTGGAATATGCATAAAACGATTTTCAAAAATAGTTTCTGTTATAGTACTAATTCCTTTACTTACTAAATTAAGTAAACTAAATTGCGATTGCATATCTGTTGGAAATCCTGGATATGGTTCTGTTATAATGTTTACAGCTTTTGGACGTTTACCATGCATATCTAATTGAATCCAATTATCACCAACTTTAATATCTGCACCAGCTTCACGTAGTTTTACTAAAACTGCATTTAATATAGATGGTTTAGTATTATGACAAATTATTTTACCACCAGAAATAGCTGCAGCAACTAAAAAAGTTCCAGTTTCAATACGATCAGGTAAAATTGAATAAACACCACCACCTAAACGTGTTCTACCTTCAATAATAATATCATCTGTGCCAGCACCAGTAATTTTTGCACCTAATAAATTTAAAAAATTAGCTGTATCTTCAATTTCAGGTTCACGAGCTGCATTTTTAATAACAGTTTTTCCATTCGCTAAAGTAGCAGCAGTCATTACAGATACTGTCGCGCCTACACTAACTTTATCCATAATAATATTGGCACTTTGTAACCGACCATTAACTGATGCTTTTATATAACCGTTATCTAAAGTGATCTTAGCTCCTAATCGTTCAAGTCCAGTAATATGTAAATCAATTGGACGCACACCAATTTCACATCCACCTGGTAAAGATACTTGACCTTGACCAAAACGAGCAACTAATGGAGCTAAAATCCAAATTGATGCACGCATTTTTTTAACTAATTCATAAGAAGCGCAAAATTTATTAATACCACTTGAATCTATAAAAATAATATCATTACATTTAATTTTAGCACCTAATTGATTAAGTAGTTTAATTGCTATATCAATATCTTTTAACTTTGGAACATTTTTCAATTTAATTGGTTCTTCTGCTAACAATGATGCAAATAATATAGGTAATGCAGCATTTTTTGCGCCTGAAATACATACTTCACCCATTAAACAAGTTGGACCATATAATTGAAATTTATCCATAAATAAACTCTTTATAAATACCATTTATATGTAATATAAATTATTGATATATAAAATTATTAATTTATTAATTTATATTAGATTCTTCACTAGAGTAAGCTTTAATTGATAAGGCATGAATTCTATTATCTATAATATATTCCATTAATAATGAATAAATCATTTGCTGTCTCTTAACTAAGCTTATTCCATTAAATATATTGCTAACAGCAATTATTTGAAAACAATTACCATCACCATTAACAATTATTTTATCAAATTTTAACTGTGTTATTAATATTTTTTTTATTTCATTTGCATCCATAATTAAACTCAATTTTAAAATTAAAAAATAATAATATATATTATAATTATTTTTGTTATTTACTATAAATTAAAAATAACTTATATTATAAAATATATAAAAATAGTTATTTTATATATAAAATAATTTATAATTATATTTTTTACTAAAATTCAATAAATATTTTAAATTTATTATTAATATATTCAAATATATATTTATTATTTTTTAACTATTTTTATAATTTTAATATAATTAATAGAATAATAGCAGCAAAATTAATATAATTTAATTAAATAATATTCATAATATTAATATCTTTTAATAACTATTTTCTATTTTTTATAAAAATAAATAAAGTATTTATGTTAATATTATTGATTAAAATTAATATTTAATTATTTTTATATTAAGTTAATATAAATATTATTTTTTTATTTTTTTAAAAAATAAATTTTTAACGATATTAGATAAATTATTGTATTAAAATATTAATACTTTTAATTCATAAAAATTAAATTATTTATTTTATATTAAAAATTACATTAATTTTTTTCATTAATTATATTATAAATTTATCAATAATCTGATATTATTATTTTTATAATATTAAAAATTAAAATATATATATAATTGATTATATTTATATATAATAATTATTTTAAAATAAAAATTTTATTATAATAATATAATATTATTATACTAATATTTTAATATTAATATATATATGTACTTAATTTATATATAATGTATAAGATATTTACTAATAATTATATATAAATAAACATTTATATTTTTCTTAATAATAAATTATTTATTTTTTAATTTTATAAAAAAATTTAATATAAATATATTAAATTAATTTATATTAATTAATTTTATTTATAATTATAAATAAACAAAAAATAATAATAAAATATTGTAAAAATACTTTAAATATAAAATATTTTATTTTTTTATTATATAAAATTTTTTATTACTATTAATAATTAAATTTATTATATTTAAATTATTAAAATATTTATTTTTATATAAAATTATTAAATTAAATATTAAATATTATAAATAATTCAATATCTTAAATTAAGATATAATCCTTAAAAATTTATATTTATATTTTTATTATATAAATTAATATTAATATATAAATATTATTCAATTAATAATGTATTATCAAGTATTAACAATGAAATATTATTAATAATAATTGATATATAAATTTTCTTATCTACTATCAACTATTATATAATCTATTTTTACTGATAAATTAATTTTTAAAATTCCACATTACTAAAAATAGTAATTTTATAAATTTATTAATTATTAAATAATTTAATATCTGTAACTTTTAAATATAAAAAATAATAATAATAAAAGTAATCAATAGTTATAATAAAATTTAAAATAAAATAACTAATAATTAATAAATAACAAATTTAATATTTATATTAATTTATTATAATATATAATAAATTAATATAAATATTAAATTAAATAATAATACTTTATTATTGATATCATCATTTAAAATTAAAATAACTTTATATATAATTATTATTATATATAATTTTAAATAAATAATATATATTTACAGTTAATATTATTTAATTGTAATAATAGAATTATAAAATTTTAAAATTATATTGATTATTATCTTTTAATTATCATTATAATTAAAAATCAAATAATAAATTTAATAAATTAATATAAAATAAAATATTAATAAATTTGATCTTTTAAATATGTAAATAAATTTTATTTTAATAAAAATAATCGATCAATTAAACCACTTCTGCGTTTTATTGGAGTCATCAATGCTTTAATAAAAATATAACTATCTGAATAAATAGTTAATTTATACTTAGCTCTAGTTATAGCAGTATAAATAAGTTCTTTTGTAATAATAGGTGTAAAAATTAATGGCAAAACTAATGATATATGTTCAAATTCTGATCCTTGAGATTTATGTACTGTCATAGCAAAAACAGTTTCATGACAAGGTAAACAATTAAGATTTATTTTTTTTATTATACCATTGTGTAACTTAAAATAAGCTTTTAATTTTTTTTTTCTATCTTTTAGGATAATACCAATATCACCATTAAATAAACCAAGAGAATAATCATTTTTAGTTATTATAATTGGCCGACCTTCATAATTTTTATTATATTCATAAATAGAGTATTTAATTTTTCCTTGACTATATAAAAACTGTTCTAATTTATTATTTAACTCTATAGACCCATATGGTCCTTCTCTTAATGCAGTTAATAAACGATAACGATTAAAAGTGGTTATAATTTTATAAGGATCTCCTTTAGTTTTTATTATATCTAAATAACAATAATAATATTTGGCAATATCAGAAAGTAATTTATGATATTTATCATTTGAATTAATAGAATAAAATGCAATATCCTTATTTTTTTGTTTTAATAACTGTTCAACATATTTAATATTATCTTGATTAATTGCAATAGAAAGCTTACCAATTTCTGATTGTTTATTAAAACGATATCTTTTTCTTAATAAACAAATTATATCTTTAATTTCTGGACCATTATTTGATATAAATTTAGATAAATCACAACCTGTTATTTTAGTTAATTGTAATACTCTTTTATTACTATATCCATATTTTGCAAAATAACAAAGATCACTAAAAACAGAACCAGCTTCAACAGAAGGCAATTGATCTTTATCGCCTAATAAAATAATACGAGCATGACTAGGTAAAGCTTCAATTATTCTAGCCATCATATATAAATCAATCATTGATGCCTCATCAATAACTAAAACATCTAATAACAATTGATTATTTTTATTATAACGTAAAAATTGACTATTTAATTGAGCTTCTAATAAACTATGAATAGTTTGAGCTTGCTTAGGTATAAATTCTTTCTCAAAATCTGATAAATTTAATTTCAATAATATACAATTTAATGATTCTGTTAATCGCGCTGCAGCTTTTCCTGTTGGAGTTACTAATTTAATAATTAATTTTTTATTACTTAATTTAACTAAAGTAGATAATAAATATGCTATTATTGTTGTTTTACCTGTTCCTGGGCCACCAGAAATAATAGAAATTCTACTAGTAACTGCAACTGCAATAGCTATTTTTTGCCAAAAATGCATATTTAAAGTAGATAATGAGGAAAAATACGTTAAAATAATTTTTAAATGTTGTTCATTAATATTATTTAATAAATTATGAGAAAAAAAATCAACAACTAATCCTTCATCAGCCCACATTCGCTGAAAATAAAGTTTATTATTTAATAATACTAAAGGTTTAGTTACTATTTGTTGTTTATTAGAAACGGCATTAGATTGTTTTAATTCAGTATAAATTCTATTATTACTAGGAAAACCAGCCATTTGCCAAAGTTTAAAAATAATTTCTGATTTTTTATTTATAAATGAATCAATTGAGTCAAGATTATCAATAAATAAACAAACATGACCTTCTCTAATTTCAGCACTCAATAATGTAAATATTAATAATAATATTGGATTTTCATCTTCTACTATCTTAATAGAAAACTGTATATCTAAATAATTAAATAAATTTAGTTTAACAGCTCGTTTAAGTAGCATAATCATCTTTTTTATCCATATTAGTTATACTAAATAGTTCATCTATACCATTAATTAATCCATAATCTGGAATAGTATGATATATACCATAATTAATATTATTATAATTAATACCACGTAAAAAAAGATAAATAATACCACCAAAATGTTTTTTATAATTATAATAAGAAAAACAATTTTGTAAATAACGATGAAATGCTAATGTATAAAGTTGATACTGTAAATCATATCTATTATCAATTATTGATTGTTGCAATGCTTTTCTATTATATGATGAATAATTTTCCCCTAACCAATTTGATTTATAATCAATCAAATAAAATTTATTTTTCCAATAAAAAACTAAATCAATATAACCTTTTAAAATACCAGTTACTGGTTCAAAACTAAGTGACGCGCAAGATCGAGATAAAGAATCATACTGATGAGTTAAATTATCTAAAATAGATGGCGATAATAAATTTTTTATAGATAAATAAAATTGCATTTCATGTAATTGATATTTAGATTTGATATTTGATAAACTTAAATTATTTTTTAATAAATTAGTAGTAAAAATGTTTATTAACCATGTTTTTAATATAGGAGCCCAATCTTTAGAAAAACCAGCTTGTTCTAATTTTTTAGCTAACCAAATTTCTGAAGGGTCTTTATTAAAAGGCAATAATTTTAATATAAAATGTAAAAAAGTACCAGTTATAATACCTTTAGGAAAAGTATTAATATTTTTATTTGTTATTTTACATTTAACTAAAAAATTCTCATTTTTAATATTAGTATTTATTTTAGGTATTAAATCTTGTATATTAATTTTAATATTTACATTATTATAAATAAATTTATTATTTAATAAATATATATTATTATTTAATAATTCGGAGTAACTAGTAACTTTCCAATTATTTTTTATTTTACCTACAAAAGTTTTAGCTAATAATTTTACTTGTTTATTTTTTTTTCTATATAAAGGATATAAATTATTATTGTTAATAATTATAATACTAATATTTTTACTTACTAATGACTCAAGAGAATTACGTAATAAAATTGAATCACCTATTTTTTTATTTTGTAATAAATAACCTAATGCAGTTTGATGTAAATCAGTATTTCTATTTTTTTTATTAGTATTACTCTTTATTAAAGGCGCTACACCAACACTGCAATGATAAATTGAACGAGTTAAAGCAACATATAATAACCGCAAATCTTCAGATAAACATTCTTCATTAGCTAATTTAATATTAGATTCTTTATATGTTAAATCAAGATAGGTTTTAAAATTTTTACGACTATGAAAAATAATCATTTTTTTTTGATAGAAGTAGCAAGCAAATGGTAACCAAACAATTGGATATTCTAAACCTTTAGATTTATGAATTGTACTAATATTTATTAAATTACTATCATTTTCTAATCGTATTTGTTTATTATCTAATAAAGAATCAGGATAATTAATTTGATGCGCTAACCATCTAACTAAAGTATGTTTATTATTAAACTTTAACTCAACTTCTTGTAATAATTCACCTATATACATTAAATCCATTAAACGCTTTTTACCATCTATATTATTTACCAATAAATTTTCAGTAATTCGATTATTAATTATAATAGATCGTAAAGTAGATAAAATCCCATAACGATTCCAAATTAATAAATAATTAGTAAATTCTTTAATACGTATTTCCCATTGATTTTCATTATTATTTAATTTCTCAATATCTTGTGCACTTAATCCAATTATACTAGTAGCTAATGCACAACGCATTATTTTTTTATTTTCAGGTGAAAGTATGGATTTTAATAACCATAATATATCTTGAGCTTCATTAATATTAAATACACTTTCTCGATTAGAAAGAAAAACTGATGGAATATTAAATTTACTTAATTCTTTTTGTATTATGACTGCTTCATTAGAATTTCTAACTAATATCATAATATCAGAATATGTAATTTGTTGTTTTATATTATTGGAATATAACCAAGTTGTCCCATTTTTACTATCTTTAAGCCAATCATAAATTTGACTAGCACACTGATAAGCTAAAGCTTTTTGATAATCTAAAATTGAAACTAATTCTTTATCTAAATAATGAAAATTTAATGCAGCCATTTGCTTTGTTTTATATACAAAACCTAAATTATTATTTATAGATGACGAATTAATTGTATTAAATGGTATTTGCTTAAACAAAAATGGTTTTTTTGATAAACTAAATAATTTATTAATAGCTTTAATCATACTAACTGAAGATCTCCAATTAGTATCAATAGTATAATATGATTTAATATCATTTTTAGCTTTAAGATAAGTAAAAATATCAGCTCCACGAAAAGAATAAATAGCTTGTTTAGGATCACCAATTAATAATAATCCGCAATTATTATATTTATAATAAATACGTTTAAAAATCCTATACTGTTGTGGGTCAGTATCTTGAAACTCATCTATCATAACAATTGGATAAAGTTTACGTATTACTTTAGTTAAATAATTTCCATTTTTTGAATATAATGCTTGGTCTAAATAATTTAATAAATCATCAAATCCAATTTCTCTAAGTCGTTTTTTTTCATTTTTTATTATTTTACGAATATTGATAATGGCTTTTGAAATAAAAATATCACGCAATGTTAGTGATTTTTGTAATAAATTATTAATAACAAAAAAAATATTATGTTTAGGATAATCACCTATTAGTGTATTATTTATAAGTTCAGATTGAGAGAAACGATTTAGTTCTTTAGGTATTTCATAATCTATAGTTTCCAATTTTGCCCAATTATTAATTATTGTTAACCAATAAGATAAATTTTTATTATTATATATACGTTTATTAATAGATGAATTATTTATTAAATTAAAAAAACTTGATGAATTTGCAATCCATAATTTTTTTATTTTTTTTATAATATTAATTATTATTTTATGTCGTTGTATTATTGATTTACCTTTAATTGATTGATTAATAAAAATTGGAAGATCACCTTGTAAAAAAGGTTTTACTTCAGATAATAATTCCTCTGGACCACTCCATTCTTTAGTGATAACTTTTACTAGAGAATAATCCATTAAATAACAATTACAACGCCAAAAATCAGCACAAGCTTTTTTTTGTAAAATATATTCATCTTTTATTATTGACTGTTTAAATAACATTCCTGACTCAAAAGCATTATGTAATAAAATATGATGACAAAAACTATGAATAGTATAAATTGCTAATTTATTTATTTGGTTCTCAGCCATAAGTAACCATTGAGCGGCTAATTTTTTATCTAAAATAAAAAATAATAATATTCTAAATATAGAGTTTTTATGAAAACCAATGCCATCTCTAATACAAGCTAATCTCATCTGATGAATATTATAACAAATACGTGATCGTAATTCATTAGTTGAAGATTTAGTAAAAGTAACAACTAAAATTTCTTCAATATTTAATACACGAGAAAATGCATTTTTTTGTCCAATACCTAATAATAATCTTAAATATAGTAAAGCAATAGTATGAGTTTTTCCTGTTCCTGCTGAAGATTCTATCAGACGTAGACCATAAAGAGGTAAAGAATAAGGGTCTAATTTATAAACTTGTATTTTACTATTATGCACTTAATATTTACCTTGATATAAAATATTTAAAACTGCAATTTAAATAATATATATTATACTTAATTATTTAATTAAAAATAAATATATTTAATTATATTAATAATTTAATAACTTTAAATACATTAAAATTATCATTTGTTTTCTATATCATAATTTTAATTTATAATTTTATATTAAAAAAAAATAAAATTGAAAATTTAATTATATTTATCATCAATTTAATTAAATTATAAATATAAATACTATTTTAATTATAATTTAAAATTTAAACATATAATAAGTTTTATTTATTAATAAATAATAATAATATAATTAAATAATTTAAATAAAACTAAATATTATATTTATTTAATAAATATAAAATAATAATCAATATTAAATTTATTAATAAAACTATATATAAATTACTATCATACATATTTCTTATATATAAATTTAATTTTAATAAATAAATAAATTATTTTTTAAATTTTATTAAAAATTATATTATTTTTCAAAGAAAATTACACATACTTCAATTAAAATACTTTTTATAATTTTTTAATTTATTATAAAATTAATATTTTATATTAATTAATAATATTAAAAATAATGATAACTTGTAATTAAAAAATTATTAAAAATATATAAATACTTAATTAAATTAAAATATATTATTTTAATAAATTATCATAAAAAATTAATAAATATTAAATTTATTAAATTAATATAAAATATTAAAAATAATAAATTTTTTAATTATTTAATTTATTTAATTAAATTTAAAATTAAAATAATTTTAAAATATAATTTATATTATATATAATATTAATTATTAATAAACTTAATATTTTTTTTTAAAATCACTAAATTTAAAAATATTATATAAAATATTATTATGATAATAATATATTTAATTTTATATTTTATATATTAAACTTATATTTTATAATTAAATATACAAATATAATAAATTAATTTTCTTACTAAATAGTTTTTAAATGCTTTTAAATAATAATTTATTTTTATATTATAAATAATATAATTAATATTTTATTATTATAATTAATCTTAATAATTAAAATAATTTATTATAATATTATAATTTATATACATTATAATAATATAATATATAATTTATTAAAATTAATTTATATTTATTAATTATAATATATTTAATATAAAAAATTATTAAATTTACAATATAAAATTATAATAAAAATATAACTATTATAACTTTATTATTATTTTAAAAATTTTTTATATTTTTTTGTTTTTTATAAATTGCTATAGGAAGTAAATAAATCTGTGCATTTTTCATTATTATTTCAAGTAAATTATTGTCTATTTTATTAAAAACTCTATTAATATATTTATCCTCTATTTCACCTAAAATATTATATGTTCCTTGTAAAGACTGTATAAGTTGTATTTTAGCTTTTTGTAAAATATCGCTAGAATTAAAATCAAACTGATTATTTTTTTGATCATAACATGACATTAACCATTTCCAAGCGCTTTTATTAAAAAGTGGCAATGGAGAATTTAAACCTTTTTGATAACCATCAATAAGTTGTTGCAAATATAATTTAGCATTAGATGGATCCACTGATTTAAAACACCATTCGCTATTATAATTTCCCCAATAATAACTTTCACCTAATCCAACAGTTAAGCAAAAAATTAAGTGCTCTATCCATAATGATAAACCATCATTAATAGTTAAATTTGCTGGACGATAACGAATAATACCATTTTGCTGTATATTTTTTAATTGTCCAACTAAATAAATATTATCAAATTTTTCATTAAATGATTTATTAAAACATTCATGATAATTTTTTTTTATTTTGTTAGCTAACAAAAACATATTTTTCATCTGTTTTTCCCAATAAAGTTTACCAAAATGTTTTACTGGTAATTTACCTGTTGAACGCAAAATTATAAATAACTCATCTAATGAATATTCATAAATTATAGCTTTAATTAAAAGTTTATTAAATTTATATCGTTGTAAATTATTTACAATAAAAGGTTCATGATCAGGTATTTGTATTTCTTTATTAGAAAAATTAACTTTTAATCTTTGTTGAAAAAAAAAACGTATAGGATGTTTATAAAAAGAAAGTAAATGATTTAATGATATTTCATTATTATTAATAATTGGTGATAATAACGTACAAAATTTAGATTTCAAATTACCTTTTTTTTTAGCTGCTGATAACCATTCAGTTGCATAACTCTGATGAATATTATTAGGTAAATAATTCTCTAACGCAAAAGGTACTTGTGTATGCTTAATTACTAAATATTCTTTTATTCTATCTGAACTATTATCAATATTTATATATTCATCGCCATCTAAATAAAAACTTTGACTAATATAATTAAGTAATTCATTTACTAATATCGATGGATGACAATATTTATTATCACACATAGTATTATTAATATAACTAATATAAAATAGTTGAGAAACGGACATTAAAACCTCTAAAAATAAATAACGATCATCATCTTGATAATTTTTATCTCCACATTGTGGTTGTTTATCCATTAAATCAAATCCTAATGGGAATCTTAAATTTGGATATGTTAAATCATTCATACCTAATAAACATATAACTTTAAAAGGAATAAAACTCATTGGTAACAATTTACAAAAATTCATTGCACCAGTAAAAAAAGATTGATTAATTTTTTTATCATTAAAATAAGTTATTAATTCATCACGAATAAGTGATAAAGGAACATTATCTTCATATTTTGCTTCTATACCAACTTTAATTATTTTGCTACATTGTTGTAATATATTAATCAATATTGACTCATTTTGTTCATCGGGCTCAAAAAAATCATTTAATAGAAGTTGACATAATGATAACCATTCTGATAATTTTCTTTCATGATTAAGGATATCTTTCCAGTTATCTAATAAATCAATAAATGCAGAAAGTTTTCCAACTAATTGCGCTGATAATCCAATACATTCATCATAAGGTAAAATTTTATTCCATATTCCAATATTACTATCCATTGCATAACCAAGAAACATTCTTTTTAAACCAAAATTCCATGTATTTTGTTTAAATCCTGGTAATCCTAACTTACTTATATGTTCATCGTTAAGTCCCCAACGTATACCTGATTCATTAATCCATTTACGCAATAAAAGCAATTCATCATCATAAATAGAAAATCTACGAGCTATTGATTGAACTTCTAACAAAGACAGTACTTCTTCTGCTGTAAAACGACTATGTGGTAAATTAAGCAATGAAATAAAGGTTTGAAAAATAGAATACGTTTGTTTATCTTTTTGATCTAAAATAGAAAAAGTTATATAACGTTCTGGAGATACATTACCAAATACCGCTTGGATATAAGGTACATAACTATCTATATCATGTACCATTACAATGATATCTTTAGGTTTTAAAGTTGTATTTTCTTCAAATAATCTTAATAAATAATCTTGTAATATTTCTACTTCACGTAATTTATTATGACATGAATGAAATGTTATTGATTTATCTTGTTTATTTAATTTTCTTTTTTTTAAACTATTATTATAACTATCTTTAGTCAATCCAAATTGCATATGATCTTCTAATTCTAAAATATCTCGTTGTACTTTATGCAATAAAGAATCAGACTGTAAATCTACAAAAGAAAATATTTTATTACATTGTTCTAACTGAGAAATAAAATAAATATTATCATGACATAACTTACCCCAAGAGGATAATAGTGGATTAGTTAAAAATTGTTTTTTTTGTTTATTTAATAAAATGTTAACAGGGATTTCTTTTTTAAGATTTATAATTTTATGTATATTATAATAATGTTTAAACTTATATTCTGTAAATTTTGTTGAAAAAGAATAATTATTAATATTTTCCCAATAATAACGACAGGGACTCATAACCATTAAATGTATATCTATATACTTACTAATAGCATTTAAAACTTCCAAATAAACAAACGGTAATGATGTAATACCACAGATAAATATTCGTTTTGGTAGATTAATTCGTATAGATATATTAGTATGTAAATTTTGTATAAAATATTTATAAATATTTGCTAAATACAATTTTGATTGATTAAATTTTTCAGTAAATTCAATTAACTTTAACCAAAGACATTTTTGCCATTTTTGATTTTTATTTAATCCATCAATTAATTTATTTTTATACCAACTTTCTAACCATAAAGGACGATAAATTAAATATTTTTCAAATAAAACTGAAATACAATTTGATAATTGATATAATTTATGCTTATCTATATCTTTATTTAAGTATTTTTTAATTGCTTTAAATTCTAAATTATTTATCATAATTGGTATAATTGTCATTAATTTCCAAGTCATTTCTTTTTTAGTAAAACTATTCTTTTGTATAATATTAGATAAAGATTTATTACATAGATCATCAATAAAAGTTATTACTGTAGAAAAAGAAATGTTAGCAGAAATTCCTAAATTTTCTGCGAATTTTATTTGTAACCATTGTGATATATTTATATTTTGAACTAAAATAATTTCTTGTTCAAATGGATTACTTGGAGTATTGCTTTTAATAAAATTAGAAATAAATTTTCTATGAATATCTAATTTATTAGAATAATAAACTTGTAACATATTAATCCTATTAATAAATAATTATATAAAATTTAACTATTATATAATAATAATTAATTATTTTATTTTATATAAATAATTTTTAATAATAAAATTAATTTTTAATAATTATACTTTAAATTTTATATACTATAATTAATATTAAATAATTATATTATAATTTTATTAATTTATCATAATATATAATATTAATAATTTAGTGATATTTATTTCATATATTAATAATATCAAAATAAATAATTAATTAAAATTAATTATTTTTATTAAAATATACAAGTACTTAAGATATATTTAATAACTTAAAATATTATATTTATTTTTAATAAAAATATATTTTAAATATATAATAATTATTTAAATTTTATCAAAAATATTAATAATTTAATACAAATTATTATTTATTTTATATCTAAAATCATTATAAATAATTAAAATACTACATTTAAGTATAAAATAATAAAAAATTATGTTTTATAACTTAAGTATATTTAAATTTAAATATTTAATATAAATACCTTATTCTATAAAATAAAATTTATTAGAAATAATTAAATTATTAATAAAAATTTAAGTATATATTTATTGAAATAAATTAATTAAAATAATATACTAATTAAATTATATTTTAATTTTTTTATTGATTCATAAATTATTATATTAATATTCAATTTATAAATATAATAAATAATTTATAATTAAATGCATAAAATAAAAAATTTTAATAATAATTAAATATAATTTAATATTTTAAATTAATAATAAATTAATAATTATTAATCTTTATATTAAAATATAATCTTAATTATTAATACTTTAATATATTATAAAATAAATAAATTAATTAATTTATAATAAATTAGTATTTTATTAACATATTATTTTCCAATACAAAAACTAGAAAAAATTCTATTTAACAAATCATCTGAACTAAATTCTCCTGTAATTTCACCTAATACTTTCTGAGTCAATCGTAACTCTTCTGCTAATAATTCACATGAACGTGTAACAACCAAATGTTGATATCCTCGTTGTAAATGTTTATCTGCAATATTTAGAGCTTGAATATGACGACGTCTAGCTAAAAATTCTCCTTCAATATTATAATTAAATCTAATACTTTCTTTTAAATGTTGACGTAATAAATCAATACCACTTTTGCGATATGCTGAAAGACGAATAAGTGAGTAATTATTAATTTTAGTTATAGATACAGGTTCATTAGTAATATCTACTTTATTTCTAATTATTGTAATAGGTGAATATTTAGGTAATCGTGTTATAAATTCAGGACAAAGTAATTTCGGTTCTATTTCTTCAGTAGTAATACTATCTACTATAAATAGTATATGATCAGCTTGTTCTATTTCTTCCAAAGCCTTCTTAATTCCTATTTGCTCAATTTTATCTAAAGATTTATGCAAACCAGCTGTATCAATAATATGCAGTGGAATTCCATCAATATCAATATATTCATGTAATATATCTCTAGTGGTACCGGCAATATCTGTTACAATAGCAACTTCTCGTCCTGATAATGCATTTAATAAACTAGATTTACCAGCATTAGGTTTACCAATAATAACAACTTTTATACCTTCTTTTAATAAGATACCTTGATTAGCATTTAAAAGTATATTTTTTAAATCAGTCATTAACTTATTTAATTTTATTTTTATTTTATTATCAGATAAAAAATTAACTTCTTCATCTGGAAAATCAATTGATGCTTCAATATGAACACGTATATTAGTAAGTTCTTGTATTATTTTATAAATTTTTTTTGAAAAAACACCTTGTAAAGAATTTATCGCAGAACGAGCAGCTTTTTCAGTACTAGCATCTATTAAATCTGCAATAGCTTCAGCTTGCATTAAATCAATTTTATTATTAAGAAAAGCACGTTTAGAAAATTCACCTGGATTAGCAATACGAATTTCACTAATATTTAAAATTCTTTTAAATAATAAATCAATAATTATTGGACTGCCATGTCCTTGTAATTCAAGAACATCTTCACCAGTAAAAGAATTTGGTGCTGGAAAATATATAGCAATTCCTTGATCCAATATTTTACCATCACTATCATAAAATGGTAAATAATCCGCATAACGTATATTAGGTAATTTACCCAAAATAATATTAGCAATTTGAATAACTTTTGGACCAGATATTCGTAAAATACTAATTCCACCACGTCCAGAAGGTGTTGCTTGTGCAATAATTGTATCATTAGAATACATGCTTATTTAATTCTCTATAATTATAAATACAATTAAAATGATTATTAAGTAATTTTAATAATGTTTTATTTTATTACTTATATTAAAGTTAAATAATATAATATAAAAAATTATTTTTTATCTCGACAATATAATCCTCGTTTTTCTAAACTATGATAAATAATTTGTTGTTGAATAATTGTTACTAAATTGCTAATAATATAATATAAAACTAAACCTGAAGGAAACCATAAAAAAAATATAGTAAAAATAATAGGCATATAAGTCATAATCTTTTGTTGAATAGGATCAGTAACTGTTGTTGGTGATATTTTTTGAATAACGTACATAATACAACCCATTAATAATGGTAAAATATAATAAGGATCTCTAGCTGAAAGATCTTGAATCCAACCAATAAAATAAGCATGACGTAATTCAATAGAACTCATTAACATATAATATAAAGCAAGAAAAATAGGCATTTGAATTAGTAATGGTAAACATCCACCTAATGGATTAACTTTTTCTGTTTTATAAAGATCCATAATTTCTTGACTCATACGTTGTTTATCATCACCCATTTGTTCTTTTATAACTAAAAGTTTAGGTTGCAATAAACGCATTTTAGCCATAGAAGTATATTGTGCTTTAGTTAAAGGATACATAATTATACGAACAATAAAAGTAATAATAATTATAGAAAAACCCCAATTACCAATAAAACTATGAATAAATTTTAATAATTTAAATAACGGTTGTGAAATAAACCATAACCAACCATAATCAACTGTTAAATCTAAATATGGTGCAACATCTGCCATTTCTTCTTGTAATTCAGGACCTATCCATAAAGTAGAAGTGTAATTTATTTTACTATTAGGTTTCACTGTTATTGGAGTGCTTTTATAACCAATAATTGCAATAGATTTATCTAAGTAAATTGTATATAATATATTTTGATTATAATAATTTGGTATCCATGCAGTAGCAAAATATTGTTGCAACATTGCTACCCAACCACCTTTAGTATTAATGTTTAAATTATTATTAATAATATCTTTAAAATCATATTTTTTATAATTTATTTTATCAGTAGAATATGCAGTTCCACGATAAGTATGTAAAGAAAAATTATTACTTTCTATATCATATTGTTTTGGTAATTCTATAGTCTGTTTTAATTGATAAAAAAAAGCTAATTTTAATGGTTTAATGCTATTATTAATAATATTATATTCTACTAAAATATTATATTTATTACGTTTTAATACATAAATTTTTTGATAGATAACACCATTTGTATCTATGAATATAAAAGGAATACGTAATTCTTTTTGACCATCCTGTAATGAATAATTAGTTGTATTTGAAATATATAAAGGACGAAAACCATTATTATAATTAGGATTATCAGGACCATTTTGACCAATTATTCCACTTTGTGCTTGATAAACAAAATCTTTATTAATTTTCAATAAACAAAATGGATCAGATATATGTAATTTCTTAGGATAAATTAATAATTTAGCTTGATTAATATCACCTCCACGAGGATTAATATGTAATTCAAGTACATCAGTTTTTACTGTAATATATTTAGATTGGTTATCAATATTTGATATATCTATTTGTTTTATAATTTTATTATTTTTTATTAACTGTATTTTATCACTTTCCCATATTTGCCAAATTAAAAATGAAATAAATAATAAAATTATGAATAAAAAATTACGTTGCGAATTCATCATTAATGTTCTCTATTATGGTCATTTAGTCTAATTGGAATAGGATCATTACAACTTTTATATAAAGGATGACATTTTAATATACGTTTTATAACTAATAAACTACCTTTTATTAATCCAAATCTATATAATACTTCAATTCCATATTGTGAACAGGTAGGATTAAAACGACAACATGGTAACAATAATGGACTAATTATCAATTGATAACATTTTATTATAAAAATTAATAATTTTGAACAATACGACATTTATGACACCATAATTTACATAATATTTCAGTAATTTTTTTATTATTTAAATTATCTATCCCTTTTCTTACTAAGATTATAAAATCCATTGAAGGTAATTCATGTTGATGTAAACGAAAATACTCTCTTATTAATCTTTTAATACGATTACGTTCATGAGCTAATTTAACATTTTTTTTTGCAATATTAAAACCAATACGTGGATACCCTAATTTATTCATACATCCAAAAATAATTATTTTTGAATAACTAATTCTTAACTGCCTTTTAAAAACACGATTAAAATGTTTAGTAGTTAATAACTTTAACTTTTTAGAAAAAACAAACATAACTAATTTAATAAAACTATTATTTTGAAGAAACAGTCAAATGAACACGACCTTTAATGCGGCGGCGCGATAAAATTTGACGACCATTTTTAGTAGACATACGAGCTCGAAAACCATGAGAACGATTACGTTTTAATATAGATGGTTGAAAAGTACGTTTCATAATAGTTTTACCTAACTTAATAAATTAATTATTATTTATTTTATTAATATTAATTAAATTATATACTATTAATATATTTAATTATTAAAAATATAAATATTAATAAAAAATAAAATATAATAAAATATTTAATAATAAATAATATTTAAAATAAATTTAAAATTTTATTTTATTATTTATATAAAATTAAATTAATATTATATTTTATATTAAAATAATAATATAAGAAAAATAAAAAAATATAATATCATATCAAAAATATAAATTACAATAATTATTATATAAATATAAAAATTATTAAAAATTAATATTACACTTAATATTATTATATTATACTTAAATTATTATAAAATTTATATTATAATATATTATGTATTTTATAAAAAATATTATTTTAAGTATTTTAAAAATTTTAGATTAAAATTTTTAATAAATATTTATTATTAACTTTAATTAAAAATTATATATTATTAAGTTTTATATATATTTAATATTTGTGATAATATTCTTTTTCTTCTTTATTTATTTATACATATTTATTAATTTGTTATTATAAATAAAAATATTAAAATTATCTAAAAAATTTTATTTAAATTTATTATATTATTTATAATAATTTATTAATATAATAATCTATATAAAATAATACAATTAGTAATTAATTCAGTAAATCTTCTTTAGGTATTAATATTTTTATTATTTACTAAATTTAATAATTTTTTATTAATTTTATTTAATGGAGTCTACATT